>PBGL02000007.1 GCA_002718995.2 Methanobacteriota archaeon
TCCAATTCACTGTGGGCGAGTGCCCCGGAAATAGTGGAATGGTATCTGATTTACAGGATGGAGATGCTCGTGACTGGGGGCCAGCATTATTTGTGGAGATGGGCGGCATCCTGTACTTCGCAGGGGATGACGGAATCCACGGGTGGGAACTCTGGCGAAGCGATGGGAGCGTTGGTGGCACATACATGGTCAAGGACCTAAGGGAGGAGGAGTGCGATGAAAATGGGGAAAACTGCGCCAACGGAGGAAGTCTTCAGGTATGGTGCTGGGGATCTCCATTTGGCTGCCACTACCCTGAAATTGTAGCCGGAAATAGTAAGATATTCCTAACTGGTTTCGATGGGGAGCCTGGTTCCGAATCCGCGGCTAATGTGATTGTCAGCGACGGTACGGCATCTGGTACTCAAACTGTACGTCATCAATGGCGTAATTGGGACCCTGCATACGGGGGCGAGAATGGTTGGGAGCCAGGCATTACCGGAGCACGCAACCTAGTTGTTATTCCATCCACAGGATTCGTTTCGGATCGAGTTGTATACACCGTAATGGAGACGATTGGGGGGCAATCCGTGGATAGTCACCCGCCATTTGGAGAAGAATTGTGGATAACTGACGGAACCGACGTTGGCACCTACATGCTAGCAAACATTGTTCCAGAGGACGAGTCATGGGAGTACGATGGAGCCAATTATTGTTGTGGGGATTTCCAAGGCTCTACTCCAAGGGACCTCATAATGAAAGGAAACACAATCTGGTTCACAGCTAAGACCGATGCATACGGAAGGGAGCTTTACCGATATGGGATGAACGTGGGCGGTGGACTTTTCCTGGTCAAGGATATCAATGAGGGAACCAGTGGAAGCAATCCAATGCATCTGACGTCTGTCGGCCCGGGAGTGTACCTATCGGCAGACAATGGCACGAATGGGCAGGAGCTACACTACAGCCTTGGGAACACCTTCAACACCGTCGTCGTGAAGGACATTAATCCAGGCATCAATGGCAGTAGCCCTCAGGAGTTGACCAAGCTTGGCAGCAATCTATTCTTCACGGCTGATGACGGGGAGAATGGCCGGGAGCTCTGGGTTTCGGACAGTACCGAAGAAGGGACATTCATGGTCAAGGACATCAACACCAACGGATCAAGCACCCCCAACTGGCTCAGGGTAATGGACGGGGCCCTCTACTTCATGGCATACACAGAGGATCACGGCAGGGAGCTTTGGAGGAGTGACGGGACGGAATCTGGGACCTATATGTTAAGGGACATAAATCCCGGAAGCAATAGCAGTTTCTACTGGACCCCCGATATCTACCACGGAGAGCTAGTCATAGTCCATGGCGATAGCCTGTATTTCACAGCCGACGACGGAGAGGAGTATGGTACCGAATTATGGAAGACCAATGGTACCGCAAATGGGACTGAGCTAGTGATAGACATGGTCCCAGGCAGTGACAGCAGTTGGCCCAATCGGTACCTCAGCTTCGATGACAAGCTGTACTTCACCTCATACAGTGAGGAAAGAGGGCGACAGTTGTGGTTCTACTGGGACAACCCGGGACCGATAATTGGGTGAAAATACAGGCCCTATAGCGGTCATAACGGTCTTAAGCACTCCTTCGTTGGAGTAGTAAGGTTCTGATGCGTGTAGAGCACGATGTGAAGCTTACTTTTGATGACGTACTGATTAGACCTAAGCGCAGTACGCTGGTTTCTCGGTCCGATGTTACACTCGTAAGGGAGTTCAAGTTCAGGCACTCGGACACCACTTGGACGGGCGTCCCCATTGTCGCGGCCAATATGGACACGACTGGGCTTTTCGAAATAGCCAAGGCCCTACAAGGGCACAAGATGCTGACATGCCTGCAGAAGTTCTACTCGACTAGGGAATGCGAAGATGCCTGGTCTGACGGGGTCGATCCAGGATTCGTGGCAATAACATGCGGCTCCACGGAGAACAGCTTCGAGCTTCTCAAGAGGAAGATGGCTACCAATGGGGGCACTTCCATGATTTGCGTCGATGTCGCGAATGGCTACAGGGAGGTCTTCCTCGACTTCATCAAGAGTATCCGGGAGGGTTTTCCCGATTCTATCGTCATTGCCGGTAACGTCGCCACCAGGGAGATGACCGAGGCACTAATCCTAGCTGGTGCTGATATTGTCAAGGTCGGAATAGGGCCAGGATCGGTTTGTACTACCAGGAAGGTCGCGGGCGTAGGTTACCCGCAACTCTCTGCCATAGCCGAGTGCGCGGATGCGGCTCACGGACTCGGTGGGCACGTGATGGCAGATGGTGGATGCTCATCCCCCGGGGATGTGGCGAAGGCTTTCGCGGCCGGTTCGGACTTCGTGATGCTGGGCGGGATGTTCGCTGGGCATGATGAGTCCGGGGGGGAGCTAGTTGAGGCGGATAACGGAAAGAAGTACAAGTCCTTCTACGGCATGTCGTCCGCCAAGGCAATGGAAGAGTACTACGGGGAGGTGGCTAAGCACCGAGCCCCGGAGGGCAAGGAGGTGAGAGTCCCTTACCGCGGTTCTCTCGAGGATACGATCCAATCCATACTTGGGGGAGTGAGGTCTGCTTGCTCATACGTCGGTGCGCGCAGAATCAAGGACCTCCCCAAATGCACGACCTTCATCAGAGTCACACAGACGACCAACGAAGTCTACCAGAGGTTCAACGTCGAAGAGTGAAGTCACACATCAAGAACGACTTGGGCGACCCATCCGGGACCCTCGAATGAGGGGATATCATTACTCACTCCTGGCAGCAACTCGCCCTCTTCGACCCTCCTAAGGATGAGTTCGTGCATCGTTACTGCCTTGACTTCTATCTCTCTCTCCACTGAATCAGAATCGACCCAGGAAACCTGTGAGGAAATTATTCCATCGTTAATCGAGATTGAGTTTCCCACGAGCCACTTGTCTTCGCCATCGCACCTGTAGAGCACCTCCTCCATCCACCTTACCATGCCCCTAGGTAGGTCATCGTCCTCGATGGAGACTGACCAGGTTCCTGTGTGTCTCACTAGTGAGTTTACTGTTTTAGCTCCTGACTCTGAGAGCTGGATGGCCTGCATTCCCAATGTGGCCTCCTCTATCGCGCCCTCTGGGCTACTGGAAAATGCCCTGATTCCTATGTCGGCCGTAGTCGGTAGAATCCACCATGACATCCTATCGTCACTCCCAGTAAGCCCCATGGCATGAACGAAGCGGTCAGGAGAATGAGTCGCACAACTCTCCCTGTGAGGGGAAGCTGGTTGGATCCTTCGGGTGTGTATTCCACTTATTCTCGCACTTGTTGGTGAATCCATCTCCATCAGAGTCTACGTTCGAGTCGGCGGGGTCGAATGGATCGAATCCGAAGTAATACTCCCATCCTGCCCACATCGAGTCGTCGTCCTGATCCTGGTGATATACCTCGGAACCGTCCTCCCAGATATCGCCGTCTGTGTCCGGATCGACGGGGTTTGTGCCGTTCTGGAACTCCTCGAAGTTGGTGTAATTCTCCAGGTCGTTGTAGAACCTCTCTCCCTCCACGGTCTGGGGGTCGATGTGGCACTCTGAGTTCTGGGGGTTGTTCCAGCCCGGGCAGTATCTATTCATCAGGTGAGTGCGATTGAGACCATCGCCATCGAAGTCCTGTTGTCCGTCGTCGGTTCCGTCTAGATCCGAGTCTGGCATACGAGGGTCCATCGGCCCCCTGGCGCCTAGAGCAGTGAGGGTGTAATTGTCGACGAGTCCGGACATTAGTGCCTCCTCGGAGTAGGTGACCTCCCAGCCATCGGGCAGCTTGTCGCCATCGGTGTCGTCATCGACGGGGTTTGTGTCCCACCTATCTGGTGCCTCCATTGCATTGAGTAGTGTGTCATTGTCTATGTCGAATGCCGAATCGGGCATTGATCCGTAAGAAGGATCGAGGGCCCATCTCCCGTTGGCGGGAATGTTGAATCCGGAGATATTCATCTCCCACAGGAAATACTTGGGGTCCATCTGGCCGTCCCCATCCCTATCTCCGGAAGTCGAGAATCCTGTAAGGTAGTTGCTCCATACCCAGCCACCCGGCCCTAGTCCGCATTCAACTATGGAATCGCAGCCAGGAGGGAGCCACCAGTCAGTTACGACCCAGAGGCTGTGGCTCTTCGTATTCTGTTGGACTGAGAACACTTGCATCTCCCAGCCATCGGGTTGCATGTCCCCGTCCGTGTCATTGTTCAGCGGGTTAGTTGGTTGCTGCCATGGACGAGGGACGTATAGGACCTCGCCCCCGTCATTTAGTCCATCGCCGTCACTATCTGCGTTGTTGGCGTGGGTGATATACTGATCTTCTCCATCGATCACCTCCTCGCCATCCTGTAAACCGTCATTGTCGGTGTCGAACGCGGATGCGTTGGTGAAGTAGACGGAGCCGTTCCAAACGAATCCGTCCATTGCCTCGGTGAAGTCCTCGAGGCCGTCTGAGTCCGTATCGCTGTCGGTGGCATTGGTGAAGGTCGTGTAGTACTCCATTGAGTCCGAGAGTCCGTCCCTATCGGTATCGTAGGCACCGGGGTCGCTCCTGACTATCACGTCCCTTACTCCGTGGTCGACGATTCTAATTGTCCACCCTATTACTTCGATTCCATCAATGAGTCCGTCCGAGTCAGTGTCGGGATTTAGTGGATCTGTGGAACGGCCATCGACTAATCCGTCTCCGTCTCGATCACGTGCATTGTACTCGTCCAGATTTGTGAACCTCTCTGACTCTTCGACTACGATGATTAGGTCCTGTAGCCTACTGGTGACTTCTTGGCCTACTGAGACTTCTATGTGGTAAACCCAACCAGCCGTCTGGGTCTTGATTGGGATATTCACATACTCGCTGTCCTGAACTGTCCTGACCCAGAGGACCGTCCTATTGACTTGGACGAAGTCGCCCACTTCAACGGTAATCGACTGGACTGTGGATACGCCCACCATTTCGTCATACCTGACAGCTCCATCTCCATCGGCGTCATAACCATCGAAGTCAGGATCCTCATCGGCGTTACTTCCGTCGTTCGGGTGGATACCGCTGAGGTATTCCCAGCCGTCTGGCATCTGGTCATTATCGGTGTCGGGATCCAATGGGCTGGTGAAGTTGGATGGCCCCCATGTGTATGCGACCTCGTATTCCTCGACATTGTTCAGTCCGTCTTCATCATTGTCGCCGTAAGCATCTGTGGCGTTTGCCGGGTCTAGCAGGCTCCCGTAGCAGTACTCGAAACCATCTGGCATTCCATCTCCATCAGTATCCCAGTCCCCTGGTCCATTCAGCCTTCCGTCGTTGTCCATGTCCTGCTCGAACCAAGTCAAGTCTCCTGGCTCACTCATGAATTCTGTGTAGGGGGCCTGTAGGCTCAAAGTCCCGAATACGGGGACTCCGCAATGGACTCCGAGATCTATGTAGCCAAATGCGATCTCATGCCTGTCAGCAATTAGGTCGCCATCACTGTCCTCCTCAAGGGGGTTTGTGTCGTACCTTTCCTCTACGAAGTTCCTAAGTCCATCAGGAGTCGGTTGCTCTAGATCCAAGGCCGCATCGCACGAAATCTCATCATCTGCATTTGAAACCATGCCATACTCGGCATTTGTTAGTTCGTTCTTGATCTGCTCCCTCATTTCAGGACCTTGGCTGTTGATTGTCCCATCGGGGGTCAAGAAGTAGCAGTCCCTGTTTGCATTTAGTGGGTCCAGGAGCCTGAGAACCCCTGCAGGGGTATCGATTTCGTGAACGTACATTGATTCCCACTTGTCGTTTAGTCCATCATCATCCGAGTCACTATCCATGGGCTTGGTGCCCAATGCGGCTTCCTCGGTATTTGTTAGTCCGTCTCTATCGGGGTCCCCATAGGGGCCATTATCTGGATTTGGGAATGTCTCGTTCTGCTCCCCAGTATCGTCTTCATTGTCGGTAGAGTCGAATGGTATCTCTGACTCTGCCGGTTGCCCGTTGTCCAATGGGTCCAGTCCGTTTCGGACCTCCCAGCCATCGCTCAATCCGTCGTCATCGGTATCCGGGGTTCTCCAATCTGTGCCATACAGTGTCATTTCCATCCTATCTGAAATGCCATCCCCATCGGTATCGAGCCCCCCTTCGCCGGAGTTCCCTGACATATCAATATCAGAACCTGCTGGGTTGAATCCGCCTGATTCAGTAGTCGAGAGTCCCGCTCCTATGATGGTGTAAATTCCTGCGAGACACAGCGTTGCTACGATTGCAGTGACCGCGTACTGGTTGTGATTCATAGCCATCGGAACACCCCGGCCCCCTAGGGGGCCGACCCTTTGACATTGGGGACGGATATAACGTTTCACCGAAGTAGCGCGAAGGCGATATCAGCTAATTTCCCTGGCGGGGCGTATTTCGATAGTTAATTTAGAGTCCCTGATGACTGCATTTAACCTGCCATTTCTTCCGAATGCCCTTTCCCAGCAAGCAAGGAGAATACCACTAGAAATGGCAGGATGGAATGTTGATGAGAAATTGAATGCAACACCTCCATTTTCGCTGGTTGACTCTGCTGAAGTAACTTCTCCGAGGCCATTTCTCGACAAGTGCCTACGTGCCACTTGAATCCAGTCTGAATTGTTTCTTACCAAAACGTGGTGCCCCTCTGAGACGAATCTCTCTCTTGCCGAGTCCGCAGCGGCGGACCACCACAATGAGCGCGTGGACTCAATTCCCTCCCAAATGAAAGACTCACTTCTACCGTCATGAATAGCATCGATATAGGGCAAACAGTATTCCTCGAAGCGTCGCATTAAATCGAGATGGATGAACATCCTTCTGTCACCCATGATTGACCATTTGCCGGGCGAGTCGATCCTCAAGTCCTGCCAATTTTCCTCACTCCCGGCATCCTTCCCTGGAGATAAAACAGAGGGATTTTTCCACTCCAAATTTGGAGGTTTTGGAGATGGGAATTTCGCGTCGTCTTGTGTAAGTGTAACGACTAATCCATCCTCCTTGCCCTCACTCCATAGAAACCGATGCCTCTTTCCCGTAGCGGCCTCCCATGAGGCAGTGATTACACCGGAGCAGATTGGTCCCGATGAGGGGTTTTCAATAAGTAATCTTGATTCCTCTTCATCTTCTAACAAGCCGAACCTGCCTAGGCCACTGGTCTCCCATAACAGGGATGTTCGCGACCACGTCCTTGGGTCTCTGCCAGTGGGCGAGTCGGACGTTCCAAGACCGATCATATACTCCTCATGCTCGAGAGCTGCATGGGCCAGGCGACGTCCGAGACTCTGGGCAGTCCTCCTCTCCAAACCTTGGAACCACAATTCAAACCACCCGGTCCCCACCCTCCATGCAATCTCATTTCTTCCCCTCATGGCATCGGAGTAAATTCCGTTTTCCAGAGGCCATCGGCCGATTATTTGGTCTTCGGAAGTTTCAGTGTTTCTTGAATTGGTCCTCAGGAAGTCGAAAAATCCCATTTTCAGACACCTAGGAACGACTCTATTCGGTCGAATGCTTCCGATAGGATATCTTCTGTAGGGAGGCAGACCATCCGGAAGTGCGACCTTCCGAACTCGGGCGAAAATCCAGAGCCATGGACCACGAGCACATGATGCTGGTGAAGCAGGTCCAGAACCCATTGTTTGTCAGAGTCGATTCTGTCATCAGAGATCTTCACAAATAGGTAGAATGCACCACCCGGTACTTCGCACTCCAGGCCCTCAATACCTCCTATTCGACTTATGCAATAGTCCAATCTCTTCTTGATACGTTCACGGTGCCCTTCCAACCAACCATGCTCATCGGTAAGGCCTGCAAGATACCCATGCTGTGCCGGAGTAGATGCACAGAGCCGACTGCGCAACAGACGCTCGACACCGTCTCTGACCAACGAGAGCCTTTCCTCGGGGTCATGCCACGCCATGTAGCCGATTCTCCACCCGGGGGCAAAGTACACTTTGGAGACACCATTCAAAACGATTACTGGAACGCTGGTTGATCGTGATGCTGCTGAGCAGAGTTTTCCTGTGAAATCTAGTCCGTCGTAAATCTCGTCGGCAATTATCGTGCATTTGGGGTAGTCCCGGGCTATTTCGATAAGTTGGTCGATTTCTGAAGATGTAGCGACATTTCCAGTCGGGTTATTGGGATTGATGAGGACCAAAAGACGGACGCTATTGTCCATTTTGGAACGGATATCGTCGAAGTCTATTCTCCAGCCATTGTCCTGGTCGAGGCGGTACTCAACGGTAGTGGCCCCATACATCTGCGGGTAGGCCATGTATGGAGGGTAGTGTGGACCTGGCGCCAATACTTTGGTTCCGTCTTCGAGGAAGGCGGCGAAAATAATCTGAAGAGCCTCTGTAACGCCATGGGTTACGTAAACGTCCTCATTGGAGCAGGCCCAGCCTTTTGCCGTCTCTGCAGCTGCGATTGCTTGGCGAAGTTGCGGTATGCCATACGAGGGGCCGTACCCATTGTCTTGGGAGTCGAGAGCCCTCTTGTAAGCTTCAATCATGTGCTCCGGAGTCGGCAGCCCCTCGAATGCGAGTGGGTCTCCAACATTGAGCCTGATAATTTCATGCCCCTCACTCTCTAACTTTATTGCAGGGACGACGACATCTCGAATTGCATACTCTATTGCTGCGGCCCGAGCTGATACATCGACCTTTTCGACCATCTTCTCACAACCCAAGTAGCTCGCGAGCTGCATCAAGAGCTGCAGGTATCCCATCGGGCTTTGACCCTCCCCCTTGGGCCATGGTTGGACGGCCTCCGCCCCCTCCCTCGATATGGCCCGCTATGGCCCGCAGGATTTCTGTGGCATCGTGCTTTTCAGCTGCTATGGTACCCTCCGTACATGCGACAATCAATTTTCCACCGTCATGCCTTGTCCCAAGGATGGCAAGCGTCGGATTGGTAGGATCGAGTGTCAAATTCTTCAGCATGGCCATGGGATTCGCATCGGGATCTATTTCCATAACAACGTAGGAAATACCGTCCTTGAGAACGGCTTCGTCGCCCCCTCCACTAGTCCTCAACCTGATTATCTCCGCCTCAAGCGACTCTATCTTTTTCTTCTGAGACTTCCACTCTTCGAAAAATCTAGTAACAGTTCCAGGGAGGTCATCGGGAGAGACTCCGAGGACTTCGCTTGACTCGTTGAGAAGGCGCTCTTGCGCCCTTGCATGCTCGCGCGCCGTCTCCCCTGCCACGACTTGCAGACGCTCCACCCCGTCTTGTACCTGACTGGACCGGATTATGCGTAACTCGCCAACTTGGCCTGCTTCATCATGATGCGTGCCCCCGCATGCCTGGGTATCAAAATCGCCAATTTTGATGATCCTTATCTCTTGATGCTTTGGAGGCCCTCCTTGGTATATCTGGAACCCGAATCTCGAATCCGCATCGGATCTATCCAAGACAATCTTCTCTACTGGTGGGTTGGAGTTTACTACTTCATTGGCCATATCTTCAATTTCATCAAGTTGCTCCCTTGAAAGTCTGGAGAAATGTGTAATGTCGAGTCTTGCATACTGGGCGCCTTTGCTGGAGCCAGCTTGCCAGACATGTGGCCCTAGCAACTCCCTAGATGCCCCTCCTACAATGTGAATGGCAGTGTGGTGATCCATGAGCTGCTTCCTCCTAGTCCAGTCGATCTCGCCCTCGATCGGGCCGGCAATCAATTCGGTGTCGGCAAGATGGATGATAATGCCATTCTGCGACCTTGTGTCCAGGACACTTGCTCGGATACCGCCTTGCGAAATTGCGCCCTGGTCGCCCAATTGGCCGCCTCCTTCGGGATAGAAGAGTGTTCTGTCCAGGATTATGGCATGGCTCGGAGAGCCTTCGACCTCTCCAGTTAGTGATAGCGCGTGGAGCTGCTCCTGTGAAATTTCGATACACCTGAGAATCTCGGCTGAGAATTTGGTTGAGCTTGTATCATTGTAATAATCAGCGGATGTTTGATCCAAACCACCAAGATCGAAAATCTCGGCCTGCTTCCGCGCCTTTGCTGCCGCCTTGGTCATTATTGCATTTCTAGCCGCCATGTCTGCGGCAAAACCGACCCTTACAGAGAGGTTTTTCCAGCCGAGTCCTGCGGCTATTGATACGACCATCTCAGGATTAAGGCCCCTCTCCTCGGAAAGTCTGAATAGAGTCTGGTCATCAATTTCCAAAGATTCTTTGGAGACTCCCTTCAGTGCAGTCCTCACTGCTGCCTCTCCCTTTCTCAGCATCTCGTGGTACCTCGACTCCTCCAATTCTAGAATCATGAGTATACCCGATCTGCTCTGGGGGAATGGCGAGATATCCATGTTGTTGTCCATGTGGTGGGCTGCGAGTTCAGACAGGCTGGCGTTAATTGAGAGGGAGTCCCTCATCCTGCAAACTCTCCTAGCCAGCATCCTGGATAGATATCCTGCCTTCGAATTACTTGGGACTAGGCCATCACCAAGCATGTTACAAATTGCGTGCATATGATCGGGTATGGCGTAAATTGAAGAGAGCGGTTCTGTGACCCTCTTCAACTCATCAACAGAAACCGAGATTCCGCTTTCGGAAAGACGTCTCGAGAGGTTCACGTACAGCTCCTCAACATCCGTGCCGACATCGATATTGAGAATCCCTGCTAGTCTTGACAATTCGCCGAGTAAAGAGTCCATATTGGCGTCTATTCCGGACGAAGAAAGGATCTTCTCAAAACCGGACAAGCCCTTCAGCCAATTGACAGACTCCGGATATATCGCCTCGTAGATCGTCGGAGTTCCAGCAGCAGCCCAACAGAATCTCTCCAATCCGTATCCCGTGTCTATGATCTGAAGATCCATTTCACTATACATCTGCCCCTTGATTTCGATATCCCCTGAGTCGTCTTCCTCAAGGTTCATGAAAACCAGAGTAGCTAATTCGAGGCCGCCGACTATCACCTCCAATGCAGGTCCCGCATTGCCCCCTCCCGACCATGGATTCTCTACATATGTAATTGATATTGGATCGATTCCAAGAGTTTTCGTCAATAGCTCGTCGCAATACCTCACGCACTTATCGATCCAATAAACCACGTCGTCATCTTTGGGCCTATTGAATGCGTGATGTGCCATCATCTCGAATGTTGAAAGGTGCCTTCCCGATCGTCCGACTGCAGCCACGTCAGTAAGTCTGATGCAGGGTTGACTGATGGTGAGGGGATTTTCCGGAGGAGGGACCTGACCGCTAGTGACATGAGGCTGGAAGTCGGCAATACTGGCAATAGTCAGGTGGATATCGTCCCTCCACCTAGCAATCACAGGATATGGGTCTATTCTGGAATGGCCCCTTTTCTCAAAGAACGAAAGGAAGACCTCCCTCATTTCGTCCTTGAGTTCTTTTCCCCTCGACTGGAAACCACTGATTATTGGGCTTCCAATGAATGTATATGGGTCCTCGGAGGTGTCTCCGCAGGTATCCCTTCCCGCATCCCTGGTCCAGAATCTCAAACCGGAAACTCTGCAAATTCGCAAGGCATGTTCGGACTCTTCCCAGAAGGGAATCTCGATATTACCGAAGGTCACAATGCGCCGCTCCTCGTTTCCGCATTGAAGGGGTCGACTTGAATTCGATTGTCTTCAGACGTGCGTCGTGTTGAAAGCCGACGGTATTCAGGGTGGACCATGACGTCCTCGTGGAGGAAGAATATCGAGAGCGATGGCCCCGGAAGGATCAGGATCCGGAAACATGGCCAAATGCTCACCGATGCCATCCTTGTTGCGGATGAATCACAAATTGGCGTAGGGATAGACGACAGGTCCCCCTCTCAACTGGTAAACACTGCTTCTATGCCTGGAATCGTGGGTGAAGCATGGGCCATGGCTGATTGGCACTTCGGATACGGATTCCCAATTGGAGGCGTAGTCGCTACGGACGTCGACTATGGCGAAAATGGGGGTTCGATTTCCCCAGGGGGAGTTGGATTCGATATTAATTGCGGAGTCAGGCTATGCTCTACGGATCTAGCAATCGATGATGTGGATCCGAAGTCACTGGTCTCGGAGCTTTCAGAATGCATTCCTTCGGGGGCATCAAGCAAGGGAGGAGTAATACTGAATTCGGGTGAAATGGACTCAATACTATCCAGGGGCGCTTCGGCCGCAGTAGATTTAGGGCTGGGGGAATTCGATGATTTGGCCGCCATAGAATCGAATGGCGTACTGGAGAGTGAAGAGCGCTCTGTTGGCGATAGGGCCCGAAAGAGGGGGACAAAGTCAATGGGGACTTTGGGCTCGGGGAATCACTTCCTAGAGTTGCAGGTAGTGGACAGGATTGTTGACGAGCAGGCAGCATCGGCATTTGGTCTTCGTGAGGGGCTGGTAACTGCGATGATACACACTGGCTCTCGTGGCCTCGGCCACCAAGTATGTTCGGAACATGTTGCCAACATCGAGTCGAGGTACAAGCAAGATGGGGAATTATGGCACTCTAGTGAGTGGGGCATTACTCTTCCAGATAGGCAGTTAGCGGCCGCACCCATCCATAGTCGCGAGGGTGCTTCCTATCTCGATGCGATGAGCGCTGCGGGGAACTTCGCATTTGCAAATAGATCGACACTCACGCAGAAACTCAGAGATGTGATGCGAGGGAGGTTCGGGAGGGATGGGGACCTCGATGTGGTATACGACGTGAGTCACAATATTGCTAAAATCGAGGATCACGTGGTTCATGGTAAATCTTGCAAATGCTGTGTTCATAGGAAGGGGGCCACCAGAGCACTGGGTGGCGATCACGCCGAGCTTGCCGCGCGTTTTTCTGGAGTGGGGCAGCCGGTTTTGGTACCAGGCGACATGGGGACTGCATCGTGGGTACTAGCTGGTCCAAAGAAGGGCGCGAATGCGGCCTTCTCCTCGTCCTGTCATGGTGCGGGAAGGAAGATGTCGAGGACTGCGGCCAGGAATTCGATAGACTCAGGCCAGTTGCTCAGGAGGCTGGAAGAGAGCGGGGTGCATGTGCGTGCTAAAACTCCGAATGTTCTCTCCGAAGAGGCCCCAGAGGCATACAAGGACGTTGATGACGTAATTGAGCTGACTTCCAAAGCCGAGCTAGCTAGGCCAGTGGCCAGATTGAGGCCTTTCGCGGTAATTAAGGGATAGTCACTTGTCCCTGTAGACTATTTCGATAGCATCGCCATCTTGGATAGAGTAGTTTTCGAACTCATCAGAAATTTCCCCATTGACATACATCACGATTTCACTATCCTCATCTGCTAAGCTATCGATGATCTTGCTCTCACTGAATTCCTTTTCCCATATCTGGAAAAAGGCCCCTATGGGGGCTTCCATTGCACTGGGGGTCTCGATATGGAGTGTCCCGGAGTCATCATGAGTATGGATGCCCCTCATCCCATCGCATGTTGAGTCAGAGATACCCACATTTGGGCCCACGGGATACTGCTCGCCATTAATCACGATACTCAGGGACGCATGGATATGAGTCACTAATCCGTTGTGACCATCCAGGCAAACGCTAGTTATTTCCCACTCTTCAACCAGTGGCGTATCATCGGAGGGAATTGCCAGAACAACGAGGAACGCTATCGTCATGGCCCCTGCAAGAGTCAGGGCAGCAGACTCGGCCTTCACATGTCCCCGGTGAGGAGGTAGTATTTCACATGCAGTATCCGCGTTTGGGCTGGTTCGGAATTGTTGGAGCGGCTCCTGTCTGGACCCCATCGGACTCCTCCATGATTATGGTCAGGAGGGTTTTCACCAAGTTCCTTAGTTCCTCGACCTCTTCCATCATTTCGTCAATCGTTAAGCTATCGCCTTCCTCAGTCACGCAATCCCATCCCGAGGAATCCCTTCCTCAGATTGCAAAGCGTCAAAATTGGCCTATAAACACCTAAGGTAACTGGGTTGATGAGGCGCCGATTATGGATGACTATTTGGGTTCCCGACTAGTCTTCGTCTTCACTCCAGGGCTCATCCTCGTAGTATTCGTCATCCTCATCGTCGTAGTAGTAGTCATCGTCGCCCCTTCCTCTGGTCATGAAGAAGCCGATCATCGCTACGGCAAGGACAACTACCGCACCGATAATCATGATCGATGAATCCGTCCCTCCTTCGGATGTCGGAGGGGGGACCACACTGATTCCCGTTACAGGCGTGTTTGCAGCCGCGAAGTCGATCTCTGTCAACTGCCCATCCCCATCAATGTCCATGACGAGATAAAGGTCTGGCTGCCCGGGTGATGTGGCCTCCCACATGAAGGTCGCTCTGACACTAGTTGTCTCTGCTGGAAGGTCGATTTCGGTGTCTCCTGACTGAGTGGTAACAGACGGCTTCCACCTCTGCTCCAGAGTTCCATCAGCTCCCTCTTCCAGAGTAAGCTCGTATAGGCCGACAGTGACCGTTCCGTCCCTCTTTCCAGTGTTCTCCCAGAATGTGTCTATCTTGACCGTCTCGCCCATCAGAGGGGTGGCGGTACTCACTATTGAGCGTGAATATTGACCCAGGAACTCCATAATTCTCAGAGTTGGGATCCTTGGAGCGGCCTCACTTCCCAGTCCTGAAACCTCGTTTCCTGCCTTGTCGGTTGATGTCACATAGAATGCGATCTGATCACCCTGCTCTATCTTCATCTGATTGAGGGGGGTGAAGTCCAGGTGGGCCTGATACAGAGCGCTACCGTCACCGGACGAGATTAGCTGGAGCTCTCCGGTATCCTCTGTGCCTGCAACCTGGATTCCTCCCCTGAGGTAGTACCATGCAACCTGCAGGGTGTTTTCATCCTGCATTCCAATTTCGTCATTCATTGTTATTGAGACAGTGACGTCATCTACGAGATCCGACTCTATTATTGTCAAAGAAGAATCAGGATATGCCATCTGATCGAAAAGGGCTGTTGGTGACTTGCTGTCCACTGTGACTGAAACATCACTATTCGTAATTGATGTTCCCTCTCCCCTTACATTCAGTACGTCGGTCTGCACGGGCATGGTGGGATTCAGTGGAACCCTGGCTGGAAGAACCATTGATACCGAGAATGAGCCATCCAGCTCCACCCCGGAGTTAACGACAACTTCCTGGGTCCCGTATATCACCATGGCCTCAACAGTTAGGTCATCTGGGATATCCGAGGCAACTACTCCTGAGCCAGCATAATAGACGTGTCCGTCGATTGTGAACTCGTCCCCCTGCCTGAGGTAAAGGGCGGATCCATCATTCTCCATGATGGGAGGGGTCAGATCTTCCAGTAAGTCCGGGATTGCTACGTATCTGTTATCTAGGTCCCATGACAATGCGCCGATATTGTTATCCCATTCTACCGTGTTCAGATCGTCCATTATGCTGACGCTTGGCTTACAGCTTGATTGCTCCTCGTTTCCTTCAGTATCAGGGTCGTCGTGCTCCCAGGGGAAGTACCACGAAATCTCGAATTGTATGGATAGTTGAGTCACGGATGAAGTCACTTGCTGTGTTTGCGCGGATATTGGCGTGACGAGACTGTCGGACGCAGACCAAAGTGTACCCCTCGATGGGTCGTAGGACATCTTTCCGATTTGTGTCGGCCCATCTCCGCATAGCATCACAGTTACATTGTCCAGAGTGTTGATTCCATTCGCCTCATCTATCTGCATAGTGAATGTGTGCTGAACTCCAGCAAGAAGGAAGCCTATCTCAGAGTCAAGATCGTATCCCGATGAAAGTATGGAAGTTGGCTCATCCGTCGCGACTATGACTGTAGCCCATGAATTCTGTGCGCCGGGACTTCCTCCCGTTCCTCCATCCTGATAAGAAAGTCCAGCCCAGTCCGTCCCCTCTAGGTAGAGGTGCACGGGGCTGTTGAATTCTTGTGCCGAAACATCGATTGCTACGAAGTTTACTTGCTGTTGCCCTGTCATGCCCGGAGAGAGTGGTTGAGACTGAGACTGGTACTCCGACTCGTCCGCGATACCATCGGAGTTTGCGTCGTCGACGCTGCCCCTCCAGTATCTCAGGGTCAGTAGTTCGCCCCTAGCCTCCCCCTCGTCAATGGTGACGAAAACTGAGAGTGGGACTGTTGGCTCCCAGACCTTGGCATGCGCGTCCTGCAGCCCGGTAGGGGTGTTGACCTGAATCGGACCAGCAACTGGAGGATTGGAATCCATAGTCACTGTAATTTGAGGCGGCACCCCGGTCACGTCCTCTGCGCCGACGCTGAATCCTGTGGGTCCCACAGACAACATTAGTGGAGACAATGTGACCTGTGAAAGACCTGGGTCAGGCGTTACTATGCCGCCGAATTGCCCATCATCGCCGACCGACAAGGAGAATAGGCTTCCTGACATGTTCAGTCCGACTTGGAAGTCCGACATGTCAGGTCTAGCATTGGGCGAGTCCTGGAACCTTACCGTGCCAGTAATGTTGAGGTCGTTGCCCTCCTTTGCAGGGAATGGGTAGAACGAAGAGTACTGGTTTGAAAGGAGTCTTCCATACTCGTCTCTAACTTCGAACGAATCAATCTGGAGATCGTTCTCGACAGCCTTGGAGCCACCTTGGCCACTGTGGGAAACCGCAGGCCAAACAGTCTCGCCATACTCGTCATAGGCCTGAGCGACCCATCGAATCGAGTCGACGTCGTCCCAATTCCAATTTACATCGAATACCCAAGTTACCGTGACGTCGTCATAGCCGTCATTGTGCGTGGTAATGGCGACACTTGAGGCACCCATGGGGGCCACGTTGCTCCCATACGACTGTGTGAATGAAACTGAATCAGTGCCTTGGCCCCAGAGGCCGTCGGCACTATTCTCAACTTCGAACATCAGTATCTGCCCGTCGGAAGCGGTGCCCTTCAGTGTGATGTGGGATATCATCGAATTATCATCCAAATGGTGGTGCATGGTTTCAATCTCCACTGAATTGCCGTCTGGGAATAGCGTATTGGGAACCTGGAAATCCCTGTTTGTTAGGACATAGTCGAATTTCATATCCCCGTCTATCGAAACAGCTCCAGAGACTGCAGAAATTGTGACTGGGATTGAGACATCGGTCGGAGGTGGATCGTCCTGCGTCTGTGAATCGTGATATGATGAAACCATAGGCCCGAGTCCCGAGACATTCTCGAAAATCAAGTAGCTAATCCCTAAACGGGTGAGGGAAACGGTCTGTGCGGTGTTTGAAGTCACACTGACTGGGACTTCCTTCCATACCCTGCCCGTATCGACATCGGTATGGCTACCTGCAATTGCGTTAATGGCCATAATCTGACTGGAGTCGAGAATTGAATGGAATGGTTTCAGTGGCGATGTACTTGACTGAGAGGCCCCTGCAATCGAGACGCTTACTGGTGTTTCGAAGCCATCGGAATCCGGAGCGACCGAAACTATCCCATTATTGACGACCGCATTTGCTGGTAGTCTGACATTGACCGTGGTTGCGGTGGAGCCATCCAGATACATCACATCACTTGTTGTGAATGTGTCCATACCATCGGAGATTAGTGACTGCCATCCATAGTGGCCATAGTCGGAGCCAATTGGGAATGACCATTCTGTGGTTCCATCATCGAGGACATCGATTGAGGGGGAATCGGCTGGCTCAGCGAAATCGGCAGTCACCACAAGTCTGTCAATCCAGCCATTTGTTGGTAGGCTAACTGAAACTCCAAATCCTGGTTGTGGATATGTGAAAGATACTCCTCCCTGAGTCGTCTGACCCAGAGTCGCGCCATTTGAGTCTAGGATTGTGACCATTATGCCACCTGAGTAGTTCCCACCAAGGCTAACGCTCTTGATTGGTCTTGAAGATGGGGTGAACTGGGACGTTATCGTGCCGGCAATACTTGTTGCGTTGAGGAGACCGTCCACTACCTCTACTCCCGTGGACATACTCCATCCGTTGCCTCCTGAAGATGCAGCAGCGAGAATCCTCTTGCCTCCAACGTGTACCTTGAGTATCTCGGGAGATGATTCTTCATCATCTGTGTCCATCAGGACCTTGAGTCTGATCTGAGGATGTGTAGTTGTGTCAACACCAGAAAGTGAAATTGGGAATGATACGTTTGTGAATCCCGGGATATCAAGTCCAGAGTCCTTGTCTACGAGAGTCCCACGGACCCATGTATCATCAGGGATACTGGCAGTCACATCTATCCAGCCTAGGTTGAATTCGTCCATTGCAGAGGCATCTATTGTTGGGCTGAGCCATGCCCCTCCTTCGCCATAGTTTGCCAGAAGAACGCCGAAGTTGTCGATGTACCCCCCAGCATACTGAACGGACGTGTCGGTGTCTATCCTAAATCTAAACTTCAGATCGTCGCCGGCATAGGAATCGAGTGGTGCGATCAGGGTCTCGAATACGTTTCCATTGCCGCAGTCACCGCTCATCCATGCATTGTTTCCATACATTGCATTTCCTGAGTAACCTACAGAACCGTCGTACCATCCGGCAATTCCTGGGTCGAAGTACTGCCAGCCGCCGTTGTTTACCTTGATGTACAGGCCTACAGCATCCCAGTAGTTCTCCGTACATATCCACTTGTCGAATGTCAGTTGTGTAGACCCGTTTGCAGGTATCGAATAGGTTGGTGAAATGAGGTAGGCATCCGCGCCATTGCAATAAACACCGTTCAGGTTTGTCCCGTAAAGATACGGGAATGATGGCTCCTGAGTGCCTACTCCGGACGAGGATCCCAATTGGCCGTACTGCCAACCGCAAGAGCCAGACGAACCCGACTTGGACCATCCTGCTGCGTTATTGGTAGCGGGATCGCTGGCTGTGCTGTCCTCGAATCCCATCCCGACACTCTGGGTGCCTCTGGTCCAGATATAGTGAGTCCACTGATCCGCCCCGGCGGTACCACTATTTGTGGTCGCGCCGTAATGGAACATGGAAGACGGAGTTTCGACTAAGTCCTGGAACAGAACGCTGTCATTGTAGTCTACGACCCTGATGGCATCGACGGTGAGGCCTTCCTTCTCGTCGCCTGGATAACTTCCGCCATAGTGGGTATACTGATCCGTGTCAACAATTATCCTCATGTAGACATTGGCCTGATTTCTGAATGAAGTGGGGATGTCCAGAGAGATTGTTCTGATTCCATTGCTCTGCTGGCCGTAGGAAGTTCCAGAGGCGTCAGTGTAACCGTATCCGGGAATGGCCCCTGCCCTGTCTTCGCAATTCGACGCAGTTGACGAAGTTGATGACGAGATGTCTGTCCATGTGTTGTTGTTTAGTGAAAGCTCGACACATGCATTGTCATTGTAGTACCCGTAGAGGTCCCACTCCATGTCTATCTCTATTGCAGATGTGCTGTTTGTTCCAGTCAGGTCTATTGTCCTCTGGAGAGCCCCATATGCGTTACCAAGATAGTTGCAATATGTTGCTGTGGTGGTGTAGCAGCCGTGATGCCAGACTCCGTACTGGACACCATCATTGTTGAAGTGTATGTTGTCAATGAACCAGCCTGGCCTCTCGTAAGATGCACCTGGGTCAGTCCAGACGTGGAATTTTAGCTGCAAGTGAGTGGCTGACGATATCCCACTGATTGACTGGAGAGAGAAATTGGAAGACACCCACCCGCTGTGAGTGGTGGAAGCGAAGACTGGCATTGTGCCGGTCGGCGCGCCGGTAACAGAGGGTGCGTCGCTAGAGATGGTGCTTGGGTAGCCGCCGTCCGGCGCTATCCAAGTCCAGTCCCCCCATGCAGTGGGACCGTCCCTGATCCTGTATTCCACCCATGCTCCGTCACCACCGCCCGATGGCGTACTGTCCAGATGGTACCAGTGATCGAATGTGACGTAGAAGGCGTTCATCTCTGATGAGTCAGGCACGGATATGGCCTCGGTAAGGAGGAATGTGTCGGTGCCGGCAGGAAGAGGCTCCCCGGGGAGTGTC
Organism: Methanobacteriota archaeon; assembly: GCA_002718995.2. GTDB lineage: Archaea > Thermoplasmatota > Poseidoniia > Poseidoniales > Thalassarchaeaceae > MGIIb-O5. The sequence continues at coordinate 19,841 of PBGL02000007.1, forward strand.
GCAGCCACGACCAGTCCCTCGGTGGCTTGTGCCGGGATGACTCCGTAGGACATGTTAATCTGGTCGCCCCAGAGAGTCCCATTCATTCCAGACAGAGTTGTGGCCTGCCACATCCTAGGGCCATTGCAGATGTATTCTGTCGAGGAAACCTCGTTGGTATCGAGTGATCCGTCTTCATCGACGTCGAGGCCTGATTCGACCTGGTAGCCACCATAGTCACAGTTCGATCCTTCTGCCTCCGAGGTGACGCTTAGCTCGTAATCAAAATATCCCCCCAATGTTGCAGTTACTGAGCCACCGGAGCCAGTAGTATCGCTGATTGAAATTGATGGCGCGCTAGAGTATCCAGATCCGCCGGAGATTATCTCAGTACTGTGAATTGGCCCTGAAGTACCTACAACGGCGACTAGCTGGGCACCAGAGCCACCGGATGGTATTGCGTAAATCGTATCTGAGCTTGTGTAGCCTGATCCAGAGTTAGAGACAACTACCGAGGTAATCGCTCCCGAGCCACTGACCGTTCCTACGTAGGCAGTAGCTCCAGATCCCCCGCATGCTCCCGGACAGATTATGTTGATGCTGGAGTTTACTGAGTAGCTGGTCCCTCCTGATTGGATAGTGATGCTGTCAATACCCGAACTGATCGAGTAGTTTCCTGAGAATCCTGAGCCACTTCCTCCCGAAGCCGAAAGCGTTCCAGCGGTGTAGCTCGAGCCTGCACTGGCCACTGTTAGGCCGGTGACTACGTCCGATAGTGCATTGGCGCTACAATAGTAAATGACATCGGTAATCTCACCAGAGTCCAATGAAGAGTCGAAGTCATTGTCCGGGCCATGGCTTAGGTATGTTCCATTGCCACCATTGCAAGAAGTTAGGTTAGTACCCTCGGATACATCGTAGACCCTTTCCCAACCCGGAGTGTAGGTGAATCTGTCGTTCATCGAAACCGTGATGTTACCAGTATCAAAGGTATCGATACTAGATCTAGTGCCGTCGTCCTTGATCACGATCGACTCGTCGTCTGTGTACTCAGTGTTGTAGAACACGCCAGAGTCTAAATCGGTTCCTTCCCATGTGAAGCCGGAGTCTGTATCACTGGCCATTTGAGAGTCAGTGACATGGAGCCATCCATCCTGAATCGTAGCATTCCCAGGAACCTGGAAACCGGAAACCGTGACCGATTCATCGGGGTTCACCGATGAGGGCCCACTCCAAGAAGAAGTGGCGGCGTTCGTTAGGGGTGCAAGCAACATCAGGAGGACTAAGGCTCCAGCGAGCCTCCTGCGGTCTGTCGACATGTGATGTGCTTGACTTGTCACTATTATGAACCAATTGGTTCAATATTGCGATTAGGAGCAAAAGGGAGTAAAATTTCCAGTAATTTTGAATCTTTTAGAGAATCGTGAATGGAGCCACTGGGGAGAATTGAACTCCCGACCTTCCCATTACCAATGGGATGCTATACCCCTAAGCCACAGTGGCGCGTTCAGAGCGGGGGCGGTTTCCTCTTTGGGTGTTACGCCAGCTTCCAGGGGCGATTAACTCAAGACTAGGTCGGCGCTCGGAAGGTCGCTGCCGAGATCGCATAGCCTGGTATTGCGCATGACTGGAAATCATGTGGGTTCATCCCTCCGGAGTTCAAATCTCCGTCTCGGCGCCACTAGGCCATAAACAAACTGAGCGCTTGTAATATGGCGCGCCCCTTATTTCATCGGACCTTTGGCAATGCCCATGGAAGACGGGACGATGGAGCCTCTCGAGGCCGATACCTCTTCCGATAGCCTGGTAAGATTATCTGAAATAGAGCGCTTGACCAGCTTTGGTGGCAAGTACGAATTTCTTGGAATTGTGGATACCCTGATACACCAGGCTGTGTTCCACATCAGAACTTCCAAGAAGATGTGGGGAGTCAATGAGGCTTCGATACTAATCCTAGCCTCGGCTTCACTCATCCTAGGATCTTGGGACTTCGGAATTGGCGAGCTTTCGGGGGGTGGCGACTGGGGGAGATCTGGGATCTTCGGAGAGGACAGTGGTTTCCTACACTTGGACGAATGGACTAGGATGCTAGCCCTACTTTCAATAATGGCATGGGCGTCATCTATTGCACTTATGTGGGTCAGATTTCCAATAATGAGGGAGAACTTCTTCTTCCTAATTGTGGCTATGTTCGCCGTTCAATTTGGATACATCTTCTCACACACTAGCTCTCCTAATTTTCCGTTTGACTCGGAGATTACGGACTGGGGAGGGGTAATTTTTACCAACCTCATACTACTATTCGTCTGCTGGTTCGTTGTGCACAGAGCCGTAGTGGAGACTAGGGACATCCACGTCGAGGAAAGGCACGCTCATCCAGATCCGAGGGTAGTTGAGAGAGCATGGGATGATCATCGACTTCATGCATGGAGTTCTAGTCTAGCCATTTGGGGGATTCTCGTCAACGTTGTGTCGTGGTCTGGATCACATGCAATAGCGGATAGGCCGCCATTTGACTATGATTACGGGATTATTGGACCCTCCACGCTGTTCGTTTTTTCTGGAGTTGTTTCGTACTTTTTCCTGCTTCATATCCTCTGGTACCCCCACTTCATGCTAGGTGGCGGAGATCATCAAATCTGGTCATCGAGAGCCAGGGAGGTGGCAGGGCAGAGCAATGTTTCAGTGGCTCGTAGCATACAGGGAAGCTGCCCTGTCTGCGGCGGTGAGACTCCCGTTACGAAAAGGCCCTCGGGAAGGATCGAAGTGCGTTGCTCGAATTCTGACTGCAGTGGCCAGGGGAAGCCCGGGGACGCCTGTGTTAAGTGCGCGGAGATTTTGCCTTCGAGGGTCGTCTGCCCGTCGTGCAGCTCTAACACCACCGTAGTCAGCCACTTCTCTAAGGCCGAGGCTTGGTGAAAACCAAGAGGATGGCAACATGGATCATGAGAGCGAGTTAGTCAGTCACACTCCGACTGAACAACCTAGTGAAATTTCTGAGCAAAACGAAGGAAGTTTATTTCAGGACGCTTTGCCATGGGTCATTGGCGCTGTAACGTCACTAGTGGTCTTCCTCAGCATACTCATTATCGGACTCTGGGCCTGGGCGCAGGTCGAGGATGTACAACTGGGTGGCCCAGCCTCATCGTTACTTTCTTGGGAGGACCAATATAGGGACATGACCGGGATTGATGACGTCTCCGAGTTTGATGGTAGCGGGGTCGAGTTGTGCATAGTTGATACGGGAATTGACGTTAGCCATCCGGACCTCAGAGACATAGATTTAGTCTCTTGGAGCGATTTTGTCTCGGGCATTGAAAGTCCGTACGATGACGAAGGGCACGGTACGGCTATGGCAGGAATAATTGTGGCGGAGGGCGGTTTGACGGGAGTTTCCCCGGGCGTTTCACTCATGGTGGCAAAGGCGATTGGATCTGATGGTTCCGGGACTGACTCGGTGATCGCGGAAGCGGTCGATTGGTGTGTTGACGAGGGTGCTGAGGTCATCTCACTAAGCCTGGGGGGCGCACAGGGCATCGGTTCCGGACTCTTCACCACAGATGCACTGGAGCAATCTGTCGAGGACGCCATCCAAGACGGTGTTTTTGTCGTGGCAGCAGCAGGTAACGATGGGGACGATGATGATGGGGACGTAGAGTCGCCCGGATCTGTGGAGGACGTGATCTGCGTAGGGGGGATCACTAGGACCGGCGCAACTTGGAGCGGTAGCTCCCAGGGGGACAATGATGGGAGGCTTTGGCCGAATCCCATACTACCTCGACAGGACCCTGACAAGAAGCCAGAACTGGTAGCCCCCGGGCACGAAGTTCCAGTATTGATGGCTAGTGGGGTCGGCAATGGAGTCTGGTGGGGCTGGTCTAGCGGTACGTCTGCAGCTACTGCTTGGGTCTCAGGTTCAATCGCGATTTTGCTACAGGCGCACCCGGAGATGCAGAGAGGGGGGGCGCAGGGGGGAGAGGGAGCGATCGAGGAAGTAAAGAGCGTGATCATGGAGAACTCGCAAATGAAGGATGGGCAGGATGGGCACGATGATCACTATGGATACGGGCTACTGAGCGTCAAATCATTGATCGATTCTTTCGGCAACGCAAGCGATGCCGGCACAATCGTAAATAATGGCCTGATGAAGTCTGAAGGAGAAGGATTGGATAAAGAGAATCAAGCTGCCCGACGGATGACCGCAAGGGTCCCCCCAGTGAGCTCGACAAAGGCCAAAGTGTGATGGTCACTTACCGATTTTATGAAATCAATCCACTCATTGAAAGAGGCCACCTTCTTCTGTGCGTCGGTTGGTTCTTCACCCGCAGATGGAGTTCCTACGTCGCCGGTCGGAACCTCCGGCTCAGGCACAATCATTACTCCACCTGGTCCGAGTATATCGAATGCTGATTTTGCAGCATTCGATCTTTCCGCATCTGGCAGATCGATGATTATTAGCTGAACAGCAGTGGGTATTGAGGAAGGCCTAGCTGACTCAGGAAGGGATGCAGACGCTGCTGACCAGGTCATTGCCTCAGCCACTACTTCAGACCACTTACTGCCTACAACTCTAGCCCAGTTTTCGGCATCGTATCTCCTGATAAGGCGATCAATTATCACTCCAAATCTCGCACCCTCCTCGACTATTATGAAAGAGTCTGGTTTGGGTCCGTTGTCGGGAAGATCATCAGACGGATCACCGCACCACATATCTAGGAGCCAAGCCGAAAGATGACCTATGCCGCCCCCTACAAGAACAACATCTCCAACCGGCACCCTGGAAGAAATGTCTCGAATTCTGGCCCTCACTGACCTAGGCATTGTTCTGAGTCCCATCAGTAACATCTGCTCCCCAATTGAGGAGGCGATTTGTGGCTCTGTGTCCCCTCTCTCTGAATCCTCGGAAAGGAGTTTTTCCAACATTTCCCTCTCGGACATTTGCGGTAGGCCGAAACCGTTGGAGCCCTCTGCCATGTATTGCGGAAGGGTTGCCACTATTGAAAATAAACTGCTCGGTGGCTTCAAGTGAGACATGGTGGCCGTAAGGCCATGAAGGGAACTGACGGGGACGAGGGCGTGGCTGATGTCGCGCAGTGCCCTGAGTGCTCGGAGCTGACTGAGCATGAGGTCCTAAGTAGGACTGAGAAGGGAGCGGGGGAGGATCTTCTGGTGAGGTGCATATCATGCTCAAGCGTCTACAGGATTAGCCTTAGGCCCCCTTCCTCCGCTTCAGTGAGGACCACTCTTTCCGATGGCGCGGATAGCTTTTCTGCCCTTATCGAATCTGATGCGGATGAGGAAATTTCGAAGGACGAACTTTTCCAATTTAATGGGTCTCACTGGCAAGTTACAAGAATAGAAATCGGAGACAAGATGCCGGTAAATTCTGCAGTAGCTGGAGACATAGCATCGATGTGGGCAGTTCGGAAGGATGTATGCACAGTCAGGCTTACCCTCACAGAGGGGGAGGTCAGTACCCCTTCGAGTCTGGAATGCGATCCAGAAAGAGTCTTCTCATGTGGCACTGTTATGGTCATAGACGGGAAAAAGTGGAGGATTAGGGCGATTCATACTGGAGTTGGGAGGACTCTTCGAGGAAAAAGAGTCGCTGCAGAAGTGAGAAGAATGTATCTACACTTGATATAGGATCTATCTGCGATTTGTCCACGGCATTAGAAGGGCCTTCACAACATGGCTGGCTACTTCTGGATTCTCCCTTAGCCTCCTTATGCCGTACTCATACCATCTAGTTCCATACGGAACATAGACCCTTGTTAGATGACCCTTGGAGGCGAGATCCCTCCTTACATCGCCTCTGACCCCCAAAAGGAATTGGAATTCATAACCGGGCCCCTTTTTCTCCAATCCTGTAGATTCTCCGTCAGTCATACCCCTACTTCTCAATTCGGCCAGTGCGTGTTCTATAACCGGGATGTCGTGTGATGCGATTGCAGTGTAAGCCCCTCTTTCCAACATTGATGTGACTGCGGCATTCGTTGCTTCGACGATTTTGGAATATTTTGTATGAGCGATGTCTTCGGACTCAAGATATATCCCCTTACAAATCCTGAAGTCAGATTTGTCGCCAAGGGATGAGCAGACGGAATCAATATCGGATTCAGTGCGATACAGCCTTCCTTGAAGGACCACCCCTATGTTGGTAAGACCCTTGGAATGCATGGCCAGCATTACATCAATTGTTTCCTGCGTGACCCTGCTATCTTCCATGTCCAACCTCACGAATGAGCCTAGCTTCTGCGCCTTCCTGGTGATTGACTCTATGTTTGAATAGGCGGATTCCCTGTTTATTAGTAACCCAAATGCCGTTGGTTTGATTGAGATGTTGGCATTCAGCCCATGTTCTTGGATAGCATCCAAAAGTCTCGAGTACTCTTCGTGAAAGTAGCTCGCTTCGTCCATTGAGCTGATTTCTTCCCCAAGTACGTCTACTGTGAAACAGGCTCCCTCCGCAGAGAGTTCGTGCATCGTCATGATGGCATCGGACATCTCAGATCCTGCCACGTACCTCATAGCTACACGCTTAACGATGAACTTTGGAGCTAATGGCATTGATGCCACGATGAGTCGCCCGAACAGTGCCATCTTACCTCCGAGGAGGCAGGAGAGACTTCACGATTACTCTTCGGATAGGTCCCTTCCCCTGAGCACGGGGACTTCATTTTCTTCGAGAAAGTTGACCAATGAGGATCTTTGCCAGCCTCTGAAAGACTTCTTGTCGAGGTGAGCAAATATTTCCCCCCCTGGAAATGCCGCCCGCGTTGCTTCTATGGCAGCAGAAGCTGATTCCTTCCAGTTCCCCCCCGGGATGTTTGATCCTTCTTCCGGTTTTTCAAATCTAAGCGAGTAGTTTGCCAAAACATGTCCCAGCCAGAAGTTCCCTGACTCGACCACGGACTTGTGCCGTGGTGCGTAGTGACCGCCTCCGAAACCAACCATGACTAAGCCACTCCCACTCCAATGCCCCTTGGGAACTCCCCCATTGAGCCCTAGGACATCACAGATCACGCTTGACCAAACTAATGCCGCGTCTTCCCTATTCCACTCTGACTTAGTCGAGCCGATCTCGATGTAAAGAGTGGGAGTCTCGAGCTTTGGGCCATGATGAGTGGTCTCCATTGTTAAATCAAAATCATTTTCAAGACCGTTATTTCTTGCTACTTCTAGCATATTACGATACAGGGAAGCAAATCGAGGCGAGGGGGGCACGACATGCCCATTCACCCCTCCTGAGACTCCTTTCTCTCCAGCAGGGGTTCCGCCTGGAATGCCGATGGCATGAAGGGTTATTGCGGGCGTATTCGTTGAGGAAACATGCCTTGAGAGGACTAGAACTTCGTCGACCGAACTCCCTGTCTCATCCATATGGATAATGTCAATATCATCTGCATGAATATGCAATTCATCGATCTCAAGAATCGTTACTGGCATCCTAGCATGTCGACGGACCCTACCATGTGAGAAATCCTCTGCATTTCCCCAATCCGAAGATTCAATCAGTGCACGAGCTAGGTTCATCGAGGCCTCGTCGGAGGTGGAAGTGAGGATGAGTGAGGCCATGTTTTGGCAAGGCGGGCCATACTTCAATGCTTTCAGCCACACCTTGAAGCGGGATGGTGGGGACGATATGGCATGCAAGAGCTAGGGTTCAACCCAACTAGGGTCGACAAGGGCGACCCAGTCTCGGTGATAATAGGGTCCATGGGGGAGATATTGAAGGTGGACCTAGAGGGGCGCGCAGTTGGAAAAATTTCGTTTCCGTTCCCAACACAACCTAGCTTTGGAGCTGTTAGTTCTGGAAGGTGGATTGGGGCTTGGGTAGATAGGGGGCTGAAGAAGGCATGCATGGGTGCCATATCACTCGAATCGGAATCAGGCGATGGAAGGGGGCGTGATTTTCTAAGAACATGGAATAATTCGGCCTCCGAGGTGCTACCTGATTCTTACCTGTGGACGAGGGACATAGAAGGAGAGCCGATGGGGGTTTCTAGCAAGAGTGGGAAAGTAACATTCGGAGTATTGAATACTGGAATTTACATGGTCGACGAAGATGCAAGCGAAATCTGGAGGGTTCCATACCCCCAATGGCCAGAGCTTCAAGAATTCAGCAATGTTGACTCAATTGTAGACATTGTCCACACCCCAGAGGGAATTACAATTTGGTCGGAGTCGGGAGGGATCTCACTGGTATCGGAACATGATGGGAATACTCTGATGTCCAGAACACTCAGATTGCCTGAAAGGATAATCGGAGTAAGGCATGATGTGGAATCTGGGTGGATGATAATGATGAGTGGTCGTTATGCTGGGATGATGAAGAGTCTAGATTCGGAGCTTGAAATTTTGAAATTACCTGGACCCATGATGGATTCCATTGGCACGAGTGGAGGGAATTGGATTTGGACTGGCTGGAGGCACGATGGGAAAGTCGAAAACGGTGCCATTGAGATTCAGGAAAGAGGAGATATTGGAATCTCCATATTGGGCGGAAAGGTGCTAACCAACAGTGGATGTTGGAGCAGTCACAGCTTTTCCGAGTAGCCGCACTTTCCACATGACATCCTGTCGCTATGGACTGCCATGAATACCCCTGGCCCGCAAGTTGGACAATGTGGGGCCCTGACTAGCTTATCCCCGTCAGTGGTATACTTGGAGTGCTTAGCATTCTCGTTGGGCGAACCCTGCGGCATTATTCATCCCCCCCTTCACCTTCTTCTGGGGAGTCTTCTACGCTGGCTTCCTCTGATTCAGAGTCGTCATCGCCCCCCTGTCTGAATTTATTGTGCCTCTTGGCGATATAGTTTGGTTCTATGGAAGCGGCTTCTTCGGAGCCGTAAATTAGTGCTAGGCCAATTGTCCTAGGCATTCCAAACCTAGTACTTACATCCTTTACGAAAACTAAATCTGATTTGGATCCAGGCTCCATCTTAGTCGCTGCGGCGACCATTTCCTCGAGTTTCGGGGTCGGGGAATTTGGATGGTCCCAAACAAACCTTATCTCAACCCTGTCTAGCAATGGATTGTCTTTCCTCTCAATTACTTGCATTATTACACCTACCTGATGTTGACCTTCAACGCGTAGTTTCCGGGCCTTGTGATATTGAGCCTCTTTGCGACCTCGGACCTTTCTGGGTTGAGAATTACGACGAATCCCTGCCAATCAGTTGTTACAGGGGAATTTGGGCAGAAGAGGCACTGTCCCTCCCCATCTGCAAGAATTGCATTACAGTCCCCGCACGCAAAGGGCTGCTTTGGCATCCTAATCAGTCTCCTTTAGCCAATCTGCTGCCCCGAGGCCGTCCATCTTACAATTCAGGCCTATCTTACTCGCTCTCGGGTCATTCTGATTGATGGCCTTGGATACAACTCTGGATCGAACATGAGAACCTTCTTCGATGTGCTTTCCTGTCTGTGAACCTTCGATTCTCCTGACTCCCATATTTACCTGAATTGGTTCATCCAGGATTTGTGATTTGTGCAGTAACGCTTCAACAGGACCTATCCTAACGAAGGCACCATACTCTGAGACATCAGAAACGTATCCATCAACAACCTCATTATTCTCCATGTTGAATAGTAGTGCCTTGAACTTCACAGCCTGATAGATTGCTCCGTCCCCATGGATAATCCTACCTCTGCCCACTGGTTTGTGATCAAAAGTCAGTACGGTGTAGTTCTCATCAGAATCGAATCTGCCCTCAAATGCGTCATTTGCCAGGCTGTCAATATGGTCCTCCAAGCTGTGACCCTCTCTGATGTACTCAGCCGGGATGCGAATTGTGTCCTCTCGCTCTATTATGCTGTACATTTTTTCTGCCTCAGTGACGGACCGCTCCGGGCAGCCTGGACGGGGGGTTTCCCTCCCGTCCGTCATCGGCTTAGCCTCTGGAGGAGAAGTCCGTGCGACCCGGCGACCTGCCACTCCTGTATAAGCGCAACGGAAGGGGGAAAATTGCTGGCGGAGCTCAATATATGCTCAGACCGTAGGTCTGAGTGAGAATATGGGGCGAACGTTCAAGTGGGTTACGAAAACCAAATCTGACTCTGATGACGGTAGCCGCTGACCCAAAACCCTCTCAAAAAAAGTTCGGGGCAGCTTTTGCTGTATTGATTATGCTCGCTATGTCGCTATCGCCGTTGGCGATAATGGCAGAGGAGAAAGGGAGTCTTGAAGGAGAATCGACTAGGATACTGACTTCTGGAATTGAACCATGGACGGATGGCGGGCAGGCCTGGCCTCAGCCAGGTAGGACGCCGGACAGGGTGTCCATTCCACCCCAGCATGTGCATTCTTCGGATTCGGGTGCGGGTCTGCTCTCAATAGTTGACCCTGCGATAAACTGGGAGTTTGGTTCCGATCAACTGGGCACTGATTCCCTCGGAACCCCAATTGCTGATTTCTCATCATCCTTGACCACTGTCCCTTCCTCTGAAGAAAGGTGCGGAGGGGACTCGCTCTACACCATCCTCGTACAAACCGACTCTGCATCGGGCGAGAGTTACATGAAAATTATCGAGGGAGAAGACTCAGATTTGGCATGGGAAGTGAGCCTTGGAACGACAGAGATGGTCAAGGCCTCTCCCGTAATTGTGGATTTGGATGACGATGGGAAGCCCGAAGTAATAGTGGCTTATGACCAAAGTGGAACCCTGCACGTGGATGCATGGTCGCCAAGGCTATTCTGCTCGGTTACCGGATGGGACCCCAGTGCAGGCAGTTCGCAGCAGCCAGTCTGGACATGGGAAGAAGACGACTTGATGATAAGCGGAGAGCCGACAAGCACACTGAATGGCCTTGGTGGCCATCGCCCAACGACGCAGCCTTTGCTTGCAGACTTGGATCTTGATGGTGATGCCGAACTAGTTCTGGCGGCAATTGATGAGAATAGCGGGGACCCGGTTGTTGTCGCACTTAGCCTCCCCTCGAGCGGGACACCCGCTACACTGTGGGAGAAGACTCTGGACAAGGGGAGTCATCCATCGGATCCAGCATTTGCGCAGACGGATGAGAATACTGGCTATGTTGTTCTTACCACCACGGAACACACGAATGGCGGCATGTGGGTTTGGAGGCTTGATTCTACTTCGGGCGATTCAGGCTGGGATGGGCTTAGTTTGAGTAACGTAGACGGCGACTCCGACGTCCCTCATATCAGACTACCCGGCCCTGTAGTGGCGAATCTTGATTCTGATGAAGCCCCCGAGATTATTGTCACCATCCCAACTGATGCAGATGGGTCTAACACGATAGATGGTGCTGAATTCAGAGGGCTAGAAATAAGCACTGGTTCTGAGATATGGTCATTTCAGGCGGAGAATGGGTACGCTGATGCGCCCCCTCTTGTTATTGATACGGACGATGACGGTACAGTGGATAGGGTCTGTTGGGTCACTTGGTGGCAGACGGCAACAGCTAGGCACGGGGTCACGGGTTGCCATGACGTCGATGGCTCTAGTCCGGAAGAAGCATGGCACAGGGACCTTGAACAGAGCAGTGGTTCCCCTAATGACGAGATCGCAGTCTCCCCTCCCATCTGGATGGATATCGATGGTAGTGGCGAGCCTGAGCTTCTGGTGGCCTATGGGAGATCACTTTGGGCATTCGACGGGGCAGAGGGAACCGGGGCTGCCATCAATAGCGATTGGACCAATGAGTTGGAGTTGAGTCATCGGACCTGGTCGTCGCCTGCAATGGCTGACATCGATGGCGATCGGACCCTTGACATAGTCATTGGAAGTACTGTCGTATCCCTTGAGCGATGTGACGTTAGGCCGCTTCTTGATGGCGGAGGCATAGAGTTGGATCCAACTGCCCCTAGCCCGGGAGAGGAAGTTACAGTTTCTGCATTTATCGAAAACTCAGGAACTGGGCCAATAGACTCCGAATTTGATGCTGTACTCTATGCTGATGGAATAGAGATTGGAAGGAGGACATTTGCTTCTCTGGATCCTGTAGAGCCAACTGGATCTGGTTCCTTTGACACATTCAGTGTTGAATGGTCTGGATCACTTGGGGACCATGAATTCGTACTGGAGCTGGACGGTTTTGGGAACCTAACTCAGACTAGGACAGACAATGACATTACGAGCAAGACGGTCTCCATTGTCCCTACTTACAATGCTACATTTGAAATTCCCGCCGAGCCAATTAGAGTTTCTCCCGGGAGCAGCATTACTGCTAGTCCCACTGTAAGATCGACTGGCCGGCTCTCTGGGACATGGTCCCTCAGCGTAGATGGTTCCGAACTTCCAGACGGCTGGACTTGGTCTGATGCCACTCCGGGGGGGATTAGCGGTATTGAGATAGGGGTAGATCAGACATGGTCCCCTGACCTTACCATATCTGCTCCATCGGAAGCTTTGGGGTCGGACTCAGGATACCTTTCAATGACGCTAACTCTTGATGAGGACTCGAACATCTCTGTTTCCGCGAACCTTCCGATTGAGGCAAACAGGACCAGGGGGCTCTCACTTAGAGGCCCCGACGGAACGGCACAGAGCAGTGGCTACGGCCTACCAGGGCAAGATGCATCATCATGGTTCATGATAGAGAATCTAGGGAATGCCGAAGAAGGTCAGATTCTTCTCTCTTGGGACAGCACCGCTTGGGGAAATGATCTACGCCTATATGATATGGAGGGCAATGAAAGATCGGCTTTAGTTCTGGGCCCTGGAGAGGAGTTGGCCCTAATGGCAACCATGGATGTCCCTTCGGACTCCTCTGTTGGAGATTCAGTTAGCACCCCCTTGACAATGTGTGTAGGTACGGGAACGGAAGAAGAGACTTGTCAGACGATACAATTGACATTCCATTCTTCAAATGTAGTTTCAGGGAAGCACATAAGGAGTGTTCCTGCGAATGGCCTTGAATGGACGGTGATTTCCGAAATGACCCCTGATAGTGGGACTCTTACATGGTCTCTTTCTGATATGGGAATGGCGATGCCCGGATGGTCTTGGGCGGGGACTGGTGACCTTTCAGTTTCAGGAGATTCAATAATTATGACAGGGGCCCCGGGAGGGACTTCCTCTGGTTCGATTATTGCGAGCCTCCCTGAAGACGCGCCTCCAGCATTCCACTATTTCTCAGATACGAGTCAAGAGTCATCAGAGCACCATCTAATAATCACACTAGAGGTTTTACAGATTTTCAGAGCTAATGTGACTGTGATCTCGCCCCAGGAGCAGCCATATTTGGTTGAAGTGGAAGAGGGTTCGCTGGTGGTTCTGAGACTTGAGAATCCTGGAAATGGCTTAGACGAGTACTCCCTCAGCTACTCAGTTATCTTGGACTCCAATATTTCCAGTGACCCAGGGGTCGTTGTGCAGTTCTCGATTGGTCAAGTCGAGCTTACCCCGGGGAGCCTGACCACAATACCGGTAACAGTGACCCTCCCCGAAAGCACTCCCGCAGGAGTGCCACTTTGGATCGAGTTCACTGTATCTTCAATGGGCGACGAGGGAGTCTCGTCGTCTGACATGGTGGCCCTTGAGGCAAGGCAGGACCATAGGTGGGACATAGTCGCTAGCGTCGATTCAGTACCCATGTCCAATGGGAGTGTTTTCATCATTGACCCCGGCACGACATTCTCACTAGATGTTGGTGCGAAGAACACGGGTAATCTGGCGGACCAAATTAGTCTTGATGTGATGACCACGCTAGATCTAGTTGATGGTGATACTTCCACTGGTTGGGAATCAACGGGCGATTCAGCAGAGGAAGTTTCTGTGAATCAGACAGTTTCACTTAGCATTGATTCAACGGTTGCTGCTGAGTCTTGGAGTGGGTCATCTATGACCGTCACGGTTTCTGCGTCGGCCCAGGGAGAGGAGGTTTCAACATTCTCATTCACTATCGAGGCGGGTCACGTACCATCTTGGAACGCGATAGGTGACCAGGCGAATCTTGAGATAGATCCACTGGGCTCAGAGATAGAGCTCACAGTTGTACAGTCTGGGAATTCACCAACTAGGGCCTATGCATCCATGTTCATTACCGGTGAATCCGGATGGACCATAGGCGAGCCTGATGAGTTGCCCATACTTTCCCCAGGAGAAACTTCGCCACTCATCCTCAATATCACGCCCCCTCAGAACGCAGTATATGGGAAAGCGGTAGAACTTCACCTCCGTCTCAGAGAAGGTGACTCAAGCGTAGTTTCTGAGGTAGTTTTCCCACTTAGGGTAGCAGTAACTCATGATTTCACCCTTTCGGGAGAAGGGGACTGGCTAGTGAGTGATCTAGGAGGGTACCCCTTGGCTATGATCGAGAATCTCGGTAATGCTCCTAGCACGATTTCCTTACAGGTTCTGAGTCTACCACTAGGATGGTCAGTATCGGGTAGGACTGAGGCTATCCTCGGGGTCGGCGAGGTGTCCGGTGTACCTCTTGAGTTAATGCCAAGCGAAGATTGGGACGGTAGTGTCAAGACTATTCGGATATTGGCGGAAGATTCGGCTGGAAACCAAAGAGAAATCAATCTGGATACCCGGAAGGGAGAGTTTTCATGGGCAACGTCCCCGGTCATCATCTCCACCAGCGGAGATAGTGCACTTTTGGAAATTCATGGAACTGACCAGTCATCCAGCGTCACAGATTCTGATTCAGGAGAATTAGAGTGGAATGACCTAGGAGGTTGGGCTTGGCCTGCCTCATCTAGTGGAGTTGGAGTTATCGCAGTTTCATCTGGAGCTAATCAAGGTAGTTTGGATTATAGATCAATAGTGGTAGATCCGGCTAGTAGAAGCGCTAGTTGCTCCATCTACGGAACTGTTGGAGAAATTGTCGCTACATGTTCGATAGGCAACGGGACTGATCCTTTCGAATACACGATTATGTTAATCGATGACCTAGGGAATATGATGCAGTCCGAATCGGGCTCGGTAGGGAGAAATTCCTCGGCATTGGTTAACCTGACCTCTGAGGAATGGGAGCCCACCCCTGGGAATAGGGAGGTATCTGTTAGATTGCTAGATTCAAGAGGAATCCTAGTGTCGTCCTACTCGCAGATTTACGAAGTGCGCCGAACGGATTGGAATGTCGGATTGGTGCAGCTAGAATTGGAAGGGCAAGGTTCGAGCCAGAAAATTGAAATCTCTACCAGAAGAGACAATTACGAACTACTTCCCTCGGGAACGCGGTGCAGTGTTTCCATTGTAGCAGGGCAGTACTCATCCGTGCACATCGTAGACATGACATCAGCAAATGCCCTTGCGCCAAAGCCATCCATAGATAGGCCGGATGTTGACGATGATATCGAAATGATTGCCACGATAAGTTGCGATTTCCCCTGGGATCAGGATTCCGATCCTTCGGATGATGAGGCCAGAATAGTGCTATCTGGAGGCGATGACTTTGAAGGAGGAATTAGTGATTCTAGTACTGCCTTGGCCGCAGCTGCCATAGTCATAGGGACTTCGATTGCACTGTCATGGATGGTCAGTAATTACAGAGAGGGACGGGAGATGATGGAGAAGACGAGATTGGCGGTTGAGAAGAAGGCGAAGGAGAAGAAGGCCGCTGTGGAAGAGAGACTGGTTGAAAGCGAGGAAGAGGCTTCCCAACAAACTTCAGATGAAGAAGAGCCTCAAGATGAAGCCTCCGAAGATTCAGATTCCTCTGAATTACGTCAAGATGACTCATTCGAAAGTCGTCTAAACAGACTAATGGGTGAAAGGTAATTCGAGGTCTCTCAATGTCTAGAGCCCCTCCGACCCCAGCATTCTACACATTTGACCCGATAGTCGCTGACTTGATCGATCTAGTGCCTCCAATACAGTCTTCCCTCGGTGGTGATCACGTTGAATTGATCTCCATGTGCCCTCTTTCTACAGATATACAAGGACTACACCACGGTCGTGAAGCACCATTCGACCCTGCCACATTACTCTACTTAGCAAGTGGTGATTGGGGTCCCGATGGAACTCCAGCAGAGCCATTGGATACGATGGCCAACAGGGAGAAGCTGGGTAGATTCCCCAGTGATGACGGCAATGTGATATCGTATCTAATTTCATTCACTAGGCAGAAAGGGGATATGGTCGTATTACACGAACTACTAGCCAAACTTTGCGACGGACTTTCAGAAGAGAATCTCGGAGAGCCGGGCTTTCGAGATGGTTTCGGCGGGATGTCGTTGCTTGGGTGGATTAACTCAGCAGAGGTCGGAGAGCTACGATCATCAATACGATCTGGAAGATGGACTACATTGGGCGATGAGCCTCTCGACGGAGGGGTCGACTATGGTTTCAGGCACTTACTATCGATACTCAGATCGGCCGAGAAAAGAGGTTGTGGGGTCCTAATGAGGCGTCACTCGTAATCAGAATTCATTCCCGGTGAGCCTCTCATACATATCAGAATACAAATTCGCAGTTCTAGAAATAATCTCTTCTGGCAGGGGCGGAATAGGCGGCTCCGGTGAACCAGACTCTCTGGCATTGTGTAGTTCACTATGGTGGCCCGTTCCCAGATAGTGCTCGCGGACAAATTCCTTCGATAGCGAAACTATCTCGCCTCCATCGTATGTCTCGGCATCCCACCAACGGTCTTCATCAAGAGTTCCGAATGAGTCCACCAGAACTGGCTTCCTTCCAGCCCCCAATGCAAATTCTTTCTTGCCATCAACGTGGATTAGGCCCCTAGCAGAGGCTTCTCTCTCGATTATCTTGTCTATAGCTAGAACGCATTCCATAATTGAGTCGAATTCATCATCGGTCAAATTTGAAATCTGGAGAGCTTCTTCCCTGTCAAGAAGCCTGTCGAATTTCTCGAACTTCGTTGACACTTCCAAGTAGGGTCTAGGGAGCTTGACGCCCATTTCCAGGGAAAGGCCTGGTTCGAAACCAAACTCATCGGACCCGACCTCTCCGCGTTCATAGCGCCTCCACCCTGAACCTGCGAGATGATGTCTGCAAATTACTTCCAGAGGAACGAAAACATTCTCCATATCCCTTGGAATGGCGCCGGGCTCTTTTATCACCTCGAACTTTTTTGCTAGGCAACGATCTGGGGCATTCATCTCTATCAGGTGGGTTTCGCAAATTCCCTCTTCTTCGACCATTCTAAACCAGTGACATGTAGTTCTGTTTAGACTCTCTCCCTTCCTTGGGACCAAGCTCGGAATAATTTGATCGAATACACTGATCTGATCTGTATACCTGAACTCAATTACTCCGGGGTCATCAGTACTCCAAACCTGCTTTACCTTTCCCTGATACATCATCTCTGCCATAGCACGTTTCGGAAGGGGCACGACGATGAACATTACTGAGGGGATGTCAGTCCTTTCTGAGCACTTCTCTCACTATGAATACTGAAAGTACGAATATTGCAACTATCCTCAAATCGAATTCGGATTCCTCCTCCTGTGGCTTCTGGGAGTCGAATAATTCCATGGCAGAATCTATCTCAGGAGATTCTGAAGAAGAAAGAATCACAGTTCCCCCAACATGGTACGGAGATGACGAAATGAAGTCTCCGGGAATCTGATCTTGCTTCACCGAAGACATTGCGATGTCACAAAGATCAGACTCGGACAAGTCACTTAGGGAATTGTCGAACACTCCGCTATCGTGAGTGAAAAGCGTTAATTCGACCTCATAATGACTGGCTATGCTATTCATAATCAATTCTGCCATATCAACCTCGAAACCGACTAACTCTCCGTTATTTCCATACCTAGTCATTGGTGACTCTTGGTCCAACATACAGACTCCCAAATCCGAATCCTCGTACAGTATTCTATGAAGCGTACCGCCTTCGGTGGGTGTAGGCCATGCATCCTCATAAGACTCGAAATCTGAAAAATCCAACTGTGGCCTGTCAGCGAACCAAAGTTGGTGTGTCGAAATTGCTGTTCCCCTCTGATGAATATCCGCCAGCGCGGAGTTGACTGCGTACCTCAGTTCGTCGTTCCCCAATTCCTGGGAATTATCCGATCTAATAATCGCGACGAAATAATCAGAAATATCAAACATCTCATCTACGGCAATTGTGGGCCATTGAGCGATTACCTCGGAATCGGCCATTAAATGATGCGGGCCAATTAAGAAGTCAACTTCCCCGTCCCTTAGTGATCTAATCGCAAATTGCACATTCTCAAACTCCATTTCCTCTAAGTCTGAATTCTGAGCTATGAAATGTGAGGACCCTTCTTCCGAAATAGTGCCAATTGAATAGATTGCTTCACCTGAAGCGACAAGCCAAGAAGAAGAGAGCAAAATCGGGACGATTAGCACAGCGGCAATCCCCCTCATGAACGAATCAAGGAGTGTTTTGACTTAGAATTGGCGGTCCGCCTAGACTATATCCAAGGAAGAATGCCAGACATTGGGGCTCACCATGCTTGAAGGGAATTCTCGGCTCTCCAAGCCAAGGAGGGGGAGTATGTCGGCTCGGACAGTTTGCGTTGCCATAGTGATTCTTCTACTGACTTCTGTAAACCCTAGTCAAGCTACTGAATTTGAGAGTAGTTGGGAAATTGTAGAAAGCGGGACATCTGAAGATTTGCTGACCGCTGCTGAATTTGAGGGGGAGGTTTGGGCGTTTGGAACTGCGGGCGTCATGCTACGCAGTGGTGATAACGGGGCTTCATGGACGGTTTACGAATCGCCGACCACAAGTGATATTCTGAACTCGGCCTCGGGTTTTGGTTCCTTGCTAATCTCCGGAGATTCTGGATTGGTACTCCTCAGGGAAAGTGAGAGCGATTCGTGGATCGATATTTCACTCCCAGAAGAGGATTCCGTAAATGGGATCTCGTTGACTGGCAGCGATACAGCCGTGGCAGTAGGAAATCATGGGACAATATGGAATCTGGATGGTGGCGTCTGGACGGAGACCGCTCTATCCATAGAAAGTGACCTTCTTGATGTGTCATTCCTGGATGAGGAACTAGGAATAATAGTCGGTTCCGAGGGGACGATTCTCTTTTCCGAAGATGGAGGAGAAAGTTGGGAGTATCGTGAGTCGCCCGAGGGAGCTGCCGGTGCAGTTATTGTGTCAGTAGAGTTCTACAGCCCCACTCGAATTTATGCCATTACAGATGATGGGAGGGTCCTTATCTCGATGAGCAATGTAGTTACTGGGACTGATGTCGGATACATATGGAATCTTGTTGAGTTCGAGAGACACTACCCTCCAGGAACAAATGAGTACATCCTAGGGCCAGAGAAACTAGACGTACAATTGACCTCTATCGAAGTGGTTACAACGTCTAAGTTCCTGATGACGGGAGATGGGGGTTATATCTCCATGAGCGTCAATGGTGGGACGATAGTTTCGCAGCAGATTAACCCCCTTGGAAATAACAGTAACTTCAACGATATTGTGATGGTGACCGGATTCACGGGCGTGGCTGTCGGAAACGAGGGTAAAATCCTGTGGACAGAAAATGCTGGTGCAGACGATCAAGCGGGATTCGTAGTTCCTGAATACGGGAACTTCGGAGTATTTGTTGATGAGACAAAGGCCATGTTCCTATCCGGATTTATCGCGACGCTGAAGATAGTAGCATTTGGAATTGTTCTGGGCTTTCTTCTGGGAGTTACCCTGGCAATGTGCAAAACATCACCAATTTCACTAAGGAACGTCGTAGAGCGATATGAACCGAAATATGTCAGAATCATTGGAATACCCCTACTGGCTGGCGGACTGCTGCAAATCTACTCCGCCATTCCGGGAGCGAGTGGTCTTGGACTTCAGGGTATTGAGTACATCTTCCTCCCAGTCGGGGCACCTGTTTCTTTTGCTAAGATTCTCTTAGGGATAGCGCTAATATTCATTGGCACACTTTTCATTAGCAACGACAATAAATTTTCGAAAATCAATATTGGCCCATTTACATTGAATCCTTGGAGAGTAAGGCCACTGAATGCCATAGCGACAGTTTACACTGACTTCTTCCGTAACACCCCCTTAATTGTGCAGTTCCTATTCATACACTTTGGACTTCGGCTAGGGGCACTAATTCAAGGTCCCGGATTGGAGATTTTTAGCTTCGAAAATTTGGAAAATAATCATAATTTTATGACAGACATTATTGCCACATATGATCATTCAGAGGGCAATTATGGAACACTGATCGGCGGTGTTCTATACGACTCTGCTTTCATCAGTGCGATATGTGCTCTGGGATTCAATTCGGGTGCCTACCAATGTGAAACTATCAGGGGCGCGATACAGGCGATCCCATCTGCCCAGATGGAAGCTGGCAGGAGTATTGGCCTAACCTATCTTCAAACCATGCGAAGAGTGATCATGCCACAAGCAATCAGAATCTGCATCCCTCCAATGGGCAATGAGATGGTCAATCTTGTACTAAACTCATCTCTTGCTATGATTATAGGATATGCTGAGTTGACTAGGCAGGGGAAGTTGATAGTCGCTAGTACGTTCCAATATGCATATGCTTGGGGGATGGTTCTGATTTCTTACTTCGTGGTGACGTGGACTCTTGCCCTGATACTCAGATGGCTAGAGGAAAAAACTAGAATTCCAGGATTGGGGATAACTGGGGGTGATTGAGTGGTTGAGAGGGTTCTCGATGTAGAAGATTTGCACATGATCTATGCTGGCGGGGTACATGCCGTGAGAGGAATCTCATTCGAAGTCAATCAGGGTGAGTCGGTCGCAATTATTGGCTCATCCGGTAGCGGGAAATCTACTGTTCTGAGATGCATAAACCGACTCATTGAACCGACTGGGGGGAAGATATTCCTAAAGGGAGAGCAAATCAATACCCCTCATACGGATGTAAACGATTTACGATCAAGGATAGGCATGGTTTTCCAGTCTTTCGAGCTATTCGCACACCTGAGAGTGCTTGACAACATCACCCTAGGGCTCAGGCATGTAAAGGGTATGAGCAAGCGTGATGCTGAAGATGAGGCGATGGCAGTTCTGGAAAGGGTCGACATGCTAGATAGGGTAGATGCATATCCGGGAAATCTTTCAGGGGGGCAGAAGCAACGTGTTGCAATTGCTAGAGCTCTAGCAATGAAACCAGAGGTTCTACTTTTTGATGAGCCGACAAGTGCACTAGACCCTGAGCTGATTGGTTCGGTTTTGGAGACTATCCGGGGCCTTGCTGACGAAGGAATGACGATGGTTGTCGTAACTCATGAGATCGGATTTGCTAGGGACGTAGCTGATAGGATCATCTACATGGACCAAGGAGTAGTAGCTGAGGAGGGGGCATCCTCGATAATCAATGATCCTCAGACTGATAGGCTCAAGAAATTCCTGTCATCTCTGCACGAAGATGAAGTTGCAGAGGAAGGAAATGGCGAAAAGCGAAGCTAAATCATTCCCTGTGCCGTCATTGCTTCTGCGACTTTGAGGAAGCCTGCAATATTTGCACCAGCCACGTAGTTTCCTGGCATTCCATATCGCTCAGCGGTTTCGGAAGCAGTCTTGTGAATCTCAACCATTATCGACTCGAGCCTCTGATCGACTTCGTCCCTGGTCCAAGAAAGCCTTAGGCTATTCTGACTCATTTCCAGGCCCGAAGTCGCGACCCCTCCAGCATTACTGGCCTTACCTGGAGCGAACAGAATACCATTTTCCAAGAAAACTTCTACCGCCTCAGGGGTACATGGCATATTTGCTCCCTCGGCAACTGCGATTACACCGTTCTTTACTAGCATCTGAGCTTCCTTTCCGTTTATTTCATTCTGTGTGGCGCAGGGCAGTGCGACGTCGACATCATGATCCCATAGGCCGTTCAAGGACGGTTCCGGTTCCGACTTCGAGTAAGTGACGCCATCGAAGTTGTCGGCATACTCACTTATTCTACCCCTCCTGTTGTTCTTGAGATCCATGATCCAAGCTAGCTTGTCTCTATCGATCCCAGCAGGATCGTATATCCATCCTCCTGAATCGGACATAGTTACAGGAACACCTCCGAGGTCGAGTACCTTCTCGCAAGCAAACTGTGCGACGTTTCCTGAACCACTGATTGCGACAGTAGATCCCTCGAACGACTTGCCTTTTGTGGCCAGCATTTCACGGGCGAAATAAACCAGGCCGTATCCAGTAGCTTCTGGCCTAATCAACGAGCCCCCGTATGACCTTCCCTTGCCTGTCAGTACTCCAGTGAACTCATTTGCTAGCTTCTTGTACATTCCAAAGAGGTATCCTACCTCCCTGCCACCGACTCCAATATCGCCAGCAGGAACATCTAGATCTGCACCGATGTGCCTCCAGAGTTCCATCATAAAGGACTGGCAGAATCTCAATACCTCTGCATCTGTCTTGCCTTTCGGGTTAAAGTCTGAACCTCCCTTTCCCCCTCCCATTGGCAGACCAGTGAGGCTGTTTTTGAACACCTGCTCAAAGGCCAAGAACTTCATTATTGACTGGTTCACCGAAGGATGGAATCTCAATCCCCCCTTGTATGGGCCGATTGCACCATTCATCTGAACCCTAAAGCCCCTATTCACATGTAATTGACCACTGTCATCAAACCAAGGAACTCGGAATTGGATAATCCTCTCGGCCTCCACCATAGACTCGACTACAGGAAGAAACTCCGGGTGTTCCTGTATGACTGGCGATAGGCTATCCAGCACCTCCTCTACTGCCTGATGGAACTCAGGCTGATTCGGATCCCTTGCGATTACGCTGTCGTAAATTGTTTTCATTTGGCTGTCCATAGCACTCACCGGTTGATTGAACGATTCCTTTTACAGGTACCGGGCGCTCTGGCGAGCCGAATCGCCCTTTTGAATGGTATCCTCCTGAGATGTGCCATAATGCCTCTATTCCAGGTAGATGAATTAGGAGAAAACCATTCTATCGGCAATTTCTGACACCTTTTTCTCATGTCCGGGCAGGGTCATGATGTATACGGCGGCTTGACTCACCTGACGTATCTTCAGGGCGTCGGCTATCGGGGTGTGATCCTTGAACCAGCGAGTCTTCCCGTCGTCCCCAATAATCCTGATATCAACTTGGGACATTCTTGGCTCTGCCAGAAGCAGTTTGATATTGGGAACATCAAGAGCTACGTAACCCGGCTGAAGGCCCGCCCTCAGGGCCATCTCATCTTCGAATAGCCTGCGTTTTTCGGAGTCTGATGCAAGTCCTGCCAGGAGTTCCACCTGTCCATCAGTCAGATCTTGACGCCTTCTGCTAGAGCAAACCTTCAGCAGTTGCCTATACTTGAGTCTCCTAATCATGTCTCTCGCGTAATCTCCAGCCCCGTACAATGCTTGCCATATCTCAGCATCTACGCGCCTCTGTAGATCGACTGAATCAGGAAGTTGGTCCGCACTTCTTTCGACCGCCCTGGAGAGCATTATTTCGGTTACTCGGGTAACTCGGTGGAAATATACAGCGCTGTACATCAGTCCTCGAGCCATCAACATCCCCTCCAATGCAGGGATGCCCCCTTCCTCAACTGCAATATCCCCGCCATGCCTTTCTAAGCACATAATTAGTCTGCGATAGTCAATCACTCCGTGATTAACTCCTGTGAAATGAGAGTCCCTAAGGAGGTAGTCTATCTGATCGCAATCAACTGGCCCGTGGACAAGATGAGCGAGTGTGTTGTCCTGCTCGACAAAGTCTGAACGGCCCTCTGACCAATCCATTAGATTCCTCTCCGAACCACCTGCATCCGGGCCCCTAATTAGGCTGGCAACCTCATTGGGATCAATTCCATGGCCCTCGAGAATTTCAGGGATGGATTTTCTATCGTTGATTGAGTTGAGCTCTCCCTCTCTTAGTACATCATAGTCACCTGTAATGATCCCCTCTGTTATCGACATGTGATCCATGCCCCCTCTCTCGTGAAGGATGTGCTCTAGAGTGTGAGAGTAGGGGCCATGCCCCACATCATGCAACATTGCAGCGACCTGCACGATATCCTTCTCAGAATCATCTAGGGACATTGAGTCGGCCATCATCCCGGCAACATGTGACACCCCTAGTGAATGCTCAAAACGGGTATGATGGGCACCGGGAAAAACTAGGTGTGCAAGTCCGAGTTGCTTGATGTGGCTAAGTTTGTTCATCTCAGGTGTCTTCAGTAAGTCCTTCCTGACGCCATCGATTCTGAACTGGCCGTGGATTGCATCATTGATGGTCTTCATACCGTTCCCTGCGGCCTCCGGAGAGTATGCTTCCCCTTGAATGGCACTCTATGCGGGATTCTTACAATGGAAGTCAAGGTCTTATTCATTGTATTTCATTTGCATTTCAATTGAGATACAATTAAGACCCCTTGCCTCTCTGTGCGGATCGGAGGAAGCAAGATGGCCGGCCACAGCCCCATGGTTTCGCTAAGGATTCCAGAGGATCATCTACTGGAATTGGAGAGGCTAGTGGGCCTTGATGGGATGAGGAATAGATCCGACGTGATCCGATTTGCAGTAAGGCAGTATCTTTCTTCCGAGCACCAGGTATCGGGAGATAGGGTCCAAGTTGACTTGGGGCCCGATCTGAGTGCCAGAATTAGTGACTACTGCAAGTTGCATGGAGAGAGTCCGGATGTTGTGCTTAGACAGGCAGCCAGGGAGCATATCAGGCGAGTAGCCATCGAGGATGCTACCGTTGAGGATATTCTTGCTGCTCGGATGGATGCCCTGCGTGCAAGATATGATGATGATTCAAACGCTATTTGAGGCGAGGGAAAATGTGTGAGGACGGGATGCACGGAACCAACGCGGGGGGGCGCACTATGCGCCCTCTCGCACCCAACTTCGAAGGCCTCTTAGACCGAGCCAGGAAGGCAAACTCAATGATGAGGGCCGATGCTTAGAATGGCTTGTTGAGTTGGACATGAACCCAATCTTCTTGGTCGTTCTACTGACAGGGCGCTTTCCATGACGGCATCCGAAACGCCGAATCTCGGAGTTTACCTCGCTCATGAGGAGATGAGAGATTCCCAAATTGAGATGATCGTGGACGGTATCGATTCTCTTTCTGAGAGAGGTTTTCTCCTAGCTGCAGCGCCGACTGGCATCGGTAAGACTGCGGCATCCCTGGCTTCGGCCTTACATGTGGCAAATAATAGAGGTGAAAATGGCTTGAAGCCAAAAATAGTGTTCATGACGGGAAGGCAGTCGCAACACAGAATTGTTGTCGATACAGTGAGGATGATTAACTCGAGGCTTCCTTCGGGCATCCCTAGGGTGAAATTAGTTGACATAATTGGAAGAGAAGGGATGTGTGAAGTGATTGACAAGTCCACGGGTAAATGTGACTGTGAGAAGGGGACAACTGAGGAAGGAAGACATAGAAAAAGAGGGATAATGAGGGATATTATTCTCTCAGAACCTCAACATGTCGAATGGGGAATTAGGTATGGCAAGCAGCAGAAAGTCTGCTCTTGGGCAGCTGCCAGATCTGCGGCCAGAGATTCGGATGTTTTGGTATGCGACTACAATCATGTTTTCATCGAGGGAGTCAGAGATAGTTCACTGCCTGCCATGGGGATTGACCTTGGAGACTCCATATTGATAGTTGATGAGGCACATAACCTCCCCGATAGAATTAGGAATGGCCTAGAAAGAAGAATTACTGACCAGGTTTTCAGGAGGGCACTAACCGATGTCCAAGAGTACAAAGACAAACTGGAAAAGATTGCTTTGCAACTAGATACTGGAGAATCATACGGTTTCGGGGAAGCTGTGATACTCGAGAATCAGATAAAGGCCCTGCGGGACGATGTTGGCCTCAGGAAATGGTTCGATACTAAGACTCAGGAAAATAATGACTCCGATTGGGATGACCTCAGGGTCGATACAAATGAGTTCCTAGACATCATAGGAAGGGCGATAGAGGGAATAGGCGAAAATGGTGAAAAGGGGCAAATTGCGATTATTCGAGAGATGATTAGAGGTCTGATGAGAGTAAAAATTGATGAGGACGAGTCGTTGGAGGATGAAGAACAAAACGACTGCATCAGACTTGCGGAGATGCTAGATGTTTGTGTCCAATACAGAAACAATGATGCTCTGGCCATAGTTTTTGATAATTTACTGGAAGAGCCCCGAATCACTAGTCACTTACTGGATCCGGGAGTTGTGGGCGCCCCAATATTCGAAGAATGCGCGGGCTCCATACTGATGTCGGGAACACTATTCCCTCCAATAATGTATGGCGAAATTTTAGGGATTCCCGAAGTCGGTTACAAAGGCAAGGAGTATGATTCTGGATTTCCTCCCGAGAATAGACATGTACTAATTGCAAGCGATGTTACGAGTAAGTTCTCAGAAAGAGAGTCTAGTTTCAGTACAATCAGTGAACATATTGCTTCAGTATTGGAGAAGACCCCGGGGAACGTTGCAATCTTCGCTCCTAGCTACTCCATGATGGAGAGAGTTGTGTCTGAGACTGGATATGTATTCGGGAGACATCGCCTGGAAGAGAAAAGGGGGATGTCCAAGCGCTCGGTGGATGGGATGGTCAATAGGCTTCACGAGCTAAAATCAATGGGCAAGAATTCCGTAATATTCGGAGTTTTGAGCGGTAAGCTGTCAGAGGGGATTGATTATTCGGACAATATCCTCGATGCAGTAGTCTGTGTCGGTCTACCACTTCCCCCTCCTAGTGCCAAGCAGGATGCCCTGTTTAGTTACTACACTAGCCGATTTGGCAGATCTAGTGCTTGGAAGTATGCCAGTTTACAGCCAGCAGTCAATAGCATCCTACAGGCACTGGGCAGGCCAATCAGGAAAGCGGAGGATAGGGCAATTGTGGTACTTCTAGAGAAGAGGCTCTTAGAGAGCAGGAGCAGGGATTGTATGCCTGGCTCAATGGACTCACTCAGGACCTCTAGCCCATCGAGAACCGGTAAGCATGTAGAGCGTTTCTTCCGGATACCTAAATCAATGGGTTCATCTTAGTCGGGCCATTGGGGGTGAGTGATAGCATGACATGGAGGCGGTTGGAAATAGGCGACTCGAACGAAGGTGTGGGAGGTGAGTCTGATGTCGGAGGAACTTCCCTAGGGCTCGACGTTACTGCTTTCGAAGCGCATTCGCAATTCATCTCAGACCTACCTCACATGTCAGAGGTTTCGGAAGCTCATGGAGAATTCTTGGGGCAAGCTGGGAACGTACCTGAATCAGCTAGGATGGCGAATAGCGATATCACAACTATGGGCGAGATGGTAGCTGATCTGGGGGGTTCAATAGAAGGTCATTTCATGGAGATTCCGATGCCTTCGGCGGATAGAAGGGGAGTTGTCCTCGAAGTCATGGAGGGAGAGAGTGGCACCATAGCCAGAATTATTGCCCCCAGTGGCTTTGGAGGTGTATTGAGGACATTTAGATTACCCGCTGGCTCCTTCATCTCTGGTGCGTCGTGGAATGGCCATAACCTGGGGCTATCTCTAGAGGATCATTCCTGAGGAACTATCGCTGACTCCCTAGATGGGACTTCCTCGAGTTGGTCGATCTCCTGTAGAACGGCACTAAGTGCCATCTGAGCACCTTCCCTGTGGGGCTCTCCGAGAACGTGGCTTGAGTATCTGGCCTCTTCGAAAATTCTATCCAGGGACAGGAGGGCCTGTTCGCTTATCGGAAGTGCGTTTCTTATTGCCAATTCGAACTCCCTGACTGTCTCGAAATCCCTCCTCAGGAAACCCCTGCTCATCAAAATCTGGCATAGTCCCTCGTAGCAGTTGAATATCGCCTCTCTGACCTCATCGCCAGCCGCTAGGAGTTCTGCTGTGTAGCTGAACACCCCGGCCAACTCGTCGATGGCTGCTTGCTTCCTCCTCCTGAGTAAAATCGCTCCGACTGCGGCTAACCCGATTATCACGAGCATGGCCAAAGCGGCCATGGCTGGACCGACGAGAGATGCTCCCTGCTCAGGCTGGTACTCCACTTCGACCACAGCGAACTGTGAGAGTCGGGCGGCGTCAATGGGGTCGATGATATCTGAGTCCGAACTGAACTCTACCGAAAGGTCTCCCCAGAAGTCCCTGTCCCAAAGTGGGTGGCCCTCATGGAATGACTCGAAGTTGTACGTGAATATACCATCCTGATTGGTGACTCCCACAACTGTAAAGTGAGTACTAGTCGCATTTACCAGTCTAGCTGTAATTGAGACGCCCTCGATGACCTCGACCCTGTCAGTGGCAGTGACATTGACCCTTCCCGAAAGGGAACTTTGGCCTATCTCCAGATACAACGAGTCGGGGATGAACTCGAAGTTTACAGGTACTTTGATTACCACCTCGAACCCGATCTCGCCACCGTTCAGGAACCTGGAGGAGTCGGGGTCAACCACTATTGACATGCTCGCCGTACCAGGTGGCATTGTTGAAATCGCATTCGACTCGACCAGGAATTGCCCCGTAGTCTCGTCCCATGAAATCTTGGTATTCGGCCTTAGGGAGTCCCCCCAGTAGAGCGATAGGTCCATCTCCTCCATTGTATTTCCTTCCCCGCCGATTTCAATAATCCTACCAAGGACCCTTATTGGCCTATTTCCGTCACTTCTGACGACTTCGTCCTCCAGGAATAGTATCTCTATCTGAATGTCTGCCCTTGCATAGACGGTGGCATTGATGGAATTCGAGAGGTATAGTTGCTCCCCGGCAAAAACCAATGAAACATCATGCGAACCCCTTGATATCAGATAGCCAAGCTCGTGACTAATGCTGAATGTACCATCTATGCTGGTTGTTATGGTAGAAACTTCTTCTCCGTCCAGTAGGAAGGATAGCTCCCTCCCTTCCAGGCCGGGATTGCCTGTGGAGTCTGCATCGAATAACCTCCCCGTGAGATTCCATGAACCGCCTCTTGTCACCACGTTGTTCTCAACTTGCAGAGTCATTCCCGTGTGATACGCGATTGTTAGATTTGCCTCTACTGAACCTTCCCGGTGATAACCCTGATTCGGAGCTACTACAGTTAGCGTGTGCTGGCCCACATCCAAGAACTCTGAGACTACCCACGAATGGGACCAGAGTCCATCCTCGTCAGTTGTAGTTGTACCAATCAGGATTCCATCTATGAAAATCTGCAGTGAGTGGTTCTCTAGCCACCCATCCGGAAGGTTGTCCTTGACAGATCCACTGAGCTGAAGCACATCTCCAACTGCTACTGGGGATGGCTGTTCCACACTAACCTCGGCAGGCCCGAAAACAGTGAATATGGTGGTCGAATTTGAACCTATGACAAACTCCTCGCCGCCGAACTCTATTCTGACATTCCTTGGCCCGAGAGGCATGTCCGGAGGTACTGGGAAGAATAGGCTAAACGTGCCGTTTTCAGTGACTGACAGTGAAGTTAGGAATTGATCATTCATGTAAACGTCGAGATTCCTTCCTGGAAGCACCCTTCCTGCTCCATCGGTTAGCATTCCCTCGATGAGCAATAGCTCGTTTCTATCGACCTCTCCCGGAGGCGTAGTGAGGACGACCTGAGAGGTCTGGGTCGCGTTGAATTCGTGTGTTAATGTGGAAGGGAGGTAGTACTCGGGATTCAACGAGTCCCCCTGGCCCATTGGATCTACCCATGTGAATCCACCTAGGAAATCGACAGTGAAGGTGTGGACCCCATAATCGGTATCTAGTGGCAAATCGTAAGTTATGCTCCATACCCCGGTGGAAGAGTTGGAAATGGAAGTATAGACAGGCCCCACATCAATTCCGTCAATAGAGAGGTGTACGACTCCCCCTTGGTCTTCGCCATTCTCGACAAGCGGCAATCCATGCTCATCGAGTAGCGTGCCGGTGAATGTGACTGTCTCACCAGCGATAGCGGAGCCAGTGACCGAAATCACATCTAGAACCGAGGGGGCGAGTATTACCACCCTAGTCCACGTCTCGTCACCCAGTAGTCCGGTTGTACCATTGATACCCGCGAATGTAGCTGTAATGGTCATTGGCCCGGGAGCCCTGTTGGGATCAGTTGTGATCACAGTTGTAAGAATGCCCCCTTCATCGGTAAGGCCCGACCAAGATTGTACGCCGTCTATTGAAACATCGACTTGAGCCCCGGGTACAAACTGTCCGGAGTTGTCGATAAGGGACATGTTTAGTGTTATGTTGTCCCCTCTTACCGTCCTCTCATCGGGATCTAAGTCCGTAGGGGATATTATTGAGAGCATTGAGAAACCCCTGCTATCAAACGTGCCATCCTCTGAGCTGGGGCCGTAGTAGTTGACGGAAGGGGTGTATGATGCAGTGATATTGTGTGTACCGCGGGGGAAAGAGAGGTCAAGGAATATCCTAGCTGACCATGATCCGTTTGCGTCCACGGTCCCGCCTGTTACTGAGAATGAGTTTGTATCCCCGTCGATCGCGAAGTTGAGTGTAGGATTTAGGGCGTTACCGGCTCTGTCGACTATTCCACTGCCATTGCTTGAAGTGAGTGTTCCGCTGATATCCAGGAACTCACCAGCAGCGGGATTTGACGTAATTGGATCAAATGTTATGTTGGTAGGGGATCTGACTGTGATTGTGTTGATCACCGTAGAGGAAGGGTGAAGGGTATCTGAGCCGTTGGAGCCGTTGAAAAAGAGGAAAATTGGCATTAGCCCCAGAGGGTGAGAATGGGGGACAGAGAATGTGAAATTGACTAAACCCTGGCCATTAGTAGGTTGTTCCGGTATCAGCCAGGTCTCATGGAATAATGCCGAAACTGACATGTCGGAGAGTTGCCTATCCCCATCACTTGATTCGACCAGCCTTGCTCCGAATGTGATAGACGTCCCTCTGTCCACTATGGTGTTTAGGATGGGATTCCTGTCAGTAATTTGGGTAACGCCACGAACTAGGATAGTTTCATTCCCAGTTCCCGTCAGATAGAAGGGAGTACTGCCATTTTCCACGCTCACAACTACCGTCTTGAGACCATTAGTTACGCCGTCCCCAAGTGGATCGGTGGGGACTGATATTGAAAACGAGCCATTTGCTGCAGTAACGTGTCCTGTGATTAGAGTCTCACTGGGGTCATTCAAGAAAAATACCTCCACCGTCATAGGCCCCGATACCGAGCGATTCTCATCCACGCCATCTAGGACCTGGCCCTGTAGTTGGAAGAACTGCCCGGCAGTTACTTCTGGCAATGGCGAGTTGTCGATTCTTATGCTACTCGCAACCTGCACCGTCAGGTTGACCACGCTCTCGTTCCCAATCCACCTTCCAGCATTTGGTGTAGTCAAACTATCAGTTAGGTCGTCAGGGGCGTGGAGTCTGACATCATAGTAACCAGGGGGGGCATCTGCGGGGATTGTCGGGGTGAACCTCGCGACACCATCCGACCCAGTGACAGTGGAATTGAGAACCTGCTGCAGAGGGCCGCCCCAATCGAAGTACAGATCGACAGTAGTATTCTGCAGTCTGTTATTGCTCTCGACATCGGTGACTGTGGCATTCGAGATCAAAGTCTGGCCCGCGATTACGATTGACTGCAGTGGTTCTGCTTCCACCACATACTCGGTCTGGACCCCTGCTTGGAGGACCACTGCCCCGGGAACCAAGTAGTAGGCCCCGCCTGTGGGAGGGCTCTTCTCAAAGTCAAGAATCAGCCTGAGGTCGTACACACCGGCTCCAACGCCAGCGGGCATCTGGAAGGTGATGTTGTACTCTCCTGTCGTATTATCTATCCACTGCTCCCCGAGCCTGTAAGTTACTGGCGGGGCGTCTAGGCCATCGGGAGTAGGGGGTTGGTCGGATGGGACTTCCATGTTGATAATGATCGAGGAGTTATTGCCCAGTATTGTGCTGTTTAGGTTAATGTCTCTCGCAAAGCCGGAAATCCATGAGGACTGGCCGCGGGGAGTCCATTCCGAGCCAAGCGTGAATGAGACGTCAGCTCTTCCTTGAACTCTTACGGTATCTAAAACGCTGTTAGGAAGAAGCCAAGTTGACCCACTGAAGTTCAGTTGCCAGGGGTAGTCTCCGGCCTCCATATCTATGGTTGGCCTGAACGAAACCATCACACGGGGAAGCTCTGGATCAGACTGGTTCCATGCCAACTCACCGTTGAAGTCCAGTGTGTAGTCTCCAACGAAACTCGCAACAGAATTACCAGTGTGGTCAGACAGCGTAACTTCGACCTCAGAGTCTGATCCGACAGGGGCTGGATTCAGTATGTAACTGAAATTTACATAGCTCTTTACGCCATGCTCATCGATTACTACTGATTCGTCTTTCGCGAACAAGCCATCAGCTTCGAACTGATATCTGATTTCCACAAGACCGGCAGGAACTGGAACCTCTGACGCCGAGAATGACCAGTTGACTGCGAATTGGCCCAAGGCCCCCGTCCAGTCTGAGTCATTGAGGTACCATGAGTTCAGTGTGGTGAAGGGACCGTTGGCTGCGGATCGGCGCATCTGCAATGTTAGGGTGCCATTGAGTGCCTCTGGGATGATTGACCTGCTGAGTACGGTGCCGTTCAGATATATCGGCTGGTCGATTTCTAGAATGGTATTGTTCAAACCCTGGCCCTCCAGAGTCACTGTGAGATTAGGTGCTGGAGTAAGGTTGAGATTGAGTCCTACTGACTTGGGGCGCAGGTGGTAGAGGGGTGAGCTTGCATTGTTGAGGTCCTCTTCGTGCCAACCTAAGAAATTCAGAGTAGCGGAAATTAGCCCCTCCTGCTCCGATTCATCTATTGGGACCGAGAATTCGTAATATCCGCCTGCACCAACACTGGAAATCAGACTAACTGGACCATCGGCTGAGGTAGTATAGTTTAGCACCACTTGCAGGCTATCTAACTGTGTAATATCGTTGTAGGGCTCACTTGATAGAGAAATTTCCCCCACGAGTGTCGTGTTGACTCCGATGCCTATCTTTGGCTCGTCCGCGGGCTCAGGCTCTGTTATTGACATGGCCACATCGTCAGTGATATTCAACCTCCATGGGAAAGTAATGCCCTGTGAGCCGACATATCCATTCTGGTACGTACGAAGTACAAGGGCGCCATAGCCCGGATTAATCACCTCCTGAGGCTGTCCTGTGATATTGAAAGAGCCGTTCTCATCAGTCACAGCGGATCCCACATAATGCTCTTCCAATGCTGCAGAACCGGGTATATTCTCGGTCTGATTTGACTTCACCAGATACATGTCAATTGTAATATTCCCAACAGAAGTCTGATTTTCAGTGAACCTCAATACCCCATCGAGGGAGAGATTCCCTGAAGACAGATCCCTTTCAAACCAAATCGGACCCCGATTCTCATCTACGACTTCGACGGTAGAGAGGGAAGGGCACGCCTCAAATGGGATCCAACCGAGATCGGCATTACCCAAGTTGGAGTTAGTCTGGAGATGGACCTCGACCCATGTCGTGAAGTCTTTTCCATACACCTCGAAAGACGTGCCTGTCCACTTTCCTCCGGAGAAGCCAGTAACCTTACGAGCAGGTATTCCAGCGGAACGTAACATTACAGCAAAAAGCGTACTGAACTGATCGCAATCGCCCTCGAATGAGTTATTCAAGATCCAGTAGGATAGGTCGTCCTCATCATCTAGAACCCCCACTTCTGTCCCATTGTGATTCCTCAGGAAAGTAGTAGTGGAATTTCCATTAATGATAAAGTCCTGAATTGCCGACACTCTATCCCAAGCCGAGAAGGCGCCTGACTCGTTGATTACTGTCGTTGTTATGGAATTGACGAAGTTGGCTGCGTTCCCCTTTGCCAGATATGAGCTAGGAAGGTCGGTCGCATAGGTACTATTGGCGAATTCAGTGGTATTTTCCCTAATAGCCTGTGTAATCAAAACTTGTGGAGCGGTGACGAATAGGGTATCTATGGTGGCACCGTCCACTATTGCGTCCCTGGTGAAGTTCGAGAAATTGAGTCCTGCATTCGCATCGGTCCATCCTGTGTAATTGACAGCATTGTGAGGGGCTATGATTTCCTCACCGGGGAAAATCAGAGCTCCGGACTCGAGGGATATCTCCCAACCGAGTACCTCGGAGCCGTCCCAGAACTGTTGGTCGGCAACGCCCTGCGTCGTAGAGAATCCGGGGAACATCTGAGTGTTTCCAACGAGGCTGGTGTTGACACCCCAAGAAATCCCCGTGTAGAAGTCGTATGTATGCCACCTCCAGTAATGAGTGATATTGGGATCGACCCCAGCAGATGTGTTCGTGGCCTCGAAGAACATCATGTTGGCATCTATATCGTCTGCGGGATCCCAAGGATTTCCATCGGCATTTAGGCAATTAATGTCCCAAAATTCGGAAGTACACTCCTGGCCATCAGGTATTCCTCCTCCGTCTGTATCCGGATCCCTCCAGTCTGTGCCGGTGGAATTCTCGATTGTGTCCGGTATTCCGTCCCCGTCGGTATCTACTGGGTTAAGATCGTCATTAGGGTTATTCTGGGGATTTGTCCCATCTAGGTACTCCTGGAAGTCGGTCACCCCCCCATTGTCCGTGTCGGTTACATTCCACAATGTGAAGTAAGTATCAGTAGTGGCGTTGCCCCCTAAGTCACCGAAGGCGACAAGGCAAACCGTTGTATTCTCAAAGTAGTTGTTTAGCCCGTCCCCATCTGAGTCCAGTAGGTTATCGCAGGGGTTGCTTGGATCGGTGAGGTTCAGGATCTCGTCTAAATCATTAACTCCATCGCCGTCGGTATCTGACATATTCCAGTCAGATAAGAAACCAAAACTTCCTGTTGATTCCTCCCAGTCAGCCAGGCCATCCCCATCAGTATCGAAATAGTCATCGTCGCATATCGGATCATTGGACAACCCGAGCGATTGATCCCAGCACCAAGAGAAATTTACGAATGTCACGGATGTAGCGTCAGGAGGCTTGTCCGTGTCTATGCCCCTCAATGCATCTCCATTGATGGATGTGAATCTAAAACCGGTTAGACTGCCATTAGTTGATGAGACATAGAATCCCATTGGCTCCCCATTCTGCCTCCAATCCTCGGGGGTCTGGTCGAGCGCGGAGGTATCGTTCAACGTAAGTACCATATTAGTGGCATCGAAGTCTATGATAGTCAAATTCAGCGTTTGCAGGGAGGTGCATGGATCGGTGCCATGAGATGGGTCGAGTTCAGAACCGTCACTAATTCCCCCTCCGTCTGTATCCGCAACATTCCACAGGGTACATGTCATATTTTCTTCCCAATTTGGTATTCCGTCATCATCGAAGTCGCCCGAATCCTCAATCCTAGTTGGATCAGTCTCATTTTCATCGACGATGCCGTTTCCATTCAGATCCTCCTCGCCGTCATCGAACTGGTCATCATCTGTATTGTTGTCCCTTGGATCGCTTGCTAAAGGAGGGTCACCATACTGCGCATTGACCTCGACGCCGTCGCTAATTCCGTCTCCATCGGTATCGGAGGAAGTCGGGTCAGTAAGCAAGACGAGTGCCTCATATGAGTCATTTAGGCCATCGCCATCAGTATCATTCAGTTGGGGGTCTGTGGAGGTTATTCCGTCTACCTCGGCGGTGAAAATAAGACAACCGCCCGGACCCAGCAGAAGTACCGGGTTGCAAGGCGATTCTGTGGCCGTCATGCTCAAAGGACCAGGGCGGAAATATTGGGTGGGAGGAGTGGTAGAACCATTCCTGGTCCCCCAAGCAGGGTTGACGAATTCCTTCAGGTTGACCAGCCCATCGCCATCTGGATCCCCGAATGCTCCGTCTTGATTGGTGCGGGAGGTTGGATCTAGGCCATTTGCTACCTCCCAGCCGTCTGGCATACCATCTCCATCGGTGTCCCAACCATTGGGATCCTCATCGATGGCTCCATCGCCATCATCGTCATCACTGGTGCAGTTTGAGTCCCCGTCCCCGTCTGCATCGAAATTATCGACCAGTCCATCCTTGTCATCATCGAATGAATTGAAGCAGATATTACCCCAGGGATCCTCATCGGCTCCGTCTGAACCCAATCCCTGAATGAGCTGCATGGCGCTCTCCTCGTCCCAATTACTTACTGGGACGGTACCATTCCACCAAACGCCATTGTCCAGCTCATTTGGAGTATTTGTGGAGTCCCAATTCGCTGGAATTCCATACATGTACTCATTCAGATTAGAAAGAGAGTCGCCATCTGGATCGCCGGTTGACCCATTATCGCCTGTTGCGGAAAGGGGATTAAGTCCGTATTGCCATTCCCAGCCGTCAGGGAGGCCATCATTGTCAGTGTCCCAGTCCTGGGGCTGAGTATTGATGTAGAACTCAAGACCATAGGAAAGGCCGTCGCCGTCCTGGTCGGTGGATGCCAATGCCTCCCATGAAGCAAACTCCAATGCTGAGTATGAAGAAAGGAGCATCAAGATAGAGAAAATAATGGCTGACCGGCTCTTACTGAGCCCGTCCTTATCCAACCCTTTGGATTGATTGAATGAGCCCATGCTACGCAACCCCTTGCTCTTGGGCGCAAAGTAGGGCACTTAAGAGGAATGGAGCGTCGTTCGGACAATGACTCGCTACTAATCAAACCAGTTCGATGTCATCATCCTCATATTGGTCGTCTTCTTCCTCTTCTATAGACACAACTGGAGCTGGTAAATCATCATCTTCATCATCCTCCAAATCATCATCTGAATCATCGGAAATAGCATCCAAATATGCCATGTGTGCCTTCCATCTCCTCCTGTTCATGGCACCTTGTATTCCTGCGATTAGTAGCATTGCTGCAACTAGGCCGACGACGTAGGTAGAAAGCCGCGGGTGCGTGATCTCGTTTACTAGCCTGTCAATCAGAGAGGAAATGCCCACCCTCATCACTACCGTCTTCTCTGCTGTGGCATCGTCGGGCCAGCTCTGCTGGGTATCGAAGGGGGTTGCCGAGACTAATACATCAGCTGTCTCGCCATTGTTTGCTGAATCTGGAACGTTGACGTCCAAGACGAATGTTACTTCCTCAAATGCATCCAGTACTATCAGAACTGATCCTGAAGGGCCGTCGATGTCGACTGTCCATCCAGTTCCATCGACCTCGGCCTCTAGCAGGACTGTCAATGGGCTATTACCCAAGTTCTTGACCTTCATCTGGATAGGGTATGATTCGCCGGGGACCAAGAGCCTATTGGGCGTAACTTGGACAATTTCCAAATTGGGGTCATCGGCGTCTATCTCAAACACCATTGGTAGGTCGAAGTACTTGGCATCGTCATCCGTAGTATCTTCGACTATCCTCAGGTAAACTGTATGATTTCCGAATTCAACCTGATTTGTCAGAGTCACAGTCACGAAAACCTCAGTCTCATCTCCCGGTGCCAGAGACACACGGGGAACTGCATTCCCCGACGAGTCCTCGATTCTGAATTGCCATTGCCCATATGCCGCGTTTCTGTCGGTGTTCTCATCCAAAGATGCAGGATTCTGGATCCTCCACCAAGTGGCCGATTCGCCGGATGTCATTGTATTGGTGATCTTTGCCCTGAGTGAAACTTGTGCGTTTCCTGGGCCTGGTGCACAGAGGGAAACTGTGATGTGGCCAAGTGGGGAGCCATCGCAGTCATAGGAAACCTCAGCCCTGATACCAAAGGTACGTTGGATGGTGAATAATACAGTAGATCTCAATGAGGCGTTTCCAGAGCTTACCACCTCTATCTCGACTGGGCCAATGTCTGGGTCCTCCCTGTCAGCAGAGGGCTTGATCATCAGCCTCAGTGTTTGTGTATCGTGCCTGTCCAAGAGGACGGTGTGAAATGTTCCGTCGCCTTCATCTTCCAGAATCCGCTGACCTGTGTCGTTGTCATAGACATGGATAATCGCCTTCGACCTTTGCAGAACGTCGATTCTGAATGTGTCGGCATCGAAACCGGTATTGAAAATCTCGAGGAGGAATGGTGTGAATTGGTCGTAGTCAACATATCTAGGTATGGTTGAATCTATGTCATCGGGACGCGAGGAGTTTGCGATGGGTACATCGTGATCTTCTGACCAAATGGAAACTTGTGGTGGCTGGAAAACGTCAATCTTCTCCAAGTCAATTTGCAGAGTGTCTTGGTGGACAACGGTGAGTACCCCGTCGACCTCTGCTTCTGCAACTGCCCTGATGTCTATGGAGCCTGGAGCGCCAGTCAGATCCTCGGGTGCAGTAAGAGTGAGGATTGGATTCAGAATATCTCCGCCCGCATTCAGGGTGTAACCACCGGGTGAGTCGAATTCTAACAGCCAAGAGCTTGGGAAATTTGTTAGAACTTCCAACTCCACGTCCATCGACTTCGTCGAGTCGCCCCTGTGGACTAATTGTAGTGGAACGGGTGTTGTCTGACCTGGGGCCATATATTCTGTAGTGCGATCTAGCCTGTGATTCAATGCAACGCCCCACTGCTCCATGGTTACAGGCTCGTGCTCGATGATTACGCTGTTACCCTGAATATCAGAAACCTCGAGTTCTACAGAATATTCTCCAGACGGTATTCCGCTCGGATATGACCATAGATACTCTCCAAAGATTCCTTGGCTGGTATCTTCGATTTCCTCATCATCCTCATCGATGACATGGTCTATTCTATACATGCCATCAGGATCTCTCATCAGCAACCTCACAGAGTCTACGTCATACCTGCCAAAACTACTCTTCACATCGAACGAGAATTGCATTACCCTCTCTGATAGAATGTCGTTCGGGTACCATTCCAACTCTGGCCCCTCTGCGAGTTCTGCACCCTCTCTCTGAAGGAGTACAAGACTGTTGGAAATTGCATTTGCCTCGATCTCGAGTGTGCTGAACCTGTCATCGCCATCGATCTCATTCCATGCCACCTCTGCCTCGCAACTTGAGCCGAATGGACTTCCGCCGCTATCACATCCAGACATGTCAGCATCGACAATCAACTCAAGACGCTCGTCCTTGTCGATTGTGAATCTTTGGTTATTCCCTAAATCAATCTCAAATGTCTCGTGATCGAAGCTGCAGCTCTGAGTGATTCCGGGGTTGCATGCGTCTGTACTCCAAGAAACTGAGCCGACTTGGCTTCCCGATGACTTGAGGGTGATTGTCCATTCTACCGTAGAGGTGTCCGGACCAGTTGCCCTCATGAATAGGCCCAATGGGAGATAGTAAGATCCAGAGCCCGAGCCATGATTGGGTCGGCCTGCGACGTCCAATGACGAAAGCATGGGACTTGTTCGAAACTCTATGCTGTTATCGAGAGCGCTCATTGACTCCTGGCCCCCGGACTCCGGGACCTGTGTTGTGATGTACCCATCGCCACCCGCAGAGGAGTTCTGAGAAGCGAAATACATTGTATAGAGGTTTAATTGAACGTCTGAACTTGCTTTAATCGTGGATTCTTCCGGGAGTTCGTATTGGTTGTCTGAAACCATTCCAAATGGCATCAACATCAGTACTGAAAGTGCTAGAGCCAGCCTGAAACGGCGGGACGCGCTATTCGCTATGCTGCTCGCATACACGTCTTGTCGCCCACAGGAGTGGCGTTAAAGCGTTCGTGCCCTAAGGGCACGTGATAAGTCGGTTCTGGGGGTTGTCAAAGCGCTCGATTCAAGGAGGAGGACCCGCGCTCAGGGGTTGCAGAGGTACCCGAGTTGGTCAAAGGGGCCGGACTTAAG
The DNA here is from genome assembly GCA_002718995.2 of Methanobacteriota archaeon. Classification (GTDB taxonomy): domain Archaea; phylum Thermoplasmatota; class Poseidoniia; order Poseidoniales; family Thalassarchaeaceae; genus MGIIb-O5. Next base: position 59,314 of record PBGL02000007.1, read on the forward strand.
CTCCGGTGCATAGTGCTTCGCAGGTTCAAATCCTGCCCTCTGCACCAATCATCTGATGCGTGTCATGGAACAGCCGAGCTCGCCCTCAATCCCTGCAATGTCGAGTTTCTTGATAGACACAGTAGCAGCAGCTATCTCTGCAGGGGACATTATCTCGTCCAGCAATTCTGATGCAAGGGTCTCCAAAAGGGCGTTCCTACCCCTTGTGGCGACTCTATCAATCGAAGAAGAAAGAAATTCGTAATCGAGAACCATGTCAATCTGATCCTCTTCCGGCTTGGATGCGCCCTCTAGGATTACGTAAAGATCGAAACTAACCCTTTGGGGATTGCCAATCTCATGATCATGGACGCCGATATCGAGCTCCCTCACGGAGTTCTCCAAGAACAGAGTCGTAAACTCGTTGGCCCCAGATTTTGCCATTTCTCTTAGCAACTCCGCATATGAACTCAATCCATTCCCTCCGTTTCAAAATAGACATCCCTCTCCCTAGCAAGGAACCTCTCCCCAGAGTCCACGAAAATGGTCTGACCTGTGATGGATCTGGAACGCATGAGGAAGACAACTGCATCTGCTATGTCTCCCGGGGTCGGACCGAATCCCAATGGGGCCTCGGATTGAGCTCTAGCGAAACCTGCCTCGGTCTGTTCCGGGCTTGGCAGAGTATGCCCCGGTGCCACGGCATTCACTCTAATGGCTGGTGCTAGGCCTCTTGCCAGAGCATCAGTAACTCCCAACATTGCATACCTTGAGGCAGTGTAAGAAAGGTGGTCGGGATTCGGCTGAGCGACCTTTTGATCCAATATGTTCACGACGCAAGCCCTCTCTCCATCGGGAAGTCTTCTAACAAGTTCGCCGATTAGCATAATTGGAGATAGGGCATTGACCTCCAAATGGCCAGACCAAGACTCTGTTGAGATGTTTGAGATGTCGTCATGAGAAAACTTGGATGCATTGTTGACCAGTCCGACAACAGGGCCGAGAGAATCTTCGGCCTTTGTGATGATTTCCGATACTGACTTGGGGTCGGACAAATCGCATCTGACATGCGTGGCACTACCTCCGTGAGATTGTATCTCTGAAACTACCTCCTTGGCTTCATTCTCGGAAGAAAAATAGTGGACTGCTACTGAGAATCCACTCTGAGCCAGAGCCAAAGAAATCTGCCTGCCTATCCTAGCTGCCCCGCCAGTAACAACCACTGTACCGCCGAGCATGACACCCCGAGTTAACACACCCCTATTACGGGTTGTTCTTGATAGGCTCTAAGAGGACCTCATGAGAATGGTTAATTTCGTACCTCCATCCGAAGGAACTGATGGCCACTCGCCTGCCACTCGCTGGGGACGCCCCTGAAAGTGGCAGCGGATGCGGCGCAACCCCTTCAGGGAGTACCAAATTAAGAAGTCCCAGGGAAAGGAAGAGGCTTCCAAAGTGGTTCAAAACCTCGCTTCCAGTGGGTGATTCTCAAGTAAGGTACAACGAAACAAAAAATAGAGTTGTTGAGAATGGCTTGAATACAGTTTGCGAAGAGGCTCGGTGCCCCAACGTTCACGACTGTTGGGGAAGGGGTACTGCGACATTCATGATTGCAGGGGACGTCTGTACCCGGGGTTGCAGATTCTGTGCGATTGATACTGCTAAGAATCCACCTCCACTCGATTCTTCGGAGCCTGAATCATTGGCGGAAGCGGTAGGCAGGATGGGCTTGAGTCATGCGGTAATCACGGTTGTCAACAGGGATGATCTGCCTGATGGAGGAGCTAGTCATTACAGAGATTGTATCAAAGCGATTCATGAGAGGTCGCCCGATGTTGGCCTTGAGCTACTTTGTTCTGATTTAGACGGAGACATGGGTTCCCTTTCCGCGCTTCTTGAGGAGTTGCCTCTGAAGGTGTTTGCACATAACGTCGAGTGTGTACCTAGGCTCGACTCGGTAGTCAGGGATCCCAGAGCATCATTCGAACGTTCAATCTCAATCCTAGCAGAGGCCAAGAGGATTAGACCTGACCTCCTAACAAAAAGCAGCATTATGGTGGGCCTTGGTGAAACGGATGAGGAGGTATCCGAAGCGATGATGAGGCTCCGTTCAGCAGGAGTGGACATGATTACCTTAGGCCAGTACCTTCAACCTGGCGACAGGCATCTCCAAGTGGATAGATTCCCCGAGCCATCTGCATTTGCGAAATGGGACAGGGAGGCAAGGGAAATCGGATTCAGCGCTGTCGCTAGTGGGCCTCTAGTAAGGTCCAGCTACAGAGCGGGTCTACTTTGGGAAGAGGCCAAAGGTGGGGAGCCTGTAGTCACCAGAGAGTCGACGGGTTCGGCTGTAAGCTTCCTAAAGATCAGCCAGATTGGCCAAACCCAAACAATATGAGCATGAATAGAGAGTGATGAATCATGGCCGGAGATAGTTCTGACATCCCCCTCCATATCCCGGACGCCCCCCATAGGCCTGGTGATGAGTCGGAATTTGCCGATTGGCCATGGAAGCCGGAAGACCTGGAAATGTTGGAAATTGATTGCTCTGCAGAAGAGTCATCTGAGCATGCAATAGGGCTAGTTAGAGTCCTAGGTGATGATAATAAAGCCTCTGGGAAGTGGAATCCAGAACTTCCTACAGAGGATCTAAAGAAGGGTCTTGAGCATATGCTAAGGCTTCGAATTTTTGATGATCGGATGATGAAAATGCAGCGCACTGGTAAGCTTTCCTTCTACATGAGGTCATTTGGCGAGGAGGCAGTAGCAATAGCCCAGACAATGGCTCTAGAAACTCAGGACTGGTTATTCCCCACATACAGGCAGCCAGGGGCCCAATTTGTCAGAGGGCGTGATATGGTTAGCATGATTTGTCATTGCATTGGTAACGAGGAAGACAACGTGAAGGGCAGGCAGATGCCAGTCCACTATACGTACAAGGAGGGGAGGTTCATTTCCGTCTCAAGTCCTGTTGGAACACAATTCAGTCAGGCAGTCGGAGTTGCTCTGGCCTCCAGGTACAAGGAGCTCGACGAGGTGACCATTACATGGATTGGTGATGGTGCTAGTGCTGAGGGGGACTATCACTACGCACTGAACTTTGCAGCCATTTTCAAGGCCCCGGTCATCCTTAACATCGTAAACAATCAATGGGCGATTTCGACTCACAGTAACTTCGCAAGCGGGCTACAGAATTTTGCCATCAGGGGGATACCTTACGGAATACCTAGCATCAGGGTGGATGGAAATGATTTCTTGGCGCTATTCTCAGTAACCAGGTGGGCCAGGCAGAGGGCAGCTAGGGGATTGGGACCAACCCACATAGAAGTTCTGACCTATCGCGCTGGGGCCCACAGCAGCAGTGACGATCCGTCCAGGTATAGACCTCGAGATGAAAACGAATACTGGCCCGGAGGAGATCCAATCGACAGACTGAAGGACCATCTAATCAGTATCGGCGAGTGGACTGAGAAAGATCATGATAAATTATCCGAAAAGCTAGACAATGAGGTGATGGCAGCATACAAAGAGGCAGTTAAATTCGGGGATTTAGCGAATGGCCCATACCCCTCATCAGACGCAATCTTTACCGAAGTTTACGAGACTCCGCCCTGGCACCTAATGGAGCAATGGGACGAAATGAAAAAGTGGAGGGAGGATTAATGTCTAACATGAATATGGTAGAGTCAGTCAATAGTGCTCTGGACACCATGCTTTCGAATGACGAAGATGTAATAATTTTTGGAGAAGACGTGGGCTACTTCGGAGGAGTGTTCAGGACTTCTGATGGGCTTCAGGAGAAATTCGGAAAGCACCGTGTCTTCGACTCGCCCCTCTCGGAAGGCGGTATTGCCGCCACTGCTTTTGGAATGGGGATAAATGGGCTACGGCCAGTAGTTGAGATTCAATTTGCGGACTATATTTTCCCGGCATATGACCAGATCGTAAATGAGATGGCAAAGGTTAGACACAGATCCGGGGGCGAGTTCTGGTGTCCCGTCACCATCAGAACTCCAGCCGGAGGGGGCATTAGAGGGGGGCATCACCACTCACAGTCTCCTGAAGCTCAATTCACACACACGCCAGGGCTCAAGGTCGTCTATTGCTCTACACCCTACAATGCAAAGGGACTTCTAATCAGTGCAATTGAAGATAACGATCCAGTAATTTTCCTTGAGCCGAAAAGATGCTACAGGGGTCCATTCTATGGAGATCCCCACAACGTCCCAACATGGAGCGGACACCCGGAGGCAGAGGTTCCCGAATCCCACTATTCAATTCCACTTGGAGAGGCTCGATTGGCATTGGAGGGAGATGACTGTACGGTAATCGCATGGGGCACCATGGTTCATGTTTGTGAACAGGCGATAAAAGATAGTGGCATTTCCTGTGACCTAATCGACCTTCAAACTCTAGTCCCGTGGGACAGAGAGGCGATTGAGAAATCAATATCCAAAACTGGTCGATGTGTGATTGTCCACGAAGCCCCAAAAACCAGCGGTTTTGGAGCGGAAATGGTTGCTTCGATACAAGAAAGGTGTTTCTGGAGCCTTGAATCACCAATCGAAAGAGTCACTGGTTGGGACACACCTTTTCCCCATACTACTGAATGGGATTACATGCCCGGACCGGACAGGATAGCCGCGGCGATCGCGAAAACACAGGAGGATTGAGCATGGGAACTTACGAATTCAAGCTTCCAGACATCGGGGAAGGAGTAGTCGAAGGGGAGGTTGTAACATGGCATGTTTCTGTGGGCGACAAAGTCTCTGAAGATGATCCGCTCGTGGATGTTATGACTGACAAAGCAACGGTTACCATACCATCCCCCACGGACGGAGTAGTTTCTTCCCTGAGTGGGGACATAGGAGATATGATTGCAGTTGGCACTACTTTGGTAGAGTTCGAAACCGAAGGATCTCCGGCGGAAACAGAAGAGCCAGTGGAGGAAGAGCCAGTGGAGGATGACCCTGTTCCGGTTACGGAATCAGAGCCCGTGGAGGAAAGGACTGCAAAGACTGCTCCCCCGAAAGTTTCCCCTCCGCCACCTCAGATCAAAGTGCCTGATGTCACTAGGAAGAAATCGGGTTCCATTTTAGCTAGTCCCGCGGTACGAAGAAGGGCCAGAGAATCTGGAGTCGACCTGTTGGGCCTCAACGGGAGTGGTCCTGCTGGGAGAATTCGGCATGCAGATCTCGATGCATTCTTGGCAGGAGGAGGGGCGGTCATGGGAGCTGCTCCAAGCGCTTATTCGACAAAGAGGACGGACATTACAGAGGTAAAGGTCGTAGGGCTGAGGAGAAAGATCTCCGAGCAGATGGTGAAGAGTGCTTTCTCCATACCGCATTTCTCATACTTCGAAGAGGTTGATGTTACAGAGCTTGAAGAATTGCGACAAATGCTAAACTCAAGTAGGTCCCCTGAACAGCCTAAACTGACCTACCTGCCCTTCATCATGCTCGCACTCTCCAAAATTATGCCAGAACATCCTGAATGCAATGGGCACTTCTATGATGACTCTGGAGTGGTGCACAGGCACTCAGCAGTCAATCTTGGAATTGCCACTCAAACTGAACGGGGCCTCTATGTCCCAGTCGTCAAACATGTCGAGTCTCTAGATATCTGGGATGCGGCTAGTGAGTTAATCAGAGTTTCAGGAGCTGCCAGAGAAGGTACGGCGAGTTTGGATGACTTAACCGGTTCAACATTCACAATTACGAGCCTTGGCAGAGAAGGCGGACTAGGGGCCACTCCAATAATCAACCACCCTGAGATGTCGATACTTGGTGTCCACAAGGCAAGGGAGATGCCTGTTGCTAGGAATGGCCATATCGTCGTTCGTAGAATCATGAATCTATCTAGTTCATTCGATCACAGAGTGGTCGACGGGGCCGATGGCGCCAGTCTTATACAACACCTAAAGAGGATGCTCGAGCATCCTGCTTTGATCTTCATGTGAGGATTCAAAATGGGCGAACTAAGGAAGTGTCAGGTTCTCGTTGTCGGTGCTGGTCCAGGAGGATACGTTGCTGGGATCAGATCGGGACAATTAGGTCTAGACACAATAGTTGTCGAGGGAGATAAGGCCGGGGGGACCTGTCTAATCAGGGGCTGTATCCCGAGCAAGGCGATGATTCACGCTGCAGAGCGTTTCGAGTCACTTAGCCAGCATGCATCGGAGGGAGGGCACATGGGAATTTCAGTTTCGGGAGAGGCTAGCCTAGACATGTCAGCCCTAGTTTCATGGAAAGATGGAATTGTTGAACGATTAAACAAGGGTGTCGAGGGGCTTTTGAAGGCAGCTGGTGTAGAGCTGGTCAAGGGTTGGGCGAATTTCACATCCTCCAATAGGTGTTTAGTGGATACTTCGGAGGGAACTATCGAAATCGAGGCGGAAAATGTCATACTGGCCACTGGGTCTAGTCATATCGACTTACCATTTATGCCGTGTGATGAAGAATTTATTCTCTCATCAACTGGTGCCCTAGATCTTAAGAATCTACCAAAAAAGGTGGCAATTGTTGGAGGGGGGTACATTGGCCTAGAGCTGGGTTGTGCCCTCGCCAAGCTGGGTTCCGATGTAACTGTGGTCGAGGGCATGGACAGCATACTTGGCATATTCGACAAGGAATTGCGTAGGCCGCTAGAAATATGGCTGAAGAAACACGGAGTCGCCGTACACACCAACTCCCTCGCTAGAGGGGCAGAAGTGAAGGGGAAGGGTGCCTCGAAGAAGGTCGAGTTGAAATTCGAGAAGGAAGGGGAAGAGCACACTCTGAAAGTAGACAAGGTATTGGTTACTGTTGGAAGAAGTCCAAACACCAGAAACTGGGGATTGGAAAAGACTGGAGTGAGGATGGATGCAACAGGGCGATTCATCAGGATAGACAGACAATGCAGAACTAATGTTCCAGGAGTATATGCAATAGGGGATGTCTCCGGAGAACCTATGTTGGCTCACAAAGCCAGTGCCCAAGGAGAAATGGTAGCAGAAATAATCTCAGGGCTTGATAGGGAATTTGACAAAATATCAATTCCAGCGATTGTTTTCACGGAGCCGGAAGTAGTTTCTGTCGGACTTCTACCAGATGAGGCAGAAGAAAGAGGGGAGTCTGTCATTATCGGTAAATTCCCACTAGCAGCGAACGGCAGGGCTCTGACTTTGGAGGCGGAGAAGACTGGCGGCTTTGTAAGAGTGGTAGCCAGAGAATCCGATCATGTGATTTTGGGGATCCAAGCAGTTGGAAGTCATGTGGCAGAGCTCCATGGCGAATTCATATTGGCCCTAGAAATGGGTGCACTATTGGAGGACATTGCAGAAACGGTCCATGCTCATCCGACGATGACAGAGGCGTTCCACGAGGGAGTCCTGAAGACTCTTGGGCATGCCATCCACTCAGCATGAGGTATGGGGAATGAGGGCAATCAGAGTCCTCAGAGCCGGAATGGTCGAACACACCGTTGTGTCCAAGGCCATGAAGAATCTTCAGAAAGAGAGGATTGAAGGAAATATTCCGGACACTCTGATCATTGTACAACACCCGGAGGTCGTCACGATTGGACCAAAGGCCAGGAGGGATGGCGTAGAGATTGACGGATACCCCACTACGGATACAGACAGGGGAGGAGGCATTACTTGGCATGGACCTGGGCAGTTGGTAGTTTATCCCATCATCAAATGGGGGGTTGAAGATCAAAGCGTCAGGAAGATAATCGGCATACTGGAAGATTGGGCCATCGCTGCCATGAAAAAATGTGGAGTGGAGTCTTACAAAGATCCGTCCATGCAGGGAGCTTGGGTAGATGGATACAAGATCTGTTCGATAGGACTCTCATTTTTGCACTGGGTGAGCCGTCATGGAATGTCGATAAATGTCGACACCCCTGGTTCCAGAGTTGAGGATCTGGAGGGCTGCGGGATGGTCAGAGGAACTCACACCAGTTTGCACCAGCTTGGATACTCGCAAGATGGATTTGGGAATCCTCTGGATGTTCATCGTTTCGAGGAGGCATTACTCGAAACCTGCGAAGAAATTCTGAAGAGGACTCCGATGAGTCCTGAAAATTGGACTCCGGAAGTTTTGGTATGATTCCAAGGAAGGGAGAACTGTCTGAGCACTGGGGTCTTGATGATGGGACCGTGTTTCTGAACCATGGTTCGTTCGGAGCTACGCCAGTAGCAGTATTAGAGGAACAGGACAGGATTAGGAAACTAATGGAGGGGGACCCTGTACTTTTCGTCGAGAGGGGGAGTCGTGAAATGTGGTGGGACTCTATTGTCGCCATTTCCGAATTCTTGAATGCAGATCCCGATGGAATGGCCTTTGTGACCAATGCCACTACAGGGGTAAATACAATCCTAAGGTCGCTTGATCTAAAAAAGGGAGATGAGATAATTGTTCCAAATCACGCATACCAGGCATGTTGGAACGCTATCGACTTCGTTACCTCAAGGTCCGGAGCCGAAGCAGTGGTGGTTGATATCCCATTCAGAGTTAGAGACGAAGAGGAGGTTATTGGCCCACTACTTGATGCGATAACCGAAAAAACAGTTCTTGCAATGATAGACACGGTAACCAGTCCAACGGGCCTCAGGATGCCATTCGAGAGGCTGGTCAAGGAGATCCAAGGGAGGGGTGTTGATGTCCTACTGGATGCGGCACACGGTCCGGGAATTGTCAATATTGACATCTCTGAACTACAGCCCGCTTACATCACAGGGAATTGTCACAAATGGATTTGCACGCCAAAGGGTTCAGCATTCCTACATATCAGGGAAGACAGGAAGCATCTGATTAAACCCCTGAATATTGGCCACGGATATTCTAGCGACGGTAGCCCCCAGGAGAAGTTCAGATTCGAATTCGATTGGCCGGGAACCCAAGACCCGACTCCCTGGCTTTGTATACCATTTGCACTGAGATATATGGAGAATTTAGTTGAGGGGGGATGGCCGGCCATAATGGAGAAAAATAGGTCACTAGCGATTAAGGCGCGGGAAATTATCTGTGAAGCACTGGGGACGACCCCTCCCACTCCCAAATCCATGATTTCTTCACTGGCTGCTGTAGAGTTCCCATGGGAGGGAGAAATTATCACCCCTGGGATTGAGGGTGACCCCATTCACAATTTACTATATGATGATTACAAGATTCAGGTTCCGGTGATGGCATGGACGCACCATGGTGCGAAATACATCAGAATTTCCGCTCAACTTTACAATCATGAAGACGAGTATGTATACCTCGGAAAGGCCCTCAAAGAAATCTTAGGTGATTAGGCAACCATTCAAGTCTATTGAATGTAGCCCGCAGTACATGCCGAAGGCAGTGGTGGCCATTACAGGAGCATCTGGGGCAAGGTATGGCGTAAGACTAGTGGAGCAGCTGAGCAACTCCGGATGGGATGTTGATCTGATAGTTACTGGAGCGGGCGCAATCAATCTCGATTTAGAATGCGGAATGGAGCCGGGGGAGCTGTCGGAAATGAGCGGGGTTACCCTGCACCACAACGGTAACCTGGCCGCTAGGCCGGCTTCTGGTTCGGCCAAGTATGATGCTTGCGTTGTGTGCCCGGCCAGTGGGACCACAATAGGCAAGATAGCCTCAGGAATTTCAGATAACTTAGCCACCAGGAGTGCTCTTGTCGCAATAAAGGAGCGTAGGAAGCTGATTCTGGTCCCTCGTGAGACGCCAATGTCCACCCCTCATCTCGAGGCGATGGCGAAGATGTCTTCATGGGGAGTAGTCATACTCCCTGCGAATCCGGGATTCTATCACGCGCCGACCACAATCGAAGAGTTGGTCGACTTCGTTGTCGCCAGAATACTAGACCAACTAGATGTGGACCATGATTTGGGTAAAAGGTGGACTGGTGAGGAAGTTTCACTTGATTAACTACGGACTTGGGAGAACGTTTTCCAAATGGGTTCAATAGTCAAGAGTGCTCGTTAATTCTCGATGGATGAAGTTTCTGATTGGTCGGGGCTTAACGTTTCAGAGCTCAAAGAGGCCCTGAAGTCCAGGGGACTGGCTGTTTCTGGTAGTAAATCGGAACTAGTGAAGAGGCTGATTGGGGCAGAGGTTGTAGAAGCGGAAGTTGCAGAAGGGGAAGGAACTCCTCAGGGATTTGGCAAATTAGTGGGCTTCTTCTCATTCAAGCAAACTGAAATCATACGCGATAGAATAAGTGTATTTCGGGACAAGCCCATCCAGGCCCTTGCAGTTGTGGCGGTATTGATGATCGGAGGTGCCGGAGGTGCTCTGCTCTATGGTAGCGATATTATTGAGTGGATTCAAGGCGAGCCGGAGTACAAGCTAATTGACTTCGAACAAGATCAAGTCAGGGACTACGCCCAGTCCCTTGTTGACCTTGGCCACCCTATCTGGGGAGGAAGGATGTCAGGAACTTTAGAAGAGTTGAATGCTGCAGAGTCAATAAAAAATAACTTTACGGCAGCCGGAATCCCTACGACAATGGATGACTTCGATGTTCCCATGTTCGTTATCGGTGACGAACCCACATTATCGATTTGCGTCCCTGGTAGCATAGGGGGCCTGATAGGGGGTCCGACGCCCTGTTCTGCTGCAGATGTGAATAGAGATATTACTTATTTTACCCATAGAGAGGAGTTCGTAATTCAGGGTTACAGCGGCTCTGCATCAGTGAGTCACGTCGAGAATATGGAGATAATCGACTTAGGCAATGGAAGTTCGGATGCGGACTGGAGTTCTGCGGCTAGCAACATAGGCATGATTTGGCTAGAAGAAGGTACCGAGGGAAATACGGCTCTACTTCTTCGTGCCATAGAAAATGACGTATACAGCATGATCACCGTAAATGCGAAACAGAACTGCAACGATTTAGTCAGTAACGACTGTGTGCCTTACTTTAAGTCGATAGATAAGAGCCAATTCGACTTCATCCCAGATAGTTTCGGCTTCATAATGGTCTCGAAGAGCGTTGGAGAGACCATTGTTGACATGGTGATAAATGGGGATGGAAGGCTGGGCATGGTGACCGATGTTGATAATCAGGGAGATGCGACTATCCATGTACCCTGCGGAGTAATCCAGGGAAAGTCGGATTCAGTCATAATAATGGGTGCTCACCATGATACCGTATACAATGGCCCTGGTGCAGTGGACGATACTTCAGGGGTTGCGACGCTACAGGAAGTTGCCCGGCAGTTCGGAATACTTGAATCGCAACTTGGAGAGCCCGCCCATACACTATATTTCTGCACATGGGGAGGTGAAGAGGAGGGGCTATGGGGGTCCAAGGAATGGGTTGACAAATACAGAACAATGCTTGGAGAAAACCTTCGACTGTACATAAATTTGGACATGAATCACGTTGATCTTGAAAGGAATACGGGGTTGACGATGTATGGCAATAGCAAGTCGGACGTTGAAACGCTAAGAGGGATTTCAAGAGCCTTCACTGAATCCTTCCCCGAACTGTCATCCAAATATAGCATCAACATAAGAGACATTGATTCGACTGGAATGCCATATAATTCGGACCATGCACCCTTCGTTTACGATATCGACAATGTTCCAGAAGATGGCATGGAATATGGAAACGCAGTTGTCTGTTATGGCTCTGGTTCTATCGAATACCACACATACCTAGATTCAATGGACAGGTTCAACGAGGAGAGTCTGGTTGTTTCCGGAGTGATATTTGGCTCACTGATCAGGTACCTCTCCTACGGCGAGTCATAGGTCACATTCTCTCGGGACAGTCTATTCCCAGAAGCCCCAGTCCTAATGACAATGCCCTAGCAGTCAAATCACACATTGCTAGTCTACTTGATCTCACTTCTTTGTCCTCATCGAGGACGTGGCATACCTCATAGAATGATGCGAAAGAGGATGCGATTGAGTGTAGGTGGATACAAAGTCTGTGTGGATAAAGGCCTGCTGTGGAATAATCTACGGCCTCTGGAAAGGTCACTAGCGTTTTCGCCAAAGCTCGCTCCTCCGGTGTGGCCAAGTGTATTCTTGTGTCATGTGTCGATTCTCTTTCGATTCCCGAACGCGAGAAGATACTGCATATCCTTGCATGTGCATACTGGAGATATGGGGCAGTATTGCCCTCGAATGAGAGCATCCTGTCCCAGTCGAAAACATAGTCCTTGGTCCTGTCCGATGACAAGTCGGAATATTTCACTGCTCCAATGCCGATCATTCTAGCTACATTCTCCCTCTCCTTACCACTGAGATCAGGATTCTTCTCGGAAATGGATGATTCAGCCCTAGTCACCGCTTCCCTAAGAAGGTCAACCAGCTTCACATTCTGGCCCTTCCTACTCTTCAGCATCTGCCCACTGGAATCTAGAACTGAACCAAAATTCACATGCACGGCACGATGTTCCTCGTTCATGAATCCAGATCTTTTTGCGACCTCGAAAACCATCTCGAAATGTTGCTTCTGAGGAGTACCTACAACATACAAGAGATCGTCACAGCCCAGTCTCTCGACCCTGTCAATGATGCAAGCTAGGTCTGATGTTGAATAATTGAAGCCGCCATCCGCCTTTCTAATCATCACAGGGAAAGGTTCGCCATCTCGATTTATCCAATTCCCTCCGAGGTATACTACGTCTGCCCCATCACTATTCTCGAGAATCCCTATCTCCGATAGCCTATCGACCACGTTAGCCAATAAATGCCTATATGCTGACTCCCCCATGAGATCTTCATCGGTCAGAAGAACCCCTAGCATAGAATATACCTCATTGAAGTAATTAGTTGAGACGTCTACGAGAATTTTCCATAGCCTGAGAGTCTCTTCCTCCTCACTTTGTAATTTGACGACTCTAGCCCTAGCCCTCTCTGCAAAATCTGAGCTCTCATCGAACTTCGTCCTTGCCTGTTTGTAGAACAGATCGAAGTCCGAAATTCCCTTTTCACGAGCCACCTTATCTTCTCCAATGTCCAAAAGGTGCTCAATTAGCATCCCGAAGGGAGTGCCCCAGTCGCCTACATGATTCTCCCTGTGAACAGTATGCCCCTTGAATTCCAACATCCTTACTATTGCATCACCTATCACTGTTGATCTAAGGTGCCCAACATGCATCTCTTTGGCGACATTGGGTGCAGAATAATCAACAGCTATAATCCTTGGATTGTCCATCGAGACTCCCAATCTAGAGTCAGTGACTAGGCCCTCAACCCTTGAAGAAAGCCATGACTCAGTAGCTGAAAGATTGACGAAGCCATTTAGTGAAGAGGCAATAGCGATGCCCTCAAGACTATCTGAAATCGCCAAGGAAATCTCACTGGCGATATCAAGTGGACTCTTTCCCAAAGAAGAGGACAGAGAATGGCAGGGCATAGCGACATCAGACAGGGAGCCACTCACCGTAGATGGACCTACAAGTCCCTCCCAGGTTCCCTCCTCAAGACCCAAAGAGCGGAGCTTCGGGGCCATGAGAGGGAGTATCTCGCTGATTAATTCCCTCATTTTTCCACCTCAGGATAATGGATACCTCAACAGTGCTGCAATGCCACCAAAAGCTTCGTACAGAGTAGCCCCCTCCTCAGTATCCATGGAAACCAGAGTCACAGATGCGGACGTACGGCCCGCTATGATAGTGAGTTCGTCTATCAAATCCATTGACTTTTGCTGATTCTCTTTGATGTCATCTGAAGAACACGATTTGCAGACTGGTAATTCGGAACGTCTCTTCTGGGTCGCTTCCCACTCTTCGCCACAACTCTTGCAAATCCATGATACCCTCCTATCGGTTATATTCTCAGAGAGGAGTAGTCTGTCGACCGCGCCTTGTTCCAAGGCGGCCCTAATCATCACCTCACCATATGTCGCCTTGGGATGGGCCTGCATGACCTCCCTTAGGAAAGAGTCGACTATTTTCCTCTCGACATCTAATTCGATCTGATCCATTAGTCCGCCTGCACGCTGGATAAGCTCTCTGAGGCCACTCTCATTGGAATACCCTACATCGAAGAATGGTTCTCTGATGAGCTTCTTTATCTCGTGATGGAAATAGTCATTTTTTACGACGTAATCCTTAGTTGCACCGGGCCCTCCAATGATTATCCCTTGAAGGTCTTCAATCATAGGTAGCCAGTAAGAGCAGGCCCTCTCCGCTGATTTCTTGAAGAATTTGTCAGCTGCTTCCTCGATCAACCTCTCGAATCTCTGGGCAGACTGTCCGCCCCTCCCATGCTTAGATGGAACCAAGGAAGTTACATGCTCTTGACAGTGTAACCTCTTTCCGCTTGCCAGCCCATATGCTGACTCAGAACGGTCAATTACAAAGAGGCCATAAGCGGTCCTATCGATGAGCATTTCTTCGAGTTGGCTCAACTCGAATGTCGAACCGCATCTGTATCTGTAGGAGCCGAATGGTTCCGGAGGGTCATCCACTACCACGCTTACGAGCCTCGTCTTGTTATTCCCTACAATGACATACCCGACAAAGAGTGCCAATCCCCTCTCCCCGGGAGTCTTGTACCTATTCAGAGAAGCTATTGCAGATTCAATGGCATCTGAAACGTGCTTCCTAGTTGACTTAGATTTGATATTGGCGGCCTGTCCTGCCTCATTGGACAATTGATGACGAACGTCGTGAATCATTTTGTCAGGAGGAATAACCAATGAAACGAGTTCCGTGCCCATGCCCTTCATTGATGACAGTTCCCCTACTGCTTTCTTCAGCCGGAGTCTGCGCTGCTGAAGCTCGAGCTCGTCAGACATACCTACCCTCCTGCGGAAGGCCGGAGGGGCAGCATTTCAACCCTTAGACGATGGTTGGGCATAGGCATTGAAAGGGGGCGTCCCGGCCCATTGGTCGATGGCGACGGTTATCGCAGCTATCGGAGGCAGCCTCCTCAGGCCAGAAATAGAGGAGCGTCATGCTTGGCTTGAAGGGCTCGTGTCGGTGATCAGAGATAGAGTTTCAATGGATGACAGGATTGGTATCGTAGTTGGAGGAGGGGCGCCTGCAAGGGAGGGTATTGAGCTGGCTAGGCCTCTAATCGATAATGAGGGGCACCTGGATAAGATTGGCATTGCTGCCACTAGGCTAAATGCAACGATAGTTAGGGAGGCGCTTTCGGATGCCGGCGTTTCTGTTTCAGGAACCATTCCAATAAGAGTGGATGAAGCAGTCTTACTTCTCGAGGAACGGCCCGTCGTAGTCATGGGAGGGACGACTCCTGGTCACACTACAGACGCAGTGGCGATACGTTTTGCCATTGCATCTGGTGCCGACAGGTGCATAATAGCAACAAATGTCCCCAAAGTCTACGAGGAGGACCCTAGGGAAAATCCTGAAGCTGAATCTCATGATTTTCTTACGCATGATCGGCTTCAGGAAATTGTCGGACCTGCCGAACATTCGAGGGCTGGTGCTTCCCAGATCGTTGATCCAGTCGGCGTTTCTGAGGCCAATATGTCAAAAATGACCCTAAATATCCTTGATGGGAGAGATGTGGGCCTAATTCGTTCTGCCATAGTCGGTGACGAGTTTGTAGGGACGGTAGTCAGAGGGGCGTGATTCCTTGAGTAGGACTGACAGGATAGCCAAGGCTGCAAGGAGGACGGCCCAGGAAGCTAGAGATGCTGCTTCCAAACGCAAGAAAGAGGAGAAAAGGAAGCGTTCCAATAGCTCGATGGGAATAGAGTCACATCGGCATTGCGTGGTCTGTTGGACGCCAATTGCACTGGATAGTGATCCGGCAGTTTGCTCAGAGGCTACTTGTATTCAGAAGAATGAGAAGAGAGAGGCATCTAGGAAGAGGCTGACGATTATGATGTACTTGTTCCCAGGCATTGCAATACTCCTACTTTTGTTGCAGATGGCTGGAGGGGCTGTTTGAGGAGAGAAATGTGGTAATATGAACATGGTAAGACTTCTTTCCGTCCTTCCGGGGGCAGTGGGCGTAGTATGCGTATTGCTGGTCTTAGTTAGCCTTCTAGGAGTCGGTTTAGAGGATTCCAGGAGTGACGTACCGATAGTTCCCTGTACGGATGACTCGGTTGGTTGCCTAGTCGGAATGACGTCGGAAGACCTCGAAGTCCCTAGTTCGTTCGTCCTTCTTGGAATTGACCTAAACATCGAGTGGGACGATCCTGATAGAAGTTGGATTGGGGTGATTGAGAGCCCTCCTCCCGAGGGTTGCGAACCTGATTCTAACGGACTAACTTCCTGTACTTCTGAGGATTTTGATTATGTTGCAGGGGGGCCGAACTCCGATGGAGGCGAGTTCGAATTCACCCTTGAGCCTGGCAAATATCGATTTGTCACTGCTGGCAAGGATGGTTCAACGCTGGACGAGCAGATAGTTACGATAAAGACAAAAATTCACTTCTCGTCATTTGTGGAGATTGTTCTAGCAGGAGTCGGAATAATGTTACTTGCAGGAGCGGGGGAGATGGCATTCCCGATCAAGAGTCTGTGGAAGAAGTTCAGGGACTCCTGATGTATCCACAGTTTCCTTGAAGAACCGAATCATCTTGGGACGCGCATGGCCGTAGAGAAATGTCCGGGGTGCGGATCCGAGATCGATGTTGGGGGACTGCCTTCCTCCATCGGTGGATTCGACCTATATTGCACGGTTTGTGGACACAACTGGCACGTAGAGTGATCACTCGACTAGGTCAGCTCTTGGCCAATTATCGGGGAGTTTGAGTGGGTCGACTACTTCGTCCGCCGCGATCATCTCCACGAGAGTCGCTCGTAATTCCTCTACTCCATCGCCACTTTCGGCGCTAACCATCAGTCCGGACCCCTCTGGTTGAGAGTCATGGAGATCGGACTTACTGTGAACAACTAAAATTGGCCTCTCAGATATCAGGCCTCTGACCTCATCCAGAAGATGTTCCTGTTCCGAGAGTGGGGTTGTTGAGGATTCAGTGGAATCAATCAAGAAGAGGAGGACATCGCCAACATTTTCCAACGCTGCAATTGCCTGCATCTCAATACTATTCCTTTCCGACATTGGACGATCAAGTAAGCCAGGAGTATCCACCATCTGATATTTCCTCCTCCTGTGGGTGAAGTGCCCCAAGTGCAACTGTTTGGTAGTGAAGGGATATGCAGCAACCTCTGGCTCCCCACTAGACAAAACGGTGATTAGAGCTGATTTACCGACATTTGGAGATCCGGCTACCACGATACATGGCTCCATTGAGTCGATTGAAGGGAGTGCCCTCAATGTGTCACGTGCCGCTCCTAGCCACTCTATCTCAGAAGACACTTGATCCAGGATTGAGGAAAACCTCCCATATGCCGCCCTTCTTGCCTGGTGGAATCCATCAATATCCCGCAGCCTCAGAATCTTCCTTTGAGTATCACCGGCTATCGATCTGACTCTTTCAGCTGCCCACTGGATAGCCCCCAGGGACCTCCTATATTCATCACTACCTACTGCAGCTTCAACCAGTGCCTGGTCAAAAGACGAAAGAGCATTCAGGCTGGGCCACATTTCAACATATGCGATCAAAGTTGAGTCTATTACCGATGCTGCTGATTGTACCATCTTATTCATCTGCTTGCGGACTCTATGATACTTGTCCGGGTCCTCTACAGTATCCGGTTGCTTACTGGCACGCCTGAATGCTTTATCCAGGATCTCATCGGTCCTCAGGACCGTTGGAATCCTACGCCACTCGACCGATGCCATGCCTTCCCTCGGCCGCTCCGCTGTAACCATCCCTCTTCAAGTGAGCAGTTCATAGAAATTGGTGAGATCAGGAACACACTCCTTTTCTATGACGTTCCCCACGGAGGGGCATGCCGGACATTGAAGAAGGGAGTATGGAGAGCAGTCTCCCAGATTGGGCCCGTAAAATTCACGAGGCACATGGATCGCCATCTTTGGACGAGCTTCGGGATGTTTTCCATGGCCCACTCTCCGGCAGGAGGGCAGGCCTGAGGAAGGACGATCTGCTTGAGATATTGATCGATTCAAGGGCCCTTCCTGAGGGGTCCGATAACTGGGTCAGGGGGATGTTGTTGGGGACAACCAGGAATGCGGTAGAAATTATGGATGAAGGAGGGGCATTCAGATCCATTGCAAGAGACGTGATTGTAGAAGTCAGGCTTCTAGCACATATGAGACTCCCCTACCTAGAAGACAAAGAGATGATGAAGTTCGAGAAGGAAGATATGCGCCGTCGCTCCATGATGCAGGAAAAGGCCGAGCAAATGGCTGACGGAAGGCAGGACAATAACCTGTGGGGATAACTATGGAAGATCTTGCAGAGAAGAAGTGTTTGGCTTGCGAGGGCGGGCAGCCCCCCCTTACAGATGATCAGATTTCTAGACTAATGCCGGGCCTTGATGAGAATTGGGAAGTTGTTGAAGGTCATCACCTGCAGAAAGAGTGGTCATTTCCAGATTTTTCCTCTGCCCTAGAATTCGTCAACCTAGCTGGAGGGATTTGCGAGGACGAGGGGCATCATGCGGACTTCGAATTGGGCTGGGGCAGAGTCAAGGCGTCGATCTGGACTCACAAAATTGATGGGTTGACGGAATCTGATTTCTTCTTAGCTGCGAAGTTCGATAGAATCGAACGGTGATGTGGATGAGTGGGGTTCAGGAAGCAATTACCTCGAGGCGAACCATATACAGGTATAGCACTAGGGAAGTTGATTCAAGATTCTTAGAAATGGGCTTTGAGGCGGCTCGTAATGCGCCTTGCCACAAGAATACTCATCCATGGAGATTCTACGTAATGGGAATGGACTCCCGGAATACACTAATTCCGGAGATAAAGAGGCTAGCTGTAAAAAAATACGCAGGTGAAGACGATTCAGATGAAATAGTCACTAGGGCAATCAACAAGATACTCTCCCCCCCAGTACTAATTTGTGTAACTACCTCATTGAGTCCAGATGATAGTTTTAGAGAGGAAGAAGACTATGCTGCTACCGTATGTGCTACACACAATTTGATTCTCTCACTTTGGGGGAATGGAATAGGTTCTCAATGGAGCACGGGGTCAATCACTCGTTCTGATTTGGCCTACTCGGCGATAGGTGCCATGAAGGACAAAGAAAGAATCATTGGATTCATCAAGATAGGATATCCAGATGAAATACCCTCAAAAAGCAAGAAGGGCATAGAAGAAATTAGGACTTATCTCCCTTAGTCATCAATATGGAAAATTTGCAGGAGTGAAAAGAATGCGAAAAGTCATCTATCCAAGAACGGGGGGTGTTGACTCGATTGAGATAGTTGAGTGCCCGGAACCCACCCCAGGTCCTAAGCAGGTAAGAGTGAGGATTCATCGTGCGGGGATCAACTTCGCCGATCTCATGATGAGGCAGGGGCTCTATGGCTCTAATCCAGACCCTCCTTTCACCCCTGGCTACGAAGCTTCAGGAGAGGTGGTTGAGGTTGGGAGCGAGGTTGCATCACTATCATGTGGAGACAGGGTTCTAGCAATGACTGGTTTTGGTGGATACTCAGAACAGGTAGTTTTGGATTCCAACAGAGTGATAAAAATTCCTGATTCGGTAACCTACGACCAAGCAGCTGCTATACCTGTGACCTATGGGACGGCGTTCCACATGCTGGTACATCTGGGCGGAATCACATCTGGTGATACGGTATTGGTTCACCATGCTGCTGGAGGAGTTGGCACAGCAGTAGCTCAGATATCCAAGGCTTACGGGGCCTCACTAGTTATTGGGACCGCTTCAACACCGAAGAAAGAATTCGTTGAATCGATGGGCGTCACCTTCGTCGATAGGGATTCCGAAGATTTCGTCGGGGTGTGTAAAGAAATGACAGCAGGGAGGGGGGTTCACCATGCATTGGACCCAGTAGCTGGCAGCAATCTCATGGAATCCTACAAAGCCCTAAGGAAGGGAGGGAAGCTGTATTTGTTCGGCGCCTCTAATGCCGTCAGAGGTGACAAGAGATCGATTCTGTCTGCATTTAGAATGTGGCGGACGACCCCAAGATTCGACCCCCTGAAGATGATGAGAAGTAACAAGGCGATTTTCGGGGTCCACATGGGGCTCCTGGAAGATGAGTCCATTTTCAAGGGGCACCTAGCCACTCTCTCAGAAATGTTGCTAAAGGGGCAGATCGAACCTATTATTGACTCAGTGTGGAGGTTCGAGGACGTCGCAAAGGCGCAATTACACATGCATAATCGGAAGAATCGCGGCAAGATACTGCTTGATTTCTCGCCGGAATAATCAGGATCATCCCTAATTTTGCCATTGAGTGGAACCCTACAGCCTTACTGGCCTAGTAGCGCCACAAGCCTGACATTTTAGCAAAGTAGTTCGGTCTTCTTTGATGAATCCAGTATCTGGAGCTCTACACTGATTGCAGAGAATGTAAGTCTTGACATAGCTGACTAGTTTCTCTTTGATCCTCTTAGGCGGGACTCGTCCCTTCAACATGATACGCGACTGCTCCCTAGTACCCGAGGTGCCCAATTCATTCAATAGATACTGGTAGACGTGATTAGAATCCCTGTCCATAGCATCGACGACGTCGGAGAAATTTCGTAGAATTGTCTGACTCCCCTCTATCATGATGTCCGGTTCGGGCATTGTCCAGCGAGATCTCTGGCTAATTCCCTCAGGGATTCTATCACGAGCTCGATCCAGAAGGTCCTCATAATCGAAACCCGTCATTGAATTGCCGAACATTGGGTCCCTTTTCACCCCACCGGATACCTCTCGCTCGGACAAGGTCAAAGTGAGGGCACCCATTGGGATGGGTATGGACGAACGATTGGAGGTCAAGGTAGCTAAGACTGAAGATGGGGCGAGGCTCCCTACTATGGGCAGTGAACATGCTGCCGGATGGGACCTGTATGCACTTGAAGACTCAGAGGTGCCTTTCAGAAAGAGCGTGAAACTGCGAACCGGACTCAAGGTAGCAATTCCAGTCGGATATGAAGGCCAAGTCAGAGCACGCTCTTCTTTGGGCTCGAAGGGACTGATTCTCCCCCATAGCATTGGTACTATCGATGCGGACTACAGAGGGGAGCTCTTCGTACTAATGACGTGGATCGGAGAAGGGGACTCCTACACTGTGAAAGCCGGCGAGAGGATTGCCCAATTACTCATTTCTCCAATTCCGGAGATTACTTTCAGAGAAGTGGAGGAGAGTGGACTCGGCGAGACTGAAAGAGGCGAGGGCGGATTTGGCAGTACCGGTCGTTTCTAATTACAATATAACCGCCCTTTTACCATATTCTATTCTCAATAGGTTCATAGCAATTGGAGTGGGGGAAAGGGCGATGACGGACAGTGTCGACGAATTGCGGTCCAAGGTAGAGCAATATCGCTCAGATGGACTCAACACACAACAAATAGCGGATGAGATGTCCCTTTCTCAGACTACTATCAAATGGCTCTCTTCAGGAGGGGTTGGCTCTGAGGACCGTCCCGAAGACATCAGAATTGGGTGGAGATCCATAGCCGTTAAATCAGGAAGAATCGAGGCGATATCGTATGTTTTCTGTGATATTATCGAGGAGGAGATAGGCGAAGACGTCGATACTGTGGTTGGCATTAGTATCAATGGGATCGCTTTCGCACAGGCAGTCGGCGGGCAGATGGATCTTGATATTGCAATTAGTCGAAGTATCAGCGATGATGGAGGGGGGCACATATCAGAAGTGTTCGCAGCTGTTGAAGGGAAGCGATGTGTCGTCATTGATGACGTCCTGTCTGGAGGAACTACCATGACCAAGACCGTGAACAACCTGCGAGCGGCAGGAGCGGATGTTAAACTCTGCTTGGTACTTGCAAACAAGTCCCATAGGGATGAGGTAGAAGGGGTTCCCCTTAGGGGACTTGTCAGAGTGGTAACCGTCTGAGGAAGAGGGATGCACTGGGCGGACTATACAGCGCAGAAACTCGCTGGACGAGGGAGTCCGCAGGTTGTGGTTTCTGGAATAACTCCCTCGGGAGAGTTCCACATTGGCCACCTCAGGGAGATACTAACTGCAGAGATGATACATAGGGCCTGCTTGGATTCAGGGATTCAATCCAGGTACGTTTTCATTGTGGACTCAATGGACCCCCTTCGTAGAGTATATGATTTCCTATCACCGTCTTATGAATCATACATTGGTGTACCACTAGCCAACATCCCAGCTCCTGACGAGAATGGCGAGCCTGACGAGGAAGGGGGAAGTTATGCGGATTTCTTTCTGGGGCCATTCCTAGATGCCTTGAAGCAGATTGGAGTCGAGCCGGAAGTTGTCATGAATCATTTGACATACGAAAACGGGGACTTTGCAGAGATGATCGACTCTGCTATCACGAATAGAGAGAAAATTCATGAAATAATTGAGAATGTTTCTGGAAGGGACCTCCCTGAAGACTGGTTCCCATACAACCCCCTTGGTTCCAACGGGAGTTTGGACGGAGTCAAGGTAACGGGGTACGAGAAACCGTTCGTACATTGGGTGGATACAACAGGGACAACCGGCAAGTCGGACATCAGACTTGCTGAGGGAAAAATGCCATGGAGAATAGACTGGGCTGCAAGATGGGCCATACATGGAGTGACTTGTGAACCAGCAGGTAAGGATCATGGCGCAGCAGGAGGCAGCTATGACACAGGAATACCCATTTGCGAACTATTAGGCGGAAAGCCCCCTGAGAAAATGGTCTATGAATGGATTCAACTGAAGGGCATGGGTCCAATGTCAAGTTCCAAGGGAGTTACGATAGGCCCGATGGAGGCGTTATCATTGGTGCCTCCGGAGATTCTCCGATATGTCATTGCTAGAAGTAAGATAAACCGCCATATTGAATTCGATACGGGAACCGCATTATTCGAAATGGCTGATGAGTACGAAAGATTCCAGGTCCCGAATGAAGAAGATGGTGATCTGAGTAAGAGGCAGAGGATCGCACGAGATACCCAGTTAGGTGCGATGAGGCTTAGTCAAGTGGAAAGGGGATCAGATCCAGCTGATTGGATTGCTGGCGTTTCATTTAGGCATCTTTCCATGCTAGCCCAGATCAAATCGGATGATCAGGGAGTTTGGAGTTCTCTACAAAGAAGTGGTCATCTTTCGGGGGAACCAGGATTTTCATTGAGGGGACGATTGGAAAGGATGAGGAACTGGGTCGACGGTGAGCACTTTCCTGAAGAGGCGAGGATAACGATACAGAGTGAAGTAGATCGCGATATTGCTTCAGAAATCGGAAATGATTCGCGTGCATTCCTCGAGATGCTTGCTCGCGGGTTGAGAACATGTGACTGGGACGAGGGTTCAATAGGTGAAACGATTAGAACGAGTGCAGCCGATTCGGGCATTGAAAATAGGAAGGCATACATTGCCCTATACATGGTCATTCTCGGGAGAGGCTATGGCCCAAGAGTTAGCTCGCTGATGTCCGAGATGGATAGAGAATCTCTAATTGGAATTATTTCTAGCATCTGAAGAGGGATGTTCGATGAGGACGGATCACCTTCCCTTCCAAATGCCTCCAAGAAGCCACTCATTGAGCCAAGAATGGAGGAATCTGAGTTTTCTCCATTGGGAGGTGGCACCTGAAAGGCTAGAGCCATATATTCCAGATGGCCTTGAATTAGACACATTTGAAGGGAAGGCGTATGTTGGAACCATACCTTTCATGATGACAAATGTTAGGCCAAGACTTGCTTTCAGTGTACCTGGGGTTTCTACCTTCCCGGAATTCAATATCAGAACGTATGTAACGAGAGCCGGTAAGTCTGGAGTGCTTTTCATTACCCTTGACGCTCAGAGTCTTGTTACATGCACTTATGCTCCGAGGGCCTATGGATTGCCATACCGATATTGCAAAGGTGAGGTGGATGCTGATGGAGGAACCTACGTTTGGAATAGCAGGAGAAAGGAAGGGGGAGTTGGCATCAAGGGTTCGTGTACGGCGATTGGAGAGGTAATGGAGGCTGAAAGTGGCACACTCGAGGAGTTCCTATTTGAGAGATATTGCCTATATACGGTCCATAAGGGTAAACTCTGCATCGCACACACCCAACATGATCCATGGAAGTTCAGAGAAGCTGAAGTCAGGATGGAATATAACTCGCTGACAGGAATTTATGATTTTGGAATTGGGGATCTATTGAGGCCCGATATCGTACATACCTCGGAAGGGGTGTTGGTACACACTTGGTCAGTCGAGGAGGTCTAATTTTGCAGATTGCAGAAGGTCGGGACGTCCTCCTTCTGGATGGCGATTGCGGACTCTGCCACAGGCTAGCACTTTTCATGGATCCCAGACTAAATGAGGATGCGGATATTGCATATAGAGAGATTTCCTCGGATGAAGGTCAAGAGTTGATCTCGGAATTAGAAGAGTGGGAGAGACGGGCGGATACTGTATACCTCTTCAGGGATGGCAGAAGTTTCGTCAGATCTTCGGCCGCCATAAGGTGCTTGCTATACCTCAAGTGGTATTGGAGAATATGGTTCCCCATAATGTGGCTAGTACCAGTTCCTCTCAGGGACATAGCGTACAGAATCGTAGCAAATAACAGACACAGATTCTTTGATAGACCTGAGGTATGTACCTTCAGGATAGACTGATTGATGGTGTTTTAGAATGAAGATTAGGCTTCATCAATTCCTATCAAAAAGTGGGAGGTTCAAGTCTAAATCCGAAGTCAAGAACGCCATATGGGAAGGTTACATTTCCATAAATGGAAGAATAATCAAGGACATAGCATACGAATTCAATCCACGAAAGAGAGTCGTCTCATTCAGAGGGGAGACGCTTGAACTTCCTAATGAGGAGAGTTATTTCCTCCTGAATAAGCCGCCAGGAGTGATTTGCTCGAGACTAAACAAACAGGAGGCCTCTCTTGGTAAGAAATCGGTTTTCGAGATTTTCAAAGATAGGGTGGAAGATAAGACGTATCAGAGACTTGTCACCGTCGGCAGACTTGATGAGTTCACTACTGGTTTCCTTCTAGTTACGACGGACGGCGGGATCGTGCATAGAATAACCAATCCAGAAAGTGGGATAGGGAAAACATACAGGGTGGAGGTGAAATCGGAAATCAATGAAGGGCAGGCCAAGTCCATACGTGATGGCGTCAGAATTTCAGTTTCAGATGGGGAGCAGAGCGAGAATTATACTTCAAAGAAGGCCAGATTGACCATAGAAGGGAAATCCAGTGTCACATTGACCATAGAAGAAGGTAGGAAGCGAGAAGTCAGGAGGATCTTCGAAGCAGTTGGGAATGGGGTGTTAAGTTTGCATAGGATTTCCATTGGTGGGATGGAGTTATCTGATTATGGCCTTGGAGAAGGAGAATTCTGTGAGATCTCTGCCGAAGAAGTATCGTCAGGAGTTTTTGGTGAATAAAATCAGTTTAGAGTTGCTATCTCCAGCAGCCTTGGTTCTGGGGTCCCAGTCTGCATTTCGGCAATCGCCTCTACTTCCATCCTAGCTCCTGCCATGGTGGTGACAAAGGGGATGTTCAACTCTACAGCAAGCCTTCTCATCATATTGCCATCCAGAACGGCTCCTCCTGTGGATCTTGGTGTGTTGATTACCAACTGAATCATTCCCTTTCTCATCAAATCGAGAGCGTCGGGAGACATCCTCTCGGCAATTCTGTAGCAGGTCTCGACCTCGATGCCCCCCACTTCCCGCAGCACTCTGGCTGTCCCTCGAGTTGCATGTAAACGGAATCCCAGATCTTGCAGCCTTCTAGCCAGCTCTATCATATCGTGCTTATCCTCGTCCTTCACGGTGATGTACACACCTCCTGTTGTGGGGACTGGTAGCTCAGTTGCGAGCCTTGCTTTGAGGTATGCAGCTGCAGGCCTGACATGTGATCCCATGACTTCTCCAGTTGACTTCATCTCTGGGCCTGGTGCCGGATCAAGTCCTCTTAGCTTGATGAATGGGAAAACTGGTGCTTTGACACAGACCGCTTCCGTCTGGGGACGGGGGATTTCTAGATCGGAAAGCTTCTCCCCCAGAGCGAGTCTAGCTGCAATTCTGGCTAATGGAACTCCAGTTGCCTTCGCGACGAATGGAAACGTTCTGGAGCCCCTCGGATTTACTTCCAAGACATAGAGGACTTCGTCTCTAATTGCATACTGGATGTTGAAGCAGCCCCTAATTCCGAGTCTGATTCCGATTCTCTTAGTCCATTCCTCTACCTCTGATAGGATACTTTGTGAAATGTTCTGCGGCGGTATGAAACAAGTTGAGTCGCCAGAATGGATGCCTGCTTCCTCTAAATGTTCCATGATCGCACCCACTAGGACATCTTCGCCGTCACATACCGCGTCAACATCCAGCTCCACTGCATTGCCCAAGTATTCGTCGATCAGGAGAGGTCTGTCGGGTGCTAGGTATGCCTCATTCATGTAGGCCTCCAACTGCCTGTCGTCAGAAAGAATCTCCATCCCCCTTCCCCCTAAGACGTACGAAGGTCTAATCAGAACTGGATAGCCAATCTCAGCAACCGCCCTTCTCACTCCTTCGGGCTCGATCGCGGTCGACCCCCTGGGCATCCGTAGACCGTTTCTCTCGGCGAATTCCTCGAATCGCTCGCGATCGCTTGCCTCGTCGACAGCTCCTGGGGTTGTTCCCTCTATTACCAAGTCTAGGCCCATTGAAGAGAGGTGAGGGAGGCTGTCCGACAGAGGCAGTGCTAGATTGATTGCTGTCTGGCCGCCGAATTGAAGGAGGATCCCATGTGCCTTCTCTCGAAGAAGTATCTCAGAAACTGCTTCCAAGGACAAGGGGTCGAAATAGAGTCTGTCACTGGTATCGAAGTCGGTAGAGACGGTTTCTGGATTGTTATTCACGATGATGGCCTCATGGCCCATGTCGCGAATAGCCCCAACGGCATGGACACACCCGTAGTCGAACTCTATTCCCTGGCCGATCCTGATTGGCCCAGAACCAATCACTACAATTCTCTGCTTGGTAAAACCATCTAGACCGGGGACATGATCTATTCCTGTGGGAGCGGAGCCACCCTCGTAAGTTGCATAATAGTAGGGAGTGACGGCTGCAAATTCTGCTGCGCAAGAATCCACCATACGGAATCTTGGATGGACTCCCAATTGGTGCCTCCTAGATGTGACTGCGGATTCGTCTCTTCCTGCAGGGAGGTCCTTGAATCCAGAGGAGGGGAATCCAGCTAGTGCATCTGCGATATGTAGGTCGGTGAATCCCGCCCCTTTCCATGATCTCAGTTGCGATTCGGGAACCTCTGAGGGCCTTATGCCCATCTCACCAGCTGCTCGTATTTCAGTTTCTATCGCGGCCATATTCTCGAATCTGTGTAAGAACCACCTAGTCACGCCCCCTGTGAGATCACGGACATCCTCTATCGAATAGCCCCTCCTAAATGCCTCCATCAAAGCACCCATTCTCCTATCAGTTGCAATTCTTAGCCAGTCTTCAAGAATGGCGGTGGGTAGAGCTTGAGAGGCTCTCTCGTCCATCGTCTCCCCCCCAGATGCGTCAGCCATAGTCAGGGGCCTTGGATGAGGTAGTCCATATTCCAGACTGGCCCATGCTTTGAGGAACGCTTCTTCGAAGCACCTACCTATCGCCATAACTTCTCCAGTTGACTTCATTGAGGTGCCGATTGTCCTATCCGCAGTTCTGAATTTGTCAAATGGCCATCTTGGAATCTTGACAACGCAGTAGTCTAGTGTTGGTTCGAATGCAGCAGTTGTTCCCTCTCCAGTAATCGGATTTGGTAGCTCGTCCAGGGTATATCCAACCGCTATGAGTGCAGCCATTCTGGCAATTGGATATCCTGTGGCCTTGGACGCTAATGCTGAGGATCTAGAGACTCTGGGATTCACTTCAATGACTCTGTACTGACCTGTTGATTGCTCAACTGCAAATTGAACGTTGCAACCTCCCTTGATGTTCAATCTGCGAATCAGCTTGAGGGCTGCGTCCCTTAGCATTTGGTGGTCCTGGTCTGAAAGAGTCTGTTGCGGGGCGACCACGACGGACTCTCCAGTATGCACCCCCATTGGATCAAGATTTTCCATGGTACAGACTATTATGGCATTATCAGATGCATCCCTCATTACCTCGTACTCATGCTCCTGCCAGCCCAGGATACTGACTTCGATGAGAACTTGCCCTATTGCCGACTGTAGAAGTCCTTGACTGGCAATCTCGACTAATTCGCCCTTGTTGAATGCGGTGCCTCCGCCGAGTCCCCCAAGAGTGAATGCGGGACGAATCAGAAGGGGGAACTTGCCGATTTTTTCTGCTGCTGCGAGGACCTCTTGGATCGATGAGCATGCTACAGCCTCACATACCGGAAGGTCGATGCTCTCGCATACCCTCTTGAACAGGTCCCTATCCTCTGCCTCGTCTATTGAGGCGAGATCGCAGCCAATCAACTCCACATCCAAATCATTCAGAGTTCCATCCTTGGCCAATGCTGATGCTATATTCAATGCAGTCTGACCGCCCATCCCTGCTAGAAGTGCGTCGGGCTTCTCCATCTCCAGTATTCTCCTTACTACCTCGGGCAGTAGGGGCTCGATGTAGATCCTGTCTGCCATCTCAGGGTCATTCTGTATTGTGGCTGGGTTGGAGTTGATCAGAATTACCTCGTAGCCATCATCTCGCAGGGCCCTACATGCCTGAGACCCGGAGAAATCGAACTCAGCGGCTTGGCCTATCCTGATAGGGCCGCTGCCGAGAATGACTATTCTATGGATATCGTCACGCCTAGGCATCAGTTGCCACCTCCGATGATTGCAGCTTGGGGATCTCCTGACAGATGGTCTTCTACGATGTCGGCGAATCTATCGAACAACGGGGACGCATCATGCGGCCCGGGGCATGCCTCGGGATGGAACTGAACCGTGAATGCTGGTTTACCGACCAAATCAAGTCCCTCGACCGTTCTATCGTTTGCGTTGACATGTCTTACCTCGAAGTCGGCTTCGAGAGTATTTGCACCGGACTCTGAGCATGCACCACTGGGATGAGGGGCAAGCATTCCTCTTTCGGGATCTTCGACTGCAAAACCGTGATTTTGACTAGTGATATCCACCTTCCCGGTTACTAAGTCTACTACGGGCTGATTGGCCCCTCTGTGGCCATACCTCAGTTTGTAGGTCCTGAGTCCGGCTGCCAGACCCATCAGCTGATGGCCCAGACAAATCCCCATCACTGGGATGTCTTCTCTGACTGCTCGTGCCAGAGTATTCCTAGCTATTGTCGCGGAACCGGGATGCGCTGGATCACCAGGGCCATTGGAAGCGAACATCGCATCGGGCCTCCATTCTTCCATTATTTCATCGAAATCTGAAGAGGCGGGGCACCATACTACCTCAAACCTCTTGGAGAGCTCTCTGAGGATGTTGTGTTTGATGCCGCAATCCAGTACTGCCAATCTAGGGAGGTTCCTACCCTTTCCATCTTGAGCGCCCGGATTGATCAGAACGGAGTTCTTGCGGGTTACGGATTCTACCAAATCATCCAAATCTGGTGATTTCATTGTGGAGAGAATTCTTTCCATCTCTGCCTCCCTGCTTTGGGGGCCGAATACGCAAAGGAGTGTACCATGCTCCCTAACCCTTCTTGTGATGGCCCTGGTATCCACACCTTCGATTCCGGGAACTCCATGGGCTGCAAGGAAATCATGGATGCTACCTATTGAATCCCGGTGATCGGGAATCCCCATCATCTGCCTGCATACTACCCCTCTTGGGTGGACACCAGAAGACTCTGATATCCCCGGGATAATCCCATAGTTCCCTAAAAGTGGCCATGTGAATGTGAGTACCTGTCCTGCGAATGATGGGTCGGTGAGACTCTCTTGATAGCCACACATCCCAGTAGTGAAAACTAGCTCTCCCTGAGCTATGTCATCAGCGCCGAAGAGCCTTCCCGTGAATCTCGTACCATCTGCAAGAATGAGCAATCCGGAGTCGCCACTTGGCTGATCTATGCTGGAGGAACCCAATAGCAAATCTGCCGCGTCTTGGAATGCTGGTGGTTCTTCCACGCCCGGGATATCAGCGCCGGGAATGAATCCGCGCCGTGTCCCGCTTGCCGACATCAGCAAACCTGCTCAAGTAAGACTCTTAATCATTGAGAGAAAAATCAGCCTTTTTCGGGATGCTGGTCTTCTCTTGTTATGATTTTTTTACCGCTCTCGCTGGGAATCACCTCGACTGACCCATCAGAGAATCTTTCTGATCCAACATCTCCCAGCCAAGTGTTCAGGAAAACCGCAAGAGCTGCTACCTCTGAGTGCGGTTGATTGCCAACTGCAACATTATAATCAGCGATTCCGAATAGCTCACCTGGAACTTTGGTCCCTCCCACGACTACTGCTACTGGTCCATCGAACTGAATATTACTGGAAATATCGCGCCAAGGTTCTCCGTACATTGTGAGGTGGACAATGGCCCCTCCCCCTCTGGAGAAGGAACGCAGCCACGCCATGGGTTTGGGTTCGTACCTACACTCAAGAGATCCGCCGAATCTCTCGGAGACTTCTTTCCATGTTTCTAATGGTGTATCATCCTCTTCTCCTGAAAGAATGATCTCGTCGGCGCCGAATGCCCTAGCAGTAAGTCCTAGGTGCGAAGTAATCCTCTTGTCCCTGTCAACTCTATGACCTAGCCTCAGAACGGAAAGTCGCGGCTCGATTCGTTCGCTCACGATTTCACCCAATGGGAGGTGCTTCATCAGCATGACTGCCGAATGACTCCTGCTCTTCAGACGGGAATAAGTCGACGCCCATATTCATCATCGTACTCCTAACCCATTGCAGAAGGATTGCATCCCAGAAGAATTTAGTTGCTAGGCCGATCATCAATGCCATCGCCACTAGACGGCCTGAGGCGAAAGCCCCCGATTGAGCGTCTATACTTGTTCCGAAGATGGTGCCAGCGAATGGCTCAAGGATATAGAAGACTACCAATACAATTAGTCCTCCACCTATATTGTTCAGGATTGCGTTTCCCGTTTCCCTTCCTATTGACATCACAAGAGTTGCCAGTAGGGAGAGGGCAGGAACAATGAGGCTAATTTCTGCGAAGGTGAATCCTCCAATCACCGATAGGGGGATATCTGAATCCCCGAGGGACTCCCCGCCCCTATCTATTGCAATCCACCAAAATACAAGTGTCATAGCGGCCATGCCTCCCGAAACTTGTGCCCTGTAGCTTATCATATCCCTGATTTCATGCCTGTCCGAAGGCTGTAAACGCTGGATAATTGACTCCATTAACTCAAGCGACTCACTAGTCGGACCGTCGGTAACCTCGGGCGCCGAAATTGACCCAATAGGTGCATTAAGGGCCTCATCTAGACCTTCGTCTCCCATTACCATCGTATTAATCGGCCTCCGTCACATCATAAAGCATGCGACTAATGGCACCCCACACATGGCCGACTGGCGACCTATCCTGAAACGCCGCGACAGCGGTTTTCCTCGTATTATGGGGGTGTTGAATGCTACTCCTGACTCATTCCACGCCGGTTCTAGGGTAGAGCAGGTGGAAAATGCAGTAGAAAGGGCTGTGAGGATGTTTGATGGAGGGGCCGATTGGATCGACGTAGGGGGTGAATCCACTAGGCCCGGTGCCGTGGAGGTCGGTCGAGAAGAGGAGGCGGGTCGGGTTATCCCCATTATTGAGGCGATCAGAGAGGCCTTGCCCGATACGGGAATTTCGATTGACTCAAGAAGGGCATTTGTCGCCAGGGAGGCACTTGATGCCGGTGCAGACATGGTGAATGATGTATCTTCACTTGGAGATCCGGAAATGGCTGATTTGATTGTTGAGTCGGGATGCCCAATATGCCTAATGCACATGAAGGGGCTACCATCCAATATGCAGGAGAATCCCAACTACGGGGACGTAGTGAAAGAGGTGCGGGGACGCCTGGAAGTTTCTGCAAAAAAATTGATTGATTATGGAGTTAAATCGTCAAATATAATTGTAGATCCGGGAATTGGATTTGGAAAGCTACTAGAGCACAATATCTCATTACTTTCGTCTGGAAGATCGGTAGTCCCAGAGGAAGATATGGGTTTGATGTGGGGAGTTAGCCGAAAGAGTATGTTCAAGCAGATGCTTGGAAGGGAGGCATCCGAAGACAGGCTTGCTGGCACTCTGGGAGTTGCTGCTATGGCCAAGGATAAGGGTGTGGATATAATCAGAGTTCACGACGTTACTGAGCACTCAGATCTATTCTCCATGATGGAAGGAATTAGGTGAAACAATGGTAAAAAGTTCCAATGTGGTTGATTTTGACGATAGTCTGAGGATTATCGGTACTGCGCACGTGAGTAGTAAGTCTGTGGCATTGGTCAAGGAGCAGATATCTGAATACTCGCCCGATGTGGTTGCAGTGGAACTATGTGAGTCAAGAATGGCATCTCTCATGGAGCCAGAATCACTGGATTCTGAGGATCTTCTGAAGATAATCAAAGAGGGTAAATCGGCGATGATCATTCTACAAACTGCGCTAGCTGCAGAACAACGTAGAATGGGAGTCTCAACCGGGGAAAAGCCTGGAGCCGAGCTCTTAGCCGCTGTTTTAGAGGCCAGAGAAGCTAACATCCCAGTTGAAATGGTTGACAGAGATGTTGTTTCCACTCTCCGTAGAGCATGGGGGAAGATGAGCATTAGAGAGAAATGGAGGGTTCTCGATACCCTTCTTTGGGCGGAGGAGGACGAGGAAGAGGTCGATTTGGATGATGTTCTAGAGGATACAGATCTTCTAAGCAACTTGATGGAAGAGGCTCGTTCTGTTGCTCCGGGAGCCGGCGAAGTTCTGATTGACGAACGAGATGAATATATCTCTGGCAGAATAAAACAAATCAGAGAGGGAGAAAGTGGCAGAGTACTCGCCATAGTTGGAGCTGGACACATCAATGGGATTGTCCGTCATCTTTCTGAATCCAAGGAATTCGACAGCCCTAGGATGGAGTCTCTAATTGAGATGCCACGTAGATCCATCTGGCCCAAGGCCGTCATGTGGGGCATACCAATGATACTCGTCGGAGCTTGTTTATGGATGATCCAAAATGGCCATTTCGGAGAGCTGCGGGAGACTGCTGAGACTTGGCTAATCCTCAATGCGGCTGCAGCTGGAGTCGGTGTAGCGATAGCAAGGGGCCATCCGCTTTCTGTAATCGTGGGGGCAGTCGCCTCTCCAATTACATCCCTTAACCCGACGGTGGCGGCCGGATGGTTCGCGGGATACACCCAACTGAAGGTTGCTTCACCGACTGGCAAGGACGCAAGTGACTTCCTAACTTTGGATTCGGTTTCCCTACTATGGAAAAATCGTGTCGGCAAGGTACTGCTAGTTACCGCATTAGGGAATATCGGCTCTTCACTGGGTGCAATAATAGCAGGAGGGGCTATTTTCGGCTACTTAATCGAGCTACTCGGAGTTTTCTAGTAATAATTCTTCATCCACTCCCCAATCCAAAGAGCTCCATCCTCTCTCGTGTAGGTAGTAAAGTATCATTTTAGTCACTACCTCGAAAGCTGCAACGGTGCCTGCAAGAGCAACTGCCTCCCCTGAGTCAATGCCCTCAACGCCGTAATGCGCGGCTAGAAGGGTCAGAATGAATGTATCAGTTGTAGCGATGATTCTCCAAGTAAGGGTCTTCACCAAGCTTCTCTGCCTACTAGCCGACATGATAACGGTTCTAGGCGGCATTCCATCTCGGATTAACCCTGCGGAATCAGCTTCTTGGGATTAAAGACTCCAAAACGACGGCAATTCCTTGTCCTCCGCCGATGCATGCAGTGGCTACACCGAACCTACCGCCGCGCCTCCTTAGCTCCAGAGAGAGTGTTAGCAGTAGCCTCGTTCCAGTTGCTGCCAATGGATGGCCAAGTCCCACTGCGCCCCCATTCACGTTCACCTTCTCGGGATCTATCCCCAGTTCCTTGATGCAGGCAACGCATTGCCCTGCGAACGCCTCGTTGATCTCCCAAAGGTCGATTTCACTAGCCTTTAGGCCAGCTTTCTCCAATGCAAGAATGCTGCTTGGAACTGGGCCGTGTGCCATGATTGCTGGTTCAAGTCCCACAATCCCCCATGAAACGATTCTGGAAAGGGGGGAGTCCCCATCGGCAGCCGCCCGGGATTCTGACTTCACGATCAATGCTGCTGCACCATCTACCACTCCTGAGGCATTTCCAGCTGTCACCAGAGATTCAGGGCCAAAATGGGTCCGCAGCCCAGACAGGGATTCCTCGGTAGTGCCGATCACAACGTGGTCTTCGTCGGAATACCTCACAAGGCCCTCTGGGGTCTCCACATCTACAACCTCCTGCTCCCAGGTCCCTTCAGAAATACTTCTCTCTGTTTTCTGATGGCTTTTTGCAGCAAAGTTGTCTGCCTGCTCCCTTGAGATCCCGACTCTGCGACATAGCTCATCACTTGTTTGGGCCATGAAATAGCCGCAAACATCGTCTCTGAGATTGGTGAATAGGTAGTCCTCCATATCTTTTGGTATCTCATCGCCCTGTCTAGGGGGCCTTCCGAGCTTGTATGTATCACGCATGTCTCGAAGGACGTGTGGGGCCTGGCTAAGATTCTCCATCCCTCCAGCCACCACTACCTCTGCCTCCCCGAGCATTATCATCTGGGCAGCAGTGACTACCGATTGGGCCCCACTTCCACATAACCTGTTCAGAGTTAGCATTGGCACCTCATGTGGGATTCCGGACATCAGCCCTGCTCGCCGGGCACCGAAGATAGCCTGTGACGAAGTCTGAAGGGCGTGCCCCATTACGACATGGTCAATTTCAGATGGATCTGTTCCGGTCCTTTCCATCGCCCCACTGATTGCAATAGAACCCAATTCCTCGGCACTTATTGAAGATAGTCTGCCGCCCGGACCTCCATCTCCCCTCTTGCCTCCAAGCCACTCACAGAAGGGAGTTCTAGCCCCTCCGACAATTACGACACCCGTGCCTTCCATGGCATGCCCAGAAAGGTAGAGCACAAGAGGATGACTGATGGTGAATCAAGACTCATCTTCATTCATTGAACCCAAGAATTCTGGTAGTTCGACTCCCGACATCTTAGCCACGTCGTGGATAGGTGGGAGACTCTGAACCAAGCTACTGACGAAGTTGCTAGTTGCGGAGCTCCCATCGGCGGAGTTTCCGCTATCCCAAACCGTGATCTTGTCGATCTTGAGATTCCTGATGGCTTCCGTCTGAGCAGAAACCATGCTCTCGATCTTCTCGACCATTAGCAGGGTAGCTGCGGCCTTTGGATCGCCAGATGCGCTTGAAACGAGGTTCTGGTAACCCTGAGCCTTAGCGTCAAGGACCTTCTGTATACCTTCTGCCTCTGCGTTATATTTGGCCAGAATCGCATCGGCCTCTCCCCGTGCGACCCTTCTCTGCCTCTCTGCCTCTGCTTCGGCAGCAATCTCAATTTGCTGCTTCTGAATGTTGATTTGGACGATTTCGGTAGCACGCAGCCTCTCCTCTTCTTCGGAGTAGAATGCTCTCTGAATCTCTGCCTCAGCCTGGGCGGTGGCCACGTCTGCCCTCTTCTTTGCATGGGCCTCAGCCTCGGCGAGGTCCGCGTTGGCGTTTGCAATCTCGGCCTGGGCGGTGTTCTCCCCAGCAATCGCCATTGCCTCCTGCTGCTCAACGAAGACCCTCTCCCTCTGCTCGGCCTCCTTTCGCCCCATCTCCGCGTCTGCATTAGCATTGGCGACTTGGATCTCCCTCTCCTTGTTGGCATTAGCTGCCCCTATTGCACCATCCCTCTCGGCGTTTGCGACGTCTACACGGGCATTCTCGACTGCAGTAGCTGCCGCCTTCTTACCGATGCTCTCGATGTAATCTGACTCATCGGTGATATCCACGATGTTAACGTTAAGCTGCGTCAGTCCGAACTTTCTAAGCTCCTGGTCTACGTTCTGGGTGATCAGGGAAAGGAATGCGTCCCTGTCTTGGTTGATCTGCTCGATCGTAAGAGACGCCACTGTGAGACGAAGTTGACCAAGGATGATCTCCTCGGCGAGCTTCTCGATCTCGGGTATCTTGAATCCCAGGAGCCTTTCAGCGGCATTGGCCATTATGGATGGCTCCTTGCTGACACCAACGGTGAATGTGCTAGGGACGTTGATCCTGATGTTCTGGAGTGATAGGGCCCCCTTCAGATCTATATTGATGGGCATGGGTTTCAGTGAAATGTAGGCATAATCCTGGATTAGCGGCCAAACTAATGCAGCTCCTCCGTGTACGACCTTGGAAGGCTTGGCCTTACCATCTGCCTGCTTGGCCGTTCGCCCATAGATGACCATGACCTGATCAGGTGGGCACCTCTTGTACCTCTGTGAGAAAAATATCACCACCGCCACTAATACCAGTATTATCGCAAATATTCCAATCGTTCCAATAGCTCCTGCTGTTGCCATTCGTAGTCACTCCTGAACCTATGAAGGAGTTCACAGTGATGAAGTCTTTGCCGGCAAGGGCGGAAGAATGGATTGGTGGGGCAAATACTCCGAGATTTTCTCAAATTCTCTTGACTAGCAAGACCTCGCCTATGGTTCCTACGACCTCTATCATTCTACCAGTTCCAATTTCCTGCTGGTCGGCTGATCTTGCGTTGTATGTAGAAAGAGAACCTCCGGTCTCAATCTGCACCTGGCCAACCCCTTCGTGAGGTATCACCAAGTAAACGGTGCCCTTGGAACCTACTGCGTCCTCGATCTCCACATTGCCAGTAGATTGCATCGCTAAGAATAACTCGAATAGCTTGGCTGTCCCGTACATTGATGCCGTACCTGCAATCCCTCCAACAGCCACTGCGACTGGATCTGAACCATCAGATTTCAGAACGAACAAACCGGCCAGTCCGAAGAACATCATGAATGCCATGACCCCTTGGAAGGTCAGTGCCTTGAACGACGCGTCCGAACTTAGTACGTCTATCTCTAAGCCGAAGAGTCCCTCGAAGACTCCCTCGGCCACCCCTCCAACCGTCATTAGTATGAACCACAAGAGGAATAGGATCCCTCCCAGAAGAGCGGATGCTGCAAAAATGAACTCGAGACCAGTTGCCTCTCCCAGTCCAACCAAATCGAAAATATTGAAGTCGTCAATGTCTACCATTGAACACCTACGGGAGGATTATGCATTTGACCCATTCGGCTAATTTTGTCAGCGTTATATTACTTATTCTGCTTTCTCATCGCAGTGTATCTCTCAAATGTAAGAATGGGTCCCACACACAGTCCAGTAAGTGCTGAGGTGACAATCAGATTCCAGCTACTGCTGAGGTAACTATCCAAAGCGGTGTAGATAAAGAGGGCAATCAGAATTAGAACGACCGGAATAGCGAATCTTCTCAGGAACAGCTGATATCCGCCCATCTGATCATAGGCCGGATTCTCGATAATTCGATCAATCATGTCATCTAGTGCCATCTTTTCATCCAACTAACCAAGCCATGGCACCAATAAGGGTCAGTCCAACTGGGATGGAATACCAAATCGCCTTCACAGCTTTGGGCGTGGTGTCCTCGAGATCGACTATCCTGCCCTCTGCATCCCTTAGGAAAGCGGTCTTCTCCATCTTCGAGTACCCTTCTTTGAACTGCTTCTCATGCCTAGCTAGGAACATGAGGAAGTAGAATCCGAGAATTACTGAGCTTCCGCCTGTCCCTTGTAGGATTAACCCCAGTAGTTCCAAAGTTGGGTCGCCCCCTAGTTCGCCGCCGAGGATTAATTGGCCGAAACCGAGCATGAACCAGAGCAACGAGTCTACGCGTGCCATGGGCACAGGAAAGGGTGACTCCTCATCAAGGTGTTCCCGTCATTATCTTCTTCCGGCCTTCCCCATGTCGCTAGGGACCCATATGGCCCATGTCCCCTTGGCCGTGGCTATTAGCCTGTCATTTTGATCAATAATTTCTCCCTCCAGGTGAGCTAGGTTCTTACCTCTCTTGATGACCCTACCTGCTGCCGTTAGAATGTCCCCAACCATGGCAGGCCTAATGTAAGAAACGTCGATCTCCGCTGTTGCACACCACTCCTCCTCGGAAAGTGATGAAACCAGGGCGCCACCGAGTGCAGTATCTAGCATAGTAGCGTGGAGACCTCCATGAGCCACCCCCCCTGCATTTAGATGCTCATTCTGGACTACTGAACTAACCTTGCACTCTCCTTGGCCGATCGAAATTGGGCGTATCCCAATCATCTTTGCCAGACCCGGAAATGCAGGTGGATATTCGTCATCGGCCAAATCTACACCCCTTGGTAATTTCCCGGTTCCCCTGTCTGTACAGCCCACAGTCTCGAATACAATCCTCCTGACTCCAGTAGTGACTCATGCGTTCCAGTTTCCGTGATTCCTCCGTCACCTAGGACTGCAATCATATCTGCATTCCTCACTGTGGATAGCCTGTGTGCGATTATCAGAGTCGTCCGATCTCTGGAAATCAGTCCTATTGACCTC
The DNA here is from genome assembly GCA_002718995.2 of Methanobacteriota archaeon. Classification (GTDB taxonomy): domain Archaea; phylum Thermoplasmatota; class Poseidoniia; order Poseidoniales; family Thalassarchaeaceae; genus MGIIb-O5. The sequence goes on from PBGL02000007.1 coordinate 97,713, forward strand.
TTCAGAGCTGCCTCTGTTTCGTTATCGACATTGCTAGTTGCCTCGTCGAGTACCAGTACTTGTGCGTCTTTGAGTACCGCTCTGGCTATCGCGATTCTTTGCCTCTGCCCGCCTGATAGCCTATGTCCGCCCTCGCCTATGTCGGTGCCCCAACCATCAGGAAGATTCTCTATGAAAGGGATTGCTTCCGCGATTCTAGCTGCCTCGTGGACCTCCTCCTCACTGGCTTCTGGATTACCATACCTTACATTATCCATCACAGTGCCTGGAAATAGAGTCGTATTCTGGCTCACTAGGGATATGGATCCCCTCAGGGAATCCAAAGTAAGATCCCTGACATCGTGTCCATCCAACGAAATGGATCCTTCGTCTGGGTCATGGAATCTGAGAAGTAGCCTGACCATGGTTGTCTTTCCCGAGCCGGTAGAGCCAACCAATCCCACGGTCTTCCCTGAGGGGACATCCAGGTTGACTCCGCCCAGAACGGCCTCCCTTCCAGGATAAGAGAAGCTTACGTCGCTGAATGATATCTCTCCAGTGACATTCTCGATAGCAGTTTCTCCTTCAATGATGCCGATTTCAGTGTCTAGTAGGTCCAGAACCCTGGTAGTGGAAGCCATGGCTCTCTGATATAGATCAAAGGTTTCTCCGAGACGAGTTAGGGGCCATAGAAGCCTCTGAGTGATGAAAACTATCACGGAGTATGCCCCTAGGCCGATTTTACCCTCCAGAGCAAACCATCCCCCTACTAGCATGTTGGCAGTGAAGGCGAATAATATGGCCATCCTGATTATCGGTACGAAGGAGGCAGAGAGTCTGATTGCCTCGCGATTTGCGTCTCGATAGGAAGTAGAGGCGGCCTCGACGCGGCTTGCCTCCCTCTCCTCGGCTGTGAACGACTTGATGGTAGTAATTCCCTGTAGATTGTTATTCAGCAGGGCATTTAACTCCGCGACTTTATTCCTGACTAGTGAGTAGCGTGCCCCTATTCTTCGCTGATACATGAATGATCCAGTGACGATGATAGGTACTGGAATTATCGCCAGAATGGCTACCTCCGGAGCGACAGAGAACATTATTCCACCAACCACGATGATTGTAGTTGCCACATGAAGCAGGTCGGTAGCGCCTTGATCCAGGAACCTCTCCAGTTGATTGACATCATCGTTCATTATTGACATCAGCCCGCCTGTTGACTGCTCTGAGAACCACTGCATCTCTAGATCTTGAATATGGGAGTAGGCTGACATCCTGAGCTCGTGCTGCGCAGTCTGAGCCAAGTTCCTCCAAAGGACCGCGTAGAAGTACTGGAATAATGACTCAAGTACCCAAATCAGCACTGTCAGACCGGTGAGGATGTACAGCTGGTCATACACATCCGGGTACCCCATGCCAGCCAGGAAAGAGTCCTCCCTTGCGGAGACTACATCTATTGCCATTCCAATCAGCACTGGTGGAGCTAGGTCCCAAACCTTGTTCAGTATTGAGCAAATGGAAGCTAGAATTACCGTTGCCCTATGCTCCCTAAGATGGGTCAGTAGACGTGGCAGTGGATGCCTGTCTCCCGACATGTTGGGCCCTTGGCCATAAGCCGTTTGAATATGACTGTGATTCAATCCCGTGAGGCCAGAGGGCCGCCAGTCCATGCATCGGCCCAAAGGTCATACACTGCGATGCTAAGGTCCCCTGTGGCGTTCGTCCTGACTGCATATATGTCGCCACTAGAGACGAGTCCATCAGAGTCCTGATCGAACCAAACGAATTCCCACCAAGTGCCATCGCCCAGAGTTTCATTGTAGGAGCCGGAGCCTAGATTCATTGAGGAGATCGAGGAGGCGTTTCCATCTGAGCCAATTATACCGTGAATCTCCAGCTCGGACGGGTACGCTTCAGTTGCGAATCCACTCTGAACAGAGCCGGCCCAATTGGTCACCCCCCCTTCGGAGAGAAAGGCGCTATCGGGGGCGAACCCCAGAGGGGCTCTTTCGAGGTCGTCCAATAGAGCTAGCTCTACCTCCTCCCCTGTGGAAATGGTGAGGATGAATTGTTCCTCATCGCCTGCGTACGTCTCTATTGAGGTTATTATTGGCGGGTCCCCCATTAACTCTAGAACTATGGTGTGGGATGAATTTGTGGCGGATGCGACTTGCTGGAGTGATGTCTCATCTCCAGTAATCCTCCACTCCAGCCCTGAAATCACAGTAGTGTCGAATCCGAAAGGAGGCCATTCTCCATTGGGGTCAATGCTTGACAACTGTGCGAATTCCTCGAACGGGTCTGAGTATTTGGGCGCTCTATCCCTTCCTTCGAACCAAACATTTCCGATTCTGATGTTTGTGGTTTCACCTCCCTCGATAACTTCATTGTTCATTGAATATGTTCCCAAGGTTACCCTAGTTTCAATGGATCTAAGTTGATTGGCTTCATCCTTCGCTACACTCCAGTGAACTTCTCCAAATTGGCCCTGGACAGTAGAAGAGGAGGTTGTCTGCACCCTCAATCTTTCAAACATTTGAGAATAAGCGAGGACATCGAAAGAACTGCTGTCAGACAGTATTTCATTCAGAGCGTCGGAAGTCAGAGGGAAGCAGTTTGAATCTGGACAGGCATCTTCCTCGACCTCTAGGCACCCCGAAAGGGGCGTGGAGATTATCATGAAAACCACTGCCAGCAGTACCCTCATGATGACTCGCGAGCGCTTGGTGCTGATGAAGGCATGCAACATAGGTCACGGCAATTGGGAAAATGACGAGGCGAGTCTCCTATATGGGACGACTTAGGGGGCAGTACGAAGGTGCTGGCGTGACTGACGTACTTGTAGTGTACAAGAAGAACTTCGAAGAGGTGCACGACAAAGCCCTAGAAATGGTTAGGGTGGCATTGGATGAGCTGGAAAGAGAAGGTTCTGTNAGGGTTGACTACACAGCGAGGGAGACGGTCAGGAGAGGGGATTTTGATGATCCGGACCTAGTTGTTGTCCTGGGAGGAGATGGAACTCTGACCTCCATAGCACACTCAGTTGACGACAAGACCCCTGTCATGGGAGTGAATAGCCACCCTCGGGCCAATGACGACGATGGGTCCTACGGATTCTTCATGGGAAGCGATCCCGAAAGTTTCGCTGGAGATATCCGGACCGCCATAGAGGGAGGTGCAATAATCAACACTCTGCCACGCCTACAGGCAGAGATTGTGACTACCAGTGGGAACAAGATTGTCACCGACCCGGCACTGAACGACTTGCTGGTGGCAAATACTCACCAGTATCAGCCCTCAAAGTACAGACTACAGAGACCATCCGAGGGGATTGACGTTGTCCAGCACTCTTCTGGGTGTCTTTTCTCGACGTTCCTAGGGCAGGGAGCTTGGTTCAGGCATGTGGCAAACATAGAGGGTTCNGTGTTCCCATTGAAGGAGATGGACAGCAAGTACCTGTTCGTGGCTCGAGACCTGCCGAGGGGCGATCGCGTCGAGGACGGCTCTTACTGGGCTTGGACTGGTGAACCCACGGTGATGACAAGTGACATGCACAGGGGCTATGTTGTGGCTGATGGATGGGACGAGTTTCACTTCACAAGAGGGGCCACGGTGACGGTAGACCTCAATGGCCCCACATTACAGCTCCTAACCTTCCGTAGCACCATACATGACAGGGTCGCCCACTGGATCGGGCGGTAGTCAGCCACACTCTCAAGCATTGGAGCAGCGGTATACTAACGGGGTTGTGCCTGTTGCTACGAACTCAATCATAGAATCTGCTCGAGGAATAGCTTGGTCCTGTCGTGCTGAGGGTTGTCGAAGAACTCGTCAGGGGTATTCTCCTCTATCAGGTGGCCCTCGTCGAAGAGTATGACTCGGTCCGCCACTTCCTTCGCGAACCCCATCTCGTGGGTTACGACGATCATGGTGATGTCTCTCTTTGCCAGATCGACCATTACGTCCAGGACCTCCTTGATCATTTCAGGATCAAGGGCCGATGTTGGTTCGTCGAATAGCATAATCTTCGGATCCATAGCGAGAGCTCGTGCTATCGCGACTCTCTGCTGCTGGCCTCCTGACAGACCGCTTGGGTACTTGTAGGCCTGCTCGGGAATGCCGACTCTCTCGAGTAGTTCTTCCGCCTTGGCCTCGGCCTCCCTCTTGCTCATCCCCTTGACCTTCATTGGAGCGAGGGTGATATTCTCCATGATAGTCAGATGGGGGAACAGGTTGAATTGCTGGAAAACAAACCCTATCTCGGATCTGACGTACTTCAGGTCCTTGACCGTGGTGTCCTCATCCATTGTTATCCCATCTATTTCTATTGTGCCACCATTGTGCGGCTGTAGTCTGTTCAGGGTTCTGATGAATGTGGACTTTCCAGAACCAGATGGCCCCAGGATGACGATGATCTCCCCTCTCTTCACTTTGATGTCTATTCCCTTCAATGCCCAAAAGTCCCCGAAGTTTACCTTCACTCCCTCAGTCTCAATAATCGTCTCTTCTTCTGCAATTTCACTCATGCTGCCTCTCCCCCTCCTTCTCTAACCAAGCCAAGGCTCTTCTCGATTCTCATCGAGACTCTTGACAGGTAGAATGCGAAAATCCAGAACACGAACGCAGTGACGTACAGGGGCTCGAGGAAGTCCCCTAGGAATCTGAGGTCGGTGTTCGGTAGGTCCTTGGCTAGCTTGAAGAAGTCAAGGATGTTGATGATGAAAAGCAGTGTGGTATCCTTCCATAGGCCGATGAAGACGCTGACTATTGATGGGAGTGTCGTCCTAATTGCATTGGGTAGCTCGACCCTGATCTTGGTCTGGAATGGCGACAGGCCGAGTGCCATGGCCGCCTCCTTCTGACCGGAGTCGACGGCTTGGAGCCCACCTCTAAGCACCTCAGCTATGTAGCAGCCACCGAATAGTCCGAAGATGATTAGCATCCTCATTATGTCCTCTGCATCGTAGAATGGATCGATAAGGTCAGGCATCAAGAATACCGCCGCATAGAGCCAGCAGATCAACGGGCCAGAACGAACTAGCTCGATCACCGCGACCGATGGGACCTTGAAGAACGGTAGCTCGCTCTGTCTGCCGAAGGCGAGAACGACGCCCACTCCGAATCCAAGGACGCACCCTGCTGCGGCAATTAGCAAGTTTACGAAGAGNCCGCCCCACTGGGATGCCTTGATTCCGCCTTCCGACATTGATTCTATTCCGACGAATTTGGCCATCTCCTGAACAGTCTCAGGTGGATCCATTATGACTATGGTGAAGAAGAAGGTGAAGACCGCGAGCATTGCAATGTATCCTCTGAGTCGGTTCGCCTTGTACTCCTCAGAGATAGAGCAGTAGTAGTAGCTAGCACCGAATGAGGCGTAACCCAGTGCCGTAGCGAAGAGCAGCCTCCTCTGAGGGCCCTCGATGTGATAGTTCGCGACATCAGGCTGGGCCGAGGCCACCGCTACAAGGAAGCCTGAAGCGAGTGCGAAGCCTATGCAGAACTTCACCCAGTTATCGCCAGTTGTACCATAGGCAGCGCCTACCATGATGAATACCAGGTAGAGGATTGGCCAGAACCTCCAGTTCTGATTGGTGGCATAGCACTCATCTATGCAGAACTCGGAACCTGGGCTCTGAGTCATGAATTCGGTCATCTGCTGTCCGATAAGGACGAGGACCCTGTTAGCCCAGACGACCTCCCACTCTGCCTCCACTAAGACGAAGTGTCCGAATCCTTTGACTACGACGAAGACGATCCACGCAGTTGCTATCCCCAGTATCGCCGTCAGCGGGTCCTTCATAGGAGTGAGTTTCGAAACGGCAATCAGTGATATCCAGGATGCCAGGGTGAGCGTCAATGCCGACGAAGCCGCCCAAATCGCTGCATATGCGGCGCTGGCTCCCTCATCAGAGGCCTGTTGCTCGAGGCCCATGAACTCCCCGACTCCGATGGCCAGTGCCAAGGCCATGCAAGTGTATGACAGGTACATGTTCGTCGATTGCTGCTTCGACCAAGGAGCCCATGGCTTACCCGCGACAGACTGCTCGTAATCGATCAGTTTCTCGCTAATCATATCTTCACGCTCGTTACTCTGGCATTGTACCAGTTCATCACCGCTGAAATCATCAGGCTACCTGCCTGGTAGGTGACCAAAAGAAGTAGGAAAAGAGGGATTAGCTTGCCGACGTTGTTCATCATTATGACTACGACGTAGAAGATGTCACTGTAGGCGACGACCACAGCAAGACTCGAGTTCTTCCAGACGTTCATGTACTGATTGTTCAGCAGAGGGACCATGCTCCTAAGCGCTTGTGGAAGTATGACCAAGCGCAATCTCTGGAAGGGCGAGAGTGAGAGTGAGATAGCAGCTTCGACCTGTCCCCTTGGAAGGGACTGAATGCTTCCTCTGACAATCTCGGCGACGGTTGAGGCGGTGAACAGGGTGAGTCCGATTATCAGGGCAGCGAAGGCAGGGGTGATCTCGAATCCTGTCCCTTCCGCGATGTCCCAAGTTCCCTTCGCTAGCAGATTTGGCTTGATGTACTCGGGCTTGCTCAGGCCTTGTGAGAGTACGAGTCCTGATGCTATTGCCAAGGCTGCGACCCAGATTGTGAACTTCCTCCTGATGCCTTCGTCTGAATCGTCTATCTCCAGAGTGTTCATGCCGTCGTCGTCCATGCAGGTGAACACGTACAGCGAGTAAACCAGTAGGAGGAGCCCTAATCCAGTCTCGTTTCCGCCTCCTGCTGTAGTGACGAAGGGATGGAGGACGGCCACGAAGTACACACCCGCGGCTATCACGAACAACTCGCAAGCTACTGGCTCGAACTTCCAACCAAGCGGCTCAAACGGCCTCCTCATTATCTGCGGGAGAGGAGAGGATGCAGTGGTGCTATGGGCCCTTGGCTCGACCCTCTCTGTGAACCTTAGGGCTGTCCTCAGCATGGCAAGCCCCACAATGGCGGCGAACAGCATCTGGTAGGAAGCGACTGTCGTGAACCAGATTCCCTGGTTGCTGTAGTAAATCGCTCCATCGAACAGATTAGCCTCGTCGTGGAATCGCGGGAGCTGGTGACCCATCTGAGTGGCAACGAGGAAGAGGAGCACAGCAAGGGGCAGGTTCCTGAATACCTCGACATAGACAGTTGCCATAGTCGATGCAAGCTTGTTTGATGAAAGCCTTGTGACACCCACGATTATCCCGAGAATCGTACATAGGACGATACTCAGAAGGGTCGCGCGGGCGGAGTTGATAATGGCTGCCTTGTAGAAGAACCACCTGCTGTCAAGGGTGGGCTCGACCTCGAAGGGCCAGCTGTTGATCCTGAAGGTGTTGCCGAACTCCATGAACTCCAAGTCCACGAGCCATCTGTTTGTCATTACTGGGTCTGGATGGTGCTGTAGGTACATGACCCGCAGAACGAAGTAGATGATTACCGGGAAGAGTGAGAGGAATGCGAGAGCTGCCGTCCTATGGGCCTGGATATCTGGCTTGGATGACTCCGAGGAGAGTGCCAAAGACCAGGCCAGCACCAGGAGCACGGTTATCGCCGAGANGATCTGGATTCCGTCAAAGGCAAGCATGGAGAGATTCAGGGTCAGTCCGAGAAATACGACTATTGATCCCAGTGAGATGGCTGCGCCTGTAATGTCGACTTCCTTTTCCCTCCATGCCATGGGGTCTAGCAATTGCTGCATGTTGTTCTGCAAGAGGAGTATCCCCGCTACAACCCCAGTCCCCAGGAAGAAGAAGGGGGCTTGAGTTCCCGGTGTTAGATCCAGAATGGGGATCGCCAAGAAGGCGAGAGCGAACATCACGATGGCGAAGAGTGACGTTGAGTAGCCCTTGACTTGGGTTGGCTCGTTGATAATCTTGGAGAAGTCGTTCTGGACGAGTAGGAATAGGATGAGCTGGGTCCCGCCTATCACGAGGATAATGGTACTCATTTCTATGAAGGAGGGGTTCATCTGGGTCCCGTTCAGGGTGATGTCCCTGGCCATCGCCTCGATGTAATCAGCAGACATCCCGAGGAACTTGTTCGTGTAAACCCACAAGAAGGCCGCGAGTAAAATGGGGTAAGCTACGTTGTAGAAACTAAACTTGGTGCCCCTGAAGGATTCTAAAAATCCCGATATGGGGCCTTGTCCAACGGCATCCATGGCACCCATGCTCCCCGTAGGGGAGCATGAAGTGTAAAAGGGTAGTGAAGGAATTGAGGCACCCGGGGGAGAAAACCCCCCCGGGTGCTTTCGTAAATCCGGCTACTTCTCGCTAAGAGCGATCAGCGCATTGGAGGTGCGTACTGCAGTCCGCCCTCGGAAACGAGTGCGTTAGCGGTACCGGCCCTCGAGATCAGGCAGCCAGTCATGGCGTCCGATCCTGAGACTCCGTCATATGATCCGTCGCAGAATGCGTCGTCATATGCCTCTCCATAGTTGCCTACTGCCTCTAGGACAGTCTGCATCCATATTCCGGATAGTGGGTTGGTTGCTGTTCCCAGACCTAGGTCCGAGGTCAGAAGCCTGCACATTCCTGGGTTAGCTGCGGATCCTGCGTCGTTCTCGGCGCAAGCTGTGGAAGCCATCTCTGCGTAGTTGTCAGATGTTACTCCCATCTCCTCAGCGGTTACCATTCCGTACCAGACCCATGCGACTACGTCCTTGAAGTCCGAGTCCATGTCACGGGTTGCTGCTCCAAGGGGCTCCTTGGACATCAGCTCCGAAGCGATCCATGTGCCGCCCTCGATGGAGCCGTCCGTGTCAAGTGCCCACTTCTTGGCCACCATTGCGGACATGTCGCCAGTGAATGCATCGCACTCGCCGGAGATCAGCTTGTCAGTTGCCTCGGCTGCGTCAGCAGTTCCGATTGAGGTGAAGGCTATCTCGCGGGAAGCGAAGAAGTCCTGCAGGTTACCCTCAGTCGTGGTTCCGATTCCGACGCAGATGTTAGCACCGTCCAGGTTGGCAGCGGAGTTCAGAGCCACGCCAGCTGGGTAAGCGTCCTCACGGACTAGGATTCCCTGTCCGTCGAAGAAGTTCATTCCAGCGAAGTCGGCGTTCAGGGAAGCATCACGGCTGGTGGTCCAGGTCGTGGTGCGGATTAGGACGTCGATCGTAGCAGATGATAGCTTGTCGAACCTGTCCGATCCTGAAGCTGGGATGTACTCGACATCAGTCGAGGGGTCCAGCCCTAGGGCGGCGGCAACAGCCATACAGTACGAGATGTCCAGTCCCGAGCGGACGCCAGTAGCCGAGTCAAGGTATCCCATTCCATATTGGGACTCCTTGACGCCGCACTTCATGGATCCACGATCTACGATCGTGTCCAGGGTGCTTACGGCGGCAGCGTCTGCCGTTCCGGCAGCGTATCCGTTGTCATACGCGGCATCAACGTCGTCTTGGGTGACGTCGGATCCCGCACAGCCCGCTAGGGCCGCAGTCGTCATTAACAGCATCATTGTCATAGCGAGCATGCGTCGCATGCCCTCGCTACGAGGTATAGATGGTATATACCTTCTCATAGATGTTGTAGATTACTAAGATTTGGGCACAATATTCAGCGAATTTACTCATTCAGAGCTATCGCTGGGGCTTTCAAAGGGTGGGAGAAGGGGCGGCCGAAGCCACCCCAACCCCCGGGTTTCCGAGTTTCGTAGGAGGTGATCCATCTGCAGGTTCCCCTACAGATACCTTGTTACGACTTAACCCTC
>PBGL02000022.1 GCA_002718995.2 Methanobacteriota archaeon
TAATAATTACTGGAAGTGAGATTATTATGAGAGGTCCGATTTATATCCTCAGAATTGCAATTAGCCGATCACAATGACCTCGTGGGTCAAGCCCAGCCTCTGAAATCGCAACTCTGCCATTTTCAGACCACGATGACCTATTCTCCGGATCTCTGGCCTCCGATAAAGCCCGGTGCCACTCATCAAAATCCCCCCTTGGCAGAAGTCTTCCAGAAACTCCGTCAACGATAGTCTCCCTGAATCCGCCCTCGTCAACGAAAAGAGCTGGAGTGCCTACCGATTGCGCCTCTATTGGAGTAAGCCCGAAAGGCTCCCCATGTGCCATGCTGACCACAGCAAGAGCTCCACGATACAGAGAGGCCAACTCGGGAGAGCTCAATCTAGGCGCACACCACAATCCAACACCCATGGATTTCGCATGCCCCTCTAGCTTCCGCAGATCGTCCTCGTCGCCTCCTCCCACGTGTGCCAGCGCCACTCCGCTGCCGGATAGCATGGATATCGTCTCCCAAGCGCCCTTGACCCAACTCGCCCTGCCCACCGATACGACATATTCCCCTTCCAGTTCTCCAACCGATTCGGGCTCCCTTTCACCCGCATTCTCGGGAAACTCATCGGAAACCACGCTCGGTAGCAATACCCCTGAGCGAACCCCGTAGACCTCGGAGATTCTTCCGGCGGTGTATGACGAGTTCCCGCTGATCGAAGAATTACTTCTCAGTGAGAGGCCTCTGATTGCCGAAATATCTCGACGCCTGGATCTGGAAAGGATTGCCCTAGTCAGCCCGAGACTCCTTTTCGGGGTCCCGTCTAATCCCCTGTGTAGCACGTCTTCGTGCAGCCCCCTGTGCGGCTCCAATAGGTGAAGATGGACGGGGACCATCTCGGGAATGTGCTCAAGAAGTGCAAGGCTGCCATCTCCACTGGTCAGATGAACGCAGTCAAATCCATTGAGTGAGTCAACGAGACCTCCGATTGACAACCACGCTTTCGAGGCGCTGCCCATCCCACTGTCCAAGACTGAAGACAGGACTCCTTGGGGGGGACTCCACCTTTCTTCAGGGCACATCAGCTCCAATCCCAGTCCCTCGCATGCGGAGCCCAGCTCGCTAGCGCTAGCCAAGGTTGCCACACTGACGTCGAAGCTCTCAGCTATTGCAGGCAGGTTCCTCAGTAGGTCCCTCTCCGCCCCGCCCATCGATTCGAAGCTTCCCTTGGCAACAAGTAGCCTAGGCCGGGGAACCCCCGCCACCTCGCGATTGCCCGCCATCGGTGACCCATCACCCGCCCTCGTTTAAGTCCGATACGCCTTGCTGATGGCGTGGTGAGGAGAGTATTGCTGGCCAGAGGGGCCAACCTGCCCGAGAGTTCAGGCCTAGGAAGGGCCCACTTTTCCATAGAGTCACTACTCCAGAAAGCGTTGGTTCCGAATTGGACCAAGGTCGGTACGATTCAGCACGAAGAGCCGAAATCTTCTCTTGATAGGATACTAACTAGGTGGTGGAAGCAACCTCGGAGGGTTTCGGAGGAAATCGCGGAAAGCCCAGCCGACCTGCTCCACATAACAGACCAGGAGCAGGCCCACCTAGTTCCAAAAGATAGCAAGGTTCCAGTTGCTGTTACCGTGCATGACCTCTTCCACCTCCGTCCCAGGAATGTCATTGGTGGCGACGCTATCGTGCCTGTTGGCGATCACAGTCCGGGCCCAGTCAGAAAGAGGGACTTGTCCAAACTGAGATCGGGGCTGAATAGGGCCGATCTGCTCATCTGTATTTCTGAGAGCACCCGCATGGACGTCATGGCGTCGTTTCCCGGGAAGCCAACCGCCCTTGTCAGGCACCAGGTAGATGTCGACTACTGGAGTCCGACGAAGAACCCCAAGCCAAGGGAGCTACTGGGGGATCTGGACGACGAATCAAAGATGCTCGTAATCACTGTTGGAAGCGACGAGCCCAGAAAGAGGCTTCACTTCGCNAGAGAGGTATTAGGAGAATTACCTGATGAGGTATCCTCGGACGTNAATGTCCTCCACATAGGTAGCGAGGTCAAGGTCACCGATGACCAACTAGTCGCTGCTTTCCAGCACGCAGAGGTCCTCCTCTTCCCCAGTGCCTGCGAGGGATTCGGATACCCTCCTGCAGAGGCCATGGCAGCTGGCTGCCCAGTGATGGCATCCGATCTTACAGCCCACAACGAGATCATTCCGGACCGTTGCCTGCTGGATCCTATGAGCATCGCTGATTGGGTCGATGAGCTAGTCAGAATTCACTCTGAGTGGAGGAAATCTGGCGGAGTTCCAAGACACCCAGACGAGGAACTGATCAACCACGTCAAATCGCTGCTTAGNCCCGATTCTCACGGCAAGTCACTAGCAGATGCCTATGACCTAGCTGTCAGGCCCAACCAAAACGTGTAACACAGAATTAAATACAAATCATTTCACGATTTGACGTGCTCGATGTTCGGGACCTCAAGAAGGGATTTGGCTCAGGCCGGAGGCGACTGGAGGTACTCAAGGGGATCGACCTCGAAATCAAGTCAGGTGAACTCGTCGCGTTGATGGGTCCGTCCGGCTGCGGCAAGTCCACATTGCTCAATATAATCGGGGGCCTCTTGGAGGCAGATTCGGGCTCAATCTCGCTTTCAGAGTTCAATTACGGCACCAAGCCACCAAGCAGGGTCGTCGATGTACGGAGGAGGGGCGTCGGGTGGATATTCCAGGATTTCCACCTGATCGATCGCCTAAGCTCGTTGGACAACGTGATTTTCGCGCTCGAGCTATCTGGCGTACCAACAGAGCAGGCGGAGCAGCAGGCGAGAGACGCCCTCGAGAGGGTCGGACTCGGCGACCGCATGGAGTTCATTCCGGACCAACTGTCCGGCGGTCAGAGGCAGAGGGTCGCAATCGCCAGGGCGATCGCGGGCTCCCGACCGCTACTCCTCGCAGACGAGCCGACCGGAAACCTCGATGTGAAGAGCGGCCAGGGCATAATCGACCTGTTCAAGCAGCTCTGCGAGGAGGACGGGATGTCGATCCTCATGGTTACACACGACCCATCCTTAGCATCCATGGCTGATAGGATGCTCCTGCTCAGAGACGGGGTCACGGCAGCCTCGGACATACGTTCTGCATGGGGCGAAGACGCGGGGGTCGGGGAATAATGGCTCGTGGTCGTTATGGTTTCCGCTGGCTCGAGTGGGAAATTCTCACGTTCATCATATTGCTTCCATATCGGTTGATTGCCCAGGTCCTCCTGCTGTTCAACATTGACATCAGCAGCGGTAAATTCGAGAGAATCGAGAAACTACCCATGAAGGTACGCTTGCTGTCCTTGCCGGATAACCTGGTTATGGCCGCCAAAAGCTCCTGGAGGAGTCGTGAGAGGGTGCTCGCGGTATTCGCAGGGGTATTCCTGGCGTCCCTGGTGATATCCACAGTCCTCGCATATGGGGTCGGGCTATCGCAAGCATTCCTCCAGTTCTCACTCCAGGAGGAGGTCTTCGATGCGAAGATAGACTTCTCAGAGGACCCCGGGTCAGATGCAGAGGGCAGGACGAACGACTCAGCCCTTTGGGAGTCACTATGCATAGAATTCGTAGAGATGGACGAATTCTCGGACTGCGGTCTGGTCTATGGCCGTCAGGGAGTCAGGGTAGACGGGTTCTTCGATGAGGACTTCATTGTCCCACAACCGCTCAACGTCATCGCCGCCGAGGGTCCCACTGGGAATTGGGCGAACGTCAGTTGGGAGTACCCCGAGGCCCTCTCTTCAGGACCACCCATCAACGACCAAAGGACTGTTCGCTTCTATGGGGACGGCATATGGGATGGAGCCCTAGGAGAGAGACACTCGACAAAGGGCCAGGACTCCCGCATAATCTATGGTAGCTGGCCGACTAGTGCCGCAGATGCCGCTGCTAACAGAACGATCGTACTCCCCTCCCAGATAGCCAGCAGCGCCGGAGTGGCAGTGAACGACACAATCTCCTCTCTGACCTTCAGATACGTAGCAGACTTCCTGCCCATAGAGAGCTTCTCGAATGGCTTCGATGATTGTCAGGGCGAGGAGGAGTTCTGGTCCGCGAACGAGAGGACATATGTCTACTGCTGGCAGAACCTAACTGTGAGCGATCTGACCGTAGCAGCCGTTTACCAGGAAGGCGGTGCAGGCAACCCCACTCTACTGTTCAACCCGCTCATGATTTCCGACGCCGTCCTGAGCGACGAGCAGAAGACTATCCTCATGGACAACGACCACGGGTACCTCGGACTCGCAGTCGATAGGAACCAACTTCCAACCACCTCCACAGCCGACGCCACAAAGTGGCTTGACAACCTAAAGTCGCAAGTCGAGGCTGGCAACTACACCAGTGCAGGCATACTAGTGGAGTACAACGACCTTATCTCCGGCACCATAACCTTCCTCAATATATTCCTGGGAATCATACAGGTCTTCGACTACATCCTGATGATTCCAATAGTGGTACTCTCGTTCTCAGTCCTTATTTACGGACTGGTCCTTTCCCTCGAGCAGCGCAAGAGGGAGGTTTCCATACATCGTGTAATCGGTGGTACCGAGGGAACCCTCACAGGAATGATAATGCTTGAACTAGCAGTTACCAGCCTCTTCGCGTGGTTCTTCGGTTACACCCTAGCACTTCTTTCGGTGCCGTTGGTGTTGGATGCAGTCGGCTTCATGTCATTCAGGTCCGGCGGAATAGACATCAGCCCCACCTTGAGCCTCGGGTCAACCATCTTCATCATACTGCTAACAGTGGGCCTGTCTCTTCTATTCGGAAGAAGCAGGACCAGGGACTTCCTCAGGATAGAGATCGACGAGGGAGTCAGGAAGGTATCAGAAAAGAGAGAGCCAAGAACATGGCTCCATATTTTGTCATTCGCATTCGGCCTGCTGGCGTATTTTGAGAGCTGGATCCAGTCCAATGGAGGATGGGGCCCATATGGATCAGGAGGACTCATCTCCAACTTCATCGTTAACGCGCTCCTCCTNCTGTTCGGACCGTTCCTCCTATGGATAGGCGGCGCGTTGGTTCTCGGGAGGATAGGTGCAGCCGGCCCGAGGATTCTGACCGCCCTCCTTTCATGGTCTCCAGCAGTGTCGGACATTAGGAGGGGGCTCAGGGGCTCAGGGTCATCAGAGTCAGTGAACCGACTGGCCGTGATCATGCTACTCACACTCTCCATCGTCACTCTCGCTGCTGTCCAGGGTTACACCGGTACAGAAGTCGATGAGCGCACCACATCCGCACAGACTGGTGCAGATATGCAGGTCCAGTTCGAATCCGCAGTTACAGAAGATCAGGCCAGAGCGGAGATGATGATGGCAATCGAGAGGGCTGGAGACGGTGATATCACAAGCATATCCTCCATGACGGCAGTAGCTGATATTTTCACTAATCCGAAGGGAGAGAATGCCCTGGTCAGGACATGGGTTCTTTTCGATGGGCATGATGACACCCTGATATGGGACGCACAGGCGATTCCTGGGGATGGCATTGACGAGATAGTTTCCTCATGGGCATCTGGTGGTTTCACCGCTGGGTCTTCCGCTAGGGATGTTTTCGATAATCTGGAGGAAGGGGGGAGTCAGACGATAGAGTACACAGATTACGACTTCCAACTAGGGCCAGACTTCGAACTAATCGTAACGACAACGACGACTGAATCTGAGGTCAAATATGAAGGGAGACACAGNTGGGTCCCGGGACTTTCTGCTTCCGAGGCAGAGCAGGCGATAGTTATCGGCGAGTCATCCTACAGGGAACTTGTCGGGAACACTACTGCGGATACGTTTTCCTCTACACGCTGGTTCTTCGAGATGTGCGATCAGACTGACGACGATTGTGCCGATGCGCTCAGAGCAGTCAGTGCCGAGATGATAAATGGAAACGGGGTAAGTGCAGCCTCCGACTGGTCTACTGCCCACCGCGAAAATGAGCGTAACGGCGGCCTAATTTTCGGCACTCCGGGATTGCTCAGCATGCAGTTCATTGTAGCATCACTGGCATCAGTGGCATCCGCCTTCGTATTCCTCTCACTCGTACTNACCCAGCGCAAGAGGGAGCTGGCCATCCTGCAGGCAATCGGAGCTAGCCCCAACCAGGTAACGAGGCTCGTCCTGTTCGAGATCCTCTCAATCCTCACCGTTAGCATGGCCTTGGGGGTCGTCCTGGGTCTCGCGATAGCCGAGGCGTTCAACGGATTCTTCGGAATATTCGGTTTCATCTTCCAATTGTTCCTGGGTCAAAGCGCCCCCATAGCAAGAGAACTTGTGTGGCCATGGGCCGATCTAGTATTGGTCAACGCATCCGTCCTCATCGCGGTGCTTCTAGCGTTGCTCTACACAACCAGAAAGGCACTGCAAGCAGACTTGTCAGTGGTGCTGAAGGGAGAGTGAGAATATGTCTGAGAGGAATGAGATTCTGAAAGCGGACGGACTCTACCACGTCTACGATTCAAAGGCCGAAGACGGCAACGTAGTCGCCCTGAGGGGACTTCATGTGACAGTCTTCGAGGGCGAGGCAGTGGCTGTAGTCGGACCTTCCGGTTCTGGTAAATCCACACTACTCAAGTGTCTGGGGGGATTGATGAAGCCTTCAGCCGGAGGGGTCGAACTCGCAGGAAATAGAATGACTAGGCTAACAGGAAATCAACTGGTCAAACTTCGCCAGGAAACCGTATCCTTCATCTTCCAAGACTCAAACCTCCTCCCTCACATGAACGCACTGGACAATGTAGCGCAGCCCCTCCGCCACCAAGGCGTATTGCCTGGCGTTGCAAGGTCAAAGGCACAGGCCCTACTGGACCGCCTTGGAATGGGCGAGAGGTCCGGTGGGATGCCCGAGGAGCTCTCCGGCGGGGAGCAACAGAGGGTTGCAATCGCCAGAGCCTTGATCACAGAACCCAAGTTGATACTTGCCGACGAGCCGACAGGCGCCTTGGACCCGATTACCAGCAGGGAGGTGCTGGAGCTCTTCGATACCCTCCANAGAGAGGAAGACGTCGCCTTCTTCCTAGTGACACACAACAGAGAGGTAGCCGCTTTCTGTGAGCGATCCTTGGAGCTCAGAGACGGTAGGTTCGTCGCCCAGCACGGGACNGATGTGGATATTGCAGATCTATCAGGAAGCCGCGAACTNATCATCGANGATACAGGGACGTTTACCCTGCCGCCCGATATACTCACCCAAATCGGGGGCCCAGGCAGGTTCGAGCTACCGGAGGTTGTACGAGATTCTCTGAACCTCGAGAGAGTCTCCGAAGAGAGAATCGACGTCGAAGGAAAAACCGAGCTCACCCTCTCGCCAACATGTCCGGCATGTTTCCATGATTACGGGGAAAGCCCGGAGCAGCGCTGCCCTGAATGCGGATCCAGCAGGCCCATGGTTCAAGCCTGAGGGAGCAAGAATCTCTGGGGCTTCGCTATGCCGAGGTCCTTCGGGAGCTCCCTTACCTTCTCGGGCAGTGTAACTGGGATCATTTCCTTGCCGATCAGTGCCACACGGCTCTCCCTCCTGTCAGAAAGAACCTCCCTCCCGACCATTGGAGCCAGTGTGTTTGAGAAATCCATAANCTCCTGGTGCGTTGGCATGTTCTCTATCGAGAGATTGTTCTGGCTATTCCCGACATTGACATACCCCTTCGCCTCGATGAAGTCGGGGTCAGCGATGTTGTCCAAGCGGGCGTAGTCATCGTGGTGGCCCAGCGACTCGTGCTTGATCAGGGTGTGCCGGCACACTGTACGCGTATCCAAGCTAGGNAGNAGCTCCAGGGTCTGCTCTAGCTTGTAGAAAGCCCCCTGGTCGAACTTAGGCTTGCATAGCCTATCGAAAATCTCCTTGTTCGGTGCATCTACTGAGACGTACAGCTGAGTTGGCAACGGATCAAGATTCTCGATTACCTTAGGCAGGCTACCGTTGGTGACTAGGAACGTGGAGGTGCCATGCTGGTGGCAGACATCCAGGAATTCCCCAAGTCTCGAGTATAGTGTGGGCTCACCGTTCAGTGATATCGCCACATGCTTCGGGTTCTGAGCCTCAGCGAACTTCACAGGGTCGGCCTTGGGATTCCCCCCGAATCCAGTGAGCAGACGTCTATGCCCTCTAACGGACTCCAAATACAACTCGTACGGGTCGTCATCGATCTTATTCAGGGTATCAGAGTGAGGCTCCCTCCAGCAATACGTGCAGCCAAGGTTGCAGGTATCCACGTTGGGTGCCATCTGCATGCACCCATGGCTCTCAATGCCGTAGAATGTGCCCTTGTAGCAAGACCTGTCCGCTATCAGGCTCTGCTTCGTCCAATGGCACGTCTTCACCCCCCCATGCTCACCCACGAGCTGGTACTTCTGCTTGGAAAGGCGTGCGGCGATCGCCGGTTCAATCTTAGTCACGGGACCCTGCAANCACTCACCCCCGACTCCGAAACCCGCAGAGGGGNCGTGTCCGAGGNNCCTGCGTGGAGACAACACGTCTTGAAATTGNCCCGTTATACCCAATCCATATACGAACCACTCACATCCGTTGCCGATGAGGCGGATTACCGCGATACTGTTCGCACTCGTCTTCATTTCGGGCACATTTCAGGGATGCCTATCCTCAGATGGNGGTAGCCCCATGATATCCACAGCCGATCTAGAGGTCAGTCCAAGCACTCTTTCTGGTGCTCATTTCCAGGAGGTCGAGATCTTGGCATCCAGCCCAATGAGCGTACACGTCCCGTATCTTGTCATCGACCCCTCCTCGGGCTTAGTGGTCAATGGCACGACACTGCATTTCGGAGGCACTGGCTCTCAGACTATCCAAATGCTAGCACCTTCGAATACCGACTCGGCATACTTCCTTCTGGGCGAGGATGGGAGGACAAAGTGGCCTCTCAGGGAAACAAACCAAAGTTGGGCCGAATGGTTCGACTCGCCTTCATTCAGCAGCTCCCCNTACTCTCACGTACAGATTCCCGTTTTCAGAGAGAACAGATCCGGCTTCTCCCCTGAGGAGGGGTCTATGCACGGCACTGGAATTATTGACGGNCTCAATGTATTCGAGTGGCTGGAGGAATTCGCCGATCCTGAAACTGGGTACAATCAGCGATGGGGCCCCTTTACCCTCAATGATCCGACATACATGAGGGCTGCCAATTACATGCAGGGAGAGCTGCAAGGGATGGGATATGACTCACAGGTCCACAGGTACTGGATTTCCGACTTCTCATATGCCGTCAATGTCTGTGGCTACAAGGAAGGAACGATGTTCCCGGANGAGTGGCTGGTATTAGGCGCACACCTCGACATCGCCGAGCCAGGAAGCCCACCCGGAGGGGGCTCGCAAATAGGTGCGCATGACAATGGAGCCGGTGTCGCTCTGGTCTTGGAGGCTGCCAGGGGACTGGCCCAGTTCGATCACCGCAGGACAATCGTGGTGTGCTTCTGGTCCAACGAGGAGAACGGCTACGACGGAGTCGATAGGTGGATCGATAATATCCCCGCGGGGGTAACTCTCTCCAACTACCTAAACGCTGATGCGGTGGGCACCAACTGGCCCGGATACTACACCTTGGTCGTGGATATCATTCCCGAGACCGATAACCAACTCAATGAGCAGTGGCCGATGATCAGGCTGGCCGAATGGATAGGCTCGAACAACAACAATATCTCCGAGGCATTGCGACTTGGAAGAGAAATTTACCATACCGAAGGATATGCCTCGATGAAGGATGTTGATTCGAGCGATCAGAAGAGACTCTCTATCTCGGTGCATGAGTCTCAGAGGGGCAGGAGTGACTACGAGAGGATAGCAGACCAGCTAGGCGTGGTCTCGATGGACTTCGGTTCACTCACCGGTGGCTCGGACTGCTACCATGGGCCGTGCGACAACCTCGAGACGATGATTGACATGATGGTTACCGACAACGGGACAGGGGTGCAGAACCTAGTCGAATCATTCGACTTGATTTCCTGGTGGCTGTTCAATCTCGCAATGCATCTGGACGAGTCACCGATATACGACCAGTCCTAGGAGTATCTGACTCCAGTGCCATACGCGAAAACCTCGACTCCCTTCACGCCCCTTCCGCTGCTCTGGGGTGTCATGTCCGCAGTGTCTATCCTCACGTTGACCACGTCATCCCAGCCAGCCTCGATCGCGTTCTCCCTTAGCCTCTGCATCACCTCTGCCCTTCCTGCAGAGATCACCTTCTGGAATATCGTGACGGTACCGCCGAATAGGTTGTTGAACCATGCAATCAGCAGGTGCCAGTAACTAGGTCCGAAGACNCCGCTGGCATACACCAATCCAGTATCATGAACATCGGTCCTGTACCCGCCATCAACCGTGGTTAGCGGATCCCTTCCAAGAGACTCCTTCGTGGCCCGCTCCCTGTCTATGGTGTCCTGAATCATATTATCGAGATTCCTTCCGCTGGTGAGCATCCCCCAGAGGAATACAAATGGGTATAAGACGCTCCACAGCGTACCTGCCAATGCCAATAGGAGTAATGGCCCTAGGCATAAGCCTAGGATTAACAACACTAATGGGAAATCAGCCATCGAAAGACCTCCGATTACTCGTACTTCACGGCAGTCCCGTAGGCGAAGAGCTCTGCTGCGCCTGCGGTGATCGCGGAAGTCGCGAACCTCACGTTGACGACTGCTGTCGCACCGAGCGACATCGCATCTGCCACCATCCTTCCAACTGCCTCCTGACGGGACTCCTGCAGGAGCTCCGTGTACTGTGACAACTCCCCTCCGACTATGTTCTTCAGGCCTGCGAAAATATCCTTCCCGAGGTGCTTCGCTCTGACTGTGGAGCCGCTAACGACCCCCAAAGTCTCCGTAATCAACTTCCCCGGAATCGTCTCCGTGTTCACCACTAGCACTCCATTCACTACTTGTTCCATGCCTTGCCCTAGGGCTCAAGCCACTTGAACATAGTGACACTAGGAATCCCGGAAGCCAGAGGGTATGTCATAGGAGGTTTCCGGCTTGGACTTGCTAGCGACAAGAATCAGAATGGCTATCAGCATGCCATTACAGAAGACGATCTGACTAACCCCCGCCACCATTGAGATCTGGTCGACAAGATCAGGAATCGCAGTTCCCCCTGCCTCCGGACCATAGTCGTCAACCGGCGTGAACCCTATTTCCGACATCTTCCACATCATCCAGACNCCCCCAGCGAAATTGACGGCTATCCATGCCCCGACTGCCTTGATGCCGGCTTCCCTGTTCGTCCACAGCAGGACTGCGCTGGCCAGGCCTATGATGGCTAGAAGGGCGTTGTGTAAGGCTATCGGACCCATAAACTCCGAAAAATCGTCCACGTAGTCCTGCATGTCATCCCAGGCAGCCTTCCCTTCCTCCCACTCTTCCTTCTCCTCGTCGCTGCCGTCTTCGGGGTAAGCCTCAACCTCCTCCCATTCCATGTCCGTGAACTCGGAGATGAGCATAGGTGTGACCGCGGTCATCAAAGCGTTGAACGCAAAAAAAATCGCCATCAGGGCCATGAAGATCGCAAGCCCCCTCAACCACCATGGCGACGGCTCGCTTACAGGGGCGTAAGCACCCTCGATTCGCGCTTCGGACACGCTCTACCCATGCGGGCATCGCTAATGACATGGAGGGGTGAAATCACGAGCCTAGCATAATTCTTGGAACTGTGCGCTCGCCCGAGTGAATGCACTCTCTCTTGGGGTGTATGCAGAAGCCGCCTCTCAGGAATCGTCTGCCAAGTATCAGCCGATGTTTCATTCTGGACCTATCTTGGAGGCACATCTGGATATCGAAGTCCATGCCGGCAATCTCCAAGGTAGTCCTAATCACCGGCCTTAGGGTGTCATGACCACCAGTGTCCCTGACCCGACGCCAGTCATGCAGTGGCCTCTCGACCCAGCCCCCATTGTCTTCCAGTCTGAACCTCACTCGGGTCTCCATGTCAGACTCAATGATCTCTACGTCCGATGCGTGCAGCGTGTTCGACCATGCGCCTGTGTCAATCTTAGCGAGAAGCGGACCCCCCTCGAGCTCGGGAATTCCTACCCACTCACGCCAGCCAATCATAACTAGCCTCTCACCTCCCCTCTTGGACATGGTCCCGGCCCCCCCAACCGGGGTTTTTCAATACGACGCTTAGAATATCCATCCACGCTCTCACGGAACCCTCTGGAATAGGGATAGAATCGTTCAAGTATCGATGCCATACGCCATCCCTAATGGCGCAAGACGGCATTCCCGAGGCACTGACCTTCGATGACGTCCTTCTGATGCCAGCAGAGTCTGCGGTTCTTCCGGCCCAGGTGGACATTTCTACCGATTTGACCTCGGAAATCGGCCTGAACATTCCAATAATATCTGCCGCGATGGATACTGTCACAGAGAGCTCAATGGCAATCGCCATGGCGCAGTCAGGTGGTTTGGGGGTCATTCACAGGAATATGCCAATCGAGGAGCAGGCATCCGAGGTCGAGAGAGTCAAGAGATTCGAGTCCGGACTCGTGCTGAACCCAATCACCGTACATCCCGACATGACGATNGGCGAGCTGAGGGAGATGAAGTCAAAATATGGCTTCTCAGGATTCCCGGTCGTCAATGGAGGAGGAAGTCTTGCAGGCATAATCACCAACAGGGACATCAGATTCGTAGAGGACGATACTACGAAAGTCTCTGAGATGATGACTAGCGACATCGTGACAGTCGGACTCGATTATGACCCCAAAGAGGCCCAGAGCCTCCTCCAGAAGCACAGGATCGAGAAGATAGTCGTGGTTGATGGGGAAGGCAACTGCGCAGGCATGATCACAGTCAGGGATATTCAGAGGACAAGGGATCACCCGTTGTCCTGCAAGGACGATCAAGGAAGGTTGAGAGTAGCAGCCGCAACCGGTACCGGAGCGAAGGGGCTAAGCAGGGCTATGGCCCTGATCGAGGCAGGCGCGGACGCGATAGTAATCGATACAGCGCACGGACACTCCCATGGAGTAATCGACACAGTCGCCGAGATCAGGAACAAATCCCCTGAAGCCACAATCATAGCAGGTAATATCGCAACCGGTGCGGCTGCCAATGCTCTGATCGATGCTGGAGCCAACGCAGTCAAGGTCGGTATCGGGCCAGGCTCAATTTGCACCACCAGGATAGTCTCTGGAGTAGGGGTGCCGCAGCTCACTGCAGTACAGAGCGTCGTCGAGGCATGCAAGGCCAGAGGCATACCTGTCATCGCGGATGGTGGGATAAAGTACAGCGGCGATATAGCCAAGGCCATAGCCTCCGGTGCTGATTGCGTGATGATAGGGTCATTGCTAGCAGGTACTGATGAGTCTCCCGGNGAGACCATCCTATACCAGGGGCGCTCATACAAGGTATACCGGGGAATGGGCTCCGTGGGGGCAATGAGCAAGGGAGCGCACGATCGCTACTTCCAATCTGAGCAGGGGGATACGAAGAAGTACGTCCCCGAGGGAATCGAGGGTAGGGTACCTGCAAGAGGACCGGTCGAGAATGTCATCCACCAGCTCGTCGGCGGCCTTCGTTCTTCGATGGGCTACACAGGAAATGGGAGCATCCCTGAGATGAAGGGAGGATGCGACTTTGTCAGAATCACCAATGCAGGACTCTCCGAATCGCACGTGCACGACGTTGAGATAACCCGCGAGGCACCGAACTATAGGAGGTGAAGCAGTGGAGACAATCGTCCTCGGAGGAGGCTGCTTCTGGTGCGTCGAAGAGGCAATCAAGGGCCTGAGGGGAGTCTCAGCGGTCGTCCCAGGGTACTCCGGTGGCCACGTTGAAGAGCCGACTTACGAGCAGGTTTGCGGAAAGAGGACCGGGCACGCAGAGGTCGTAATGGTCACTTTCGATCCATCCATCTTGGACAGGATCGCACTTCTAGAGGTATTCTTCACATGTCATGACCCAACTCAACTGAACAGACAGGGTAACGACATAGGCCCACATTACAGGAGCGCAGTATTCTACTCAGACGGTCGACAGAGGGATGACGTGCTGTCAGTAATTGATGGCCTCAAAGATGCATTTGACGATGATATTATGACCGAGGTCTCACCCCTTGAGAATTTCTACGAGGCTGAGAAATACCACCACGATTATTTCGAGAATAACCCATCTAATCCATATTGCATGATGGTCGTGGCTCCGAAAATTGCTAAGACCAGAGCCAAGCACGCCCACCTGTATGAGTGAGGCGGAACTGGCACCCGAGCCCTGGCCTGTCCACCTCCTAGGTTTGATCAGCCCCGCTCTCGCAATCTCTGGGAACCTGCTCGGTGGCGTCTATACCCTGATGGGAGTCGTCTTCATTTGGGGAGTTGGCCCAATACTCGATGTGGTCATGGGAGAGTCAAAATCCCCCCGGCCCCCTAGGGAATCAGGTACCCCCTTCGAGGCACTGCTTTGGGTACATGGAATTCTTCATTTCGTAATGATGGGGACATTCGTCTTCTTCGCAGCCTCTGAGGGAATGACAAGATGGCTTCTCGCAGCATCCTTGTCGACGGGCCTCGTGGCCGCTGCTTCAGCCATTGTGACTGCACACGAGCTCGGGCATAAGAGACCAAGGAGCCCGGGTTGGAGGCTCGCTAGGGCACTTCTGTTCAGTATCAACTACCCTCACTTCACCACTGAGCACAACCACAATCACCACAAGAATGTGGCAACGGACAGCGACCCTGCGAGCGCTACTTACGAACAGGGAATCTGGTCATTCTGGATTTCGACCATCCCCGGGCAGTTCATTTCATCGGTTAGGGTCCACAATAGGAAGGGGAGGACCGGATTAAGAAACCCCTCATGGAGAGGATTGGGGGCCCAGATATTGGTAATATCCCTACTCATAGTGTCTCACTTGATGGACCAACTATGGGCATTGCCAGTACTATCAGGTTGGTTGGTTGTCTCCACAATCGCAATAATGACTCTAGAGTATGTCAACTACATCAGACACTGGGCCCTTAGGAGAGGGGATGGTGGCAAGAAGTTCGAGGAAGAACACGCTTGGAATACCGAGGCCCGGTGGTCCAGATGGAGCCTTCTGGAACTCACTCGCCACTCAGACCACCATCTCAGAGCATCAGTTCCATTCTGGAAACTCAGGCCCTATCCAGATTCTCCGACTCTCCCCTCCGGCTACTATGCATGCTGGTGGCCCTGCTTGATACCCCCAATCTGGAGGAGGTTGATGAGGGGTAGGGCACCTGGTGTCTGATGCATAACTGGACATCCAGCAACCGAGCCTTCGACCTCTTCCATCGGAGTAACCTTCAATGGTGAATCTGATGGCAGCATCGCATGGTTGTCCCAATAGGCGAGGACGGTGAAGAAACGCCAGCCGATAAGGCATGGGCGATTCATGCTGCCATTATCGGTCTAAATACGGGTAATCTACTGTTTCGTGGACTCGAGTTAGATCCCGATAATCCTGAGATGGTAACAGTGGCATGCCTAGCAATCCTTGCAGCCGCCCTCCCCTTCCAAGCCATATTCTTCCTGATCAACTCGTACATACAGGAGGCCTCTAATGTCCATGAGATGGAGTATGTCATGCTGCAGAGGCTGTCACTGATATGCCAGACTATCTCCTACCTGTCTTTGACCGCTATCGGAATACTCATGTTCGAGACCCATGTATACGTCGGAGGGAGCTTCTTCGCAGGGTGCATAATCGCATTCTTCCTCCTTAGGACAGCGATGACCCAGGCCGAGACCCTATCTAGTGTCAGAAGGTGAATTACGGGTAATTCGTAGAGAGGTTGATTGCTGGGCCTCTCTTGAGTGCACATATGGCGGACGCGTTTGCTATACCCAGTATGCCCCCTGCATCACCATGGGACGCATACTTGCTGATGCTGGCAATACCGTTCATATTGAGACTAGTTTTCATCTCTCCTCCATTGGTAGATTTGATCAACACATACGCCCCACCCGGCGAGAGGACAAAACACGTCAAGTGGTTCCTCGGACAGATTAAGTCATTACCAGTAAAGGGGTTCTGGCTAATAGTGGCCAACGAAGTGATGGCATTCATTCTACCAGCTTTGATTGCCGTAGGGGCTAGGTATTGGCTCGGCCCCATCGGTTGGCCTACGTGGGAACAAACTCCTCAGATGGGTGTGTTCCTTCTAATTCTCGCAGGCTTGGGGTGGCTCTTGTCGGACTTCTCCAAGGTCATGCGCTCCCGCAGGGACATCCAGATGATATCGAAATACAACCTCAGTACCGCAAAGATGGTTGTTCAGGGAGCAGTCGCCGGCCGCCAGATACTTCAGAATGTCACTGAGACCGGAATACCTAGGCCCTGGAGAGAGGTGATTGACGTTGAACACGAGGTAGATGGCATCACAACAACCGTCCCTGCAGACAACCCCCTGAAGGAAGTCGTGTACGGGTTGTTGGATTTGGGTGCGGACGCTCTCGAAGAGATTCTCGGCAAAGTGAAGGAGCCAGCATCGGCAGCCATGGAGAAGTTCGACAGAGAGATCCAAGATCGTGTCACGAAGAGGGCGCAGGCCTCTGCAAGGTCCCTTGTCCAGAACATCTTGTTCTCAATAGCGCCGATAATTGTGCTAGTGGGGCTAGATCGCTTGATCTAGCATCTTCTTCTCTTCGGGCGTAGCTAGTAATATCCAAAGTAATCCAGCCATAATTTGCAAGGCCCCCGTGGCAATTATTGTCTCCCTCAGGGTCATTATCCCATTTTCAAGAATCAACCCAGCGGCTACTGTCGATAGCCCCATTGTCATCGTGATCCCAAGCGAGTCAGTGCCGAATACCCTCCCTAGCCACTCATCGGCCGACCTCTTCTGAAGCATGGTGGTCGAAAGGACCCAGTTCACCCCGCTAGCGGCATGTGAAATGAACACATAGACGAGGATAACCATCGTCCAATCGGAAACCGCTACGGCCATGTAGAACGCCCCACTGATAATCAGAACTCCGCCTAGTAGGTAGGGAACCAGCCCAACGTTCGCCATCAATCGTCGACTGACTATGGGTCCGAAACCAGAGCCAAAGCCCCTGGCCATGTACAGTATCCCTATTCCGGCCGCTACATCCCCGAAGCCGGCCTCTTTGCCAATGAGTATCAGCAGGAATACCTGGGCCCCACCACCAGAGGCCCACATCGCCTTCGCCAGCACGACTCTCCTGATCGGGGGATTCGATAGGATGTACTTCCATCCAGACCAGATCTCGTCGAGCATGACAGTGGCCCCCCCGTCCCTTTTCCCCGATTTTTTAGGACCGCCATGGGGAAGGGTCATAATGAGCAAAATCGCTATCAGGAAAGTAAGGGAGTCAATCCACAGCGCCGTCTCTATGCCGTACTTCGATATTGTCAATCCACCTATCCCGGCCCCGATTCCCATTGCCGCAGACCACCCTCCGGAAGAAAGAGCATTAGCGGAAAGCAACTCGTCCTCAGTGCAAATGTTGGGAACGTAGGCGGACTCAGCATTGGAGGAAATAGCCCTGCCCACGACCATCGCCATGCCCAGCAGGTATACAGAAGCCAGACTGTCAAGAAGCCCCAAGTACAGAGCGAGAACTAGAATTGCGAACGACCAAACGTTCCCTATCACCATTAGCCACTTCCTTGGATAACGATCTGCTAGCATGCCGGTGAGGGGCTCCAGTGGGGCGAAAGTGAAACTCCTGGTTGCGAGAACCCCTGCAATGGCCAACGGGGAATTGTCCGATGCCTCGCCTGCCAGCAAGAAGAGGGCAATCATGGAGAACCAATCGCCAATGTACGATATTTCATTGGCAGTGAACAGCCTTCTGTAGGCCTTGTTCGACCTCAGGAGGCCAATGTAACTCACTTCTGCCATGGGCATGCCCGAGCAGCCAACTCTATGATTCTGGCCCCCCAACACTCAAGACAGCATCTCTGTCGTCTTGCACCCATGGAGGACAGACTCGTCTGGATGGACCTCGAGATGACGGGACTATACCCTGACGAGAATACAATCATCGAGATTGCTACAATTGTTACCGAGGCGGATCTGACAATAGTTGCCGAGGGGCCTGCTTTGGCAATATCTCAACCTGAGTCCGAGCTAGCAAAGATGGATGACTGGAACCTGACTCATCATACCAAGAACGGCCTCCTCAAGAGGGTCAGGTCAGATGGTGTTCCGATGGCAGAGGCAGAGCGAGTCACTCTGGAGTTCCTGATGGAGCACTGCCTAGCAGGTGTTTCACCGCTCTGTGGAAACACAATAGGCCAGGATCGACGTTTCCTGAGGAGATATATGCCCGAGCTACACGAGTTCTTCCACTACCGAAGCGTCGACGTCACATCGGTGAAAGAGATTGCGAAGCGGTGGTACCCCAAGGCACCCAGGTTCTCGAAGCCCTCTGGCCACAGGGCTCTTGACGACATCAGGGGGAGCATCCAGGAACTATCGCACTTCAGGGAGCACATCTTCAGGGATCAGTGAGTATGGGGCGCCCTTCCCTGTCAGTAAGAATCAGGTTGACGCCCAGGCCAGTCCTGTGGAATGCAATAATCTCCAATCCATGGATCCTATGGCCCGTCACGGATCTACCGAGGTATGGCAAGTCAGAATCCTCATGATCGACCACTTCATCGGGAGTCAGCCTCCTCCTCGCACCCTCTACATCGTCGAACCAGGGTAGCACTCCTTCCGGTGAGTATCTCACTCCCAGTATCATGTCGCACCCCTCTGTCCATTGAGCCGCCTCGGCATCGGCCCCACTCGGGATCGCAACAGCATTCGGGTGGGTGTGAATCCAATGGGTGAATCTGCCCCCTCTGACACCCCTGTCCTCGGAAAGCACTCCATCGACCCACTCTTCAGGGACATGGTGGACCGAGTAAGAGTCCCCTCTATTCACTAGATGCGGCGGCCCGAGGACGAATCCCTGGCCCGCGAAAAGCCCCTCGGAGTAGTCACATCCACAGAACATGTCATCGACGCCACTTGGGTGGGGAATATCGGGATCGGGGTCCATTCCGACCAGAATCTCGTCAGGGAGGGACTGGAACGTCCACTCGAGAATCGTCGATAGAGTGTCAATTGGCATCAGCAGTATGGCGGGATAGTCATCCCGGCTATCGAGCGAGTGCTCGTTGTACTTAGCCGCAGCACCCATGAGCCAGCCTTCTGCCACGGTACCGGGCCCCAGTCAAACGACTTGAGTTCGACGGATGTCAATTGACCCGGATGTCCAGAACTAAGTGATCCCATTTTGGTGCGTAACTCTTGACTCGAACGATATCAGAAATTGTGAATTCGTAACTCGGATCCAGTCTGCGAAAATTTCTGACCACTTCTTCCGACCACTCACGGTGGGAATCAGAATTAGCCAATCCGTGAACGTGTATAGTCCCACCAGACTCCCGTAGAACCTCTATTGAGGGCCCGAAGCTACTCTCTGATGTGGGCAGGAGACCCAGGATTACCCTATCTGCAACCCCCTTCAGAACACCAGATGACTGACGATTGTCACCCTCGTGGATGGTACAATTTTCTCTGACCCCATTCCTCTTCAGATTCCACTTCAGTGCACCTATCGCCTCAGGATTCCATTCGCAGCAATGCACGTGAGCAGCCTCTGAGTGGATTAGTACTGGTAGCGAGTAATAGCCAATACCCGAGAACATGTCCACAACCACTTCTCCTTGACTGACCACCTCCCCCATTCTTCTACGCTCGTTCACATTCCCGGCCGAGAACATGCACTTCGTCATATTGTACCCATAGTCAACCCCGCTCTCCCTCCTAATCACCCAGTCGTCATCGCCAAGAAGCATCCTAACCCCGCTCTCCCTGTAATCGCCAGTTACCTCGCCAATTTGACCGAGCCGCGTCGCGCCTAGTCCGTCTGCCACTGCCCGCCATAGTCCATGGCCCCTGAACTCCGCCCAACCTCTGCTGGTGAAGGCATCCGAAGGGAGAAGCACGACATCAGAGAACTTCTCCCACTTCCTGGGCAACGAATCCGGCGGCCTCATCCCAAGATATTTCGAAACTGACTCTGCAAGCCTCTCGTGCGGCCCACTATCCGACATACGATACGACGGGAGAACATCACTGATTCAGACTTATGGTACAGCGCACGCCCCCGAGGGCGTGCGTCACCACGCCCTCGCTCTGGTAATCCTCCTCATCGCACCCATCGTTGCAGGTGCACCACCCCCGGGTCAGCCCGAGGTTTCCAACGATACCTGCTCCACTTGGAACAGTAGCGAGGGCATCTGTGACGACTACCAGTCGATGTTGGACCCGTCTCCCGGACATGAATGGATGAGGGCTACGGTAGAGGTCGAGTCGGAGGACGCGGAGATGGTGATCATGACAGTAAAATTGGCCGTTCATGAGATGTCTAGGCAGGATTTGGGACTCGAGGATCTTGAACTAGGTGGCGATAGCACCCCTCTGGACGGCATTCCCGCTGATTACATCCGAAATTACCAATCCCTTCTTCGAAGCGGCTCAACCGTTTCTGAGAGGATGCTCGAAAGAGTGGAGGAGGTTATCGAAGAGTATGTGGATGTCAATTTCCCAACTGCAAACACATCATCCATTTCCACGATATCCGAGATTGACTTCAGAAATCAGATGGACACACAATGCGTCTATGACTCAGATCAAGACTCCATAGACGAGGTGAATGGTATGCCCAATGATCCATTCTATCCGCCACTATGCTTCGAATCCACGCTTCTCCTGCAGGTCGACTCTGAACGGATGGGGATGGAGGAAGATACCTCCGACTTGAATCGAATGATGGAGGGTATTCTCGTAATGGGTGCAGAGATAGAGTCACACTTCACTGCATCAGCTGCCCCGGGTCACGCTATCGACCTCTCCATCTTCCCCCCGGACTACGCGATGGCGGAGGAAGTCGAGCCACCGGGTCAGATTTGGTCCAGGAACGTCAATGGAGAAGAACAGAAATTCTCCGTTCTCTCCCTGGATAATACAGAGTCATCAATCGACTCTGGAGTTTCCACGCAAGACCTTATCACAACTCTGAAGCACAGGCCAATATCTACTCAAACAGTGTCCATAGACCCTCAGAGACGGGCACCTCTGGATATCAACCTAGTAATCGACGCTAGGGACTCCTCGAGCACCAGATTTGACTTGGAAATAGGAATCCACCACCTCAGTTATGAAACCCTTTCAGAGTGGGGAATGGAATTCTACGGCGGCAAGGTCTCACTTCCATGGGTTACCTCTGACGGAATCAGGATGTTCGACCAAGAATTCGACCAAGACCTCTCATCAATTCTGGATGGCCTCCCTGTTAGTGAACTGTCCCGGTCCTTCTCCGATGCTATCGGCACAACCGTTGACTTCGGCTCCCCCTTCTTTGTGGATTCCACGTCAAACCAAGGACTCATGTTTAGGCACATACCTGGAGAAACCTGTGATGAGGCACTCGAGGTAAGGTACTGCATCGATGGACACAATGCAATGGGCGACGAGTGGCCGGTATTGGTCCGCAGTACAACTCCACCTTCACAGGTGAGATTGGCGGGGATAATCGAGAATCTATTGTCGAATAGTGATGGAGACGCAGCAACCCTGGACCTCTCAAAAACAAACGACGAGGATTTGGCTATCCTACTCAGCCTCTTGGAACTCAATATCGAGATGGACGTCCAGTGGTTGAGGGACATTATGCCTGATAACATCCCAGAGTCGGATTTGACCATCTCAGTTATCCTGCCCGAATGGCTTGACTCAACCATCGGTGATCCCGATATGATCGTGATTGAAATTCCCAACAATGACGAGAGGGACAATCAACTAGGTTCCACCAGACAACTAGGATTCGCAGGATCGAGCCCATTTGATTGGGAGCATCCAATATGTCTGGAATCGGATCCATGCGAGGATGACAGCCCCGATCTTATCTGCGCAGCGAATCAGAAGACATGCGTCTCTTTCGATGTGACAATCGACATCGAGAAGGTCGCGATACACGAACTGTCCTCCTCTGTCTCAGTGGACTTCGACTCAGAAGTGGTATTGGAGATATACAGATTGGGGATAGACCCAGGGGAGGATGAAATCGACCTCCTACCAGTTCCCTCTGACGCATTAAGGAGAATTATCGTGATGGGCGACCGTCTGGATGGCGGACTTCTAGCAGGATCGGAGATTGAATCCACCTTGGATATCGGAATAGGTGACCCCATCGATTTCGAGATATCCAATGATGGCATTCAGGAACTCGCTAGGACTCTGACAGAGTCGTCATCTGAACTGATAGAGGGACTGGGCGAAATAAGCCTGAAAAATCAAGATTTAGGGATCGGATATTACACATTTAATGCTGATTTTTCAAAGACTCCATTTCTCGCAGATTTCTC
Source organism: Methanobacteriota archaeon (assembly GCA_002718995.2). GTDB lineage: Archaea > Thermoplasmatota > Poseidoniia > Poseidoniales > Thalassarchaeaceae > MGIIb-O5. The sequence goes on from PBGL02000022.1 coordinate 22,375, forward strand.
TACCATAGAGATTAGAAACGACCCGCAAATGAGCGACAGGGTGCCACTTAGGCTTTCGAGTACAATCAGTAATGCAGAGATTACGATGTCTCTTAGGCAGCAGGACGTGGACATCTCGATTCAACCAGCCTCTGTAGCCCTGAGGGCATCCAGCATACTAGCCACAGCATACGGGATGCCATTTTTCACAGATACGGGCATGCAAATAGAGGGCGCTTCTGTGACCCAGAGAATCACTCCCCTGATGGAGAATACGGCCTTTGGAACCATCAGGTCTTCAGCAAGATTCCACGTCCTGATGCCCGACTCAGTCAGGATCGTATCGTTCGAAAGCGAGATGGGGCTAGGCGAAATCGGGACCGTAAATGGTAGGCAGGTCCTGAATTACTCCCTCCCAATCTGCCCCGAGGCGGAATCCTGGGCACAATGCAGCAGGGATGCCAATACCGACAAAGTGACTTACTCAGTCGAGGTAACTTGGGTGTTCCTTGTGGGAGAACTAGCTCCGTATGCTTTGGTCCTGCTGGTATTCATCGCACTTTCAATCAGCAGATTCAGGAGAAAGAGGAAGGAGAGGAAGGAGAGGAGAACGAAGAACATCGCCGAGCAGGAGGCCAGAGTCATGGAAGTAACGATGGAGCGCGAGTTCGGGAAGCTGGAGGAGAAGCTCGTCGTAGTAGATGAGCAGTTCTTCGAAGAGGCAGACTCTAGTGATGAAAATGGCCCCTGATCCTCTTGGCCATTTCCCCGCCAATCCCAGGGGCCCTCTTCAGCTCCTCCACACTCGCGTGCTCTATCCCGCTCCTGCCGCCAAAATGCCGTAGTAGCGACTGAATCTTCTTCGCCCCCAGGCCCTCGATATCTTCTAGGGGGTCTTTGAGAGCACCTTTGGACCTCCTTTTCCTATGATACTGATTGACAAATCTGTGAGCCTCGTCCCTAGAGTGGACCAGAACGCGCCCTCGCCTGTCGAGAACCATCGGGCTCATGCCATCCATGTGGAGGGTTTCCTCCCTCTTTGCCAATGAAGCGAGAAGGAAACTACCCCTCGGAATCCTTCTTTCGAGCATTTCTCCGATCGTGGAGAGATGAGTTTCCCCTCCGTCCAAGAGTAGCATATCCGGCCACTCCTCCTGATGCTTCAACCACCTCTCGACAACCTCTGACATCATTCTGAGATCGTCGTTAGCACCGGTTTTCACCCTGTAAGTCCTGTATTCCTTCTTCGAAGGACGCCCATTTCTGAAGACTACCGAAGCCCCGACCCGCTCCACTCCCTGAAGCTGGGCCATATCGAAGCAAACCAAGTGGTTCAGTGAATCCAGACCAAGCAGCTTTGCCGCGTCGTCCGCTGCCTTCTGCTCAAGGCTTCCCGAGCTACTCCTCCTTGAACGCCTAACAAGAACTTCCGCGTTTCTGTCAGCCATACTACGAAGCTTTGCCAAATCTCCCCTTTTCGGTATCTTAACTTCAACTCTGGAGCCTCTGAGATCCGAAAGCCAGGACTCTACTGATTCGCCGACTTGCGATGGCACTAGGATGCTCTTCGGAGGTCGCCTGTTTGAGTAATGTTCGACGAGTACGCAGGAGACGGACTCAGAGGCATCGCCCCTGTGAATCAGTGGATATTCGGTCTGTCCCTCTATCACGCCGTCCTTTGCGTGTAGTATTGTCACCATCCCCGAGTCCCCGGTAGAAGCGAAGCCTATCGCATCGCAGTCTTGGTAGAACCTACTGTGAATCGCCTGTTCCGAGATCGTACCGTTCACAGAGGCTATCATATTCCTCGACCTAGCCGCGGCTTCATACCTCAGATTCTTACTGTGCTCATCCATCTCATCCTGCAGCCCCTTGATTAGAATTCCCGCATCACCATCTAGGATACTAACGATCGCACGGACTCTTCGTCGGTAGTCATCTGGGTCATCCGATTCAATGTAGCCGAAAGGTAGGTTGTTTCGATTATCTCTGATTCCGAAGAAGCGCCTAAGGAGCTCGACGACTTTCTTTGCTGCTCCCGCATCGGTGAATGGCCCCCAACGCTTCGAACCTTCGGGAGGATGCCTCGAGTAGAGAATCCGGGGTAAATCGTGGGATGTAATCGCGATGTATGGGAAGGACTTGTCATCCTTCATGCGAGAGTTGTACCTCGGCTTGTGCCTGCGGATTAGCTGCCTTTCCAGAATTAGGGCCTCAGATGGACTCTTAGTCACAATGAAGTCCACTCGGTCAGCCTCCGCGACGAGCCTAGGAATCATCTCCCGATCCGGATTTTTAGAGAAATAAGAAGAAACTCTGGATTTGATATCAGTGGCCTTTCCCACGTACATCACCCTTTCATCCTCTCTAGTGAATAGGTAAACCCCCGGCTTGCGAGGAAGGTCAAGAGATGGCTTGTCCACTGGCATTTCCATTGATGCGCCCGAGGTCAATACCAATGAACCCGTGCCTCGCCACAGGTGCGTGCTTACGGAGGCGCAGACGAGAATCCTTGCCCGCCTGAGTGAGTTCTCAGAGTCCTTGGAAACAGCTTGGGATGTCCCCAGGAGCCTCTCACTACCGGGATTAGCAGAGTCCCTGGGGGTGGTTCGATCAGCCCTTCACTCCCCTCTGTCCTCATTGGAGGAGAGGGGCATGGTTAGTACTCGAAATGCCCATGTAATCGGAGGCGGGAGTCGTCGTAGAACCGTAGTGCACATCACTCAGGAAGGTCGGCATGAGTTAGAAGAATCAGGATACGTCAGTATGGCCACTTCGGGAATGAGGTTTGGCCCCGTTCCCGAACCAGTAGTGGTAAGTGGACGCGTCGACGAGATAGATCACATCGCATCATCCATTTCTGATGGAAAATCCATAATTCTCAGTGGCCTTCCAGGAATAGGAAAGTCTACTCTCGCTGGCGCGGTAGCCGAGTATTTCAGCGAAAAAGGATGGACGATTCGTTGGGCGTCATGCAACCTCGACAGCGACGTCCACTCAATTGGAAGAATGTGGTTGGGGGAAAATGCGCCTTCGGACTCTTCTGCTATACTATCGGCATCTACCACGGAAAGGACACTACTGATTCTAGATGAGTCTCAGGAATTACACCCAAGACACGTGGACTCCATATCTGATCTTCTCAACGAGGCCTCCTCGGGGCCGTCGCCAATACTGGTAATCGTCAGGGCCCCAAGCCCGTTCGGAAAATTGGTAGGATTTGATGACTACAGGATTGGCGGATTGAAGAATGAGGATGCGACTTCCTTGCTACCAGAGGTAGATTCAGACTCTGCAAACGAGATCATAGAGGCCCTCGGCGGGCACCCTCTGGCGATTCGCCTGTGGTCTCCCGAGGAGGGAATACCAGAGAGAGCAGAGGCAATTCAGGAATATGTACAGTCGACCGTCATAAGAAGGCTTAGCGATGAGGGACTGGGGTCCTTAGATGAGCTTTCGATTTCCCCGATACCCCTCGAGATCCAAGAGATGGAAAGTGAGGAAGGCACATTGGAGCTTGATGACTCCGCGGTTCTAAGGTGGAAGGAGGGTTCAGTAGAGCCTCATCACCTAGTCCGGAATGTCAGAAGGGCCTCCTGGACAGACGAAAAGGCAGCAGCTATGCACTCCGAAGCTGCGGAAAGATGGTCCGGCATAGGAGGGGCCAGAGCCAGAAGACTCGAGGCCCACCATAGGATGGAGAGGGGGGAAGAAGCAGACATCTCCTGGATTTCAGAGAACATCAAGGAAATAGCCGAGAACGATAGTTCAGCAGCGGCCATCCTGCTTGAAAGCGCCGTAAATATCTCCGAAGACGACTCCATCAGGGAGTCAGCAGTCAATCTGGCACTGGAGAGGGGTGAAGTGAAAATTGCAGATTCCCACATCACGGAACTTTCGGATGGCCCATCTAGGAAACTACTCTCCTCACGCTCGGCTAGGATGAAGGGAAGGACCTCCGAAGCAGACAGACTCGAGCAGGAAGCTATCTCCATGCTAGAGCCATCAGAGAGGGCAAGGGCGTCGATATCATCCCTAGTCAGACTCTATGATGACAGGCTCCCGGGAGCCATTTCAAAGGAACTCTTGGAAACCCTGTCCTCGAGGATATCGGAAATTGACCTATCCGGCCTCTCCAAATCTGATACAGAAGCAGCAAAACTTGCAATAGACCTAGTTCGACATGGAATCGCACTCAGCTCCTACGACCTTTCTGCCGCGTCCGAATCCCGTAAATCCATAGAGAGGAGACTGGGTCAGGACAACCCAAGACTGGTAATGTTGGACCTCAGGTCGAGGCTTGCGGTGAGGAACGACGGAAGGGCTTCACAGGAAGCCATAGAGGCATCACGCAGTATCATCGAAGAATCTGAGTCGCCGTTAGACAGAATCAGGACAATCCATGTTGCCTTGGAATCCTGTGGCGAGTCTCCTCCCGAGTGGCTAGTTTCGGCACATTCAGAGGCATCAGATATCCCTCTAAGGGAAGATGTAGCAGCGTTTAGGAGGCTCTCGGCCCAGAGATGGTACTGGAGGGGTATTCTTGAGCCGAATCTCAGAATGTCGCATTGGAACGAGGCCATTAGCAGGTTCAGGAAGGCAGAGTGCAATAGTGCCGCGAACGAACTAGCAACAAGGCTCGCAAGGGGGCTATGAGTCATCCAGAGGGATGCTCGCCCTCACCTTCCACCGTCATTGAGTCAACAACCTCTTCTATGTCGTCATAGAATTCATCATCTCCGAAATAGCCCCTTTCCCTGAGCTGTATGCCGGCGAAGACTAGGGTAACCAACAATAGCAGTATGATCAGAGACAAAGCTGCGACTAAGACCCCCGCAATCGAACCTTCCTCCTCGCCCTCCTCGATCTTCTCTTCGCCGGAGATGTGAATATTCGCAGCTAGGTTAGTCGAAGCCTCATCTCCGGAAATCGCTCTTACGAGAATTACCTGGTCCCCTTCAATCGAGTTGTTTGGGAGATACTTCAGCCTATCGACAAGAAGGCTATGGGTGACTTCAAACTGGGAGTCCCCAATATCAAATTCTGCTAGGTCCATCCAATTGTCCCTCATATCCCATGTTCTCCACTGGACCCTCTGAATAGCCCCGTCCAGATTGTATAACACGGAGTCTCCGGGGCCCACTTGGACCCTGTTGTCCATTCCATACTCACTGCCAAGGGTTATGTTGAGTGACAAACTCAACTCATAGTGGTAGTTTGCTGCCTCCTCCACAGAGGGAAGGGCATTGACGTGCCCATGCCCATACACATTGTTCTGGCGATTCTTTGGTATGGCGTCCTCTGCACATGGCTCATTCGCAGCCATGTAGTGGCACTGCCGGTAAGTCGAAGTTTCCTGCATCATGTTTCTGATGTCGAAGGGAGACAGATCGGGATTCGCTTGGAACATTAGTACCGCAACGCCTGCAGCTCCGGGAGTGGCCATGCTTGTTCCGGATAGAGCGACGTAACCAGTCCCCGTATTGGCATCAGGGGCCATAACATCGCTCCCCACGAATGCAATATTGGGTTTGATCCGTCCTTCCTCAGTGGGCCCTTGGCTAGAGTAGACGGCTATCGCAGTGTTCTTGTCAAGGGCTCCCACAGTAATGACGTCCTCTGCACTTCCTGGAGTACCAATAGTCGCTGGCCCAGCACTATTTCCTGCTGCTATGAATAGGGCTACTCCTGCTCTCATCATCTCATTGCCCATTCTATTCACCGACTCCTCTTCCGAGGATGTCCATTCAATGGCGCCCGGGCCACCAAGGCTCATGCTGGCAGCCCTTATGTTGAACTCGTTCTTCTTCTCAACGGTCCATTCCATACCCGCCATGACTTGCGCGAAAGAACCACTTCCTTCGTCGCTCAGTACCTTAACCCCAACCAAGTTCGCTTTGGGAGCGACTCCGACGTATTCGAATGTAGGAGCACCCGTACCTGTGGTGATTCCAGCACAGTGGGTCCCATGCCCGTTTCCATCGTAAGGCTCGACCTCGGTACCATTCCGCAGGTCAGGATTATTCACAGAGTCATAGAATGCCAGTATCTTTGGATCGTTAGTGGAGTTATCATCGTCCAAGTCGTCCAGACCGGAGTGATTACCGTCAATTCCGGTATCGATGATTGCCATCGTTACGCCCTCACCAGTGTAACCCGTGTCTTGCCAGACCATATCGACGCCATGGATGCCGTTGACGTCATTCATCTGGACTTCCAAACGGCCATCTAACTCGACAAAGACAACCCCTGGCAATTGGACTACTTCATGGATTATGTCCAGAGAGATTGTTCCTGCCATGGAGTCGATTAGCCAATATCTGAATTGGGTTTCAAAACCCACAGAATCCTCTAGCATTTTCTGATCTTCCGCAGTGGGCGTATGGTCAAAATCGACAATTACTGAAATCCTGCCATTTTCATCCACATAGTCATAATGTTCCGATTTTGCGGCCTTCCAAATCGCATCATGAATGTAGTCTCCATCATGATCCATATTGGTGTGTTCCCACCATTCAGACTCCTGTGGCGTGTCAATCGAGCCATGGGTCGTAGGAACGGCTGCAGCGAGAGCTGGTAATACCATCAAACCGAGTACTGTAATCGCAACTAGTCTACTTCTAATTTCAGTAGCTCGTGACATAGTAATCAAATCTCAGCGCCAATAAGCGTCCGAGTCTCCGCAATTCCCTCTATCGATCTAATTTCTTGAACTATGCAACGTGTTAGTTCCGACTCGTCATCGGCTTCCACCTTGACGAAGAGATCATGCATTCCGAAAACTATCCATTGCCCGGACACAGAGGAAAGTCCGGAAACGGCTTCCCTGACAGAAACCTCGGCGCCAGGCTCCGTAGTGATTAGAACGAAACCGACAGCCATGATCAGACCTCCACCGCAATCAGCGTCTCCGTTCGAATAACTCCATCTATGGAACGCATTTGACCTATCAGGGTCCTAGCCATTTCCTTCTCATCTTCAAAGTCAATTCTGGCCACTAGGTCATATTCTCCGTAAGATACGTGAGTCTCGGTCACAGATTCCAGATTTAGCAATGTCAGATACACATCAAGCTCCCTCTGAGGGGCAGTCTTGATGAGAACGAACGCAGTGCTCATTTTCCTCTCCCATTCGCCTCCCGATACTATCCGTTTATGACCTCTCCGATTCGTAAATCCCCTATTGCCCAAGTGTACGAAGAGATAACATGGAACTAGTCGCCCCAAGTTCTATGGGAGGACGTTCGGAACGGTCGCTAGGGCCATTCCTCATCGTAACCCTCCTCATCTTATCCATCACCCCACTTGAGCCCGTTACTGCTGACTCTAGGACGACAACTGTGTGGTCAGGAACTGTCCTACTGCCAGAGGGGCACACAGTAGAGTCTGGTGATGTGCTAACCGTATCTCCCGGTACCACGATAAAATTGGGTGCAGGGTACACCATTGACGTCGATGGGAGGATATCGGTGGCGGGAACGTCCGCCTCGCCCGTACTCCTGGACTCGGTGGCGGGGAACCATGAAGGAATTGTGTTCAACTATTCGAGCAACGGGCTAGGCTCGGAGATTGACAATCTAACAGTTACAAATTCCAAGTACGGAGTTACAGTTTATGGTAGCGATCCAGTACTATCCAATCTCACGATCATTAATGCCGACAATGTTGCGATCGATCTATTCAGCAGCGCGTCTCCTACAATCAGAGACCTTGTCATAGACGGGGGCGGACAAGATGTACATGGAACCTCGACAACCTGGAGGTATGGAATCGGCCTCTCCATCGGCGCATACTCAGCACCAGTGGTTGAGGGGGCCATAATTGAGGGAGTGATAACTAGAGGGCTAAATCAATGGGGCAGCTCGGGAGGACTCCTCTCCGATTTACAAATTTCTAACGTCAGTGGAGCTACTCTCGCTATCGGCGCCGGAATGTGGATTGAGGACTCGTTCCCCCTAATTTCAGACTCCTCCGTAAACAGATGCGACAATGGGATCTACGTCAGGCACATAACACAAGGCTGGACTACAAGGCCGACGATAGAAAGCACGGTTGTTGAAAACAGCATGTACAGGGGGGTGATGGTCGAGCAGTACAATCATAGCCAGTACTCGAACCTCCCACTTAATGCGGTATTCAATGATCTGGAAGTCAGAGGAACTGGGGGTCCGGGGGCCAAGGCCCAAGGCCTCGCAATAGCGGCCTTCGACATCAACACTAGTGGGGTCCATATCGACGGGGCCCTAATCGAGGACAATGCAGCTGTGGGAATCAGAGGCTACATGATAGACTCCTCTACGATTATGAATCATATCACACTCCTTCGCAACGGGAAGACTACTGCCGTCTCACCCTTCAATGATCGAGCAGGATTATTCCTAAGGAGTGCAAACTGGGCCCCTACCATCAATGATCTTGTCGTTAAGAATTCTACCGGCCCTGGCGTGCTTTTGTGGAAGGGAGGCGTTCAGGGCAGCTACTGGGAGATTGATGGTAATGGGGCCAATGGTTTAGACATCAGAGAGTTCCATCCCGAACTTTTCTTGGTACTGAGTAAGAACAACACCGGGCACGGGGTGTCAATCAGAGAGTCCAGTAATGTTGAACTCGAGCATGTGCACACATACAGGAACGGACTGGGCGCGATTTCTGAGTCATTGGGCTCTGGAATTTACTTCTACGAGTCAAACGATGTCAGTAGCGCGGGAAAGAACGTCAGCTGCGTCACATGTTCATCCACTGAGGACCAATTCGGACTAGTTGTCAGGGACAGCATAGACCTGCAGCTTTCAGCGATTGAGATAAGAGATCCAGCATTTGGCCCAGCATTGGACATAGACAATAGTGGACTAACCCACGAAGGCAACATTCTGATCAGTGACATTGCAATAAACTCCAACTCAACTACATACGCGGTCGAAATAGAAGGCGCCGATGCAGAGATAGAACTAATGGACCTGAATGGTGACAACGAGGGAATGTCTTGGAGCGCAGCTGGAGACCAAACATCGTCTCTCAGTTTCAGTGTAATCAGAGGGGGGCAGAGCCATTGTCTCGACATCTCGGACCATACTGAACTCCTCGTCAATAATGTCTCTCTCGCCTGTCCGGGCCCAGCTCCCACCGTCACTGAAGCCATCGTCAACTTCACCGACTCACTATTCTTGCCTGGGACCACTGATTACTTCCATGCAGTCGAGAATAGTCACGTTCGTTGGATTTCATCATCTCAGATGGGTACTCCCACATCCTCGCAATCGAGCAATATCGTGGATGTAATGTGGAGGGCTGATGTCGGGGTGGTAAACCAGAATCACCGAAACATCCCATTCGCCGATGTCAACATCACATTCGATGACTATAATCCGGAGTACGTCGGCACTTTGCCTTATTCTGGCCATGAGGTGCTCGGCCCATTCGTGGGTCAGCGATGGACGCCTTTACAGGGATGGTCCGCGAACAACACCGCATACATCGGATGCGACTACGACGGAGTTCACAATGACTCGGCCCCAGTAGTCATGGTCTCGGACTTTAACGTTCAATGCCTACTGGAAATACCCAATCAGCCACCCTTCATCATCTGGGACTCCCCACAGGAAGGAGGAATATACGCGAGTGGATCAGCGGTAATTCTCAACGCCACCAGGTCATGGGATCTGGACGACGATCAACTTTCTTTCAGTTGGACCAGCAGCATCGATGGAGACATAGCAGCCTCGTGTGGGGCCAGCAGCAGTCAAACTAACAACTCATGGATTTCTGTCAATGACCCACTTTACTCCAACGAGGGGTGCCTCTCCGACGGCTCTCACCAGATAACCCTGCAAGTCTGTGATTCAGAGGGCCACTGCACTACAGAGTCTAGACAGATCGAGCTAACCAACTTGCCCCCTGTGTTGTCTGTTGGTACATCTCCGGGAATATCCCCGTGGGGGACGCTATACCTCGGAAAGACCGCTAATGTGACAATCTTCCTAGGGGGGACCTATGATCCAGAGGGAGACGAACTGACTTGTTGGGTCGAGGCCTCGTACGAGGGAGGTGTCGGGACCCCGCCCGACCCTTCCCCCGGGTGCCCCGATCAGATTATTCGTTCCTTCCCGGGTGCTCCCAACCAGTTCTCTGTCACAGTTTTCGCATCCGATTCCATCAACCCGACAGTCTCTTGGATATTCGATGTGGAACTATTCAATGAACTCCCAACTGCAAACATGGTGGTGACTAGGTCCGGCAACAGGTCATCTGACACAGTGATGTTGGACGGTTCCATGACTTTTGATCCAGAGGGAGATGACGTCAAGTTTGAGTTCTGGAGCGACAGGGACGGTCTGCTGTACTCGGGAGTTTCGCCTGCATCTGCTATCGAGTGGTATGGCACACTATCCAAAGGCGAGCACAAGATCACCATGTACGCCAGTGACGTTCTACCCGGGCATTCGGGACAGTGGACTAATGCGGAAGAGACCCTCCAAGTCAGCAATTCTCCACCTGTCGCGGTGATAGCATCCCCCCAGGATGGAGTACTGACAGATTCGGGTACGATCATCAACTTCGAGGCGATAGGCTCAGGGGATTGGGACCTCTCCTGCGAAAGCCTACCTGCAAATGGTAGCGGATTGGTATGTAACCCGCTAACGTCGACTAGCACGGACCTTGTCAGCGTCCTCTGGGAGAGTGACATCATGAGCGAACCACTAGGGAGCGGTTGGTCGATAGAGACAAGACTTCCAGAGGGGGTGCATCAAGTCACACTGACAGTCGATGACGGCTCTGGACCTCCTGTGTCGGACGAGATAATGGTAAGAGTCGATGAAGCCGCTCCAATACTAATTCTCGACTCACCTGTCCCCGATTCCGTAGTCCTTTCCAACCTCCCGATATTGTTCGACTTCAGGCAGTCATTCGATCCGGATGGGGATGAGTTCACCGTCTCCGTCTTCTCCGACCTAGTCCCCGAACCAATTCTGGATTCGAAGACTACTGACTTCTGGTACAATGACTACCTCCCGGCGGGTTTGCACAATCTGACCTTCCAACTCACTGACGAGCAGGGCATGATGAGGACTCACATCCAGCAAATTACGGTACTAGAGACAGGGCCGGTGGCAGTAATTTCTGGAATCTCTGAGGGCCAGTACATCCCCCCTGGGGGCGAAGTAAATCTCGATGGCTCTGAGTCATACGACTATGATGGTGACATTACCCTTTACCAGTGGATGATAGATGGCTCTTTGATAGGTGATAAGGAGGCCATTTCCATCAACCTGATGCCAGGGCCTGTCAAAATCGACCTCATAGTTAGGGACTCAAGAGGCGAGCAATCCTCCGCTTCGATCAACCTGACTGTCGGAGCATCCTCCCCGCAGCTCAATGATCTGACTGTGACTCCGGGCGTGCTGATTGACGGAGAGGCAACCCCAATGAGAATCACTGTAGAGCTCATAGACCCAGATGGCACGACCTCCTCAGTTGGTGGAGAAATGCTTGCAGGAGGGATGTCCAAGGGATTCCAAATGAGGGACGACGGGCAGCTTGGTGATACTCTCGCCAATGATGGCATTTGGACTTATGAGACCACATGGGAGGTCACCGGCTCGAGCTCAGCAAGAATCGAAGCATGGGCTCTCGACGGCGACGCAGTAAGCCCAGTCATGGTTTTCATAGTCCCAGTGACATCAGAGGAGTCAACGGGTTTCTTGGACTGGATGCTGGGTAGTGGCTTGCCGTTCCTCTTCGCAGCCATAACAGTCGTAGTGATATGGGGCATGTTCTACTCCGCCAATCGACGCAGAATGCTCCAAGACGACCTCGATATGATCGAGTCATGGTCGGCCTTCGACTCCAGAGATCTAGAGGATGAACCCGACAAGGAGTAGGAAAGACACCAGCCTCATAGTTCAGACACTGCAGTCGCTAATCAGCTACTCTGGTCCCCAAGGAGTTACTTGCCGAGTAAGCCCTAGCCTGTGTGTGAACAGGAACCTCAGATTCAGAAGACCGTCTCCCCATGTGTTGATCTCGGCCTCGCCCACCCTCGGACGATATGGGACACTGACCTCTGCAGTCTTCTTCTTGCCGAGATACCTGCGAGCCCTGATCTTGAATTCCTGGGACAATGGCATCCCATCGTGCTTCGGACGTACTCGCTCGTCCTCGAAAATCGACTTACGGAATACCCACATCCCACTCTGAGAGTCGTGAATCCCGTACCAGTATAGCATAGTAGCAGTGGTAGAAAGGACCCAGTTACCGAAGCCATGCAGTCCTGGCATCGCACCCTCCTCGGCCTTTCGAAGCCTGTCACAGGTAATCCATTCAAGATCCTCTTCCAGAAGCTTCCTGACTAGGCCAGGAACTTCCTCTCCGGGATATGTACAGTCTGCATCCATCGTCACAATGACATCACCTGGTGCCATGGAGAAACCAGTCTTGTACGCTCTACCATAGCCCTTACGGGGCTCGACGTATACAGTGGCCCCCTCTCCCTCCGCTAATTCTCTAGTCCTGTCAGTGGAGTTCCCGTCAATGATTAGAAAGTCGATTTCCTCACACCAACCATCACTTGGAATGGATCGAATCGTGTCCACGATGGCCTCCTCTTCGTTCCTGGTTGGTATCACGACCGTTACGTGTACAGGCAGTGTCTCGGACATATTATCAAAACGCCCACCCGCCAACCCGTTTTGAACAATGCGAACCCCTGCCCTGTGTACGCGCTCTTGAAATGTGGTCGCTGAACCCGGAATATCGAAAACCATGCACATAGCCATGCTGTCAGCCGAATTCCCGCCTAGGTGGGGGGGAATGGGGTCCACCGTATTCCACCTTTCTTCGTCACTAGTGGAGAGGGGCCATAGGGTCACCGTGATCACAAGGTCAGGAGGGGGAGATGCACCCGTTCAGGACGGTGTTACTGTGATCACAGTTGGTTGGGCCAAGATTCCCATGGAATTTACCAGATCATATGGTAGGAGGGCACTAAGTGCCTTGGAGGATCTGAATCAGAACGATCCAGTAGATGTGGTGCATTTGCATTGCCCGATGATTTCATGGTCAGAGTCTCAGTTCCGCAGATGCACCCAGAATGTCGCCCCAGTAGTGTCCTCCCTCCACGGCTCTTGGCTAGGGGAACGCGATGGGCTAATCGCAGCGGGGAAGGCTAAGGAGGCCGCAGTTTGGGCGAATCCGAACGATCTTGCGATTCTACTCACTGCCAGGAGGTATGCAAAGTTCGAGAGAGCCGCAGTCAATCAGTCAAGCATTTGTGTAGCTAACTCACATGCTACAAAGGCAGATTTCGAAACAAGATACGGCGTTCCCGAGAAGTGGGACTGTGAAGTGATTCACTGGGGCGTAGACACATCGATGTTCCGCCCTGTAGACATGGATTCCCAGGAAGAGATGTCTGAGTACAGGGGAATCAGAAGAAGATATGGCGCGAATGATGATGGCGCTAAATTGATACTGGCCGTCGGTAGGTTGGCGGCGAGAAAGGGATTCGGAACCCTCCTAAGGGGCTTTGCGAGACTACAGGAGAAAGTACCCGAGTCAAGGCTCGTTATCGTTGGCAGGGGGCATCTGAAGGGCCGTCTGAATAGGCAGGCTACCAAGCTCGGTATCGGAGACAAGGTTGCCATAGAGTCAGGGATGCCATTCGAGAGTCTAGCCGCCCTATTCAGATCCGCAGATTTGGTGGTCTACCCATCATTCTACGAAGGCCAGGGGCTAATACCTCTCGAGGCAATGGCCTCGGGCACTCCCGTAGTGACAGTTAACGAGGGACCTCTCCCAGAGATGGTCGACGCAACGGTGGGGTCACTTTTCTCCATGGGCGAAATAGAATCAATGTCGGACTCAATGGCTTCGGAGTTGAATGACGATTCAAACCTAAGGAAAAAGGGCGAATCCGGACGCGCGAGGGTGATTGAGTCGTTCACATACGAGAGTAACGCGAAATCCTTTGAGAGTGTATATTCCCGTGCAATTTCCTGATTTATCATGGTTTTTTTTCCAACTCATGGAAAACTATGCCGGCGAACCATTGATGCGCTGTAGCCACCTCGCACACTCAGAGAGACATGTCGCAGAATGCTAGTTTCAAAAGTCTGACTTCAAGCACTCTGGCTAACATCTGTATAATTTTGTTAGTCGGAGTTTTAGCAATTGTTCACCTTAAGGCAGTAATACAGCCTCTAGTTGTAGCCACTCTGATATTCTTCCTGATCAGGCCTCCGGCCCAGTGGCTGGAGGAGAGAATAGGCGGTCACCCCCTGCTGGCATACGGGGTACTAGTTGCAATGGTGATGGGATTCCTCTTCTTCGCTTCTAACTCAATGTACGAGAACATGCAGAATTTCACTAATGAGGCACCAGAGCTCGAGCAGTCTCTTGAAGTGAAGGTTGCATGGCTTGAGGATCTTTCCATCTTAGGGTACACTCTTGATACGTCCGCTCTGACGGACTTAGTTACCATAGACACCATCAACTCCTACGCTACTGGTTTCGTGGGAACCCTCGCTGGATTCACCACTGGATTGGTCACAGTCCTAATTTTCCTACTATTCATCATCCTAGAGGCCGAGACGCTCCCAAAGAGAATCAAGGCGGCATACCCGGACGACGTTGATAGGATCATGTCCGTAGCAGCCGGCTCCGGAGAGGGGATTAACACGTACGTAGTCACCAGAGCATCAGTCGCTTTCGGGCAAGCCATATTCGCTGCCATCGTCCTCTCTGCAATGGATATCCCATTCGTTTTCCTATGGGCTTCAATCACTTTCCTGATGGACTTCATACCTTACGTCGGAGCCCTCCTATCGATTATCCCGCCGATACTTCTGGGATTAATCGTCCTACCTTCTTCATCCGCGCTTCTTCTGATAGCCCTTCTAGTCGCGAATCAGCAGGTATGGGGCGGAATTATCGAGCCACAACTTGCTGGGCAGAGGCTGGACATGTCTCCAATAGTACTCCTCCTCCTAGTGGCATTCTGGGGCTGGGCATGGGGCATAATGGGGATGGTACTAGGAGTGCCATTGGCTGTAATCATGAAGATAGGCCTCGAGAGTGACGAGAGGACCCGTCCAATAGCACTGATGCTATCCAGAGAGCCCTCCACAGATTAGTGGCAGACCTCACCCCTCTACGAATATGGCTAGTGTTCCATCTGAGGAAATCGAAACCGCCCTTCCCTTGCCCTCATTGCTGAGGCCGCGGGTTGACAAGTCCAATCCCTCTCCGTCAAGCTCCCACTTCGATCCTCTAAGCTCCACGCTCCCGCACGCGGTCAATGCGAAAACGGAGAATGGCACCCCCTCACCGATCACCAGCTCCATTTCTCCCATGGAGGGATGGTACCTGTGAGTCACTCCCGTCTCGTGGTGTAGCTTCACCTTGCTCTCTCCCGATATCTCGGCTAGAGCCCCAATTACTCCAAGCTGATGCCCGAATGAGCCTCCCTCGATTCCAATGACATCAATTTCTTGAAATCCCCTCTGAATCACAATTTCAAGAGATTTCGACAGGTCGCTGTTGTCATCTCCAACGATTCTGTTCATGGAACCCTTCCATGCCCCAGTATCAACCGAATCCATGTCCCCAATCACCTCGCTGACTGAGTATCCAGAGGCCCTTGCCTTGTCTGCCCCTCCATCAACTCCGAAAAGCTCAGCCCCCGAAAGTGCCACCCTTTCGATAACTAATGAGCTGGGACTATCGCCGTTGCACCAGAGAACCGCCCGCATAGAATCACCGTTTCCGAGCAGTGACTTTCCCTTCTACAACCAGATCGACATCTTCCAATTCGACTGTTGCTTTGACCATCACGCCTCTTAGTTGGAATCCAACTCCCGTAGACCCCCCGAGTGCAGTGTTGTCGCCAATCGCGACATAGGCAGAACCTCTGACTACCTGATCTTCAATTTGGTTTCCCGAGATGTGCGACCTAGGATTCATCCCAAAGCCGAACTCCGCTAAAGTCCCAACCTTCTCAATCAATGAGGTCCTGACCCTAGCCCTAGCCTCGTCCATCGTCTTGGTCACACTCTCTGACTCTTCACCCCCAGAAACTCCAATCACCACGCCATCCTCCAACAGTAGGGTCAATGGATCTTCCAACCTAGATCCCTCCCAAGAGCCATCGATGACTATTTTTCCATTTGCCGAACCTTCCTTAGGAAGGACGAAAACCTTGCCCGCTGGAAGGTTTGTGATTTGGCCAGGGCGATTGCAAATTCCACTGTCCTCCAACACCCATCTGGCACCTGTTCTGAAACTCAGATCTGTCCCTGCGGCTGTTTTGACGGTAACTGCAGTCCTCTTTCTCAGCAGTGGATTGAGTCCTGAAATCTCCTTCTTCATCGCACCATAGTCGGCCGTCATACCGCCCTTGGACAGAATATCCTGCGTTATTCCCGGCATAGATGCAATCCTGACATTCTCCCTTGTGGCATTTCGACGAGCCCTCGTGTGCGTTAGGGACGTCTCTGTAGCCAGTAGTACGACGTCCTGCTGCCTCATCAGCTCCGCTACTGGGGAAGGCGGCTCCATCCCCCTCTTGTGAGAGGGAGGCATCATCATCAGTAGGATCCTGTCAGTGACCTCTGCAGTGGCCTCATAGAGCGCGCGACCCACTTCTGATGTCCCGGGGTCTGTAACCACCAGAACATGTTCTGAGGGCCTGATTTGCATGCAGGTTCTCACTACCGACCTTGCGGCTGTCAGCATCGCCTCCGACAATTCGTCGGAAACCTCCTCGATTGTTTCTGGCTCCTCCGCCATAGCCTTCCCCTGCCTCTCGGAGTAGGTCGTTATTCAAGGACACTGCGAATTGTCAAATCTTCTCACCAAGGCAGTCATACGTGATTATGGAATGCGAAGTACGATGGAAGGGGTCCGGGCAGTAAGGATCCTCAGCGTCATGGCAGTCGCCTCGATTTTAGCTGGAACTTGGATGATTAGCTCTGACTCGGACGAGTCAATCGGCCCAAACGAGGGGGGTGGGCCCTTTTTCGCAGAGGAATCCGACTCCGCGGAGGATGGACAACTAGAACAATCCAGAGATGAGGATGATGATGGCGGGAAGGGATCCGAACTACCGAGCAGGCTGATAATTGGAGGTGCCGGGGCCCTCGGATCCTTGCTTATCGGATCTTTAATGTTGGAGTTCGTCAAAGTCACGGTTCTGATTGCCCTAGTCTCGCCAATGCTAGCCGGAATGAAGAGAAACCGGGAGGATATGCTAACGAGGGGTAGGATTCTGGGATACGTCGAGGCTAACGCAGGTATACACTTCTCGGCCCTCAGAGACGGACTCGGTCTCGCAAATGGAGTCACATCATACCATTTACACACACTGGAGTCAACGGGGCAGGTCATTTCATGGAGGGACGGCAAACTTCGTCGATATGCAGTTTCCACCCTGTCAATAGAGGAGGTCAGTCGAATCAAGAACCCCATAGCTGGAACTAGGCTAGCAATCTTGGAAGTGCTTGCAGACTCTGGATCAGTCGGCATGCCTGGTACTGAGATAAGGGAGAGGCTCAAGATCTCCAGACAACTTCTCAGCCACCACCTATCTGAGCTAAGAAACGTAGATGTCGTTGAAGCTGCTTCCAACAACAGGAGGCCAAACTGGAGAATATCGAATAAGGGAATGGATATTCTGGCAGCCTCCAGAGAAATTTCAACCAAAGAAGCCGCCAGGTGAGATCACGTTACTTTCGGGTGGAATTGAGAACTTTCTCCAGTCCCATTCAAGTACTATGTCAGGCCGCCCCCGAATAATGGCAACAGGAACAGTAAAGTGGTTCAACCACACGAAGGGATTTGGATTTATTGAGCAGGAGAGCGGTGACGATCTTTTCGTGCACAAGACCCAGGTAGAGGGACAGATAAGAGACGGCGACTCGGTCGAATTCGAGGTCGGCGAGGGCCCAAAGGGCCCAAACGCGGTCAACGTTAGAAAAGTCGATTGAGTTTTGTAACCGGATTCCGAATCCGGAATCTAGATAGTTTTCTCACCCATGGGCTATCAGTGTAACGTTTTCAAGTGAAGCACTGATGACGCAGGAACCCAAGTTGCTTAAGTCATAGATGGCGATGAAGCGTCTTGATGGACCAGAACTTGGATCTACAGATCGCCGCCCTGATCTTCCTGGGCGGCACGCAGAGCCTCGTCTCCGGCGATGATCACGGAGGCGTTGAAACGATGAGTGACGATGGGGAGGTAGAAGCCGAGCCGGGAAACACAGCCACACCGAATTCTCGTACCTTCCCGTTCGCAACTGCAATGCCTCAATTGATGGGTGAAACTTTGTATTAGTGTGCTGATACCTTACTTTATTTACTCAATTAACTGGGCATTGGCATGGAGGGAGCAGGAGTACTCCTGATGAATATCGGTACTCCTGATGAGCCAACAATTGAATCAGTTAGAGATTACCTGAGGGAGTTTCTCCTGGACCCAGATGTTATCGACATACCGGCACCTTTGAGGCACCTCCTCGTTCGAGGGATAATTCTCAGAACAAGGCCTCGAAAGATAACTCCCAACTACCAGAGCATATGGATGGAAGAGGGATCACCTCTCAGGGTTTACACCAATAGAATGGCCTCTGCACTACAGGATAACCTAGGAATTCCTTGCGAGGTCGGGATGCGGTACGGCAATCCTAGCATCCGGGATGGCCTGCAAAATCTCAGAGACATGGGTGTGGACAGAATCCTCCTCGCCCCCCTTTTCCCACACCACGCCCAAGCGACCACCGAGTCTTCATTGAAACACGCGTACAAACATCTGTCCGAAATGGAATGGTCCCCCGGCATAGTAGAACTAGGGCACTTCGAGAAAGATCCATCGTTCATCGGACCATTGGTCGAATCAATAAGGCCGCACCTAGATGAAGAAACTCACTTACTCTTCTCTTATCACGGACTCCCCTTGTCTCACATTTACAGGGCAGATAAATCCGGCTCTCATTGCCTGAAAGTGGAAAATTGCTGCGCGATTAAAACCGAGGGAAACGCATCCTGCTACGCTCATCACTGTACCATGACCACGCTGTCTGTTGTCGAGGCTCTTGGATTAGACGACGACTCTTGGTCGCAAAGCTACCAGAGTAGATTAGGTCCCGTGAAATGGCTTAGGCCTTCGTCCATCGAAAAGGTGGATCAATTGGTAGAGAGTGGAATCAAGAAGTTGACTGTCGTCTCTCCCGCCTTCGTAGCTGACGGGCTCGAGACCATGGAGGAATTGGACATTGAGATTCGTAACCAGTTCATGGAAGCAGGAGGGGAGCAAATGGAATTGGTAAGTTGCCTGAATGATAGACCCGATTGGATAGAGGGGATGAGCAACTTAGTTAGGTCAGCACTCACTGTTCATGAATCTCGAGGTTTGGAATCCTGAGGATAAAGGCCGTTCCTATCACGGCTAGGATCATGATTGCAATCTTGGCATAGAATAGACCACCTGGAATGCCAACAAAAACTGCGAAAAGAACGAAGATCCACAGTACGGGTATAATTGCCAGCTTGCTTCTTGCCGGAATTCCCCTTCCCTCTCTGTAATTCTTCACGTGATGTCCAAACATCTTGTTGGTAATTACCCAGTCATAGAATCTCTGACTAGACTTAGCAAAACAGGCTGCTGCTAGAATCATCAGAGGGGTAGTCGGCAGCCCTGGGACGACTACTCCAATCAAACCAATGGCAACAAATAACAGTCCCAAAATGAGCCAAAGGAAACGACTCAATCCCGAACGCCTCAGATCAACGGTGTGGACATCGTCACTAACCATGACTCCTCGCCTGAAAATCATCTATTGTAAGTTTCCAAGTGGAACTCACCAAATTTTGTCCAACCATTATACCAGTCTCTTGATAGGGGGAACTCCCTTCCGAAATACAATGAATACGGGAAAGAACACGACGTTCCTCGTGCTACTGATGATGCTGAGCTCAGGGTGCCTGGGCGCTTTAGATGACATTGCCGAAATCGAGGACGAGGTCATTGATTCCGTACTTGACTGGCTCGATAGCGAGTACCCCCACCTAGATCTTCCCGACCGAGAGAGAACCTCCCCCGTACTCGAGACCTACGGCCAATGCGACCTTCTTCTGGCAGACCTGAAGGAATCGATATACAACGAGATGCTAGTCTCTCTTGACCAGCAGTCATACTGGCACTGGGCAGGTCCCGTTTGGCGCGGTGGAATAGCCTTCGCGGAGGACGATGTCGCGATGATGGACGGCGCTCCCGAGTCTGCAGGAGACGAATCCGGGACTAACTCGGGAGGTTCTGCGGATAGCGACTCCGGACGTGAGGGCGAGTTCTCCGGAACCAACAACCAGGAGGAGGGTGTTGACGAGGCTGACTTCCTGAAGACGGACGGGTATCACATCTACATGCTGAACGGCAACCTTCTGGTCATCATGGGAGTGCCCGAGTTTGGTGAGCTCACACTCGAGTCCAACATCAGCATTCAGGGATACCCGATGCAGATGATGCTGGAGGGGGACAGACTGGTGGTAGCATCCTCTATCTACCACTGGAACCTACCTGATGATGACCCACTAAGGGAGTTCATGTCAGAAGAGGTCACAGTCAGTTACCCCGGCGAGGAGGAGTATTCCTACACCTACACCCGCGTCCAGAATCTAGTCAAGTACACTGTAGTAGATATCACAGACAGGACCGCTCCTGAGGTTGAGAGCGAACTCTACATCGAGGGCAATTACCACACTGCTAGGCTAGTAGACGGTACAATGCGATCAGTCACCCATCTGTGGACTAACATAGACGGACTCAGGACTTGGGTCTACCTTCCAGGTACATACTGGGAGATGGACGATGAGGAGGATAAGATGGAGATATGGAACCAGAGCATGGAGGATACCATCGCTGCTAATCGGGCGATTATCGACGATCTGACTCTGGACGACTTCGCGCCTCATGTGTACGAGCTCGGTGAAGATGGCCTATTCCAGCATCCAATCACATCCAGTGACTGCAGCGAGTACTCAGCCAGCGCAGACAGCGCTGGTCGTGGATTCAGCACGATCATGACGATCGAGCTGCTTGGCGAGGAACCCCAGATGCAACTTGACCACATCACTTCATCATGGGCCCACGTATACGCCTCGCAGGATGTCATGGTGCTCGCAGAACCTGCCAATGACTGGTGGTGGTTCTGGAGGAACTTTGGATGGGACGACGCCACCAACATCCATGTCTTCGACATCAGTGACCCTTCCGAGACCACCTACGTCGCATCAGGAAGGGTCGATGGGACAGTTCAGGACCAGTTTTCCATCTCAGAGTACAACGGAGTGATCCGTGTAGCCACTACTGAGGACGCATGGGGGCGTTGGTGGCTGGAAGGTACGGAGGAGTGGACCGGACCGACCAATAATGTGTACACACTAGAGGTCTCTGAGAGCTGTACCTGCACTTCGGAGTTTACCTATGCCGGTCAAACCATGTGTTCGACTAGTGAATGCACGGTTGACTCATCAGAACTAATTCAGCTTGGCCATGTAGGCGACATTGCCCCCGGTGAGCGTATCTGGAGCGCGCGCTTCGCTGGCGATAGGGCTTACCTAGTAACATTCGAGACCATCGACCCCCTATGGGTGATCGACCTTACGAATCCCACTAATCCAATCATCCTGGGGGAATTGGAGGTGCCTGGTGTCTCGACCTACATACACCCTGTGGACTCCGAAACCCTGCTTACCATCGGAATCGGGCCCGGGCCAGACGGACTGGGGCTAGACTGGTCGATAACCCAAGTCTCCCTATTCGATGTCAGTGACCCGGCCAACCCGACCCTAGCAGACTCATTGCAACTGTCCCCGGCCTACGATGATGAGGACTGCGACGATTGGGAGTGCGGCTGGTCATGGTCGTACTCGGAGGCTACTTACGAGCACAAGGCGTTCACCTTCTGGGCGCCCGAGAGCCTACTGGCAATCCCCCTCTCGACATACAGATACACATACGACGAGATCGAGATCGACGGCAAGACATACACCCACTTTGGATATGAGTTCGTCTCGACTCTCGAGTTGATCGACGTCGATGCTGAGAACGGGACACTGTCTAATCACGGCATGGTCAATCACTCCGCCTTCTACAACGAGGACGGGCTATCTGGATGGTGGGGGAGCTCTACCAGTATCCGCCGGTCTATTTTCATGGGCGAGTACATCTACTCGTTCTCCGCAGCTGGGGCGTCTGTCCATAATACGGATGATCTCACTTCCATGGTCGAGCTCGAGATTCCCGGTTACGAAGATCCAGAGCCATACTACTACGAGGTAGAGGGTGAAGCCGAGTCGGAAGACCCAGTAGATTCAGACGAGGGAGATGGGTCATCAGAAGGCACTGAAACCCATCCCTGCAATGAAACAGACGCGGAAAACTGCGAGGATTAGGAAGATTTCTAACTCAGGGGTTCGAACCTAAGGGCCCTTCCGACAGACCCCGGGGAAGCTACTGGTATTCCTCGAATAGGCCCTCTGGGATCCCGCTTGTGGACTACATTGCCATCAACGATGGTGTACATCGGCCATCCTGTGAGTGCCATGCCAGAGTAAGGGGTCCATCCTACTCTCGTCCATGTATCCGAATCAGTGATCGTCCAGCGTTTTTGCAAGTTGACAAGGGTTAGATCGCCATCATACCCCACGATTAGAGAACCTTTGTTTTGTATGCCGTAGACCCTAGCCGGTCCCTCACACATCCATTTTACCACATCTGCGACGCTGCATTTACCATTCATTGCGTGAGTCAGCATCAGCGGAAGTGATGTTTCAACCCCCGGCATTCCAGCTGGGGCCTTAGGGTAACCTACCGACTTAGACTCCAGAGTGTGAGGGGCATGATCTGTGACTACACAATCAATAGTGCCGTCCTTGAGCCTCTGCCACAGAGTTTCTCGGTCCTCAGTATATCGAATAGGCGGATTCATCAGGACCCTCACCCCTAGCTCTCTGACATCATCCTGATCGAAAGTCAGATGCTGAGTGCATACTTCGGTAGTGATCAGATTACCTTTGTTTTTAGTTAACCAGTCCGCCTCCTTCGCACTCGTCAAATGAACGATATGGAGTCGATGATCATGATCCTTCGCAAGAGCAGCAGCACGCTTCGTAGCGAGGAAGGCGCACTCCACATCCCTGCACTCAGCATGTGATGCAATATCAGTTCGGTGACCAAACTCCGAGATGCGCTGATTTAGCCGCTCCTCGTCTTCTGCATGAGTAGCAATTATCCCTCCCGTATTCGCGAAGATATCCTCGAGATGCCTTTGCTCGTCGACAAGAAGGTCGCCAGTACTGCTCCCCATGAATATCTTGATTCCACAAACTCCATCCATTCCCTCCACGCTCTGTAAATCACTGACGTTATCCCTGGTCGCGCCAACAAAAAAGCCATGATGAGTCACTGCCTTCTTCCCAGCTAGGTGAATTTTATTTTCCAATGTCTTACGATTAGTGGCATTGGGGATGTTATTCGGCATATCGAGGAATGAGGTCACTCCGCCTGCAGCTGCAGCCCGACTCCCACTTTCCAGATCCTCTTTCTCGGGTTGCCCCGGGTCCCTGAAGTGCACATGTGGATCAATGGCGCCAGGGAGAAGATGCAACCCCTCTGCTTCGATTACCGTCTCATTACGGCCCGGCTCAAGCCCCCCACCAGGGGCTATTGCCGAAATTATTCCAGAAGTGACGCGAAGGTCACCTTCGACCTCCTTACCCCCGAGAACCATCGTCGATCCACGTATCAGCAGGTTACCGGACACCATACCACCATACCCTCGGGGGAAAAGGCGACTCATCACCATTCTGTATGTATCGGGCCAGATAGTATGAATGTGGTTGCGTTCATATATTCCCGTTCCGCCCCGAATGCAACGGGTTGGAGTAGTCAGGTTATCTCGTCGGGCTCATAACCCGGAGATCGGTGGTTCAAATCCACCACCCGTTACCAATAATCGAAACAAAACTGAAAGTGAACGAACGTTATACTGAGAGGCATTTCCAACAAATTAGCACTTTCAATAATCACAAGCACCCCATCATTTGTTCATATACTGCCGAGAATCAGCATCGGCCATACAAGGTGAGCAGATGAGTGATACAACAGCGAGTGAAAAGGTAGATGACGAGGAGATAGTGATAGACGTGGATGAGCCCGGGGCAACAATAGAAGATTTGCCGGGCGTAGGGCCTGCGACTGCTGAGAAACTCAGAGATGCAGGTTTCGATGATCTCCTAGCCATAGCGGTGATGAGTCCCTCAGAGTTGGGTGAGCAAGCGGAACTTGGCGAGGCAGTATCCGCCAAGATAATCGCAGGCGCGAAGAAGCTGGCAAACATTGGTGGATTCATCAGTGGGGTGGCTCTTCTCGACAAGAGGAGTCAGGTGCTGAAGCTAACATCTGGAACATCGGCTCTGGATGAACTGCTAGGAGGGGGTTTCGAAACACAGGCAATCGTAGAGGTATACGGTGAATTCGGTAGTGGTAAGACCCAGATAGGCCATCAACTAGCCGTAAATTGCATTCTACCAGCCGAGCAGGGTGGAATTGGCGGAGAAGTATTCTACATAGATACTGAGGACACATTCAGGCCCGAGAGAATCACTCAGATGGCAGAGGCAGTGGGCATGGACCCTGCTGACGCACTGGAGCGTATTCATGTGGCAAGAGCATACAACTCGGCCCACCAGATTCTCCTAGTCGATGAGATTCAGAGAATGGGCAAGAGCGTAGACGTCAGGCTAATCATAGTCGACTCTTTGACTAGTCACTTCAGAGCAGAGTACCTAGGCCGAGGAATGCTGGCAGCTAGGCAGCAGAAGCTAAATCGGCACTTGAAGGATCTGAAGAAGCTGGCTGATGTCAACAACGCCCTAGTGCTCGTTACAAACCAGGTCCACTCCAAGCCCGACGCAATGTGGGGTGACCCCACGAAGCCAATAGGAGGCCACATACTGGCCCACGCAAGCACATTCCGCCTATATCTGAGGAAGTCTAAGGGGGGCCGGAGAATAGCCCGCCTGGTGGACAGTCCAAACCTGCCAGAT
This sequence comes from Methanobacteriota archaeon, assembly GCA_002718995.2. GTDB lineage: Archaea > Thermoplasmatota > Poseidoniia > Poseidoniales > Thalassarchaeaceae > MGIIb-O5. The sequence goes on from PBGL02000022.1 coordinate 47,448, forward strand.
GGAGAGGCGGTCTTCAACGTGACAACCGAGGGTCTGCGGGACTGATCACCCGCGGGCCCCGTGTCCGATTAAGCAAGCTCTTTCATGGCCACGCCTATTTCTCCGATTAGCGGTTCCAAGTGCTCCTCGCTGAATCCTAGCCTCAAATTGGCCGCAGAGAAAAGTTCAGGCAAAGTTTTGGTATTCCCTAATGACATTGCATTGGCGTAGTCGTCCAACGCCTCACCTCGATCTTTACGATGCGTTTGCCATAGTTGTAGTGAGCCTAGCTGTGCAATTCCGTACTCTATGTAGTAGAATGGAGCCCCATACAGGTGCCCCTGCACTTGCCATGAGACTCCCCTGAAGCCATCTATGTCGCCCCAATTCATTTCCGAACCGAACCTCTCCCTAATTTCGATCCAAGCAGACTCTCTCTCTTCCCTTGTGTGCTCCGGGTTAGAGTAAACCCAATGCTGGAATGAGTCAATCGTCGCTATCCATGGCAGGAGGAAGATGACTCCCTCCAGATGCGCACGCCTAGCTCTATTTGCATCACCCCCCTCATAGAAAATATCCCATCCGGGCTGTGTTAGAAGTTCCATAGACATCGACGCGACTTCTGCGAACTCAATTGGGTAGTTTCGTTCATCTATCAACTCCAGATGCCCGCAGTAAAGCGAGTGGAAGGCATGGCCAGCTTCGTGGATCATCGTCTCAAGATCGCCCTGTAGGCCAGCTGCATTCATGAAAATGAATGGAACCCTACTTTTCTCTAGGTAGTACTGATATCCACCAGGTGCTTTCCCTTTCCTGGTATCCAAATCAAGGGTGTCCATTTCGACTAGTTTGTCGAACATAGAGCCTAGTACATCAGACATTTCATGGAACATTACAGAGAGCTTCGAGACCATCTCTTCAACATCCCCAAATGGCCGTAATGGCGGCTTTCCCTCTATGTCCGGACCGACTCCAGTTTTCTCATTCACATCCCAAGGCCTAAGGCTATCAAGGCCTAGTGAAGATACCCTCGTCGAGTTAATTTGATGCAGTAATGGCATGCATACCTTCTCTATCGAGTCATGGAACTCAATGCAGTCTTCCTTCGAGTAGTCAAATCTGTGCATAGCCCTGAACATGTAGTCTGTGTAACTCTGGAATCCGGCATTCTTCGCCATCTTATGTCGAATTGAAATCAACTCATCAAATATCTCAGAAAGCCTCTCCGAGTCGACAACCCTCCTCTCAGTTACTGATTTCCACGCCTCTTCTCGGACAGCGCGTTCGTTGGATTCCATGTAACCCCCCATCTGTGGAATCGTCCTTTCCTCCCCATCGAAATTAACAGTCATGGCACCGTTGATTGCCTGGGCCTCAGTGACAAGCTTTGTTTGCTCAACTCCCAGTGGGATGTTCTCCTTTCGAAATATCTCGATGTCATTCCTCATGCCCTTGATCATCAGATCGTACCTAGGTGACATATCATCAACAGAGGGGTGCTCGACTATCCGCCTGTTCAATGAATCAGAGAACTCAGATAATTTCGGTCTAACGTTCTCTACGAAGTCAAGAAAGGAATCACGCTTCTCATCATTCTCTGTGTCACAGGTCATTCCGATATACAGGAGAGCCCCAGTTTCTGAGATATGTTCGGCTAAGCTGGATGCATCAGCAATCAGCCCTTCGAGACATCCAGTGCAAGATAAGTTACGATTCAAAAGGTCATTCACGTAAGGCTCTATGTTTCCCCATTCGCTAGCATCGAAATCTTCAGGTACAAATTTCTCGGATTCCATACATCACTCTGGAAGAGACTCGGATTTGATGTTGACCCTGTGGGCAGATCAGTAGTCAGCCATGGAGGCATGTAGAATGAAGCGGGACTCAACATCAACACTATCCACGAATTCCCCATCCAAACTCGCACCTATTCTCACGAGCCCCGAAGACGTCGGCACCGGCCTAGCTGCGACTAATTTCGCCTCTAGGTGCTCTTGAATACGAGTCGCCTCTTCATCATAATCGTTGTACGTACTTCTGGGGATTAATACATTCTCCAAAGCTCCATCAACATTAATTTCTGGAAGATGCACAATCCACGCCCTGGTGTCTCCCTTCCTCAAGCCAGCCCTTTCTATAGCCAAACTAATCTGATGGGTGCCCGATAAAATCCTAAGGAACTCTGCTGTGACATCCCTAGCCACCATTTCCCCCGCCAACTCCCTTCTTCTAGTGGAGTGCCACACCGTCCATAGATGCGCTTCACTCCCCGCTACTTCGTCAGAGAGAATAAGCCACCTGTTGTCAGGCCTCCATTCATTGAGTGTTGAAATCACCTTAACAGGGTCCAAAACAGGACTTTCGAACTCGATACTCCAAGCAGGGAACCACGGCAGCATCTTCCCCCTCCTAGTTCACTGTGAATATACGCATTGAAGAGATTACCGTGCACGGCGCCTCACCGCGCGACTGGCTGTTTGGACCAGATTCTCCACGAGTCTGGGGCTCCAACCTCTGAGATCTGAAAGCATAGACATGTCCCTTTCTGTTAATTCAGCTATATCAGAAGCCTCAGATACTCCAAGTAATTTTGCCATCTCTCGGGCCCTGACCCTGCCCACGCCCCTCAAAGAAACAAGTCCAAGAAGATCAGATTTACATCCATATCTAACTCTTCGATGAACTTCATCAATCGCCTCCACGAGAGTTCTGTGCGCCTCCCTTCCCATCATTGACAACTCATCATCATCAGCCACTATCTGCCTAGTTGAATACAGAAGCCATTCGGCCAACTCTACACGACTTCGCAAATCGCCGGGTTGCACCCCCCACTCCGACTCTATTTCTTCAAATCCATCCTCTTCCATCCAAGATTGAATTACTAAAGCGGCTTTCATCCTCCTATCGTCTTCTAGATCAACCGACTCTGCCAAGAACTCCCTCTCATGCCCATGCAAAGCCGCCTGAACCTTATCGAAGTCATTTTTCCTAATCCAAAGGGGCATAAAATCAGGGGTACACGAGACAAGGTGAAGTAGCCCCATCGGAGAAACCTGTCCAGCCTCGTCTCTCCCTGAAAGAATTGACATCGCCCTTGCCGCACCGTCTCTTAGGATTCTGCCGGAAAGTGGATTCAAATACAGTCTGGCAACCCTCTTTCCTAGGGGTGTCGCGGAATAAGTCATCGAAGGAGACTCGGCGGTAATTTCGTCCTCTGGATCCATGACACTAGCTCTTCTGAATCCAAAAATAGGTGGCCCTCTTCTCTTGGGCAGGGCCTCTCTTGTCCGTTCTACATGACTAGACAGCTCAACTCCGAGAACATCGGCGGCTGAATTTGCCCATGCCGGAGCATCGTCTTCCCAGTCTTCATCTGTGGCTGAATCAGGCTGTTCTTCGACTAATCTGGCTGCCACCTTTTCTGACTCTCCATCTCTGTTGACCATTCCATTTTCGGCTAGCCAGACGACTACGTCATCCAATCTGCTAGCCAAGGTTTCAGAATTCATCTGAGTAGCTAGGAATGTCTTTTCAAAAAATCTACCCAATGAATACCTATCAGAAATCCCACCGGTTGCTATTATTGACAGGCAGTGAGTAAGTAGGGCCGGATCTTCAACTGCCCTCAAAGTCACTGGACTAGCTAGTTTGGAAATCACGTCCTCAGGGCCGCCTTTTAGGTACAGATCGACCAAGCGCTCCTCTTCTTGCAAATCCTTTGCAATGATCCAAGAGTCCCCATGTTCGTCATATTTTGGCCTACCGGCCCGCCCCATCATTTGCCTAATCTCCATTATTGGAAGGGGCATTGAGGCACTGGCAGCCGTGTTCCACCTACGGTAGTCACGAATCACAACCCTCCTAGCAGGAAGATTAACCCCTTGAGCAAGAGTTGGTGTGGCAACTATGCAATTCAGACTCCCTTCCTTGAATGCGTCCTCCACAATACTCCGCTGTCTTGAGGTCAGACCTGCATGATGGAATGCAACTCCTCCCTTGATGGAGTTTGAGAGTGACTTTCCAACAGATGAGGACTCCTCCCTCCTATTTATCCTCGATGAAAATTTATTCCACTCTTCATCGGTGTGTGAGTAATATGTCCCATCCTCAGAATTCAGAATTTTCAGTACGTGCTCTGAAAGATCCCTGGCTTCTTTCTGTGCTGATGCCCTAGATGAAACGAAAACCAGGAGCTGCCCCCCGGAAGATACTGTATCGTCCAAAACCGCCTGTAGGGACTTTGTCTTGCTGCCGCTCAACCTTCTCTCAGAAGGCCATTTGGGCGGCTTCTCTCCTTCTATTCTGTGTACTCTGACTTCTAAATTACTCATTACCCCGCAGTGAAGAGAAACTGGACGCCACTCAGATTTCACCAAATCTGCATCCAACCACTCTGCTAGAGACTCAGCATTTCCAACGGTCGCAGAAAGTGCGATAATCTGAGTATCAGGCTTCTCGTGCCTAATTCGAGAAATTAGGACTTCTAATGTCGGCCCTCTACTGGGATCATTGAGTAGGTGGAACTCATCTGAAACTACCACTCCTATTTTACTCAGAAGATCCCTATTTCCCCTAAGCATAGAATCTAATTTCTCACTCGTACATACTATTATGTCGGCATCATCAATTCCTAGGTTTTCCCCACTACGATCACCTATTGCCATTCCAACATTCAAATTAACAGAGGAGGCGATTTCTCGTAATTCATCTACCTTTTCTGATGCTAATGCTTTCAGTGGAACGATGTATAGCCCTTTGCTGCCGGACAAATCCCCACTTAGCCTATTCAGCATGGCAAGATATGCGACCAAAGACTTCCCACTGGCCGTGGGAATGGTAAGCATCAGGCTCCTTCCTTCAAGGGCGCCGGGCAGGGCCTCAATTTGTGGTGGAAAAAGCTCCCCTATCCCCCATTTATTCCTGAGGAAATCAACTAACCTTGAATCGAGCCCAAGCTCTTCTAGGCCTCCCGATGCACGTTCCACGCACCCTCTCTAGTTTGGCCGTTCTAAAGGATGCCGTGCACACCGAGTCTAGTGCCACCTATGGTAAGCCGGATGCCCTTCCTTTACTGCGACGAATAGCCCCTCTCCGGTGGCACAAACCTTCTCTGCAGCAGACAGGGTCATACTCACCTTAGCACGATCATCGCTAATCTCGGTTATTTCTGCCCTCACACTCAACTTCTCACCATGGGGGGTCGGTCTTCTGAGTTTGATACTGTAGCTAGCGGTTACCGTGCAGGGAGGGGCATCGGATCCACTCCTCTCCATCAGAGCCACCGCAGCCGCCCAGTTTCCGTGACAGTCCAATAGGGTGCCAATGATCCCTCCATTGACCATTCCCGGAAACGCCTGATGCTCTTCCGATGTCTCGAACTCCATTTCCAAACCGTTTTCCGTTCTGAATGACCTAATTTGCAGACCGTCTTCGTTGGACGGGCCACAGCCGAAGCAGATACTGCTGTGTGCGTACTCCTCCTGGACTGATTTCCCTTCCCATCCTCCCATAAACACCCGAGGGGCAGGAGGGAATTGAAGAATTCCCATTAATTCCATGAGGTATATCCTATTTACGTCGGACCGACTGGGGTAGTCGTTGTCCGAACCACATAACGACTCATCTGAAGAGTCTCCGAAGCCAAGGCCAGAGTCTCTGACCCCTCGTTTGAAGAGGAGGAGATTCGCCCCCTTGAAAGTCGCTAATCAGATACCAAAGAGGAGAAGGAAGGAGATTGAGAAGGCTTTGGAGGGAAGTACTGGGACACCTAAGAAGTGGTCCCGACAGAGCGGCCCTAAGAATCACAATTTCATGCGTAAGAGAATTTCCCCCGGAACAATAAGGAGAGTTGATTTTGACCTTCTTTCGGTCGATATCGGAGAATCTTGGCCAACTCCTGTGACTGTGATTCATGGTTCTAGGCCAGGGCCAGTGGTGACTCTACTTGGTGCAGTCCATGGTAACGAATTGGTCGGCCCCCTGGCACTTACTTACCTAACAGGGCCAAATTTCGTCGGCCCAGGTAAGCCAATAGACCCAGAATCGATGTCCGGGACTTTGAGAATAGTCCCCGTGGTGAATATGCCGGGATATCGCAGACAGAGTCGGTATATGCCGGATGGAAGGGATCTGAACAGAGCATTCCCCGGAAAGCCGGAGAGCAACACTACATTCCGCGTCGCTCACAGGATCTGGGATCAAGTAATAGTCGGCAGTGATTACATCATAGATTTGCACACGGCCGCCTTCGGGAGGACTAACATGCCCCAGATAAGGGCCAATCTGGCCCACGCTTCCAGCAACAAGATAGCCAGGTCATTCGGAATAGAGGCGATATTGGACAATGTTGGGCCCAAGGGCTCGCTCCGAAGACTGACAAACGAGTCGGACATCGCCTGCATTACGTTCGAGGGAGGCGGACCAAACGAGTCGGATCCGGAGTCGGTACAGATCTCCATCTATGGTATCCTGAATGTTCTGCGTGGGTTGAGGATGATCCCGGGTCACCCCAGTAGGCCAAGGTTCCGAATTTTGGCTTCTGGATCTGTATGGATCAGGTCTGACCAGGGAGGCCTCCTGGATGTTCTTGCGCCAGCGGGAAGCTTCGTAGAAGAGGGGGAGGTCGTCGCAACAGTGACAGATCCAGAAAGGCCCTCGGAGACTCATGAAGTAAAATCACCCAAGAAGGGATTGATCATCTGTTCTGCTACGCATCCATTCGTTACTGCGGGAACTCCTGTGGGTCACATACTACCTGTTTCCAAAGGCGTCAAAGCCATCAGGAGGCGCCTCGACGAGGATGACTGCCTAGTTATTAGCGGATCAGATGGCGATCCGCCCTGGCGCGAGGATGATGATGTAGAGGACATCACAGTCGAGGGAGAGTGGTCAGGAGGGTCGGTCGATGCAGAGTGGGGATTGAATGACTCCGCTGCTGTTGAAGAGGAAGCAGCCGAGGCCGACCCCTGACCACTAGAACTCTGGGGCCTTGGGTACGCCTGTTTCTTCGTCTATGTCGGTAGGAGAATAGGCTTGTCTCTGCGTATCCCCTGAAACCATGCTAGATACGTCAGGTGCACTGGGGAGAGCGTAGCCCTGATGCTCGACCCCCAAGTTTCCGCCCTCTGGTCTGATGTTGTAGAACTCGTATGCCTCTTCCAGCTGCCTTCTGTAAGAGATCCTCGTTCCAATCAGCAAGGCTCCCCCAATGAGAGAAATCACTGCAAGCAGCGATACAACTGCACCCATGGGACTCAGAATAAAGCCCAATAATCTCTCCCCCAGACTCTTAGGTGGCTCCCAGACAATCATGTCCAGATTCCACGTGAATTCCGTAATCTTCCCGCTATCTGACATCAGAGCAGTCACCTGTTGTGGACCACTCCCCTCTGAGCACAGTTGAATGGCTAGGTTGCTGCTCGGAGAATCACAATCCAGGGATGGTATGGTTATCATCAGCCCGCTTTCGCTGATATTCTCGTTGATGGTGTAGTCTCCGAATTTCCACGAAACCGCAGTCTCGATCTGGCTCGGTACCGAACCTATGGAAAGTACCAGGGTATCATTTACTGATTCCCATCTGAAAATTTGAGAAATTTCCGGTGTCGTTGAGACTAGGCCTTTCCTGTCCAGGCCATCATCGATAACGCCACTGCAGTCGTCATCCCAACCGTTCCAGACCTCCGTTCCGTCTGGATTGATCGTATCGACCAAATCTTCGCAGTCCTCATAGTCTCTGAACCCGTCTCCATCATAATCGAAATTGAATTTTAGAGGGTCAGAATTCGTGACTAGAACTTCATCCCCATCCGTAAGCCCATCCCCGTCTGTATCCGGATCAGTGTAGTCAGTGGTGAAGTTGTAGTATTCATCATAGTCTAGTAATCCATCTTCATCAGCATCAGTTTCATAGAAGTCTTCGTCGATGGTAGAGTCACAGTCATTGTCCTTCCCGTCTAGTGATTCTGGTAGGAAGGGGGACATTTCTGAATCGTCATCATCACAGTCGTCAAACCAGTATACCCCATCATTATCGTTGTCTGGGTCATAAACCAGTGGATCCGTCATCGAATCTTTCAGCTCATACCCATCAGGTAACCCATCCCCATCGGTATCTCCATTGTATGGATTAGTGGACAGGTTGTGATATTCCTCGAAGTCACTAAGTTGATCTCCATCTGTGTCTACCGATTCGAAACCATCGTCCATTACTTCATCACAGTCATTGTCGATCCCATCTAGGACTTCCGGTAACCCAGGGGATCTGAAACCATCTTCATCATCACAGTCTTGGAACCAGTACCATCCATCGGAATCATCGTCTGGATCAGGCCAGTTCGGGTCAGAACCGTGAGTATTTACCTCCAAGCCGTCCCTTAGCCCGTCGTCATCTGAATCCGCATCTAGATGATCCGTGCTGTGTAGGTGGAATTCTGCCCAATCAACTAGGCCATCCCCATCGGCATCTGTGAAATTGAAACCCTCGTCAGTGAGTTCGTCACAATCATCGTCTATCCCATTCAGGAGCTCAGGCCTTCCAGGGTTCACCAGAGGGTCCTCATCGTTACAGTCGTTGAAGTGGTAGAACAGGTCCCCATCACTGTCAGGGTCGTAAACTAGTGGATCACTTAACCAGAAATTTACCTCTGCACCATCTGAAAGGCCATCGTCATCAGAATCACTGTCTAGGGGCCCAGTACCAGTGACCATGACCTCAACGTAGTCGCTCAAGCCGTCAAGATCGCTATCCACTGAGAGCGGATCAGTCCCGTATGTAATTACCTCCTCGTAGTCATTGAGGCCATCGTCGTCAGTGTCCGCATCATATGGGTCAGTACCCCACACTTCTGTCTCGTTCAGATCTTCAAGGCCATCGTCGTCGTGATCAAGATCAACGTCCATGCCGTGCACTATCATGCCCCACGAGTCCAGGGTTCCCGTAGTACCGGAATCTGTGTCCCGAATCTTCAGAGTCCACTCTCCCATAGAAGATTCATCCCAGTGATGAACCGTATTGAAAATCCAGTTGTAGTAATTGTTGCCATCGTCATTGCGATTCTCTGCAAGCCATGATTCCTTGCCAGAGGGGGAAACCAGTACTATGTCCAAGTCGCCCCTGGAGTTGTGCGAAATATTGACGATTACATCAACGCTCTCAATTTGTATGTCGGTTTGAACGTCTAGGTCGAATTCAGTCCAGGTGGTATTCGAGTCTGGTATGGTGGTCGAGGTGATTGAAGGGCTGAAGCTCAGGTTCACCTCTTCTCCGACTAGGGACCAAGTCTCGGCCAAGTTGACCGCAGCACCTGCGTCCACTGCTCCAAATCCGTATTTGTGGGAAACGTCATGACCTGCCCCATTCAACTCCCAGGAAGTGTCGCTCGCGTCGTTCATGCGCGCGCTGTTCACGAGGATATGCTGAACATCTCTCCAAGTTAGGTTCTCATTTGCCTCCAGCATCAGTGCAATCACTCCAGCGGCAAGGGGGGTGGCGCTTGAGGTACCGCCGAAATCGTGCGTAACGTTGCCAGAATTGTTGTATCCCCCACTCCCTGTGATGTCAGTGGTGGTTATTCCCTCCCCGTCGCCTTGGGAGTGAGCTGCTACGAGTATATTTGCGCCGGGCTCTGCATACCAGGATTGTTCCCCTTCGTGGGAGATTGCAGTCACTGCGATTGTGTACCTGCTGTTCGCGTACCCGTCATAGTTCGCATTGTCGTTGGAACCAAGGCCATTTCCCGCAGCCCATGTCAGTATGTTGCCCAGCCCTTCTCTTCCGCCATAAGCGTCTTCTTCCAGCGCCGCTGTAGTCAGGGGCCCAGGCCCATCAAGGGTCTGTCCGTTGTCGCTCGGGCCCCATGAGTTGGTGTAAATGTCGATGTCATCATTTTCGTAACTGAGAGCCTCTGACTCGGTCTGATCGCCAGCCCAGCAAGCAATGAGTGTTGATCCGGCGATCGTGGCACCATAAGCAGCACCAGTGACGTACAAGTCATTGTCCCCCACTGCCGCTGCAACTCCGCCAGCGGCAGTCCCATGTCCGTTGAACTGGGTGGGAGATGGATCTCCGTCGTCATTACACCAGTCGTATGAGAGGAGTGCAGAGTAGTGTGGGGAAATGTCCGGGTGGTCCTTGTCTAACCCATCGTCTACCACACTGATGACGACGCCCGATCCGTTGTAGTTATCCCAAGCCCCAGTGACGTTGGCGTCTTCACCCGAGACCCCACTTGTCTGTCCCGTGTTCTTCAAGTGCCACTGAGCGGGGAACTCGGGGTCATCGGGGATGTAACGGGGCTGTTGTTTCTTCATCACAAGGGGCGAGAAAGACTCTATCTCGCCAGAAAGAAGAGACTCTCTGAGGTCACTAACCGCCCTTTGGGGTTCTAAGAACTCCCAGATGAATGCCCCTTCAAGGAATGGGGCCATTGTTACCGAGTCAGGCTGTGCCTTTGAGGTCCCCTGGGAATCCATCCCCATCCCAGTGATGACCAGCCACTCCGCGGTAGAATCGAGCTGCGATTGGGAATATGACTCAAGGTTCTCTGCTCTTTTCAGTGACATTTGAACTGCAATTGAGTACGTCGAGGTTATGGAAGTGTCATAAACAGCTTCTTCATTTTCCTCGACATATTCTGCCGACGAGACTCCCGCAATGGATGAAAATAGGAGCATGAGCGCCATCGCGATTGCGTTTCGCATGGCCGTTCTCGCGTAAGTACGACATATAGCCATTCGTAATCGACGATAGCAACATGAGTCACGATTTCTACGACCTAAAGTCCTTTATTGCCGCATGAACTTCTTCATCGGACATCAGGCTGCGTTGGGATTTTGCAACCTCAAACATATGCTCCACGAGGTCATCCGATGCCTCGTATCCATTCTGATTCAACCACCACGTGATGTTCGACCTACCACTCATGTGGCCAATTCTGATTATCTGCTTTAATCCAAAGTCCCCTGCCGGGACACCCGAGTAAACCCTATCTGCCAACCAATGATCGCCCTTCGTCATCGCCTTGACGACCGCGCTGGCGTGAACTCCTGTTCCGGTTTCGAATGCGTCCTCTCCGAAAACAGGGTAGTTTCTAGGCAATGCAACGCCAATGTATTCGTTCGCCTTTCTCATATATTCGTTAAGAGAAGTAAGGTCATTCTCAATTACGCCCATTAGGCTCAGATTGACTAGCGTCTGGTCGAGTGGAGCGTTTCCAGCCCTTTCGCCAACACCAAGTGCTGTCCCGTGAATCACATCTGCACCCGCCTCGTAGGCCGCTAGGTTGTTCGCCACCCCAAGTCCACGATCCTGGTGCCCGTGCCAGTTGACTTCTATTTCGCGACGCTTAACCCCCGAGTCTGGAATCACCTCGTCTTGGATGAACCGTAGGAGCTTCCTGACCCCATTGGGCGTAACGTGGCCGCAGGTGTCGCACACGCAAATCCTGTCTGCCCCTAGTTCGATGGCTCTGGAATATACTTCCTTGATCTCATCTGGCTTGCTTCTTGTAGTGTCCTCTGTAACGAACATGACGGGTATGTCATTGTCCACTGCGAATGTAACAGCGGACTCTGCTGTTGACATTATCCTGTCCATCGTCCACCCTTCCGTGTATTGCCTTATTGGACTGGTACCTAGGAATGCACTAGCCTGGATCTGCCGTTCGTGTTTGGCTTGAAGGTCAACTAGAGGCTCTATATCGGATACGACGGTTCTCACCGCACAGCCCGGTCTTAGGCTGTAACTCATCTCGCCCATGTGGCTCAGCATCGCATCTATGTGTCCGACATGGAATGGACCCGCTCCGGGAAGGCCCAGGTCAACTTTCTGCACCCCCAGCTTCTCCATGTAGTCGATTAACTCCAGCTTCTGCTCAATACTGGGGTTACTTGCACTAGGGCTCTGGAGTCCGTCACGCAGAGTCTCGTCATCGAACCAAAGCTCATGCGGATGATTAGAGGGATCCCTCGTTACCCCGTAGTCGATAACGTTCCAATCGTAGATTAACTCCTTCTCATCCATGACCTCGCCTCTGTCCTCTACGGTTGCTAGCAATCCATTCAGTGCTTGAAGCCATCGGGCATTAATTTCACCTATTATGCCCCCAAAGATACCCTTTTTGTCCATTCAATTCTTGCAATGATGCCTATTGTGACTAATGCTCCGACAACGGCCCCACTGACTCCCATGCTCGACATTACCAGCATCACGAAAACGAGTGCTAGGTAAATCATTGAATCAAAAAATGAGCGTGATGCCGTGGCTTTCCTACCATCCTCATCAGGAACCTCATCTAGATCAATCCTCCAAATTGTGCTAGCATACCATGCACTCATTATTACTGCATTCCAGCCCAAGACGTGATAGATAATATCGCTCTCATCCAATCCGCCATAGGCAATCGGCGATACTGCGGATAGAACGATCAGCAATATCGCGTATATTTTCATCTCGAAAAGGGTTCTTTCTGCCCCCTTGACGTTGGGCATCATCGGAACCCCAACTTTGCCATACTCTTCCGAACGATAAAGTGCAAGAGCCCAGAAGTGAGGAGGTGTCCACAAGAAGATAAGTACGAACATGAACCACGGCATCAGACTGCCCATTTCAGTTATCGATTCAAAGAATAACGCCACTGATTCGGTGGAAATCTGAAGATCACTCTCAGCCGCAGCCCATCCCACAAGGGGGGGCGTAGAACCAGCAATCCCCCCAATAACGATATTCTGGGGGGTGGATCTCTTCAACCAGATGCTATAGACTAGGACGTAGAATATTACGCTGAAGGCAGCCCAGAATGCGGCGACCTCGTTTGCCATCATCACTAGCCAAAAAGTTCCGAGTATGGATATAATCACGCCGAACAATAGTGCCGAATTAGGAGATATCTCACCTGAAGGAATGGGCCTTTGTGCCGTTCTTTTCATCATCGGGTCGATATCTCGATCATACCACATATTGATCGCATTAGCCCCTCCAGCAGTTAGGTACCCGCCCACCAGCACTACTGCCATAGTCTCCAGAGTACCAGTCCCCAGGCCAGGTCCACTTAGCATATCATGAGAAAATGTGGCGCAAATTGCAGTGATTTGTAGAAGAACGACAACACGTGGCTTAGTTAGCGAGAAGTAAGAACCAATCACTCCGCCCACTCCTCTCGCCCCCTCGTTGTTGATGCTCAGTTACTGCCATCCCTCATTGCAATTACTGAGAGTCCTAGCCAAGCAGTAGCGAGAGTTGTGAAAGTTGCTGCAGCCATCATCAGGTGTGCCAACGAAAGCAACTCAAAGAAGCCATCTGGGTCCCAAGATAGGATGTAAAAAGCCCCTATGGCAATGTTTGCCACATAGATCAAAGTAGCAGCAAATATCCAATTCTTGAGCATCACCCCGCTCTGCCCGTCTTCACAATCCTTCCAAATCATGTAAGAAGTGTAGGCCATAATCAAACCTATTGCCCCCACCAGCCATCTGTGAACAACTTGGGACTGCATCTCCCAGTCCTCGATTGAGGGGAACAGCTCCCCGTTGCAGAGGGGCCAAGATTCCCCCAGTCCACCTATTCCGCATCCATAGTTCGCCCCAGGAGTAGTGGAGACGAATGCTCCAGAGAATAGGGTAATGAGTGTGCCAATTGACAACCATCCGAGAATAGGGCTCCATTTCTTCGACAGGATGGGGTCGAATTCCATCCAACTCGGCATCTCACCATCGTCTTTGCACAGCTCCATCCAAAGCCAAACAAGGCAGAGGGTGAAGGCCAGAGCTGAGCCTAGATGCAGTGCGACACTCCAGTGCTCATTATCAAGCTCAACAGTTAGCCAACCCACAGCTCCTTGCCAAATTATCAATATCAAAGAAGTGAGAGCTGCCTTCTTAGATCTGGAAGAAGACTCCTTATCCAACCTGATAGCAATCCAATTCAGTATTACAAGAGGGCCTAGAACCGCGCCAGCAAGTAGTCGATGTATCCATTCAGTAAATATTTGGAAAGAGGTGTACCTGTGCCCCGATCCTCTCGAGTCCGCTTCTTCCGGATTCTCTTCCCACCACTCCCCCTGCTCCTCCTCGGAGATATCGAACCCAAACGTCCCAAAGCATGTGGGCCAGTCCGGGCAGGACTCTCCAGCGTCGTAGATCCTAATCGTGCCGCCCATTGCTATTACGACAACAGTGATGATAATCAGAGCAACAGTCGTCTTTCTCGGATTTACCGCACCTGAGACTTTCCCGAAATTCTCACGGAGCAGCGAGAGCAAGATAATCACCCCTTCCGGAGCTCACTCTTCCTCTTCATGCGGGTCGACGTCGATAGGTATCTTGTCTTCCTCATATTCGAGAGTGGCTATCTTCATCGGATCCAGAACCACCCTTTCTTTGGCCTCTTCAACCCCATAGAGTTGAATCAACTCATCACTGAATTTCTCCCTCAATTCATCTTCGGTGACGTATAGGGGGGCTCCCATGCTTATCTGAAGCGCCCTAGCGCCAATAATTCGCGCTTTTTCGAAGCGTGTGTGGTGTCTTGCAGGCTTAACCATCGGCCGGCCGACCCGAGGCCCCCACATAAGGGCTCTTACTGCCACTCGCCCCTTTAGGGGCGTGGAAACCACTCATTGACGCTCAAGTAGCATTGCAACTGCATTTCCCCCGCCTAGGCAGATCGTTACAACTCCAAGTTTACCTTCAGTGCGTGTCAGGGCATTGATCAGGGTCATCAGACACCTCGCTCCAGTCGCTCCAAGAGGATGACCGATTGATATCGCTCCACCATGTACGTTGAAGCGCCCATCTTCTACTCCGAAATGATCCATAATTGCGCAAGAAGCTGATGCAAATGCCTCATTGTGCTCGAACATGTCAATGTTCGAAGGTTCTAGGCCATTTCTGGACAGAAGCTCCTCTACCGCTGGTATAGGGGCCGCCATGACCCTCCCGGGAGAGACCCCTGAAGTCGTGTAGTCGACAATCCTGGCCAGTATCGGCAACCCAATCTCCCTAGCCCTCTCCTCCGATGCCACAAGGATTGCAGAGGCGCCGTCGGAGACTTGGCTAGCATTTCCCGCAGTCACCTGTCCCGAATCATCGAAAACGGGGGTAAGCGAGGAAAGGGTTCCCATGTCAGTATCGGGCCTTATCCCCTCGTCCATACTCAGTTCTCCTACTGGGAAGCACTCAGAGGCCAGCCACCCCTCTTTCCAACCAGAGTTACTTAGGCTATGCGACCTCACAGAGTATGAGTCAGAACGCTCCCTAGAAATTCCAAACTCTCGAGCACAGGTCTCCCCTGTATTCCCCATTTTTTCTCCCGTGTATGCGTCTTCGAGGCCGTCGTGCGACAATATGGAAATCAATGATTTGTAGGGTACTTCATCACCCCTCCTGGCGTCTCTAACAAATCGCGGGGCATTAGTCATCGACTCCATTCCTCCTGCCACTGTCAAGGAAGCCATCCCGGCTCTGATCTCTGAAGCAGCAATCATTACCGCCTTAAGGCTAGATCCGCATACTTTGTTTATTGTAGTGCAAGGAGTAGAATGAGGCATTCCAACGCGTAATGCAACTTGTCTGGCAGGCGCCTGTCCAGCACCAGCCTGAAGGACCTGACCCATGTATACCTGATCAATTTCTCCGCTGCTAGGGTCTATTCCTGACCTCTTCAACAGCTCTGAAACCGCCATGGCACCCAATTCGGTAGCAGAGTATTTTGAGAGGCCCCCTCTAAACTTCCCGAAGGGAGTTCGAGCATATCCGCAAATAACCGCTTCCGGCATACGACGTTCGAAAGGACCTGATGACTTCAAGGGTCCGATGTACGGGGCAGAAAGTTCACTCATTGGATGAGTTGTAGCCATAGAATTCTGAGTTTACCAACTCGGGTCTCATCTGAGGCTTGACAAGTATGGTCCTAACTGCCCACAGGTCTTTGAAAATACGATACTCGGCCGTAGCATCCAGGTAGTCCACTCCGCTGGTCCCGCCAGTGCCTATTCTACGGCCCATTATTCTCTCGACCATCCTAGCATGAGAATGACGCCATTTCACCATGGACTCTTCCAGTTCCACAACAGCATCGATCAGTTTCCTTGGCCAAGCAAGAAGGGGCAGTTCTCTGTATGACTCGATGAAGAGAAGACCGGCTCTCCTACGACTGGCAGTTCCATCGGGCTTCAGGAATGAAATTGCCGACTCATGCGAGGCCTTCATTCGCGCTGCCATCATTTCTGAGGAGTCCGATGCTAAGTCACAAACAGTCTTGTGTGCCTTGAGGTGCGCTTCTACATACTGCTGTACGTTTTCTTGGTCATTATCGGACTCAAAACCCGATCCCATGATAGGGGTTCTCTCTACCCAAAGCATCAGTGACTCTACAAGGCTCGGCCTCGAAGCTGCATCCTCAAGCATGGATAGAACCTCCTTGTGCTCCTCCCCCCTCTCTGCCATCCTCCTGAAAGAGTCAAGCGGATCCATGCCGCCAATTCTGTCATTGTTATCTAAGCCCAGAAGAATCTCAAATTGCCTCATCTGGAAAGATTCGAATCCGGAAGCGCTTCCAAGTCCATCCCTGAATGCCAGGAAGCCCTGTGGAGTCAGAGTCTCGAGTACGGTCCACTGGCTCGCCATCAGTCTGAAAATTTCTGTGGTTCTTCCAAGATGCTCCACCGCTCTTGGAATTTCATCCTCCGGGACGGGGACCTGCCCTAGTATGTCCCTTACCTCCGAGAGCTCCTTGATTACTTGCTTGAACCAAAGTTCGAAGGTTTGGTGCACGATAATGAAGTGCATCTCATCTGCACTTACCTCCCTGTCCTCTCCTTGTAATCCAAGCAACTCGTGTAGGTTGAGGTACTCGGAGTAGGTCCAGTCCCCGTAACCGCCGCCACTCATGAGGCCCCACATGAGTCCTACCTTGAAGCATTGTCGCAACCTGCGAATCACTCAATAGACACTACAAGTTCAGAATGACATGGTCAACCATTACCGTCCAGCCCCGTCTCTACTGGTCGAGGATGGCCTGGAACTAAGAGTCCCAGAGGAGAAGGACTCAGAGGAGCTATTCCTCAAGATCGATGAAAATAGGCAGTATCTGAGGGAGTGGTTGCCATGGCTAGATGACGTTAAGAGCGTCGAAGAAGAGTCCGAAGCAATCAGACAGGGCGCCTACTCGGAGAATGGATGCATGTATCTGATTCTTCTTGGGGGCTCAATAGTGGGAACCGTAGGACTCAACTCCATAGACTGGGCCAATAGGAGATTCACTATCGGGTACTGGCTTTCAGAGGACTCTACTGGGAGCGGCATAGTGACAAAGTGCTGTGCGAGACTCATCGACCATTGCTTTGCCGAGCTCGGCCTCCATAGGGCAACAATACTTGTCGCCGTTGAGAACTCCATCAGTAGAGCGGTTCCAGAGAGGCTCGGCATGAGTCTGGAGGGGATCATGAAAGATAGAGAGTGGCTGTACGACCATTTTGTAGACGCGGCAATCTACGGGATAACCGCACCGGAATGGCACGCGCTCAGGAACCAATCAGTCCATGGTCCTCAATAGAGCAGCCCCCTGGGGGGAGGCAGGACAGAACATCCTCTTGTGCGAGGCCAGTGGCCTTTGAGATAGAGTTCGCTACAGACTCCTTTTTCTGCCTACCCGGAGTAATCCTTGCCCATCTTCCGAACATACTGGATATTGTTTCAGTAGTACCAACAACTGGAAGTGGTATGCCATTTACAACTCCCATCCCGATTGCTATCTCAAGGTCCACATCTCTGTGCCAGTTCCTCTGCCCCCTTACGACGAACGATCCTCTCCCAAGAGACTCGCCGCTTTCAGTAGTCTTGGAAACCTGGCTAGGCCTGACATGGAAAGCCGTCGCGGCTGCCCCCCCGCTCCCCCATGCCCTTGACCAGCATACGGAAATCTGGGCCGCTTCTTCGTGTACCTCCGCAGATAACTCCCGCGCATCATCGATACCCTCTGCAAGGCCCTGTGAGATCTGAAGGGAAGCAACACCTTCGGGAACGCCCCCTGTCTCGATCTGATTCTCTATCAATCCGTCCTTGAGCTTGAGAGAGCATGAGGGCGCCCCATGAAGATCAGCATGGAAATAGAGGTCCTTGGCACTAAGGTGCTTCTTTACGACCGAGTCATTTCCCTTTGCATCCCTGCCGCCAACTAGGAAGTGACCACCGGACAGGATCGCCCATCTGTGTTTCTCGAACCAGAACCTACGGCTCCTCCTCACAGCCCTCAGCCTTCCTGCAGAAGCTTCCTTCGCGGCCTTACGACCCTCTCTCTCCTTGGAAGCCTCGGTCTTGTCCAGAGCGAGGCGAGCCCCCTTGGCCTTCTCCTTCTGAGCCCTCCCATCCTCGAAATACCTCTGGGCATTTTGATGGACAGTCTTGTCGACCTCTAGCGTAATGCTAGTCCCTGGATCTCCATCCTCATCTGGCAGATATGCCACTATCGACCTCTTCCTGGGATCCACTCCTCCTATCCAGGGGATCCCTAGTGAAATTTCTGCCACTGACTGCCAGTTCGAACTCTCGACTGCCGAATTGAATTGTTCCAATATCGAATTCACATGCTCCCAACTATCTTGAATGGCCTTACCAAGCTCCTGTGAAACCGCGGCTTTCTGGTGAAATTTCTCTATGGCCCGTCTTTGCTGCTCGGCCCTCCTCTCAAGCTTCCCAATAACTTGTTTCTCATCGGAGCCGGATTCTACCAAACGTTCCTCCTCCCTCCTGATGAATGCCGCAGCGTCATGCGTACCGAACACCCCATCCAGAGCGACAGAGATTGAATCAACCCGCACAGATAGGGAGTTATCTAGGTGGGAAAGGGAGATTGGAGAAAGTATCTCTGCACTAGAGATTCCATCGAGTCCGGACTCTGTCCCCCACTTCGAAACAGCTTCATCATCAGTAAGCCAGAGTATGGAACTACTCCCATTCTCCAATTCAGATAGCATACTTGCTATCGCACCCATCAGCGACTCCCTCTGGTCGTTGTCCAGCGAACTAGCGGGGACATCCCCCTGGAGCTCTGCTAGTGAGCAGGCAGCGGAACCGAATACCCTGCCTAGGTTAGCCCTAGAAGCGATAGTCCTAATCAGGTCGCTATCGCTGTCATCCAGAATCTTGGAGAGGTCATTAATCTCCATTTTGCGGGGATCAACAGCCTCCGGAGGGGGAACGTATTCCACACCCTTCTTCAGTGATCTACTGGCGTATTTTGCATGCGTCAGAGGCTGTATTATCACGCCGTCTCCGTCCAATAGTACAATATTTCCCTCCCTGAAGAGCTCTATTACCAGCCTAACGCTTCCTCCCCCATGCTCGAAGTCCAGATTCATCACACGATCAAAGCCATGCTGTTCTACGCCAACTAGCCTAGCGTTTCCCAGATGTTTCCGCAGAACCATTGCGAATTGCGATGGGTTCGGTGGCATCGGCCTGTCCCTCATAGATGTGTAGACTCTCTTCCCCCTCACCACGACCAGGTCCTTGTTGGAATCCCCCTTCTTGTTCAGCCTCAGTACCACCTGCTCGTAGTGAGGCTGGTACGCCTTTCTGACCCTCGAGCCAATCATTTCGGAAAGCTCACGCACAACCCGCGCAACCTCGAATGACGACGACTGTTCACGCATGTTCTCGCCTTTCCGTCGACAGTGTCCTTCATCAGGGAATCGCTCATTGTGGGTCGAGAGCCTCAAACAGTTGACTGAAATTCACGTATCTCCTTCAGAACGTCCGCTTCATGCGCGTATTGGTTGGACGGAACCTCAATCATTTCAGCCCCTGGAATCCTTTGAACGATATCGAGAATTTTTTCCATGCCGTGAAGCTTGTCCGATGAAGCCGTCATTACTGCACATGGCACTCTGATCGAAGACAGGTCCTCTGGGATTGAGTAACCCATCAGAAACCTAGCAGAGAGCAGCATCCTCTCGAGATTCTGAGATAGCATTGCTCTCCTGTAACGTACCTTCTGACCCTCCTCCTTGACCTTCTTGTCGACAGCCCACATTGCTACTCTCATCATTCGAGAATAGGTCCACTTTGGAAGTGGGGCCCACATCAACAACCTAGCCCAAAATGGGAATTTGAAGTCAAGGTTGGGTGCCAGAAGTATGGATGACCTCCCCGATAGCCTCCCCATTTGGAACGAGTCGATTAGTACGGTCGAACCAAGGGAAGATGAAAACCAGTCCACTTCCCCCGAATCAATCCCCATTGAGTCGAGAACCGCTATGATGTCAGAACTGAGGCACTCTATTGTGAAATCAGATTTAGAGACCTCCCTTCCAATCTTCGAACTACCCTTCTCGCGGGTCTCTATGTACACAATCCTCCTGTGCCTTGCCCATTCCCCGATAAGCGGCCTCCAACCCTCGAAAACCGATCCCCAGCCTGGAACGAATACCACCACGCCCTCTTCAGCCGGGGAGTTCGGCACCCACTCCAGAACTCTGAGTGAGAACCCCTCCGAGGCTTCCACCCACATCTCCTTTGACTTGGCCCCCTCGATTACCGGGGCTCCAGTCCATTGCTCGCTCACGTTATTCCAAGAGGGAGGGGTATTTTCATTCTGACGATGGTCTACCTGCCGCCGCCGCCGGACCTGCCGCCGCCGGACCTGCCGCCGCCGGACCTGCCGCCGCCGGAACCGCGTCCACCAGAGCTCCTAGTGACTCTGCTGCTTCTGTGGCGATGGCCACTGCGTCTATGGCGAAAGTAACGGCGTCTGCGGTGGAACCATGGCCTCCTGTGCCAAGGCCGGTCGTAGTAACCAGGCTCGTCGTAGTAATGGCCGCCACCCGAAGAGAAATTCGCACTACTCCCCCCTACATCGAGATAGGCCAGTAAAAGGACCACAAGCAGAAGGATGAGCTGTATCAATCCGCAGAAAAAGATGCCGAATATATCATCCCAGGGGGGGTCAACTCGCACTTCGTTAGGATCCTCGGTATTGTAGTACAGTGTAACGAAGCTCCCTATTGGCATAGTGCCATTCTCTGCATAATCCAAGCAGTCGCCTTCCGCACCTTCGTAGTCTTGGTAGGTCGTAATTGGAAAATGATCAACCTCGGACGAGTAGGAGGTATTGTCAACGGAGTATGAGACGTCTAAGTCGGCCCAGCAATCTAACTCGTACCAGTAGTCGCAGTATTCATCTCCCCAGTCATCCGTATAGCAGTCTTGATACTCCACCCAGTCGTATCCCGGATATTTCTCAAGGACCTCGCCTTGTGTTTCCACCCATTGATCCTTCGTCGTCCCAGTGGCCACTGCCATGAATGCGGTTCCAATGAGGGTGAGGGCGAGGACAATTGCCGCTACGGCGTAGCCAGGGTCCTCCAGAAGCCAGTGATCGGAGCCCCCGCCGTATACCTTGGTGCCATCTGACTCCCCGTCCGGGTTAAGAATTAGCATACCGTTTTCGTGCTTCCACTCAATGTGCTCAAGAAACGTCATGCCGAGAATGCAGAAGTCTGACTCATCCTCCCTCAGGGGGTTGATTAGAGCCTCAACATTCCTTATCGACATCTGTCCGATTGTTATGTCGGGCAAAGCAGTCCTGTATCCGAATCCCGGGCCAGCTGCTGTCGTAGTCCTCACCACTTCTCCCCGATCCAGGTTGAGCATCTGGGCAGTGCTTTCATCGACCCCGCAGTAGCTCGCCCCAGTATCCACTAGGAAATTTATGTTCCCGAGATTCCCAATACTCCCATTGACGTAGAAGCACCCATTTCTGTCTGGCTTCAGCACGAGCCTCTGCCCGGTGAATTCCACCAGGGTGCTATCACCAGATTCCGAATCTTTGAAAGTGCTGGGCGCGGACTCGACGTCTTCCTCGGGGGTGGGATCATCTTCCTTCTTGTCCCACCACCTCTCTGCCATGCTCCCACCAGTGAGTGAGGAGCCTTCAACGTTCACACGGTCTATGCCGGGTAGTATCCATTGTCACGGGCTTCTACCTTCCCGGATGATTCGAGTGAGCGTAGATGCGAAAGCGTCTGGTCACGAGATAGCAGGGGGTGGGCGTCAGGGGTGTCCCCATATGCCGATCTGGCTATATCTTCAAGCGAGCTAATCCCCGAGGAAACCGCATTCAGGACCATCTCATGCCTGGATGACCTGTGTCCGATGTACCTGTCCAGTAGCCTGCGGGGGTTGGGTGAGGCGGGCCCGTGTCCGGGAAAAAGCATCGGGGGGGCGAGATCGCGGATCCTCATAAGCCCGGATATGTAGGCATCCATGTCGCCATCAGAGGATGGAACTAGGATCGTGCCCACCACGACGCAGTTGTCTCCACTGACAACCCCTGCTTCGCCAACTAGGCAAATATGCCCAGGGCAGTGGCCAGGTGTCTCGATTACCTCCCAAGTGCTGACTCCAGAGGGCCCGTTCAGTTCAATCGTGTCACCTTCTTCAAGTTTCGAAACACCAATGTCCGTCGAAATAGCCCCCAGTGTCTCTTCGCTAGCCCAAATTGGTGCTTGGTAGATCCCCGAGATTCTCGCTAGGTCGCCTATGTGGTCCGGGTGTCTATGCGTGAAAACGCTAGCCACGATCCTGGAGTCCGGCGAAATTGCTTCCGAAATCTTGGCTTTGAGGTAGTTCAGGGATTCTTCCGACTTTGCAGCAGGATCCACTATGACCACCTCGCCCCCGGGCTCTCCGATGATGTAGCAGTTCGTATGTGTGGATGGAGGCAATGTGTCGGTCTCCAGTGGAATTACCTCAACCCCGGGAGCGAACTCTATTCTATGATCGCCACTGGGGGGGTCTGCAGATAGGTCGTCGCAGGCTGTTTGCAAATCCCCTTCATCCCCTATCCTCTCAACTATGTCCCTGAGAAGCGTTACTATTGGAGGGGGGATCCTGAGCAGATTCCCCTCCCATGCAGACAGGAGATCCTGCGGCTTCCACCACCTGAACTCGTCAAATTCGGTTCTCCCTGGTGGAAATGTGGGAATTACCCCGGTTAATCCAGTCGGAACATGGAAGAAGAAATTCTGGAATCCCATGGGTGCGAATGGGGGGGTTGTCCTGTCAGTGATCATCTCACAATGGAAATTCTCGATGGAAATATTTCCCGACTCTACACTCTTTCTCCATCCTCCCTTGTCCGCACACACCCTTTCCCGGGTGTCTTCGTCAATGCTGACAATCCCCCCTTTGCCATCAGGCGAAAGTCCGACTTCTTCCGCCATCTCCCTTAGAAGTGCGAAAGTGGCAGTTCTGTACTTCTCATCCACCATTAGCCAATCTGGATGATCCTTAGATACTTCTTTGTCTACATCGCTCACGCCTCCACCTGGGAAAGACCAGAAGTCAGGGAAGCTAGGTAACTCAGATACCCTGTGCCCCAATAGAATTTCATGTCCGCCCTTAGCCTCCCTGCTCAACATTACTGAGGCGGAAGGACGAATCACAGGTGACCCCACTGAAGGCAAGGAAACGCCCTCGGGCAGCTCGCTCATGTATGGCGGGAGGGAACCAGTGCTTCAAACGCTGCGGGAATGTTTGATTATGCCCCCCACTCCCACGAGCCTCATGGGACCTTCAATGACGATTACATTTCAGGATGGGATCCCACTGTCGAACCTTGGGGTAGAGGGATGAAGGAGCCGGAGACGATTGAGGAAGAACTGGCGATAATCGCCGAGGCGCTGAATGCCGGAATTGACCCATTCCCCCCGAAGAAAGAGCCTTCTGGATTGATTAGGCTGGGTCTTGGTTGGTTCATGATTATCATCATGGTCAGTTGGGTCTCTCAGCTCCTCTACAGATCGATATAGTTGGTAGTCCCTCCCGGATTCGAACCAGGGTCATGGCATCCAGAGTGCCATATGATGGACCACTACACCAAGGGACTGGCGTCTTTGGGACATAGGTCCGATATTTCAACGAATCCGCAAACCCCTTCGCTTACTTGGCGCGGAATCCTGCATTAACCATCTCAAGGCTTTCTTTGCTTGGCCGGTTCTGCTCCTCCGAGAGTGCCATAAGGGGGGTTTCCGTCAACCCCAACTCGTCCGTGGCCGTGGGCTGGTTAGGATTGTAGTAGAGGAGGCCTGTGACGTGACTCCCCTCCGCTGTCCCTTCGTGAATGGCCCTCAAAGCAGCTACAGCATCAGTAGGGTCATGTTCCTCTCCAACGGTCTCCAACCTCAGAGTGGATCCGTCGAATAGGGATATTTCGCTATACTCTCCCTCGGGTACATCAACCTCCTCGAGTGGTGAGAAGTGAGGTATGTAGTCGAGTATGTGAAGGACCTCGTCGTTCCCCTTTACGTAGTTGTAGGATCTGTAGGACTCGTCGTTGTTTGCGAAGGTTACACAAGGCGAAATCACGTCGATAACAGCCATTCCCCTGTGACTCATTGCAGCCTTGACAAGAGCCGTTAACTGCTTCTTGCTTCCCGAGAATGACCTAGCAACGAAGGTGCACCCAAGATTGACTGCCATGGCACACAGGTCTATGGGGGCCTGCTCGTTAACTGATCCCTTCTTCTTCTTGGAGCCCTTCTCGACAGTAGCGCTGTATTGGCCCTTTGTAAGGCCATATACGCCGTTATTCTCGATAATGTAAACCATGTCGAGGTTTCTCCTGATGGCATGAATGAACTGTCCGATACCTATGCTAGCAGTGTCTCCATCGCCTGAGACGGCAAGGAATGACAGGCTCTTGTTCACCATGTTGGCGCCCGTTGTAACAGATGGCATCCTGCCGTGAACCGTGTTGAATCCATGACTCTTGGAGAGGAAGTAAGCAGGGGTCTTGGAGGAGCAGCCTATTCCGCTCATCTTTGCGATCCCTTCAGGCTCAATTCCGTTCTCCCAAGCTGCCTGGATAATAACATTGGAAATCTGGTCGTGCCCACAACCAGGGCATAGGGAGGATTTACCGCCGGTATACTCGGACTTCTCCAAGTTGATCACATTCAACTTGACAGGCTTCATTCTACGCCCTCCAATACTCTCAATATCCTCTCAGCATACTCCCTTGCCCTAGGGGGAAGCCCGTCGCTGTATGCTACTGAATGCATCTTCGGAAGAAGGTGCACTGGAAGCTCCTTTCTCAGGATTCCGTAAAGCTGCCCATCTCGATTGATCTCTAGTACGACCACCCTTTCATGCCTCTCGATGAAACCCTCAAGATCTGAGTGATAAGGAAGCGCCCGGACTCTGCAAGTGCTGACGGAGAGCCCAGACTGCTCAAGTATGTCGTCAATCTCAACAATGGAATTCTCCATGGAGCCATAGAAGATGATGCCGACATCGCCATCCGGCTCCTCTCTAAGTAGGGGGGCCGGCAAAACGTCCCTTGCGCCATCGATCTTTCTGCGGAGCCTCTCCATTGTGGCTTGGTAGACCTGTGGGTCTTCAGAGTAAATTCCGTCCTCGTCATGGCCAGTACCGCGATAGAGGATTGGAGCTAGGCCACTTCCGGGGAGAGTCCTGTATGCGATGCCATCTCCATCGACGTCCCGGTATCTTCCGAAGTTGGCCATGGCGTCCAACTCATCCTGGGTCCGGATCACCTTGCCCCTGTCCATCTTCTCGCTCGGATACTCAAACCCGCTCGTCGACCACCTATTCATCCCCAGATCCAAATCCCCGAAACCGAAAACTAGTGTCTGGAACCTCTCGGCGTAGTCGAAAGACCTCCATCCAAATTCGAAACACTCATCCACAGTCCCTGGAATCAGAACAATGTGCTGAGTATCGCCGTGGCTTGCCTCATAGCACATAGACAGGTCCCCCTGTTGAGTCCTAGTTGGCAGGCCGGTGGAAGGGCCAGTACGATTGATGTCCCAGATTACTCCCGGGACTTCCGAGAAGTAGAACAGACCAATGAATTCAGACATCAGAGAAATTCCCGGGCCACTGGTACATGTCATTCCTCGACCACCTGCCCATCCCGCGCCTAGGACCATTCCCGCAGCCGCAAGCTCGTCTTCGGCTTGGACGACTGCGCATGTCACTCCACCATCCTCGCCCTCCTTCAGTTTAGGAATCCATGAGATGATTGACTCGGCCAGTGAAGATGATGGAGTAATTGGATACCATGAGAGCATGTTGATACCTCCGTAGATTGACCCTAGGCCAATTGCTTCATTGCCCTCAATTAGGAATGTATCAGACGACTTCTCACGCGCCTCCAGATCGAAATGGCAGTCGAAGTCCCAGTTCTCTGCGGCATACGCCCTTCCCTCCGAGATCGCCCTGATATTGAGCTCAATCGCCTTTTCTTTCCCTCTGAATTGCTGCTCGACGCACTTCTCGATGGCATCCTCGTCGATGCCGAGTAGGTGTGCTAACCCTCCCACGTAGTACATGTTGGCCATCAAACGAGCCAACTTGGGGTTAATTCCCCTGGCCATTTTCGTCATTGGCATTCCTAGGCAGATACAGTCATCCCTATCCGCTGGCATCTTGGCATCTTCATTGTAGATAACGACGGTTCCGGGATTCAAAGAAGCGAGGTCCTTCTCCCATGTTTCCTTGTTCATCAATATCTGGAGGTTGGTATCATCACCCGGCGCTTGGTAGCCCTTGTCGCTGACCCTGATAATGAACCATGTTGGTAGGCCAGAGATGTTACTCGGGAACAGATTCTTCCCGCTTACGGGAACCCCCATCTCGAACATAGAGTGGAGAATAATCAAGTTGGAAGACTGAGAACCCGTGCCATTGGCCGTAGCGACATTGATTGTGAAGTCATTGATGATCCGGCTCATCACTCATTTCTCCCATCGGCCCGCCGCGCCTAGGACTCGCAGCCTTCCGCGCTGTGAGGATGGTCTTAGCCGTTACCCTGATGGGTCTACCCCGAAAACGTCCGGAAATTTCCGCTGCCGTTTTGTATGTGAGCATGGTCGCGCTGCCCATGCCCGTGCCAGAGGAACTGGAGAAGTCTTGGGATTTGGCCGATTCTATGCTGTCAGAGGGACAATTCGAAGAGGCACTCTCGGAACTGCGTCAGGCTTGGCCATTGTGCGAAAACGACGGTCAGAAGGTAAGGACGCTACGTCAGGCGGGAGATGTAGGTACCGCTCACGGAACTGAAGATCAGGGTTCGCAGAAAAGACACTGGCAGAAAGCGCTGAAGAGCTACAAGAGAGCCCTCAAGATTGACCCCAAGAATAAGGAGACTAGACGCAACATGAATTCGTTGCTCTCCATGATGGACGAGAAGTCGATAACAGGTGGTGCAGGCATGCAATTCTTCGATGAGGGGAATCCCACGCCTATGGGCCTTGTCGCCATGGTCATAGCAGGAATGCTTCTCCTCACCTCCATCAAATTGATTTCCGACGCCCTCCAAGAGGACTCAGAGAACCCATTAGTGTCTCTGGAGGTCTCATACGTCGATGACTCGGGGGAGAGGGTAGAGGGTACAATCGAGATAGAGCTATTCCAAGATCTAGCCCCAGTCCATGTTGAGAACTTCATCACTCACGCACAGAACTTCCGATACGACTTCACGATTTTCCACAGGGTCATAGACGGATTCATGATTCAGGGCGGCGACGTAGACCGTCAGGATGGCATGGGCGGTTACGCCGCTAACTGGTACGGGTACTGCAATGGGGAAAGCGCGGCCAGCCAAAGCTCCTGCGATCAGAGTCAGTGGACCATTCCCGATGAGGCGGACAACGGTCTCCTCCATTCGCCCGGCATGCTAGCAATGGCGAAAACTTCTGCAGCCAACACTGGAGGTAGCCAGTTCTACATAGTTCCCACCGGGAGTACGCCTAGCCACCTTGATGGGGTCCACACTGTGTTTGGACAGGTGGTAAGCGGACAGGCGCACGTCGACGCAATCAGCTTGGTAGTGACAGGAAATACAGACTCGGATGATGATACAAGCGGTGACAAGCCAATTGATGACGTCAGACTGGTCCATGTAACCGTAAACGAGTGATTCTCATCCGTGTCTGGCTGGGTCAAGTTGATTGGCTACGCCTCTGCCGGTTAGGGCGACGGTGGCCGCATGTCCTCGAACGACCCATTCAACGCCCAGGCCTCTTTCGAGACTAGCGATGGCTCATTGGGGAGCTTCTTCGACCTAGGTGCGTTGGAGAAACAAGGCATCTGCGAACTCGACTCACTCCCCTTCACGATTAGGTGCCTTCTAGAGGCAGCCCTGAGGAAGTGTGACGGCTTCTTGGTGACCGAGGACGATGTTAGGAGAATAGCATCTTGGTCACCCGAGATGGAGCCTGCCGAGATTCCGTTCAGCCCTAGCAGGGTTATCCTTCAGGATTTTACTGGAGTTCCCGCGGTAGTCGATATTGCAGCCCTTAGGGATGCAATGGTGGGACTTGGCGGAGATCCGAAGGCGGTTAATCCGCAGGTTCCAGTCGACCTGGTGGTGGATCACTCTGTACAAGTCGACTTCTCGGGACTATTCCCGGACGCCCGTGAGAAGAATCTCGAGATGGAGTATGAGCGGAACATGGAGCGCTACAAGTTTTTGAAGTGGGGTCAGCAGAGTCTCGATAGCTTCAGAGCAGTACCGCCCGGCCGTGGAATAGTTCACCAAATCAACCTCGAGTGGATAGCCTCCGTGGCTAGGGAAGAAGGGGGTGTGTGGATTCCAGATACGCTTGTTGGCACCGACTCCCATACAACGATGATCAATGGGCTAGGGGTCCTTGGGTGGGGCGTCGGCGGGATAGAGGCAGAGGCAGTGATGCTCGGTCAACCGATATACATGCTACTTCCCGAGGTTGTTGGATTCGAATTGAAGGGCGAGGCTCCTCCCGGAGTGACAGCTACCGATATGACACTCAGGATAGTGCAGATGCTAAGGGAGCATGGCTGCGTGGGACGTTTTGTTGAGTTCCACGGCACCGGCCTTTCAAACCTCAGTCTTCCCGACAGAGCGACTATAGCAAACATGGCCCCTGAATATGGCGCCACATGTGGTTTCTTTCCAGTAGACCAAGTCACTCTGGACTACATGAAACTCTCAGGAAGGGATGAATCGCACGTGGAAAACGTCAGGAGGTACCTCTCCGCACAGGGGATGTTCCACTCCGAGTCTTCGCCCACGCCTTCGTTTACATCCAACCTATGCCTAGATTTGGGTACAGTTGTACCATCCATGGCTGGCCCAAAAAGACCTCAGGACAGAGTCAGCCTCTCAGACATGAAGTCACACTGGAGGGAAAGCCTGAATTCCCCGGTGGGCCACCAGGGGCATGGTATCGACCAATCAAGGAATGAAGATGAATCAGAAATTTCTGGCAGGGGGTGCAGCCTATCCCACGGCGATGTCGTAATAGCCGCCATTACCAGCTGTACAAACACCAGCAATCCAAGTGTTATGGTATCCGCTGGCCTACTGGCCAAGAAGGCAAGGGCCAGGGGCATGTCGATCAAACCGTGGGTCAAGCCCAGCCTCGCCCCCGGGAGTAGGGTGGTTACCGAATATTTGGACGCAAGTGGCCTGACTACTGATTTGTCGGAGTTGGGATTCAGTGTTGTAGGGTACGGATGCACAACCTGTATTGGAAACTCGGGACCTCTGGATGACGAAATCGAGCAGGCAATAGATGACGCAAATCTTGTAGTTGGCAGCGTCCTTTCTGGCAATAGGAACTTCGAGGGCAGGATTCATCAAAAGGTACTGGCTAACTATCTCGCAAGCCCCCCTCTCGTGGTAGCATATGCACTCGCAGGAACTTTGGATATCGACTTCTCCGTTGACCCTATTGGGACAGACCAATCTGGCAATCCGATATTCCTGTCTGATATCTGGCCAAGCGATGAGGAAATCAGGAAAACCGTGGATTCCTGTATCGACCCCGAGATGTTCAGGCAGAGGTACTCAGATGTTCTCGAAGAGCCCAGGTGGGATTCTATACCAAGTGAGGACTCCGATCTTTACCCATGGGATGCAGCCTCGACCTATGTCAGGCTTCCAAGTTTCCTCGAGGGAATTACTCCCGAGCCCAGTGAGATAGAGCCCATATCCTCGGCACGAGTCCTCCTAAAGCTGGGCGATTCCGTCACTACCGATCATATCAGCCCTGCTGGAGCCTTCCCTCATCATGGGCCTGCGGGAGAGTATCTTGTTGGCAAAGGGGTTTCCCCGCGAGACTTCAACTCGTTCGGCAGCAGAAGGGGGAATCACGAAGTGATGATGAGGGGCACTTTCGCAAACGTCCGCATTAGGAACCAACTCGCCCCCGATACAGAGGGAGGGTATACTACTCACCTCCCAAGTGGCGAAGTGACGTCCGTGTTTGAAGCGAGCAGAAGGTACATCGAGGAGGGAACCCAACTCGTCGTCTTGGCTGGCTCCCAGTATGGGACCGGTAGCAGTAGGGATTGGGCGGCCAAAGGCACACTTCTCCTGGGGGTCAAGGCGGTAATCGCAACATCATTCGAGAGAATCCATAGATCTAACTTGGTCGGAATGGGGGTCTTACCGCTCACATTCCCTGAGGGGGAAGACGCAGATAGCCTTGGACTGGATGGAACTGAATCGTTCGACATACCGGCAAGGGGGGACCTAGAGCCATTATCCAGTATCCGTGTGGTTGCCACCAGAGGCGACGGAAAAAGAATCGAATTCGACGCTGTTGTTAGGTTGGACACTCCTGTCGATGTTGAATATTATCGAAATGGAGGAATATTACAGACCGTATTGAGGAGTCTTGCAGAGGCGTGACTTAGTTAATGGTGAGTGTACGGCTGGTATTGGGGGGGAAAGGATGAGTCAGGAAGAGAATGTCAGATTCAGTTTTAGATCCCACCAGGATTCCATAGAAGTCATCCTGCAGGGTGATGCCGATTGGGTGAATTACCTAAGGTCCGATTTGGGCCTCAAAGGCGCTATTGGATTCACAAGGCCGCTGGGTAAATCAGCAACCCGTCCCGATGACCGAACAACAGGGGGCTCTCCAGACTCGCCCAGTACCAAACCTACACTGCCAGGCCCCCCTCCCGATCCATCAAAGATACCCTCGGTGGTCAGGACAGTCGGAGACCTGGATATTTCAGTAAGGGCCTCGGAATTGGGTATGTCGAGCCAGACCGATACTGATATGGCAGCTCTAGCTGAATTCTTAGATGAGGTCGACCCACCCGAACCAGTAACCAACATCCTCTCCAGCGACCCCATGGCCGAGGCATGGCTTCAATTGGTCCTAACTATGGTCGTTAGGGAGCATGGGCACACTTCCATGTCACTTAGTGATATCGAGAAACTCATCGGCGAGAAGGTAAACAAGGACACAGTGGAGATCAAGATATTCCTGGATAGGCTCTGGAGGATTGGAAAACTTGAGAGAATACATGGCGGCGCAGAGGATCACTACGCACCCAGTCCCAGTTGGCTAGAATCGCATTAATTCGACATTTCGCCACTACAACCCCTTTGGGGTTGCCACACGCACCTCTAGAGAAGGCATAAGAGAGGACTGAATGTCCCGACGGGTATGTCGTTCAGTTCGAAGACCGCCCAAAACCGAAACAGAGAGGCCCGAAGGGCTGTACTTCTGGTGTTATTGCTACTAGCCTCGCCACTGGCCGCAGTTGCTCCCGGTGCTAGTGCATCACACATCACCCAGTACGCCGTTCAGAGGGACCCCCAGGACGCCGCGGTAGGCGACATAGACTGTGACGGCGACAACGACATCGTCTCCGCCAGTGCAATGGGCCACTACATCACTGCCTTGTACAACGACGGCTCAGGAGGATTCGCAGACAGACAGGACGTCTTCATTTCGAACAACGACTCCCAGAGGGCCGGCTTCGTGGATACGGCAAACGGTGTCGACGTCGAGATAGCTGATATTGACGGAGATGGAAATAACGACGTCATCTACTACCAGGAGAATATCAGATTCGTCGGCGAGACTTTCGTCAGACCGGGCAACCTCACTGTTCTGTGGGGTGACTGCGACAACTTGGTCCACGAGTGGTCCGACACTGAGATCACGATCTCCAACCCGTATCACGTGGACATGGCCGTCGGCGATATCAACGACGATGGCAATGACGACATCGTACTGCTGACAATAGATGCAACATTCACAAATCAGTACATACAGGTCTACAGGGGTCCCGACCCAAGCCTGATAACAAATCAGCAGGCCCTTCCTGTTCCACTGACAAACGGTCTCTACGATCACATGGAACTTGGTCACTGGGGGGAGACAGTCCAAGGAGGCGGACTCCCTGGGAGCATCGGTGATTGCGAGGACCTGGACCTCTGGCTCCTAAGGACGCCCCCATACAACACAGGAGTGGGATACTCGGTTGGGCACTATGACAACATGACAGTCCTAGAGTACGATTGCCTCCAGAATCAGTATCCAAACCCCATGACTCCGTCCGCCCAAGGAATCAACGAGTTCAAGCTCGATGCAGAGCACAACTACCCGATGTACGGGATGGACATCTCTGATACAAACAACGACAACGAGGTAGATATGATAGCCGTAGTCGACGGACTTACTGGAAACATCTCCTATGCCGAGAAGAGCGGAAGCTCATGGAACACCCAGAATTACGTCACTCTGGGGGATTTCAAAGGCGCGTCGATCACAATCGAGGACGTGAATAGAGACGGAGAGGTCGACTTCTTCGTACCTACGGAGCTGACTCTGACTAGACTACAGGACTCCAGTGCCCAGAACCAGACATATCTATTGCTAGAGAACCTCAGGGAGATTAATTCCGTAGAGATTATCCTGGCAAATCCAAATGGCCCAGGATACCTTTCATCCCTGTCCTTTGACGTAGGCAGAAGACCTACAATGGCTATGCCAGGACAGCTCCAAGGTGGAGAGAACAGCGCGTTTGAGATCGTAATCGGCCAGAGGGACTACTCATACAGATTCGCAGATAATGCGATGTGGCTGGATACCCAGGGATGGGCTGGAGCCGGTGACTTCCTGTCCGTACTTACTTTGGACAACGAGGACATGGGGATCACGAGCGTGACCGCAGCACCTGCATCTTACAACCCTGCCACGGGGGAGGCTCAGCTGGGAGAGGGCAATAGGTGGGTAAATGTCACCGTGAAGAATACGGGACTAAACCCACTGTCAGGCTCAATTGATGTTGATCTCGAGGTCAAGGAGGTACTCGGTGGAACAGATACCGTCGTCTACTCATCCGATTTCGATGGAAACATGGACAATACGAATTGCCCGGCCTGCTCGTTCTCCAAGGTCTCGTACACAGGAGACTATGATTCCGGGGACTCCTCATGGCACATAGAGACCGGCTCAACAGCCGAAACCGAGAACGTATCGTGGTATGAGGCAGACAGCAACCCCACTGGATATTACTGGGTAGGCCTCGACTACAACGGAAACAACGAGTCCGACTCGGGGTACTACAACAACATGGATGAGGCGTTGATACTGGAGAACGTAGACCTGACCGGTGCCGATGCTGCGTTCATGGATATCTCAGCGATGTGCACAGTATCCTTCTTCGAGCTGTTCCTAGCAGAGCAGTACTCGGTAGTGGAAAGATGGCTCTACGAGGATTCGTGCGGCATCGAGGTATGGTCCGAAGGTAACGGATGGGAGTCAGTATTCTTTACTGGAGGTTGGGACTTGAATAGGTACTACCGACTTCTTGTACAGGGTGTAGACCCGGAATTCAACACCAACAATGGCAACTACGCTAGCGGGTATGCTACAGGGTGGACTAACTTCACTGAGGGCGGGGGGACTTCCGATGCCGAATATGAGGCCGAGTCAATCGACCTAACTCCTTATGCAGGACAGGTGGTGGATATCCGATTCAGATTCCGAAGTGGATTGGTGGGATCAGTTGGCCCAACTGGATCATCTTATGACTCAGGGGAGGACGGCTTCGCCTTCGACAACATAACAATCAGGAAGAGGGATGTATCATTCGGGACTAGCGAGGTTGTCACTCAGACATTGAACTTCAACAATCTAGCTGCAGGTGCCTCAGAGGACGTCTCTCTCACTGCTGACTTCGTGGATAACACGACTTACTACATCAGCACAGAGTTGACCAATCCAAGTGGATTCACTGATATGGACAGTCTGAATGACGAGGTGAAATTCCAAACCACAGTCAACAACCTCTTCGATCCAGGATTGGCAGAGCAGCCTTGGCCATCATTGGAAAATGGTGTGAGATACGCTTCAGGGAACAGGGATGTGGAGCTCGTAGCCAGGAACTGGGGAAATACGGTAACCGACTTCTCTGTTCAAGCGATGATATACAACGCTGAGCCGGATTTGGTCGCAATCGAGGATTTCTCTGGCGTTGATCCGATTTGGACGGACGATAATGACCAACCTGGAAAGGAAAATGGCAGTAGACTAGACGACTCGACCGGTCAGAACTCTATGCTCCCTCAGAATGTCGGTGTCTTCAAGAGCCACTCATACTGGCTCGGCCATCCAGATGATGGCTATGGCGACAACTGGAGTGAGACTATGACGATAGACTCCATTCCGATAGCCGCTTCAGGTGCCGATTTCACATACCTGACCTTCGACTACTACGCAGAGGGGGACTTCCTACAGGACTCCCAGGGCAACATCCTTGCAATCAGGGATGCAGCCAATCTGGAACTTTCATGGTCAAAGGGTGGCGAACTCTATCAGGGAGTTGCTTACGGTAGCTGGACAGACCTCAACGAGAACGGGATTCAAAACACAAACCCCGATGACCCCAACTTCCACAGGTGCGAGGACTTCGATCTCAATGGTTACGACGAAGTGGAGTACTTTGGGGATCACTCAGATAATCTGAACTCCGTAGTTTGGTTTGATACCGAGAATATTGTCAAGTCGGTAACTCTTGACCTCACTCACATAGTCCTCCAGAACAGAACCAGTGAAGACACGACTCAATGGCGCGATGAATGCACATCTCTGGCCGGAGCAGAGCTAAGCCTGACATGGAGATTCCAGTCCAATGGTGACGGAATCAACGGCAATGCGGGNCTGGCTGGATTCGCGATCGATAACATCCGAGTCGAGGAGTTCACATTCGAGTTCGACGGAGAATACACTGAGGAGGTGAATGGCTTAGACGCATCGGAGTGGTCGCGCTTCACCCTAGCAAACCACGACTTCCAGAGCGGTATATACAAGATTGACGCCATGACAATTTTCGATAATACGACTCCTGCAACTTCGTGGTACGGGGCCAATGAAGTGAACTTAGCGAACAACATATCGACAATCATGTTCAGCATCGCAAGCGCCGACATCACCCTCATGCAGGCTGATGTCATGGAGTGCGTCACGGACATTACATACAAGTGCGTCTACCCGATCGACGATGCCCGAGCTCACAGCTTCTCAGTACCACTGCTGAATGGTGTCATCGAGGGCGAGTACGGACTCTCCATGTCGATAGTTGACTTGGATACTAACCAGGAGGTCTACGCGGCAACAGCCGATAACGGGCCATTCGTCCTACAGCCTCATGACAGAGCGTTCGCGAACTGGAGCCAGCCGTACAATAATTGGGTCGACGGACATACCTACAACATCAGCTTCTCAGCCGATGTAACAAAGGAAGACGGAACCATCGAGCCATCTGGCAACGTCCGCTTCTTCATCATAACCTTCCATGACCAGATCGATGTCGCGGTCCTATCGAACCCAACCGACCAGAACAGACTCCAGAGGGTGAAGGCGGACATAGAGGCGATGGGCATGACATACACCCAGATGAAGCTCGATAACTGGGACACATACGCAACTCCAGACTGGCTAGAGCACTATGACAAGGTCCTGCTGCCATGGCAGACGGACTACAACGTGTACTACGGGGACTACTATGAGAAGCTCTCCGAGACACGCGACACAGATGGACTGTCGGTCTCTGAGACTCTGGAGAGCTACATGATTAACGGTGGAACTACNCAAATCCACCTGGGTCCTTACAGGGACGCATATCAGCCAAGCAACCTTCCATTCGGCATGGACATCGCAATGAGGAATCAAGTCAACTTCACGGTCGACAACAGAATCCACAGCGACAGCATCACCATAGTGGACCAGTACCACCCTCTGCTGAGGAACGTTGACCCAACGGCCTTCAGCGCCATCAACGGTGGTTCGCACGTTGCCCTCGCAGGTCTGGATACAGCACAGGTCCAGGGCACTCAGATACCACAGGTATGCGGTGGCCGCATTAGCGACCCAATGGGAACATTCCACACGCTGATTCGTGACAACACCTACGATAGCCAATCCCTGCTATCAATCTGCAATCGCGGAGCAGGTGGC
Organism: Methanobacteriota archaeon; assembly: GCA_002718995.2. GTDB lineage: Archaea > Thermoplasmatota > Poseidoniia > Poseidoniales > Thalassarchaeaceae > MGIIb-O5. Next base: position 83,696 of record PBGL02000022.1, read on the forward strand.
ATGATAGTCACTACGATTGACGTGGAAAACCCAAGCGTCTCGCAGGCATTCGGAGGAGAGCAGATCCCGCTCCTCTCCAACCTGCTCGACTACAGGCTCACGCCATATCCGTCCGACTTCGGAATAGCCGGCGATGGCTACGATCTAACCATCAATGGCGAGGCACCGGCCATAGACACCATTACTGGCGCTTATGCAACCATGTACATCAAGAGCAACTCGGACCTCGAGTTCGACTATGTTACCACGGTCGAGGGAGTCATGGCAGATTGGACCCTAACCTCAGGTAACAATGACTCGGTAACTGGGTGGGATGGGACCGTCATAGACACTGGAGAGGTCAGCCACACTCAGCAATTGATGCCTGAGATACCGACCCTCGGATCGTTCTGTGTAGGTAACACCACCTCTACGACGGGTTGCAGAATCGGTGCAGAGTGGCTACTGACGCTATATCTCCACGACGATGAGGGGCACACTAGGATTACCTACATCAGACTGGTAACAGATGATACTCTGGCCGATGAGTTCAGGCCTCTGGCATCTGCAAGCATAATCTCCAACCCTGCTCTATCCGAGTACATAGAGCTCGATGGCTCAAAGACGGTTGCAGGCGTGGACTGGCCGATATACAGGATCAGACTAACAGAGACTGGTGACATCAGCCTATCCTTCTCAGCAGAGAACAGCTCTGATCCCGACGCCCCCGAGGGTGAGTCGGGAATCGAACTGTTCGAGTGGAAGGTATTCTTCGACTACCCCTGGGACAGCTCAAGCCCAACCTTAGAGGGGCACGAGTTCCAGATTCCCGCTGCAGTCACAGACGAGTGGACATACACGTTCAGGAACCAGACCAGTAGCCCCGATGCATCTCTAGAGAATGAGATCAGGGTAGAGCTGATCGTCTACGACAGGGCCGGAAAGCAGAGCGAGAAGCACAGGATGTACTTCATCGTGGTCGGAGAAGACTTCGGGGATGATCCACCTGTGACTCAGTTCACCTCCCCGAGGCCGACTGACTCACAGAGAGAAGACCTCGTGGTTATCACTGGAAACCTCCTCTCGGGAGCAGAAAATAGCGACGTCGTAATCGAGGCAACACTAGATCCATCCGTCCTAGACTACTCGACTTCGCAGAAGATCACCCAGCGAACGATTGGGAAATATAACACAACCACCCCGCTTGCCGATGGCGATAGTTTCTCACTAACTCTTGACATCTCCGATCTATATCAGATTGACACGGGTGTCGCAGCGACCATATACCTGCGTATCACTGAGGGAGACGGCTCAAGGTACGTCCTCGAGGAGACCATAGACATCAGTCTTGTCCCAGCAACGGTGGAAGGTCCAGATGGGCCCGGCGAGAGCGGCGGACTGACTACTGCTGTGATGGCTGGTATCGGGGGAGCAGTCCTCCTCATCGTGATCGTTGTCGCTACCCTCGTAATGAGGGGAAGGGGCGGAGGCCGCGTAGAGAGTGACACGGTGGAACAATTCGGAGGGGTCGAAACCATGGACCCAGTCGAGGCGTACGTCCAACAGATGGTCGCCTCTGGATACGATGAGCAGCAAGCACGTCAATATGCAGAGCAATACTACGCCGATTACTACAAACAGCAACGTGGTGGCGGAGCGTAACGCAAGTTGAAAACCGGATGTCCACCCCACGGGGCATGGACACCTCGGGACCATACACAGTGGCAGACATAGGTCTGGCGGATGCTGGCGGGCTCAAGGTCCAGTGGGCCAGGAGCAGGATGCCCGCCCTAGCGGCCCTACGGGAGAAGGCAACTCAAGAAAGGCCCCTGCACGGACATAGGATCGCGGGATGCCTCCACGTAACCAAGGAGACTGCCGTCCTAATCGAGACTCTAGCAGCCGCTGGCGCTGAGATTTCCTGGTCGGGGTGCAACCCCCTTTCGACTCAGGACGACGTCGCAGCATGGTTAGCCTCAGAGGGATACTCGATTCATGCTTGGCACGGTCAGGACAACAAGGGATTCTATGACTGCATAGACAGGACCCTGGAATTTTCCCCGACGCTGACCCTCGATGATGGAGCCGATCTAATCTATAGGGTCCACTCCGAGTTCCGCGACTTGGCAACCGGGATAATCGGAGGTACTGAGGAAACCACAACAGGGGTTCAAAGACTTCGTGCAATGGCCGATGCTGGCGAGCTCCTGTACCCAGTCATTGCCGTCAATGACGCCGAGACTAAGTGGGACTTCGACAACATCCATGGAACCGGCCAGTCAACCATAGATGGAATCCTTAGGGCAACCAGTGTCCTCCTCGCTGGAAAGACATTCGTAGTCGCCGGATACGGCCATTGCGGCAAGGGCCTCGCATCCCGAGCCAGGGGCATGGGGGCCAACGTAGTCGTTACAGAGATTGATCCGATTCCAGCATTGAAGGCAGTAATGGATGGTTTCAGAGTAATGAAAATGGATGACGCAGCCAAAGTAGGGGATATCTTCTGCACGGCAACTGGGATGAAGGACGTAATAGTGGGCAGGCACTTTGATTCCATGAGGGACGGGGCCATAGTTTGCAATACTGGGCACTATGATTGCGAGGTCAGTATCGAGGACCTAGAGGATTTGGCTGAGGATGTCAGGGAGATCAGGGAGAACAACGAGGCATTCTCGATGCAGGACGGCCGAACTCTACACCTCCTCGCCAGAGGGAGGCTGGTGAACCTGGCCTCCGCCGAGGGGCACCCCAGTGAGGTCATGGACATGTCATTCGCGAACCAATTCTTGGCCCTGTGCCGACTGGCATCGGAGGGCGAGACCTACAGCAGCCGTGTCTACGATATCTCGCCAGAACAAGACAGGGACCTTGCATCACTGAAGTTAGAATCATCAGGTATCGAAATCGACGAACTCACTGCAGAACAGATTGATTATCTCTCCGACTACAGTGTTGGAACTTGACGGCACGTATCAGGGCATTTGCAATTTCCATTTTGATGCCATCTTTTCGTCCGACTCGATAATCAGCTCCATCCTCTCGCGGATAGCAGGCATCTTGTTCTGCATCAGTGATGCGTAGAGCTTCCCACTCCTGATGGCAGGGGGGATGCATATCTTACCAGTCGAGGTCTCGTGATCAATGGCTCTTTCCAAGTCCAGAGCGTGCCTATTCACCCTCTGCAGCATGCCTATGGTCAGACGGCTGATGATTATGATTGACGATAGGAGAATTAGGAAAACTATGGCGAAACCCCATCCGGAATTCCCAAAGATTGTCATTCCCACGACTCCTATNAGGAAGGCTAATGGGGCTACGAACATGAAGAGCCACAACGTCTCTGATATGGGCTTCTTATCCTTCAGCATCTCTATCTTAGACCATCTAGGGTGTTTGGGCTGTTGGGGCTTGAATATCTCATCAGCCTCCATCTTCGACGCCCTAGCAACGGTTTGATTGACCCTTTCCATCCTCATCCTGGTNCCNCCNTCTACNGCGTCCATTTCTGGTGCGAAAAGNTCCTCAAGCAAATCAGCGCACTCCTCGTAGTAGCCCATCCGAGTGAGTATCGCAACCTGTTCAATCATTGGCGTGGTCTCGGTNGGCTCGACATCCCGCCTCCTCTCCCACCACCCTAANGCGTCTTGCAACATTCCCAAGTGATCCACCATGAGGGTCCCACCGAGGTCCCAAGCCTTACGATTGTCCGGATCTAGATCGACCACCTTCCTCAATGCGCTGACTGATTTGGCGGTTTGAGCTAGGTCGGGCATCTCCTGCCTTCCTCTCGTCGCAGCAGGGAGTTCCATTCTGGCAATCATCATCCATGCTTCGGAATGCGATGGATCAATGTGGACAACGTCCCGACTGAGCTCCAAGGCTCCTTCCCTGTCGCCGGACTCCTCTGCCTCCATNGCATCGAGCCAGAGTGTTCCCGCGTTCTTGGCCATGAATATCCCGGTGCGCTATTTGGCTTGAAGGATGCGCAAGAATAAGTTAGAAATTATCCCGAATCAACTTATTCTGAGAATCTCTCCCGTCCAATGGAATATCAGCAACTCCNCTTCTGTGCCCTCTCCAAAGCCAACGATCATCCCTCCGCTGTGGCCTATCAGTGTCTCCTCCCAAACCGCTCCCTCATCACTCCACTTCAGGAGCCATATTGCCCCAGTGCAGAAGTCCCCATACAGGTACCCATCCCGGAGCGCCTCCGGCCCCCAGTCCATCCAGTAACCACCTGTAATTGAGCAGTTTCCGTTTTGGTGTGGGTAAGCAAGTACTGGGTCAACATAATTCGCATCAGACACATCAGGTTCGGCTTCAGAGCAACTGGCTCCCTCGAAGGCATGGTAGCCCTCCCTTTCCGCCCANCCCAAATTGGCTTTCTCGTNGATAGNAACNAGATTGACCTCTTCCCAGCAATTCTGNCCAACATCTGCTATCCAGAGCATNCCCTCAGAATCCAGATCAAAACGCCAGGGGTTTCTCAGTCCATGATGCAGNACTAATGGGTTCTCCGAAGAGTCATTGATTGCAGGAACTACCTCNCCGTTCTCCAACTTGAAAAATAGAATAGTCCCCAACTCAGTGGAATTGTCCTGCCCGTTTGACTCGGGATCGTTTGCACTCCCGCCATCTCCTATCCCCCATAGGAAACTCCCATCGCCCGCATGCAATAGGAATCCCCCGTTGTGATTCCTGTACGGCTGTTCGATCCTCTTCAGGACTGTGATGTCCCCCGCGTCAATCTTCCCATTATCTTCGCCAACGGTGGCATATGAAAGAACCAAATCAGATTGATTCTCTCCCTCGCAAGCCCCATCTTCAACATATGAGAGCAGCACGATATGCGGATCATCTGTGAATGTGAGGCCGAGGAGCCCCTGCTCCATGTGGCATCTGCTAACTAGGCTGCTAAGGTCAGCTACGTCCTCAAGATTGTCTCCGTCCCATGACTTGATGAAGCCACTCAGGTACACTACCCAGAGGTCCCCATTCGATGGATTGATCAGGGAATGATGAGGTGTATCGAATCCCTCNATGAATAAGTCNCAANCCAAANTCNCAGAAACACCGAGCTCCTCCTCTCTGAGATCTACGAGATATTGTAGTGCANCATTGTCCAAATTACACTCATTTCCANTAGGNTCCGGCCAATCAAACCCATCATCTGAGNCATCTGATATGCAGCCGATTGGAAGTGACGAGAGCAATAAGACAATTGCAATTTGAAAGGCCTTCATGTATTGCACCAAGTCGCACTCAAGAGAAGTAGGCTTGAATGCCTGGTACGTTTGAGACCGCTGCACCATATGTACCTAGATGGTCATCGGCCGTAGTAGCGACCATTCCATCAGTGTTCAGTAAATCGCTCAGAATCTCCCTGCCTTCAGCATCGTCATTCAGCGCGACNAGTGCTTCCTGTATCGTGGCGATAGTCTCGGCATCCATGTAGTCNGGATTGTAAAGAGCTGGNTGGCTTGGCGCTTGTCCNAAGGATGGAAGCATGACCAAATCATCTAGGTCCATGCACCAATCATCACCATCAGCAATTCCGTCATCATTCTCATCGCAATACAAACGGTAAGCGGTATCCTTGGTCAATGCGACATCTCCGTGCCCGGTCATCATGCACTTCATTGCGCCCTTGTAACCGGAGTATTGAGTCCCTCCGTCAGGTATGCTGGAATCCTCATGGAAGAAGTTAGTTACCGTTGCCCTCAGTGACTCTATCTCGTCAGGATCACCAACTACCTCGGCATAATCGTTACCGATTAGATACCCCATCGGTATCAGCATACCGGCACTCTTTAGCCAGCCAGTATGGCATGACTTCTTGCCTTCCATCAGGGCAAACGGGTCGGTATCCGGGTCATCATCGAGGTAAGCGGCTGCTATTTCGGAATCGGCCTTCACCCAAGCAGCAGCGTTGTAGTAAGTCCGTCCATCGGACTTCCATTCTGCTGCAAGTACATCTAGGTCGTAAACCTCCCATGCCAGCCATGCAGCGGCACCGTCTACGAACCCAATATCGGCATTCCCCTTGTCGATGGCCTCAATGGTCCCCCCTGAGTCGGTAACCGGGTAAATCTCAACATCCATGCCAGTCAGCGAACTCATCTTATCAGCCAAGTGTTGAGGATTCTTGTCCCAGATCAGGTATGTGTCTTGCACTTGGTAGGCTATGGTGATGCAATCCTCATCATCGTCGCATTGATCGTAGTTAACATCGAAAATAAGGTAGAGGACCCCAGCTGAAAACACTATTCCGGCCATCAGAATTGCCTTGTTTGCCATTGCCCAATCAGTAACCTCTGCACGCTTCATGACCATACCGAGCTACAGTTATGAGATAAAATTTAGGGTGGCCTAAACTCTTATCTAAATACCAAAAAACCATTTTGGCCGGGCATAAAACCACCCAATCGAACTTTCCGATGCCCCGAATAGATTCACCCTATGCCTCCCCACTCTGACTAACTCCACGCCTGCTTCCCCGAATGCTTCACTCCACATCTTTCTCGTCTCCTGTGGAAAATTCTTTTCGAATCGCTCAGGGGTTGCCATGGCCTTCCAATTTTCCTTGGATGACAATGCGTCAATCACTTCCCTTCTCGCTGCGTCAGAGAAGATTTGTTTGATTTCCACCATTACCGGCTCGTCCCTGCCATCCAATTCTAGCACAACTTCCTCGAAAGTCGGTATGCGAATTCCAAGCTCCATGCCCGCCTCAAATATTTTGGCGAACTCAAGGCTGGAAGTTGTGATCTTTTCTTCCCCGGAGTCGATGGTATCATCATGGAAAACGAAAAGAACTCTGTCAGAAGACTCCCTGATGTCAAACTCCCAGTACCTAAATCTGGGATCGGATGAAACGCCCAATGACCTTCTCAGACCCTCTATGGTATTTTCGAGATCACTCCCAGAGGCGCCCAGTCTATGACCCGGATTCTTCATGGAAAGGCCCCAAGCTATCTTCTTCCTCGGCCCCTATGGTGACTCTTCCTCGGTCCACTGCCCCTTCCACGACCTTTGTTATGGCCTCTATTTCCTCCACTGCGCCCCTTTGGCCCCCGTTCCCACTTCTTCTGACCAGTGTTTCGATTTCCGCCTCTACCTCGCCCCTTGCTCTGGCCTCTGTTCCCAGAATGCCTCTTACGGCTATTTGGACGTCCTCTGGGGGCGACTTCCACAGGAGAGCCTATTGCCCTTCTGGAATCAACCCCGTCGAACAGCGGGTGTATGTGCACTAGTCCAGAGTCAACTGGTCCGATTACCGTGTCCACCCTTCCCAAGACCTTGCCCCCACTCACCCTGATTGTATCNCCAAGTTTGGGCGACATCCCTTCGAAGGAGGCCAACAGCCCACCCATATGGGAAGCCTCTGTGACTCTNCCCGAGAATGCCATGGGTCAGTCCCTCCGTCTTCCATACATTATTGCAGCGATTGATGCAAGTAAAACAGAAACCACTCCTGATGCAGGGAGAATTGAACCTATCCCGCCGACATCCTCATCCNCNTGGGGAGGCAAACATCCATCNGCCAAGTCTCCACAGTCCGGCTCGACGACTTCGAACAGAATTGAGTTATTCACAACTTGCGAGATTTCTGTACATTTGTTTGAGGTGTCGCATCCCTCAATCTCCACGGTGTGCTCACCCGATTCCCAAAGTGAGAAGTCTATCCCTGGTGTCGACCATGAATTNCCAGAAACACTTACTGAACCGGCAGCAGAGCCATCAATCCTCATCGTGAAAGAAACAGCTTCGCCATCAGGATCGCTGTATTGTCCCTGCATAGACCACTGGGAACCATCCCACATGGAATCCGAGATGGCGATCAAAGGAGGCGAGCTCTCTTTCGAAATTCCGAGATCATAGACCCCTATCATGGAGTATGTGCTATTCCCCTGAATGGAGACTTCTACCCAAACCTCTCCTGGGATCATGTCTGAGCTAGGTACCAAGACAGTGGTCTCTCCAGAAATAGACGTAACCCCTGAGTCTTGAGAGGATCCGCTTTGGACTAACGAGGCCACGACCTGAAGCTCGGGCCATCCCTCAGAGGGAGTCAGGATTATCGGATGTGGGTCGGAGAGCTTCTGGGAATCAGAAGAAACTACGAATGGGACACCTAGGTACCATGTCCTGCTGCCAGAAGTCTGCATTGCCGAGTCAACTGCCTCGCAGGTCACTTCTTGNGCCTCCCCAGNTGGGATGANCGCATTCAGTGANCTATCACTTCCCTGTGAAAGNCCCATTGATGGATCAGCCGTGCATTGAATATCCAANGAGGAGACGCCGGACTCGTCGATGAACCACGTAGAAATCGAACTCCATGATGCCCATGCAGACTCCCCTGGGTGNGAAGTAGGGAACCAAGCTCCGTCAGATGGCGCTGATGAGGTCCAAGCTGGCGGGTCATCCACTGGAATTGGCTGAGTCGTGAAGTCGAAGAAAAGATCCTCTCCCTCGGGCCAATCCTCACTCCATCCATTGGGCCTAAGCTCGAGAGTAAGGCCTCCATCATCGTTAGCCCTCAACTCGTAACTGGAAGACCCATCCCCTATACAGCCCCCTCGTACTGGGGCCTGCCCACCTGCCGTTGATTCGTTGAGACCCACATCTCGTCCTTCACACTCGTCCCACATATCAAGTCGCAGCCCCTCATCTGGAGGGAATGTGAAGTCTAGGCGTGCACCTGACATATTCGAGGCATTGAATGCCAGAGTGAAACTATCGGGATTAGAAACGCCTGGAATCGTCATTGTAGCATTAAGCCAAAGCTGCACTCTGCATTCATCCACTCCATCTGACTGAGAGATGGATGTGTCGCAGTCCCTGTCGGAGTTGGGAATCACCGGGACCTCCTCACAATCCCCTCCAATGGACGACGAACATCCTCTGATTTGGGAGTGCCTAGGGGGGACTATATTGAATTCCTCTATCATCACTCCATCCTCCTCCCAGCTGGTATTCTTCCAATCGATCCCCATGCCCCCTCTGTGCGCCGGGCCGTCCCTGATCCCAATTCTAGTGAGCGTATGTTCAATACACTGGCTTGCCAGCGCTCGGAAGAACTCTCTCTCATCGGTTGAGAACCACTCATCGCCGCCCTTGTTTGGATCGATAATCTCCATGAATTCATCCATTACAACTCTGAGGTCATCGGCAAGGGTGTTATTCACCCAAGCAACAGCCCTCACTTCAGCCGAGTCCCAATCCTCGTCAATTATCACATCGAAATTCGCGGCCGAATATTCGAACATGTTCTCGAAGGTAATCGATCCGCATTGCTCTTCGAGGCTCCCCCCTCCTCCTCCGAACTGCTCCATTCTCAGAGAATCNNCCTCTAGTTGGCTTCCAGTATCATGAATTGGTATGTATGTGAATGCCATTGATAGCACTATTGCGATGGAGGCAACCCCGGCTCGCGTATGCACTTCCACGAGCATCTTGGGAGCCCTATCATCATGATTGTATCGCCTGTAAAAACAATGTTTAGGGTCCCCTAAAACTCATAAGCAAGTCTTGACCCGCNCCCCAAATGAGGATAATATGAACCTAAAAATGACAAGCGCAATGATGACAATGATGTTTCTGCTAAGTGCACTCGCAGGGTGCACAGGCAGCGACGAAGCAGTTGACCTGGATGACTCGGACNGAGGCTATGACTACGCCTCCAACGTCGACAACCACCGTATGCTGATGGGAGATGTCTGTGACATCAAGGACCTATCAGGAGCATACGACTGGGATGGCGTTATGGACATCTACGAAAACGGAGAGTACGCAGAGAAGTCCGACGGATCCTACAGGACCCTAATGGGCTTCGCCGATGCGTCAGGCAAGAACCACGCCTACGACGCTTACTACGGTGCAGACGGCTCATGGAACGACTTCGTATCCGCCGCCATCGGTGGAACCGGAGCATTCGCAGGCGAGTCTGACACAGTAAGGGACCAAGCTACAGAGAAGGGAATCCAGAACGGNGTCATGACCGCATACGCGATTCACGAGCTCAATGCCGCCATAATCAAGGCAGAGGCCGGAAACTGGGGGCCAGACGACGCTCAGCACGCATGGGACGAAGGATGGGCATTCTATCACGGACCAGACGATGCAGACGCAGACTACGATGGATGCGGCCCATACGCGACCGCTGACAAGAGAGCCGGCAACTTCGGAACCGCCAATGCTGACGGTACAGCGGCCACAAACGTCGCTACACTAGCGGCAATGAACGCTGGACTAACCGCTATGCAGAACGAGGACATGCAGGGACTAGTCGATGCACGAGACGAGATTCTCAAGAACATCGTAATCGTCTACTCGCAGGCTTCCGTAAGGTACGCCTCGAAGATGACAGATGATCTGGCTGCTGGTGACACTTCAGACTACGACAAGCACCAGGCAGAGGGCCACGCCTTCTACAGAGTCATCGAGGCATACGTCGCCGAGTACACGTCGATCTGCTACAACATGGTCTCACACACGGTCTCCTCGGATAGCTCACAGGCATCTTGCGAGGCATACATGTACCTGGAGAACTACACATCTTCAAACGACCCAGATGGAGAGGAGTTCACCGGCTGCTACAACTCTGTTACACACACTCAGCACGAGGGTATGTCAGAGGAGGAGTGCAACGCTTTCGGATGGTACGCAAACTACTATTCCGACAAGATCACAGCAATGTTCGACCTATCTAACGATGGAGACGCTTCCGCAGACTACGAGGCTGACATCAGGGCATGGCTACAGCCTGCATGGGACCACTANGGGATCACCGCAGACGACATTGGAACACTCCAGTGAATAGAATCTAGAGATAGATACGCAACTTAACGTTGGCAGGGGGCGCAACAGCGTCATACACCCCAATCATCACATTCGAACCGCAGTTCGATCACGCCCCCTGCTAACAAAAAATTGACGCCCTGACATACGCAATTCAAAATAGGTAATCAGAATCGTTCCGCCATGGCATCCCCCTCCAACATCGGGCTCGGAGGGGCATCGGCTCATGCCCTAGTACTCATCTTACTGGCCAGCTCACTTTCTGGTTGCACCTCTACGGGAAATGGCTCAGAGGAAGGAATCCGGGAATCCCTAGTCATAGCGTATGAGATTTCACCAGGTATCGAGTCCCTAGAGGGCAATCCGCAGCTGCTTGCCGACCATCTCTCAGAATCAACAAACTTCGACGTCTCAGTCTTCACAGTGAACTCCGAAGTTGCAATGATCGAGGCACTAAGATTTGGTAATGCCGACGTTGCCATGATGGATAGCGGGACGGCTTGGATCGGCTGGAATCAGTACGGCTTGGAGTCACTTGGCGCCGACCAAAAGTCGGATGGACGAACATACTACAATGCACATGCATGGGTTCTGGACGATTCGGATATGGCAGCCGCACACTTGGATGGCGACACCCTAACTAACCCCTTTTCACTGATGTCAGGAAAAACTTCCTGCCACACCGGGTGGCTCAAATCGACAGGGATGATGGTCCCCATGGGTTTCCTTCTCGGTTTGGGCTATGCCAATGTGTTGGGCGACCCTAATGACATAGAGTCCCTGNGGGGCACAATNCATGAATTCTTCAGCGAGAATTCATCGATACCCGAGCCTGGNACTCCGTACTACGGCTTCGATGGGGCCATTAAGTGCCTGTCCGATCAAACCGGGCAGGTCGCATTCGCCAAAGATAACACGATTGAGGCNTTGTGCCCCCCTGGAGAATCTAGCCAGAGGGAGGAGTGGTGCCTAGACAGTAGTAGGTACGTCCCCCTCCCCTCCTTTGCCAAGGTCCCAAGTGATGTCATGATGTTCAATCCGGATTTCATGAGTCCAGAAAAGTTGGCCAATGTGACTAGCGCATTCGTCAGCATGGGGGAATCACAGGATTCCAGCACAATTCTATTCGATACTTTGGGCACGAAAGGCATAGTTCAGACTAATTCCAGCGAGCACTTAGGAATTTACACCCCGTTGGTTTCGAATATACCGGGTATTTCCGCATATTACACAGACGACCCCTCGGATAACCAGGACTTCACGATGACAGTAGACGAGTTGAGAATAGCGTTTGACTCAGATGTGACATTGAATGGTACAGATTTTGATCCTCAACTACTTGCAGNATTCCTCTCCTCCAAACTGGGCGTCTCTGTGAAGATACACCCCGTGTCNTCGGCCGAAGAGAAAATCGCCGCACTCAAGGAAGGGGNTGCCCACATCGCGCTATCGTCCCCGCAGTCTGCATGGATTGGTTGGAAGCAACACGGACTGTCGGTGATGGCAGCAGTCCAAAACCAGAATGAGCAGACTTCGCATTATCCACAGGCATGGGTCAGGGCAGATAGCGACATAGCAGCCGCATTCCTCGACGATGATCCTTCAACTGACCCACTTTCGGCCATGAATGGACTCACCTCATGTCACACTGCATGGCTAGACCCAAACGGCATGCTATTGCCAATCGGACATCTGATTGGCTCGGGCTATGTCCAATCAGAAGGGTGGCCCGATGAAATAGACTCATTGAGCGGAATCATACACGAGNACTTCTCAAATGAATCATCGATCCCGGGGCCAGACTCNNCTTACTTCGGNCCTTCGGGNGCCATCAGATGCTTGTCAGAAGGNGCAGGCCAAGTGGCATTCTCTACAGAGAGCGCAGTCGATGAAAGCTGCAACAACGATGGTCCCGAGAATAANGAAGTGTGGTGTCTTGACATCGATCAGTACGTCTCAATTTCGGCTTTCGGCTATCTTCCGAGCACGTCCGTTGTATACAATCCGTCAACACTCGACATGAGGAGCAGGACAGCAGTCCTCAATGCCCTCGTATCCCTGAACTATGAGATGTATCTAGAAAATTACTCGCGCCCGGGAATGGGNACTTACACGGGATGCTACGATATTTCCACCCACAAGGTATCTTCCGAAACCCCAAAGGAGAGCTGTGGGGACGAGATTCTGAAGAATGTCCTCGGTGGTCCCGGTATAGTCAGGGTCACAGCTCAAAACCACATTGGGCCTTTCTCTGAGTCGGTCCGGCATATTCCGGGAATCGTGGAATACTTCGAAGAGGCAGCAAGGNCTCAGGATTAGCGATTATTTTCCACGTACCCCTCCGCCACCAATTCCATATATTGGTTTAGGGGCGCCTAAACTAGCCATTGGTTACTGGGGTGTCTCGTTTGACTGATTATGGNGAGAACGGGAAATCCATAATCAGACTAAAGGACGTCACGATAGGTTATGACCATGACAATCCCCTTGTCAGCATCTCCGAGATGGAAGTGATGCCTGGTGAGATAGTAGCCATCGCGGGACCTTCGGGAATAGGAAAGACTACTCTCCTGCGCACGATTGCAGGATTGGTTCCGCCCATATCTGGCAAGATCGACGTCTGCGGAGGAGAACGCCCGAAGAGGGGCGAGCTCGGCTACGTTCCACAGAAACTCGGACTTGTTCGCCATGCTAGCGTAATGCACAATGTCATGATTGGTGCCAAGGCTGGACACAGTTCCCCTTGGGATATCATACCCTCAAGTTCAGCCAAGAAGAAGGCACTGGAAGCAATTTCATNGATGGGNCTAACNGATAAGTCTGGAGAGCCAGTTAGAAGGCTCTCGGGAGGACAGCAGAGAAGGGTCGCTACAGCGAGGACACTGGCCCAGTCGCCGAAGTTGATAATGGCCGACGAATTCCTCAGTGAGCTCGATGAAGAAACAATGCAAATGGTTCTCGATTCCGTGACAGAGTACGTCCGAGAAAGCGGAGCTGCGCTGCTTGTCGTTGAGCATGACATAACCAGGGCCAAGTCAATGGCAGACAGGCTGCTCGTTATCGACGACGGTAGGNTCAACCCGTTCATCACCGAGATTACTGCATTGGAGGTGAAGCTCTGAGGACTGCCATCAATGGCTCTAGGATGGCAGCAGTAGCCGCCATGAGCATCCTCCTATCTCTGATCATCCTTGATGGGATGGTCAGTGACTGGGGCCGCCTTTCTGGCGGGGTGGACAACCTAGTCATTTTTTTCCACCAGTCTCTATGGCCACCGGACTGGAGCGTTTTGGAGCCGCAAGTCTACCCCGTATGCACGGCACGCGCGCCATTCGAATTCACCTGCTCCACAGCATGGATTGGGGTTATTGAAACCCTAAAGATAGCATTCGTATCGACAGTATTCGGGATGATACTGTCCCTCCCCCTATCTCTATCCGCGGCTAGAAATCTGAGTCCAAAGTGGCTATCTTATATNTCGAGGTTCATAATTTCCGGATTCAGGAGCCTACCAAGTCTCATTTGGGCGATTTTCTTCGTGATACTAATCGGCCTCGGGCCCCTGGCAGGAGTCTTGGCAATGTCGGTGTATACCGTCGGATATCTGGGCAAGCTTCAGTATGAGTCAATCGAGGGTCTGAACAGAACGCCGTTGGAGGCTGCTGAAGCAATGGGGCTATCTAAAATGGAGACTGCGTTGAGCGTGGTAATACCTGAGTCCGCAAACGACATGATTTCCCATGCCATCTTCATGTTTGAGTACAATTTCAGATCAGGCACAATAATCGGAATAGTTGGTGCTGGAGGCATAGGTTACTACATCGACCTGTACCTGAGGTTCCTTCAGTACGATAAGGTGGTCGCGTACCTCATAATCATCTACATTGTCGTACTATTGATCGATTTCGTCTCAATATACGCTAGGTCGTTCTTCAATGACAGTGACGATCTGAGGAGGCCGACATGGCTGGAAGTCTTGGTCCCAGAAGTTCTGCTGTCTGGAAAATGACTCAGGGGGAATCAGCGGCAATCCTGATTGCCCCATCGTCATAAGAAATCTGAATCAGATCAGGAACTTTGTTGGTCAAAGAAGAGAGTGCCTCATACACGTCCTTCTCTGTGACTTTGAACGCCTCAGCCGCTCGTTTTGTTGACCACGGCACCTCTATGAAGTCAGAGGCCGCAATCCATTTCAGTAATTTTGTCTCGAAGTCAGACAGCAGGCCCTCCGCAACCATCTTCCTCGACCTTCCCACCCCATTACAGGCAAATCAACCTATGTGGTCAGGATCCATTTCCCTCGACCATNCTNCTNACTGCTTGGTCAGCGTCGATTTCTCCATCCAGCAGGTCCCCGAGNGCCGCAATGAAGGGAGTCTCCACTCCAAGCTTCGGAGCTCTGTTCAGGAACATCCTTGTCGCCCTAACCCCCTCCGCGACCATGTGCATCTCGTCTAGGGCCTCGTCCAGCGTCTTGCCGGACCCAAGCTTCTCGCCAAGGGTCCTGTTTCTGCTCCGAGGGCTCGTTGCAGTGACGTACAGATCGCCTATCCCGGCCGGCCCGAAGGCAGTGGAACCGTCAGCCCCCATCGCCNCCAGGAGCCTTATCCCCTCGCTGAACCCGGTTAGGACCAGGGCCGCCTTGAGATTGTCGCCTCCAATGGTTTCCTTCAGGCCATCGACCAGGCCGCAGGCTAACGCGACGCAGTTCTTGTACGCGCCCCAGAGCTCCGCCCCGTTGGGGTCATTCGCCGGAGTAAGGACGAGCGTCTCAGTGGATAGGCGGTCGGCGAGCCTCATAGCAACGCTGCTGTCATGGCAAGCCACAACAGCGCTCGTAATGACGCCCCTTGCCACTTCGGGGGCTATGGTCGGACCTGTCATGACGATGACCGGATTCGACTTGCCCGACTCCTCGAGCCTCCTCTCTATGGCATCTGAGATCAGGCCTGAGCCGCCCTCGTCCGCAGGAGCCAGGCCCTTGGCCAGGTCCAACAGGACATGAGACGGTCGCAGATGCGGGACGAGGTCGTCCACCACAGAGAGGATGACCCCACTCGGAAGTGCGAGGACCAGTATCTCGCAGGTCTCGGTAATGTCGGAAAGCTCCATCGTTACCTGNAGGTCCGGCATGTGATGGCCATCGAGGTACTTCCTGTTGACCCCCTCGGTCATTATCGACTCATAGACCTCCTTCTCTACGGTCCAACCGAGCACNTTGTGACCGTCATTGCACCATACATGGGCCAATGCAGTACCCCAGTTGCCGAGCCCAATGACGCCTATACGTGCCATGAGCCGCTGGCCCCACGTCCCCGTTAAGACCCTATTGCGCAAGTTGCCGGGCCTACGTTGACTTCTTGACCAAAGAGCCACTCGACGGGCCAAGCAGGGGTACCCGAGTGGTCAAAGGGGCTGGGTTTAGGTCCCAGTGCGTAGTGCTTCGCAGGTTCAAATCCTGTCCCCTGCACCATTATCGTTCGCNAACTGCGAAGTATGTCGCCACATAGTTGATAAGAGCGCTTTTTCGCGTGAAAACCAATGACAAGACTACACGTACTGATAGCAGCACTGATTTTGGTATCGGCCCCACTGGCGGGGTGCCTCGACGAGGAACTGATTGACGATATCCTTGGATGCATGGACGAGAACGCTGAAAATTACGATGATAATGCTACTTCCGAGTTAGTAGGGGACTGCATTTACATGGCCTCCATGGATACTTTCATGGATGCTATGAATGACGTCGGAAGCATCGAAGACATGCTAGAGGACACTCCCAAGGCTGGATATTCTCAGACGATTAATGTGAACGAATGGAGTGATGACTTGGGTATGCAGTTGGATACCCGGATTACCGAGACAGTAATGGCTGATCTCGATAATGATGCTGTGCATGTGCATAACTTCCTCTCGATAGCGCCTTTGATGACCATATCATACACCCATACCCAGATTGGAGAGGTGGTCAATATCCATTACACAGCAGGCGGAATGATAGCAGAAGGAGGCGAATCCGAATCTTACCAGACCCGTGACGCAACCCCCAATGTTTTGGAAGTACTCGCAGATCAGGTCGGTCTTTTCTCTGGCGCTGATCCTGAAGATGAGGGCGCAGGCCTCCCTACTCCTGAGGATGCCATGGAGTCCGTAGATGCGGATGAAATCCCAGAAGACGCAGTAATTACAATCACTATGAGCGACGATATGGAATCTCAGACCATGACAATGGAGTATACGGAGGATGGCGCTGAAATCACTATGACCATTCACATTAATCCGAATGAGGACTTGATGTCCTTCACTATGGCCAGCGACAATGGCTCTTCAATTACGAACATCGAGTACCAGGTGATGTGGGGAGATGCTGTAGTCATAGAGGTCGATGAGACTCTGCCAAAGACATCCATACCCATCTGGTTCGAGGAGGGTCTTGATGATCATGACGACCACGACGACCACGACGACCACGGTGACGACGACCACGGTGACGACGACCACGGTGACGACGACCACGACGACCACCATGATGATGGCAATCATATCAGTTGGGACAGTTATTATGACGGCTACTGCGAGTGGGAAGGTTACTCTGATGCTACCGATTCAGGAGAGGATTCCCGTTGGTGGTGCAAGGAATCTCAGGATGACGAGGAATGGAACACATGGTGGTATTACTGCGAGCACCATGACTCAGACTGGCACTGCACTGACGACTTCGGACAGAGCGAGGAATTCGAGCACTCTGCAGACTGGGACGAGTGGTCGGGATCAGACGACGAAGACGACGATGGCCCCCCCACTCCAGAGGAGGCCATGGGGTCCGTGGACGCGAATGGCGATGGACTCATGAGTCTCCAAGAGTTCCAGGACTCATGGGATTCCAATGAAGAAAACCCCGAGCTAGACTACGACGAGGTCTCAATCATGTTCGATGATTGCGACTACGATGGAAGCGACCTGATCGACATCGACGAGATGCAGTGCTTCATCGATGGCATTGTGGGCATGTTGCCTGATGGGAGTGGCGAGGAATGTGACGCAGAGTGTTTCTTCCACCTCATGGACGGCTGGCTTGAGGAAATGGACGGACATGTCACTGCCTCGGAGTGGGCTGCCTTCTCCAATTACTCAGATGATGAAGATGGTGAAGGGATGTCAGAAGAAGACTTCGAGGGCCTCTCTGGCTTAATTAGCATGTACGATTACGACGAAAGTGGTGGACTGGATTGGGATGAGTTCCAAGACGTTTGGAGTATGATCAACAGTGACGATGACGAGTCAGATGACCACCATGACGAGTCAGATGAGCACCATCACCATGGAGATGGAGACTATCACCATGGGCATAGTGGTGACGATGAGTCGACACATGCTGATTCCGATAGACACCACGACCACCATGACGACCACGATGGTGGAGACGATCACGACGATCACGATGATCAGCACGAAATGCCCGCGGTAATCACTGTATATGTTGCCAAGAACCAGACTCTGAACGCACCAATCTCCGACTTCGAGGTCCGCTTCCTAAGCGACTGTGATGGCGAGTACGACGAAGAAAACGATGAGATGGTTGAGCCCGCTCTCAGCGAATGCACCGTTGAATTCAGTATCCCACTGACTGGAGGCGAAGCTAACGGAGTAACCGGCACTTACACCGATCTTGATGGTGGTGGATTAGTTTCGCCGGGTGATATGGTGACCTTAGAAGGATGGGATGGCCAAACCAGAATTGAGATGTATGACACTTGGGCATCCGAGTATACATCCGATTCACTTGCAAACCCCCCTGACCTGCCCGGCTTCGGGGCCATGCTGGCAGTGATGACGCTCCTAGGGGCGGCCTTCGCTTCAAGAAGGGATTGAGAACGACTCCCTGCCCACGTAGTGGGCAGTCGATACGTCCTTACCCCCATCTCCCATGCGGCATAGCGTTAGCATGGGAGTTCCATTAGTGAGCATCAGAGATTTGGAGAGGCACTACCAGATGCCATCGGGGGCCGTCAAGGCCCTCGACGGCATAGACTTCGAGATGTCGGAGGGCGAGAGGGTGATACTGCTTGGCCCCTCTGGATCGGGCAAGACCACACTTCTGAACTGCCTATCCGCATTGGACACACCAACGTCCGGGACTTACATTTTCGATGGGAAGGACGTCCCGGTGGCACCAGAGCAGAAGAAGAGGTTCAGAACAGGAATGAAACATCATTGGTCAATGAGACTCGTTGATTGGGCGCTCGGCATCTTCCTGGCCCCAGTGGAGTACTTCACCCACTCTAGGCCCGAGGCCGAGGCGAACGAGCTGATGACATCGTTCAGGAGGGATAACATCGGATACGTCTTCCAATTCTTCAACCTCCTTCAGGATCTGACCGTCCTCGAGAACATCCTCCTCATCCAGGAGCTTGCCGACGGAAGGGATGAGCAGAGGGCACGCCACCTGCTCAAGCTAGTTGGATTAGAGGATGAGGTGGACCGATTCCCCGCTGAGATTAGCGGGGGCCAGCAGCAGAGGGTCGCCATAGCCAGGAGCCTCGCGAAGAGGCCCCGGCTGCTTCTGG
>PBGL02000013.1 GCA_002718995.2 Methanobacteriota archaeon
CCACTACTCCCCCGGAGAGAATATGGTCTTCGAGCATTATTTTCAGTCTAGAATTCTCGATACTATCCTCCTCCGAATCAGATATCGGAAGATGCCCTAGGCCCGTACCATGGAATAGCAAAGCATCGAACCCCGAGTCAATAGCCCCTTGGACCTGGTCTGGGTGCAAGTGCGGGTCGGAAATAAATTGGGCTATCCTTACTCCTTCGTCAAACAATTTAGGAGAAATCGCCTCGACCCTAGCATCATGAGCCTCTGGGCTCAACTCAACTCTGATTTCCTCTCTGTCAATTATTATCTGCCCTATATCCTCTTGATTTATCGATTTGAAAGCATCTCTTCTTGAGGAATGGTATTTCCTACACGAGCAACCGGGAAGTACCGAACATTTTCCATCAGAAGATTCTGCATGCATGATTGCTACCGCAGAGTCCCGATAACCACTAGGTTTAGGGCCATTAGCCGCCCAGTATACCGAAGCAATCAGGTTCTCCGCAGCATCAGACGACCCTCTATCGGGGGATCTCTGGGAACCAGTCAGCACTATTCTACCGGGAGGCCTCCCTCCTTGGCCAGACCAGCCATATGACATAGCCGCTGCAGATAGGTGTAGAGTATCTGTGCCATGTGTAATAACGCATCCTACTGCTCCTTCGGAGAATGCCTCTTCTGTGGCCCGGAGCATCCTATTCCAGTGCCTAGGTCGAAGATCATCAGACCACATATTTCCTAATTTAACTGCTCTAATTCTGGCTATCTTTCTGAGCTCGGGAACTGCTTCTAATAGCTCGTGAGGATCAAACCTTGCACTGACTGCCCCAGTGGCGTAGTCTACTTTGCTAGCAATTGTCCCCCCCGTGTGGATTAGATGTACGAGAGGCAGATTTTCGTCTTGGGGCGTCTCTTCAACCTCTTCCTCGTGAACTATTTGCACATCTTCAAGGATATCGAAAGACTCTACATAAGATTCCGGGAAAGAAACATTGTATCCGTTTTGTAGTTTTATGGTAACTAGTTTCGATCCAGAGGAAGGTAGAGCAATTCCCATGTGTTCAGCCTTTCCTGACCAAGTTTTGACAATCAGTCTTATCGGAGTTCCAGGCTTCGGCCAACTCTCCATGACAAAGGGAAGATGTCCCAGTCCATCAATGGCACGCTTGAGCTCAAACCAATCACTACTGCCTTTGACACCGCTTGAGGCCTTTTGGTGCCGGGAGCGGGACTTGAACCCGCGACCTTCGGATGTCTCAGACAATCTTCAGTTAGGCTGTTGCGCTCATCGATTCGCTCCGCGGAAGACTAGTCCCCCGCTGAATGATACCCTATGAGTCCGACGCGCTACCAACTACGCCACCCCGGCTAGTTACAGCCGAACGTAGCGTGGCATTTGAGCGTTAGCGTCGCCGGACGGGGCCCTCTGGGCCCCCGCAGGGTTGATTTGCAGGACACCGCCGAGTCGGCCCGATAGCCATGGTGGACGTAGACACAGCCATGCACGCGAGCGCCTACGGCGGTCGCAAGAAGAAGCGTGGCGAGGGCGACAAGGACGACGACAAGTCCAGTCGCAAGATAGAGCCCTTCAGGCCGGACGAGACGGCCGTGAAGGAGGTCGCCGACGCGTACTCGATGTGGCTAGTTATCGTCATGGGACTCTCAGTGTCCCTGTTCATGCGGTACGTGCTGATGCCCACCATGACGGAGCCCAGCAAGGTCCTGTGGGTGCTCCCGCTGGCCCTCGCCGCGGTGGTCCCCTCTGTGCACAAGGTCGTGATACCGGCCAGATACTACGAGCTGTACACCAACGGCAACTGGTTCAGGGCCTGCTTCCTCTTCGTCTTCAGCTGGCTCGCGCTTAGCTTCGTACTCTCCAACCCCCCGATAGCCGACATAGCGGCACCGATGCCCCCAGGCGGGATAGACATCCAGGACGCGGACGGAATAGCCGACTCCAAGTGGAGGGGAGGGACCTACACGATCGAGCTGGACAGGGACGAGGCCCACATCGTGATGGGCATGGCGGTCAGCGACAACGTGGACGCTGCTGGCGCACACATCATGGTGACGCTGATGCGCGGGGACACGACCTACGTCTCGGTCAACGACACGGCGGAGAACCTGACTGATGAGCAGGCCCTCTTCGATTCCCTGGACCAGGGCGAGTGGCTGCGGGGCAACAAGACCGGGCTAACTAGCAAGAAGGACCTCGGTCCGAGGGTCTCGTACCGCGCCGAGGACATAGGCCTGGCCTGGGACCTCGGCATGCTCGGCCCCGGGACCTACCTCCTGCACATCGAGATGAGCGAGTCGAGGGACGACATGGGGCCATGGGAAACCAATACCTGGACTGCGGACTGGACGATCAAGGTCAGCCAGACCGGCTAGACCCAGACGTCGTTAGAGGCGGTGAGCTCGCCCTCGGAATCGCCCGTGTTCACCACTCCGCGGGGCTCCACCAGCATCACCTTGCACTCCTCATCTGCGTGCGGCTTGTGCCTCACCCCCTTGGGGACCACGTACATCTCGCCCTCCGATAGCTCCACCGTCTCGTCCTCGAACTCGATGCGCATGGAGCCCTCCAGCACGATGAACACCTCATCGGTGTCGGCGTGGTTGTGCCAGACGAAGTCGCCCTGTATCTTGACCAGCTTGAACTGGTAGTCGTTCATCTCGGCTATCACCTTGGGCGACCAGTGGTCGGAGAACTTCCCCAGTTTGTCCCTCAGATTGATCTTGCTCATCTCGCACCACCCAGCTCCGCTATGACTCCCGCTCCAATCAGCCACAATAAGAGCATGACTATCATCCCAAGTGCTAGCGCGTTGAAGAATAGCGAGTACACGGTTCGCATCGTGCTATCGGCCCTGTTGTACGGGAACAGCTTGTTCACTTCCTCCTCGCCCCCCTTGATTCCGAACAGGGGCCTGAACAGGACTGCCCTCCTGGCGATCTCGAAGCATATCATCACGCTCACGAAGACGATGGCAGTTCCAATCAGCATCGCCGGATAGTACCCCATTCCTATCACGGCGAACAGGGCTATCGGGAGGAAGGTCAGGTGCATGTGGACGATGTAGGTCGGGTACACTGCCTCGTTGAGGTATGCCAGCCACTTGCTGGGCCTGTTGAGCAGCCTCGATGCCCAGCTGAAGATGAGCAGGCACCAGAACCATGCGTGGAAGGACTGGATCAGTGCGGCGATGGTGGCCTCCGTGGAGAATGCTCCGTACCCCTTGTCCACCCAACCGCCATCGTAGATCCCGGGCGTGTCGAACGTTTCCCCGCTGACGAACCAGACGATAGCCAGGATTGGGGCCATTATCGTGACTGGGATCCGGATTCTGTCGATCGCGGGGAAGTAGTCCTCCTTCGCAGATATCATGAGGTAGCCGAAGAGGAAGTAGATCAGATAGCGCGGGAATTCCCACCACATCCCCACTTCGCCGAACCCCCATGGCTTGAACAGGATTCCGTTCAGCGAGAGGATGAGCGGGGGCACTAGCAGCAGGCCGAGGCCGTAGCGCGCATTCAGCAGCGAGCGGACGGCCTGCACGATCCTCCCGCCGGGGTTGTTCCTGACGTGAGAAAAGACGGGGGTCAGCAGGACCGAGTAGATTAGCAGGTTGTAGATGAACCACAGGTGGCCGTATGGCATCCTTTCAGAGCCCGGGAATATCTCGAGCAGCCTTGAGGTGGTTCCCGCGGGGTCGAATATTCCGAAGAACAGTATGTAGGTGCCGAACAGGAGCGGTATGCCCAGGCGAGTCCCCCTCTCCCTGACGTACGTCTTCCAGGTCCTCCTCCTGAATGCGAATGCGGTGCCCATTCCGGAGATGACGAACAGGGCCGCCAGCCTCCACTGATGCATGACTCCGATTACCATGAACAATGGCAGGTTGAACAGTTCCATGCTGCTTTCCTCGCCCTCGAGCTGGCCGAGGGAGAATACGGCGTAGTGGAACCAAATCAGGAGCCCGAAGAGGATGACTCGGAGCCAGTCTATGTCATGCCGCCTCTGCGGCTTCACAATCTCCTGCTCCTGCATGCGGATGTCGTGGGAACCCGTTCCCTTGAGTGTGTCGCGCTACTGCGACAGCATNGAGCACAGCCTCGCCGTCATGGCGTCCAGCTGGAGGGCCTCGCCCCCGCCCTCGACCATCCTGAAGTCCGCCTCGGCCATTGCCTCGGTGGCATCCAGCTTCTGGGTCTCGGACAGGAACTCCACGTCCCCCAGCCCCCTGTGCAGCTGGTTGATCAGGTCCGTGCCAGCAAGGCCGAACCTGTCCAGTAGCCCCCTGAGCCTCCTACGGGCCGGCTGGAAGCCGTCCTCCCTGCATGCGAGGAAGAACTGGTGCAGCTCCTCTGGGGGCGCGGTGGCGGTTGTCTCGTAGACGATCTCGCGGGTCACGTGCTCGTCCATCGAGGATGCGACCTGCAGCGAGGTGATGGCCTTCCTGAGGTCCCCGAGGCTCACGTGCACTATCGCCTCGGCGGCATCGGCGTCGAGCTTGATGCCCTCTCCCTCGGCCACGGACGTGATCATGCTCAGCACCTGGTCGTCAGCGAGGGGCCTGAACCTGAACACCGCGCACCTCGACTGTATGGGCTCGATTATCTTGGAGGAGTAGTTGCAGGAGAGGATGAACCTGCAGGTCTGGGCGTTCTGCTCCATTATCCGGCGGAGGGCCCCCTGGGCGTCAGGGGTCAGGGCGTCTGCTTCGTCCAGGAAGATGACCTTGAACGTCGTACCTGGGACTGGCGCGGTGCGAGCGAACTGCTTGACCTTGGTGCGTATAGACTCCAGCTTCCGCTCGTCGCTGGCGTTCATCTCCAGGAGGTTCCTCCTGAAGTCGTCGCCGAAAACGTCGCGGGCGAGGGCTATGGCGGCGGTCGTCTTCCCGGTGCCGGGCGGGCCCGCGAACATCAGGTGGGGGAAGGTCCTCTTCTCGGAGTATGCGCGGAGCCTGTCGACGACCTGCCGCTGACCCTTGATGTCCGCGACAGTGCGCGGTCGATGACGCTCTACCCACAGCTCGCTCATGTCTGTCCATCCGCACCCATGGGTGGGCGTCCTTGAAGGTTGGGGGGTCACTCAGTAGCTCTCGCCGTCGCCCGGGAAGTCGCCGCTCCTGACGTCAGCGATGTACTGCTTGACTGCGCCGTCCACCGTCTCACCCACATCGGCGTACCGCCTTAGGAACCGGGGGGAGAAGTCCTTCGTGATGCCGAGCATGTCGTGGAGGACCAATACCTGCCCATCGCAGTCGGGACCTGCGCCTATCCCGATCGTCGGTATGGTGAGCTTCTCGCTTACCGCCTTCGCTAGGTCCGCCGGTATCTTCTCGAGCACCAGTGCGAAGCAGCCGGCCTCTTGCAGTGCGAGCGCGTCCGAGATTAGCCTCTCCGCCTCATCGTCCCCCTTTGCCCGCACCCCATAGGTGCCGAACTTGTAGATGGACTGAGGGGTCAGCCCCAGGTGCCCCATTACGGGAATGCCGGCGGTGAGTATCCTCTTGATCGAGTCGACGACCTCCGACCCTCCCTCTAGCTTGACCGCGTGCCCCGCGGACTCCTTCATTATTCGAATCGCGCTGGTGAGGGCGAGTCTCGTGTCGCCCTGGTAGGTGCCGAAGGGCATGTCGACGACCACTAGGGCCCTGTCCACGCCGTTCACCACGCACTGGGCGTGGTAGATCATGTGGTCGAGGGTAATGGGGACCGTGGTCTCGTTCCCTGCCATCACGTTGGATGCGGAGTCGCCAACCAGTATGGTGTCGATTCCGGCCCCGTCCACCAGTCGTGCCAGAGAGTAGTCGTAGGAAGTCAGCATTGTGATCTTCTCACCGGCCGCCTTCATCTCCTGAAGGGTATGGGTCGTGACCTTCTTCGCGCGCCCCGCTATCGCCATTACACCCCTCCGGGGTGCTCCGAGCGCTATTCACGACTTCAACCATACGCCTGCCGATTTACTNGCCGGAGATCATTTTCTCGACGATAACAGCGTATTCATCGATGTCCATTAGGCCGTTCTCGTCGGTATCCGCCGAGCGGAAGTGCTCCTCGAGCTCGGCATGGTCCCCCTCGGAGAATCCGAGCATCTCTGCTGCGGCGATGAATTCCCCGAGGTCGATGGCGCCCGAGCGATCGGTGTCTGCGAGGTGGAATGATGCCATCCTCCTCCTCCTCTCGACCTCGATTGGGTCCCTGGACATCAGGACGTAGGTCTTCCATGGCGTTATCTCGGGTTTTACGTGGTTCTGACCATATGTCGTGTAGATTATCGTACCCAGGACGATCGCGGCACCACCGCCGATTAGTGCCTTTGAGCCCATGAGCAGGAGGAGGGCCATGCCCCCCAAAATTCCGAATAGCTGGAAGAATGGGTACATCGGCGACTCCCACTCTGGATTGTACCAGTGCGAGCTAGCAGCCCCCCTGAGGACGATCACGCAGCCGTTGATGACGATGAAAATCATGATCTTGAATCCCGAGGCCAGCTCTGCGACGTCGTGGACCGGGAGGAATGTGATCGCCGCGGCCATCGAGAGCCCAGTGGCGATTATGGCCCAATGNGGGGTGTGGAACTTGTCATGCACCTCCCCCATCACCTCTGGCAGGAGCTTGT
Organism: Methanobacteriota archaeon; assembly: GCA_002718995.2. Lineage (GTDB taxonomy): Archaea > Thermoplasmatota > Poseidoniia > Poseidoniales > Thalassarchaeaceae > MGIIb-O5. The sequence goes on from PBGL02000013.1 coordinate 6,623, forward strand.
CCACGGACATCGCATAGGGGAACCTGGAGGCGGCCATGATGCCGGCAAGGGCCATTGAGGTCATCGTGATGACCGACAGTACGGCTGCTATCAGCCCGATATCCGCACCTCCGACCTCCAGTGCGAAGAGGTAGACTGGGTCCTCCCTGGCATGATGGTGCGAGCCTTCCATGAACATCTCGGGCTCTACCGTCATCGCCATGACCATCGTGACGAAGACGTACAGGATCGTGCTGAAAAGAAGGGATAGCAGTATCCCGCTCGGTATGGTCTTCCCGGGGTCCCTAATCTCACCGCCGACAGCGGCGATCTTCGTTACACCTGCGTAAGAGACGAAGACGAATGCAGCCGTGGTGGCGATCGAGTCGAGACCTGTCCCGAATGATTCCCGTGAGAAGGCCGCATCCCAGTTCATCTCCATGGTGAAGAGGGCCCAGACGCAGATCCCCATGAGGAATGCTGCAGAGGTCATCACGATGGGGGTCTGGACCTTCTTTATCCTCTTGAGCCCGAGGATGTTGATTGCCACGATTATCAGGAGGAGCACCATGGCCGCGGACTCGATGTTGATGTCGAAACCGATTACGTCCTCGATGACCCAGAGATATGCCTTGAACCCGATGAGCGCAAAGGCGGACTTGAGCATGAAGTTGGCCCANAGGCCCAATCCCGAGATAGTGCCGATGAGTGGCCCGAATGTCTCCTGGACGTAAACATAGGAGCCCCCAGAGGATGGCATGGCGGTAGCGAGCTCGGACTTGGAGATCGCGGCTGGTAGAACCACTACCGCAGCTAGCAGATATGCGAGCCACACCCCTCCGACGGGAGTTTGTCCTCCTCCCATCTCCAGCATGGCTAGTGCGGGTAAGACGAATAGACCGCTGCCGATCATTGCAGACAGGGAGATTATGACGACGGGGAAAAGGTCCAGCTTCCTCTCCAAATTTCCAGAAAGATCGTCACTTGGAAGCAGAGAGAGCCCCTCAAGCTCCCTCGGTAGACTGGGGCTCATGGGCTGGGGGCAGGATTGGAGCAAGTTGAACGTTGTCACTGCAAAACACGGACCTTCGAACCAAATGAGTTAGAAGGGGGAGTCTTTCGCCAGTATCATGGCTGACAAGATAGAGCTGAACACCGTGGCATCGGTGCACTATACCGGAACGTTCCTCGACGGAGAGGAGTTCGACAGCAGCGAGGGCAAGGACCCATTGGCATTCCTAGTAGGGCACAACCAGATGATACCCGGCTTCGAGAGGGAGATGATGGGTGCCGAAACTGGAGAGAAGAGGGAGTTCACGCTCACACCGGACCAGGCCTATGGAGAGAGGGACGAGTCCCGTGTCCAGAAGGCGACCAAGGCCGAATTCGGCGAGTTGGCCNGCAGCTTGGAAGTCGGGGCCGGACCATTCGGAGCGCAGACGGAAATGGGCATGATACCATTCTGGATAGGCGGTATCGAGGGCGATGATGTGATTATCGACTTCAACAACCCCATGGCTGGGAAGACGCTACAATTCGTCGTCGAGGTAATGGGCGTGAGAGCCGCTACTGCCGATGAGATGTCCCATGGGCACTCGCATGGACCGGGCGGCCATAGCCATGAGGAGAAGTCCGGTGGCTGCGGCGACCCAAATTGCTGCAGCTGAGCATCTCTGGAAGTGGGTCTACGGGGCTTAGTCCCTGACATTGGCGCATTGTCATGCCTAACGTTCATCGCAGAGTGGCACTCTGGCAATTCCGATGAGGGCGGTCGCGGCACTGATGGCGATGCTCGCCGTCACGGCTTCGATCAGCGGATGCATGGGGATTGGCAGCGAGGGCGGCCTGTTCGGGGATGAGGAGGAGCGTGAGCCCCTTAGAATCAACCATATCCAGATGGAGGGGACCCACAACTCGTACCACGTGGAGCCATTCGTCTCGCCCACCAGGGAGTACATGTACACGCACGAGGAGCTCGACGTCCAGGCCAGCGACCTAGGGGTCAGGCAGTTCGAGATAGACGTGTGGTGGGACGTCAGGGAGGGGCTGAGGGTCTACCACAACCAGTACGACTCCAGGACCACCTGCCCGACCTTCGAGGACTGCCTGAGCACGCTCCTCTCTTGGTCGGAGGCGAACGAGGACCACCACCCGCTGATGATATGGATAGAGCCCAAGGACTGGCCGGAGCAGGCCGCAGAGATCACGACGACGGTAGAGCTGACTGGCATCCTCCAGGAGATAGAGTCGGAGATTTCCGAGTTCTGGCCGAGGAACCGGACCATAGCGCCCGACGACGTTCGCGGAGAGTGGGAGACCCTGAACGAGGGCGTCATGAACGACGGCTGGCCGCTTCTTGAGGATAGCAGGGGCAAGGCGATATTCGTGCTCCTCGCGACAGGCGGGATGAGGGACCTGTACCTCGACGAGCACCCCGGGCTCTCGGGGGCCATGATGTTCACGCTGTCACCGGAGGGCAGCGGCGAGGCGGCGATTTTCTCGCTGACTGACCCGATAGGGAGCGGGGAGGATATCTCGAGGCTTGTTGGCGAGGGGTACCTAGTCCGTACCAGGGCCGACAGCGGTGGCGAGGAGCCGGACAACAACGACACCACCCGGTTCGAGGCCGCTCTCGCTTCTGGCGCTCACACGATAGCGACCGACTACCCGGGGCCCGTGGACGGGATGGACTACTGGATCGAGATTCCCGGAGGCACTCCCAGCCGCTGCAACCCCCTGATCGCACCGGTGTGGTGCGCCTCCGAGGATATCGAGGATCAGGTCTCTTCCTGACTTTCGAGGAAGTCGCTCTTTCCCCGGCATCAGGCCTTGGCCACTACCTTCAACTCGATCGCTATGTCGGTAGGCAGTGCGTTCACGGATACAGTGGTCCTGGCAGGGAGTATCTCGGAGAAGTACTCGGCGTAGACCTCGTTGTAGCCCGGGAAGTCGCGGTCCATGTCCACGAGGAACACGAGGACGTCGACGACGTCATCGAGGCTCGAGCCGTAC
>PBGL02000021.1 GCA_002718995.2 Methanobacteriota archaeon
AGCCTCTGAAAGGCGGTGTGCGATATTAATTATCGTTCCATTTCAATTAAGGGGCCAGAATCCCCCTCTCCATTAGGATTGGGGCTAATCCTTCCCGGGCATGTATGCTCTCACCACGAAAGCGGTCGCAAGGGCGATGGCCCCGCCGACCATCGCGCTGGCCACCATCCCCTCGACGAACGAGGCCCTCGCCGCCTCGATGAGCTCCAGGCCCGCCATGTTCCCCTCTGCGAGCATCTCCCCTCCGATCCTCATTGCGGCGGGGAACGACTCGAGCGGCACCGAGCCGAGGTGCTCCAGTCCCTCTGGGATGGACATGCTCCTCTGGTAGTACTCGTTCAGCACGCTGCCCCCTATCGCTATGCCTAGAGCCCCCCCGATCTCCCTACTGGCATCGTTGGTAGCGCTCCCGACCCCGGCCTTGTCATCTGGCACGGCATCCATCACCAGGGTGGTCGAGGGCGCCATAGTCAGTCCCATCCCCACTCCGAGGAGCAGGAACGTCGCCCCGATCACCGGATACGCCGTCCCGACGTCAACCGTGGTGAACAGGGCCATGCCCAGGGATACGAGGGCGAGTCCGGTGGTGACCACGTTCCGGCTCCCGAACCTCTGCACCAGCCTGTCGCTGTTCGCCGCCACGGGCCCTAGCCCCAGAGGGAGTGGGAGGAACCGGATGGCAGCCTCGAGAGCGGTCTTGTCGCGGACCAGCTGGAAGTGCAGCATCTGGGTGAACATGAACGAGAACATCACGAAGAACGCGAACATGATCGCTATGAGGCCGATTGTGAACCCCCTGTCCCCGAAGAGGCCCATCGGCAGCAGGGGGTGCTCGACCCTCCTCTCCCATGTTACGAAGGCGATCATGAGCAGTACGCCGAGCGCCGCGACGCCCAATGTCTCGTTGCTCATCCAGCCATGCGTCGGCGCCTCTATGATCGCATACAGTATCGAGCCCAGGCCGAAAACGGATAGCAAGGCGCCGAGGGGGTCCATGGGCCTGCGCTGCTCGTCCCTCGAGTTAGGCACGAGAAATAGGCCGAGAAGCAGGGCGAGGGCTATGATTGGAACGTTGATCCAGAAGACCATCTGCCAGTCGTAGTTCTCGACCGCCCAGCCACCGAGCAGCAACCCGATCGGGGCCCCCACTCCCGCCATCGCGGTCCATATCCCGACAGCCTTCGCCTTCTCCTCGTGAGGGAACACGACGACGACGACCGAGAGGGTCGCGGGCATCACCAACGCGGCTCCGAGCCCCATCACGGCCCTAGCCGCAATGACCTCCTCCGTCGCGTCGGCGTACATCGCGGTCGCCGCGGAGGCAGTAGCGATCATCAGCAGGCCCAGCTGTAGGGCCGGCTTCCTGCCGAAACGATCTCCTAGAGCGCCCATAACGAGGAGCGTCCCACCGAATATCAAGGCGTATGCGTCCAATATCCACTGCAGCTCTGTGTTGTCCGCACTGAGGTCCTTCGAGAGCTCGGGCAGGGCCACGTTCAGGGTCACGTTGTTGAACATGACAATAATCAGGCTCAGGCTCATTACGCCAAGTATGGCCCAGCGCTTCTCGTGACCGCCCACCACACCCATAGGCAGTCGAAAACAAACCCCCCCATCAATACACAGGTTTTGAAACACGAACCGGCCGCGGGCATCATGGGCAGACGCTCAGCGGCACTCTCGCTCGTGGTACTGCTCCTGGCAGGGACTCTCTCGGGGTGCATATTCTCCGAGGAGGAGGGACGACCGCCCGCATCCGATGAAACCCAGTACCCCTCCATATGGGACAGGCACGCACTGCAATGGGAGACGTCCGGAACATACAGCCTCGTGCTCGACCCCGGGCCATACGGGGCACTCGAGGTCCAGGAGGCGATGGTCTCCGTGGACACGTCCACCGTATGGGAGACAGGGCCAAGCACCTCCGAGGTGCACATCTCGTATTGGCTCCCGAACAACACCCAGGCCGGGGACAAGGTACCCGTGATAGCGATAGTCTCGCCATACTTCTCCTACGGCCAGCCAGGCGACGAGTCGACCCCGACAAACGTGGTCAGCGCAGGCCGCGGCGAGTTCATCTTCGAGAACTTCGTACCCCATGGCTACGCATTCGCGCAGGTTGCTGTTTTTGGCACAGAGGAGAGCAGTGGCTGCTTCGACTACAGGGGCGCGGGCGAGGGACTGGGGATACACTCGGCGGTGGAGTGGCTTGGGACACAGGAGTGGAGCAACGGGAACGTCGGCCTGTACGGCAAGTCCTACGAGGGTGCGACCCAGTGGGAGGCCGCGGCAATCGGAAGCGAGCACCTCAAGACGATCGTCCCGATCTCCGGAACCACTGCACTGCACCCGCTGCTTTACAAGAACGGCAGTGCGGAGGCGAGATCCCAGATCATGCACATGAACTACTTCTCGAGCACGGTCGACTACAACGAGGACGACTTCGACAACGTGTGCCCTGACATAGCAGAGGGCCTGTTCGCAGGTCCAGTAACTTACGTCGCGGGCGAGATGGATCCCTACATGGACAACTACTACGACGAGAGGAGCCACATCGACAAGGCATTCCAGAACTGGAACGGCAGCATATACTGGGTGCAGGGGATGCAGGATTGGAACGTCGACCCCCACCAGGTCTTCGGCGGCCCTCTGGGGACGAACTGGTACCAGGCCTACGTGGATGCTGGGTTCGAGGTACGAAGCATCCTCGGCCAGTGGGGCCACCATTACCCGGATCAGGTGAGCAGCCACGATGGCGTAGACTCCGGCTACGGGTACGAGGCCCTGCACAACATGACGAGGTGGGACTGGGGCCAGGACCTGTTCGAGTGGTTCGAGTACTACCTGCAGGAGAGGGGGCCAAAGCCATCACTGGACGCCCAGATACAGAGGAACGACGGTCAATGGAGGATAGAGGAGACATGGCCTCCAGTGGACCGCGAGCCGTTCACGCTCGAACTAGCCGACTGCATGAACGACGGGGTGTTCGTAGGGGGAGGGGCCCCCGTGGTAGGGGGAGGGCAGACAGTCACAGTCGAGTGCCCCTCGATAAACGAGGACCTGGATATGCACATCTCAGGACTCCCAACGCTGCACCTGTCGGCAGTGCCCACTTTCGACGGCGGTCAGATATTCATCGAGATGCAGGACGCCGAGACGGGCATGAGAATAGGGCACGCGACAATGGACGTGCGCTACCACGCGGGCGGCTACGACCCCCAGACGGTCATGCCAGGGCAGCAGATTACCATGATGATGGAGTTTCAGGGGATAGATGCGCTACTCCCTGCCGGACACGGACTCCGGTTCGTATTCTCAGACACAGGAGAGGACTACCTAGCTCCCGCATGCGGGAGCATATGCACCGTCCACATCCTGCCCTCGCTATCGACGTTCGAGGCCCCTTTGGTCTACCGTGACCCCGCCAACGCGCTAATGGTGCCCATGGCTCAGTAGGTTTGATGTCAGAGGACGCGGAGGATAGCGCATGTCACTGCCCCGCAGGGCCATGGAGCAGATGGGTTTCGCGATATGCTGCCTATTCTGCGACGCGCCCGACGTAGCCGGTACCGAGAGATGCAAGAAATGCATCGCCGCTCACACCAGATCCAGGGACAGGCTCTCGGGACAGGCCACCACCAAGGCGGACAGGCTCTCGAGGGAGCTAGTCACCATGCTAGCATCCCCGGCCAGCTACATCGACGACCCCGAGCACGGGGAGCTCATGCTCCACTATGTCACGCTCATCTCCGAGCACCAAGGAGAGGTGTCTCCGAGGACCCAGGAGGAGATAGAGGACCTGTTCGAGAGGCTTCGCCGCCAGGAGAAGGGCTCCCTAATCGGAGACAGGAGGAAGAAGGCCAGCTGGTGGGGTTCCAAGCTGGAGCCCGAGGAGATGGAGGACCTCCTCTCCCTGATAGACGGGGGGAAGCGCAAGGAGGTGCCCAGCTGGGACGACCTCCTCTCAGAGGTCGGCGATATGCTGGAAGAGGACTGAGGACTACGAGCCTTCATACGAGACACAGGGGAGACAGGAACGTGACAGGAGAGAGGGACCCCCGGGCCTGGAGGATAGACGACGACCCCTTCGACAGGATGGACGACTCTCGACCCCCTCCCTCCCACTCCAGAGCCAGGGACGACGGCAGCCGCCGCAGCCACGTCAGGGTCGTCAAGGTCAACATGACAGGCGGCCGACCATTCTTCCAGGTATTCGGCGAGGAGCCACAGGCCAGGAGGATACCCGTCCACAAGGGCTCGATATGGCACTTCTCGAGTAAGGAGGTCGAGCACCTCGCGCAAGCCACACTCGCCTTCGCCTTGGCCCTGGCATTCATGTCAGTCGGAGGAATACTAGGCGCCATCTCTAGCCCCGCGCAATTCATCATAGGGGGGATTTTCTGGATCATACCAGCCGCCCCTGCTTTCATCATTCACGAGATTGCACACAAGGTCACGGCTCGCAAGTATGGCTGTTGGGCCGAGTTTAGAGCTTCGCCCAGCGGCTTGAGATTCGGCGTATTCCTGGCTGCCCTGACAAGCATTGTCTTCATGGCCCCTGGCGCTGTCATGGTCGCAGGCAACACATCGCGTTCCCAGTTTGGGAAGATTGCGTTGGCAGGGCCCGTAAGCAACATCATGCTGTGGGCCCTCGGCATCGTGCTAATCGTGCTCGGCTTAGAGACTACAGAATTCACCTCGCTAATCAACGGGAAAGAAAGAGGGCTACTAGAGCTCTGGTGTTGGGTCAATGTTGGGTTGGGCACATTCAACATGCTGCCCTTCGGGCCTTTGGACGGGAAGAAGATCAAGACTTGGTCCGACAGCATCTACTGGATCTGGGCCATTGTTTTTGTCGCTTTGATCTGGTTCAACATCAATATCCTGCCCAACCTGCTCTGAGGTGTTCGGATGGCTGGGATCTACGAGGAGCCCGAGTTCGAGGTCCTCAGGGAGTACAAGCGGTTCGAGGTCAGGAGGTATGCCGGCTCGATACAGGCCAGGCTGCTCGCCCCGGGCACTGGGTGGGGCGGCACGAGCGGAGGCTTCAGGAGGATAGCCGGGTACATCTTCGGCGGCAACGAGAGGGGTCAGAGGATCGCCATGACAGCCCCCGTCCACATGTGGCAGGCCGAAGAGGGCCCCATGATGTCGTTCATCATGCCCTCCGAGCATGCCCTCGAGGACCTCCCGAGGCCGAACGACGGAGACATCGAGATCACCCAGGTGGATGGCTACGTCGTGGCCGCACTGCGATTCTCCGGATTCTCGCGCACGCCCAAGGCCAGGGCGCTGATGGGCAAGCTGACCAGAATGGCCGAGACAGAGGGACTGAACCCAACAGGAGCACCCATACTGGCGGTATACGACAACCCCGGAACCACTCTGCCGTTCATGCGCAGGAACGAGATACTCCTACCCATCGAGTGGGCCCTTTCAGAGGGTAGCCTATGAAAGGGCGGACTGCAAACCCATTAATACAGTAATTACTAATTCATGGGTCCGAGTAAAACCCCATTAATTGGACTGTTAATCGATTACATTATGACCCGATTATCAGAATTATATCTACTGAATCACTATTTTGATTGAGATTCATATTGTATAAAATAAATAAAATCACTACTAAAAGCGAGTGTTTCAACCAGAAATCATGCTTGAGTGGAATAAAAAAACTTTTCAACTTTCTATGGGGGACTTTTCTGAAGAATATATTCGAAAGGTAGCCATGGTCTTTGCAGTGGTTGGATTCTTTGTGCATATTGTAATGTGGGCTTTGTTCGAGACAGGAAATATAACAATAACAGGTGAAGCATCGGAGCTTGTCAAATCTCCTCTATCAACCCTCTATACACCATTCTCTATCCTCTTAGTATATGAGGTGTATCAGCTTATTAGAACCATTCCAGACTCATTCTCATCTTCTGTGGGAAAGCAATATGAAATCGCTACATTACTTGTAGTTAGGGACATTCTGAAGAGACTTTCAGAAGTCGAGAACTCAGAGGGGTGGAAGATTAGTTCCGACCTTGGGTTCCTATTGGTAGAATGCGCAGCATTCCTAGTATTGCTATACACATCACTGACTTACTTCAGAATAAGCAGTAGTTCGGAAAAATCAGAGCAAATGGCAGATAATGTAGCGATCTTTGTCGAGGCGAAAAGAGGGATTGCAAACGCCATGTTACTCATTTTCTTGGCCATGGCGGCTTACTCTTTCTACACATGGGTCGACTCAGTGCAGGACGGGGGCGGATCAGTCAGTCGTGTCATTTTCTTCTTAGATTTCTTTACTTTTTTAATATTGGCTGATATCCTGATACTATTGATTTCTTATTGGTTTTACACGGATTTCGGTAACTTGGCTAGGAATACTGGATTCGTTCTGTCGACGGTAATCATCCGCGTAGCGATATCATCCGAGGGAATATCGTCAATGATTTTGTTTACCCTAAGTGGTATTTTAGGCATTGCCATACTAAGAATGTTCACACCGAATAATTCGAAACCATAGCGCCCCCCTTTCAGTGGCTAGCGAAGTGGATGTATCGTCAATAAGGGGTACCCTATGATTCGGTTACTCAAGCGGCTCCCACCGCCCTGTCGTGACGTTGAACGTGACCATGCTGCCGTCAGGGTTCTGAGCATATGCGGTGCCCGCATCGCCAACCCACACGAGTTGCCCCTGCTCGTTCATCTTAGCATGAGGAGGAGGAGTGGGGCGGCTCAGGTCTGCTTCGGGTTCTTCTAGGAACTGCCCGGCGCTCGTCTCCGGTTCGGGTTCCGTCTCGTAGACAGACTGGACTGGTGCCTCGACACTGTGTGTATGCTCGTCCGCCTCGGTCACCGTTACATCCCTCCTGCGTCGCATAACCGTCCAACCGCCGAGACCGAAGACTAGTATCGCACCAAGGAGAGCGAAAAGAATGGCTGGCGACTCTGCTCCGAATGGCCAAACGCATTTGCTCTGCCCGACGAGCGGTTGACTGGTTCCCGTCGGGCACGGGGTCTGTGATATCGAGCCAATGGCGTCAACGTAATGGTCAATGTGAGCATCCTCGCACTCGCTTGCACCAGGCCGTTCTTCGAAGGTTCCCAATCCACACTCGGTTTGAGTAACCGAGCCCATTCCTGAGGCAAAGTGACCAGGTTCGGCCTGCAGGCATTCGGTCTTCCCTTCGGATGGTTGATACCAACCTTCGATACACTTGGTTTGTTCAGTCAGGCCTGATATCCGAACAAAATGCCCCGGGTCCGAGACTCGACATGACCCCTGTCCGGAATTGGATTGGTAAGACCCCGCTGCACAGATTATCTGTTCCGTCATACCTGTCCCTGGAACGTGATGACCGGGATCTGCCTCGATACACGAAGTCATCGCGACGAGATTTTGATATGTCCCCGTTTGGCATGGAATCTGCTCACTTGCACCAGATTCAGGAACAAAATGACCCGCTTCAGCGTTTAGGCATGAACTCTGGCCG
>PBGL02000003.1 GCA_002718995.2 Methanobacteriota archaeon
TGATAGTCTTGAAAATCAAATAAGATTACAACAAGCATTAAATGAGAAAAAAGCAGTACAAGCTCAAATAACTGGTTTTGAATCAGAACAATTAACAAATAACATAGCTTTACAAAAAGAGCAACAAGCAGTAGCACAAGAAAATGCAGATGCACAAATAGAAGCTTTTTCTAATCTTGCAGGATCATTAAGCGCATTAGCAGGAGAAAATAAAGAATTAGCAGCAGCAGGAGCAATTATAGACACTTATGCAGGAGCAAACAAAGCATTTGCACAAGGTGGTGTAGCAGGTTTTGTTACAGGAGCAGCTATTATTGCAGCAGGTTTAGCTAATCTAAAAAAAATATATGAGACACCAGTGTCAGGTAGTAGCGGTGGATCAGTTGGAGCAGGTGCTATTGCTCAACCTCCTGCACCTCAAATGATGTCAGGAGCGTTCCAATTAAGTGGGGGTCAAGCACCTGAAGCTATGAGAGCTTATGTAGTAACAGATGAAATGACTAACAGTCAAAATCAACTAGCCAATATTAGAAGAAGAGCTACAATTTAAAAATCAAATAAATATTAATTAAATCTATTATATAATATGCCATGTACTAAGTGTAAAGATGGGAAATACAAATGGGGGGAAACTGGAGAGTGTAAATACGACTCAAAAGAATCTTGTGAAAAAGCTAATCCTAAAAAATACAATAAGATGAGACCAACACCACTAGGAAAGAAGTCGTATGAAGAATACGAAAAAGAATTAAAAGAATTTAACTTGAGTAAAGTTGAAAGAGTTGAGTTGGCTATAATAGATGATATAAATAAACCTTTAGACAAAGCTATGAGTGATTTTGGCAATATAGAGGTAGGATTGTTTAAAGCAGAAAATACTGCTGTTGCAGCAGTTGGCAATTATGAAAAAGCTGCAAGAGAAGCTGCTAAAGGAGTAAAAGCAGCAAAAGAATTAGGAGTTAGTTCAGATATAGTTAAATTGTTTTCTACTAGATTAAATGAAGCAGAAATGGGGGCAAAAGATGCTTCTAATATAGCAAAACAAATTCAAAACATTATTTCAAAATTATAATAAGATAATATGAAAGAAACTAAAATAGTAGAATTAGTAATAGCAGATGATAGTCAAGAACTAGCTATTGATGCTATTAGCTTAGTAAACTCTCCAGCAATAGAGCAAGACTTCGTTTTCTTTGGCAAAGAGAAAAACAACTTGACATTTGCAAAGGTAGATGAAGAAAAGCGTATGCTAGTATCTCCAGCTTTAATACCTAATAAGCAGATATTTAGATATGATCCAAACACCGACTCTGAGTATTATGTATATTTTAGTCCTGATACAGTTAGAAAAGCTAGTGAGTTATATTTAAAGCATAACAACCACCATAAAGCAACTTACGAACATAAAGATAGAGTGTCAGGAGTTCTAACAGTTGAATCGTGGATTAAGGAAGGAGATAATGATAAGTCAAAAATGTTTGGCTACGACTTGCCTAACGGAACTTGGTTCGTTAAAATGAAGATTGAGAATGATGAACTTTGGAATAAGATAAAAGAAGGAGAGCTTAAAGGATTATCAATTGAGGGGTATTTCGCTAATAAATTTGAACAAATGAATAAGAAACAACCAACAACAGAACAAATACTATCAGCTTTAAATGAGATAATACAAGAATCTAAAAAGACTGAACTAAAAGCAGAAAAGGTTGAATTAGGTTTAGTTGATGATATTGAAAAATTACATAAAGAAGCTTCTAAATTAAGTAGTGAAGCAAATGGCTCAGGATTAAGTGCAGTAAGAAAAGCAATACAAAAAGCAGATAAAGATTTTACTCAATTATCAAGAAAATCTGAAGATGGTATAGATAAGGCAGAAAAGTTTATTAAAGCAGCAAAAGAACTTGGAGTAGATTCTAAACAGGTTCAGGGTTATCTTAACAACTTTAAGAGTTGGGAAAATGATGCAGATTATTGGATAAAACAATTAAATGCTGATCAATATAACTAAAAATCAAATAAATAAATAACTATTCTATTATATTAAAAAAGAACCTATGGACATTAAAGAACAAATATTAGTAGCACTTGGCTTAAACAAAGCCGAAGATGAAATTAAATTAGCTTGGCAAGCAAAGTCAGAAGATGGCACAATCTTTGTTTCTACTGCTGAAGAATTAGAATCAGGCGTGGACATATCAGTCCTTACTGAAGATGGTACAACAATACCTTTGCCTATTGGCACTTATAAGACTGCTGAGGGAGTTTCTTTCAGAGTTGAAGAAGAAGGTGTAGTATCTGAGGTTATGGAGTCAGAAACAGAAGAAGAGGTTGAAGCATCTGAAGAGGTTGAAGAAATGGCTAAAGAAGATGACTATGATGAAGAAGCTGATGTAGCAGACTGGCAGGGTATGGAAAAGCGTATCAAGAACTTAGAAGATGCAGTTAGTGATCTTAAAAGACAAATAGGAGAAACAGGAGATGTAGAAGAAATGGCTGAAGAAGTAACTGAGCCAGGAACAAATCCTAAATCAATTAAAACTACTGAAGTAGTTGAATTTTCAGCAGAAGAAGAGTTAGAAAAACTTAAAGCTGAAAATGAAAAACTTAAAACGGAATTGGCAGCTAGTCCTGCTGATGCACCGATTAACACAAATAAATTTAGTTCTGACAATGCAAGACCTGTATTGTCAAGAAGAGAATACAATAAGCTTTCAAAACAAGAAAGATTTTTATACAATTTAAACAAATAATAATAATTAAAAAATAAAAAAAATGGCATTTAATGTAACATCAAATTTTGCGGGAAAAGAAGCGGGCGGCTATCTAGCGGCTAGTTTAAAAGAAGCAAGGTCGTTAGACTACTTAACACAAATTAATAATGTTCGTTATAAGAGCAATTTGCAAACTATGGCGGGCACATCATTATTGGTGGACAGCACATGCGACTTTACTGACGCGGGTACTCTTGCTCTTACTGAGAAAGTACTTGAAGTAAAGCCACTACAAATAAATATTGACTTATGCAAAAATAACTTAGTTTCATCATGGGAATCTTTACAGATGTCAGGAGCTTACGCTACACCTCCACCATCATTTGAAGACTATGTAATCTCTTACATGGGCGGAATTATTGCTGAAGGGGTTGAAAACTCAGTTTGGAGTGGAGTTACTGCTACAACAGGTGAGTTTACAGGATTCTTAGGAACAGCAGTAGGTTATTTACTACCAGGAGTTGACGCAACAGTTATTCAATCAACTGCTTCAGGTGCTTACTCAGCAGCTAACATAATTGCAAACTTACAAACTTTAACTGCTGACATGGCAGCTAATGTACCTGCAATTTTAGGTAAAGAGGACTTGCATATATACATGAACAATAAAACTTATGCTTTCTATATTTCAGCAGTATCTACATTAGGATATGTAAACGCTTACAACATGAATGGTGATTATGAGCCAGTATTTGAAGGGTACAAGATTGCAGTTTGTCCAGGTATGCCTGACAACCAAATGGTAGCGGCTCAAAAATCTAACTTATTCTGGGGAACAAATCTAGTGGATGACTTTGGAGATGTTGGAACAGGAGTTAGAATAGGTTTAATGGACATGGCGAATCTTGACGGTTCAGATAACATGAGACTTGTAGCTAGATTCTCAGGAGGTGTTCAAACAGGAGTTGGAGCAGATATCGTAAGACAATCGTAATAATACAAAGTAGGGGGCGTAAAAACCCCCTTTTTTTAACTTTTAAAACAATAAAATATGGCATGTACAGCACTTAGCAAAGGTAGAGGACTTGACTGTAACCGAATTTCAGGAGGTGTTAAATATATTTATTTCTCAGTATATGATGATTTTGCAAGATCTGACTGGGCTTATGCTTCAGGTACAGAGGGAGAAATAGACACTATTAACTTCCAAAGTTCTACAATATATAGATATGCAGTGCCAAGAGGTTCTACAACCGCAAACGAGAGTCTTACAGGCTCAGTTGAAAATGGTACTCTTTTTTATACACCTACTGTAAATATGGTTATAAACCGACTTACTAAAGAGGATCAAAATCAGATTAAACTTTTAGGACAAACGCAAGTTAGAATATTTGCACAACTTAATGCGACACACCCTGCAACAGGGAATGATGTAATAATCTGTATGGGGATGCACAACGGTATGTCAATGAACGCAGGAACTGCTGATAGTGGTGCTGCATTTGGAGATAGAAACGGATATACTTTAACTTTTGATGGGTTAGAAGCACAACCTTTTGCTATGTTAGAAGATGTAGCAGCAGGAGGGGCACCTTTTTCTAATGCAGGTATTACAGGTTTAAGTATAGTTACTTCTTAATCTTAATTAGTAGTTTTCATATATTTCTTGATTAGAGTGGTTTATGCCACTCTTTTCTTTTATATACCAAATAAATAATGACTTTTTCTATTATATAATATATGATACAAGCAATCACTGAAACTAACCTAACAACTTATTTACAGACTGAAGATAATCGTATAGACACTTCAGTAGGATCAGACAAAATAAGGCACTTAGTTAAGTTCACTAATGACATGGATAAGTCAGTTCAGTATGCTTATTCAACAGTTCATTTAATTTATGATAGATATACAAAGTTTGTATTTGATTATAATGCAACACCTGATGTTTATACTGGTAAAGTAAACTTTATACCGTCAGGATTTTGGAAATATGAAGTATATGAAGTAAGTTGGACAGGTGCAGTAGCTATTAGTGCAGGAAACGCACCTATTAATGAGAATGATATATTGCCAGTAGGGCCTACTCATGGCGTAGTTCAAGGTTTAATAACTAAAGGCAAAATGTATGTAGCAGATAAAGCAGGAACAGCACAAGTACAATATACACAAAGGCAAGAGCCTAGTGGAACTAATTATATATATTACGGACAATAAAAAATAAAAAATGGCAATAGAAAATGTACAACAACTCTTAACAGAGCAATTAGGTAAAAACGGAGGTACTGAGATATTCACAACAGCAGCCCAAACAAGCAAAGACTGGTATTGTGTTTACTTTCCTGTTGAAAGTGTAGTAGCTTCAATTACAGTAGCAGATGCAACTGGTGAAGCAGCTCTTCAAACGACTTTAGCAGCAGGAACAACTTTGTTTATGAATATAACCGCAATTACACTTACAAGTGGTATTGGAATAGGTTATCATGAAGGCGTTACAACATAAGACATGCTATCACTTAAATTAGGCATAAGTTTAAATAACATCAAAGCAGGTGGAGGTGGAGGAGGAGACCCTATCTCATCTATGGTAGCTGATTTCCAGTCAAGAGTAACAACTGATGGCGGAACTAACGAGGGTAGCTCTTGTTTAACCACTATACTAACCGACTTAAATGATATATCATGACATTATTAGATGATTCTAAAATAATTACTACTGCCAACTCTTTTAAAGCAGGAACTCTTTATAGTATTAAGCCTGATGACGCTAGTGCAGATTTTACTATAACTCGTTCTTCAACTGCTACAAGGATAAACAGTTCTGGCAATATAGAGTCTGTTGCAATAAATGCACCACAAATTACTTATTCAGGTGGTTGTGCCTCTTTTTTAGTAGAACCACAAAGAACAAATTTACATCTATATAGTGAAGAACTTGACAATGCCGCCTATCAAAAAAGTGATGTAACAGTTAGTGCAAATGCAGTAACTTCTCCTGATGGAACTACAAATGCTGATGAATGCGAAACAACAAGTAATGGCGCTCAATTATACCAACAAATTTCTTTAGCAGCGTCAACAACTTACACTTGGAGTTTTTATGCTAAAAAAGGTACTATGACAGATGTAGGTCAGCAGATTTATAATATGAATGGTGATGGAGAGTATGGAACTGGCGGTAAATATTACTCTCAAATTGGTGCTGATTGGACAAGAATATCTTTTACTTTTACAACTGGTGTTAACGGTGGAAACACACGCTTTTATCCTATAAATGCTTCAGGAGTTACTGGGTCTATATATTTATGGGGCTTTCAGATAGAACAGTATTCAGCAGACACTTCATATATTCCTACAACTAGCGGTTCAGTTACAAGAGTAAAAACAGTATGGGAAACAACAGGGCTTGGTTCCGTATTAAAACCAACAGAAGGAGTTTTAATGGCAGAGATAAGGTTTCCTCATGGAAGTACAGACATGGCTACAAACATTTTAAGTGTAAGTAGTGGTAATTTTACGAATATGGTAAACATAGGATATTGGGCTGGTTATTTTGCACAAGTAACTATGGGTGGCGCACACTTGATGTTTGCACTTGGAACTGGGCCTACTGTTGATACAAATTTTCATAAAATTGCTGTTAAATATAAAAGTGGTGATTGTGCTGTTTGGGTTGATGGAGTTGAAACAACCACTTCAACACTTACTGGTGCACCTACTGGAACAAATATAAATATTATTTCAGGCTCTTATGGTAACAGTAGTGGATTTTGGCCTTTCTTTGGTGAAATAAAACAGTTAGTGTACTTTGATAATATACTAACAGATTCTCAACTATTAGATTTAACTAATTAATATGAATATATATAAACTACAATACGATAATAAAGCACAAGCTGATGCTGACTTTTTAGACAAAGGAGTAACTCAAATAATAGAGGTTGAAGGTCAACAACACACAGCAAATACTAGCACAACTCAAGCAATAGTAGACTTAGGCAGAATAGTAGAAACACCTGGAACTTATGACCCTGATGGTCATGTAATTACACCGCCTGTTTATTATGATGGTGTATTTTACGATATAATGACTACTAAGCATATAGACTTTGGAGCTCATGCTTTAACACCTACTAAATGCGTACATGGCTTTGCAGGTTACAGTATAGATGCAAATGGAGATAATGTAGAACCACAACAATAATTATGAAAGATAACATCATTAATATTAATTTAGAAACAAGTACATCGCCGACTGTCGCTGAAGTAAGGGGTAAAGATTGGATCGAATACGGAACTGAAGATTGGAGAAACTTATATCCGCAGTTTATTATAGACTTATACTATTCAAGCTCAATAACTGCTGCAATCGTAAATGCAACTGCTGAAATGGTAGCAGGTGAGAATTTAATCATAGAAGATGAAAAAGATAGAAATGAAGAGGCTAGAGTAAAGCTTGAAAACTTTATGAATAGAGCTAATGGTAATGAAAGCTTACATGAAGTAATAAAGAAGTTAGCTTTTGATTTTAAACTTCAGGGTGCTTTTGCTCTTAACATAGTTTGGTCTAAAGATCGCACACAAATTGCAGAAATATACCATGTAGATGTTTCTAAGGTTCGTTGTGCAAGACCTGATGAATTTGGCAAGACTAAAGGTTATTACATTTCTGCAGACTGGTCAAACACTAGACAAAACAAACCATATTATGTTTCTTGCTTTAATGTTAATGATAGAACATCAGCTAATCAAATAATGTATTCAGGATTATATAGTCCTAATATGAACTCTTATTATACACCTGACTGGGTGTCTTGCACAAATTGGAGTCTTATAGATTCTAGAATTAGCGAGTACCACTTAAACAACATAAGCTCAGGATTTTCAGGTTCTTTTATGATTAACTTCTCAAATGGCATACCAACACAGGAAGAGAGATTTCAGATAGAACAAAGTATAACGGAAAAATTCACATCACAAAATAATGCAGGGAAGTTTGTATTGACTTTTTCAGATGACAAGACTAGAACACCTGAAGTTAATGCGATAAGTCCTGCTGATTTAGATAAGCAATATTTAGCACTTCAAGAATTACTAACTCAAAACATTTTATCAGGACACAGGGTAACTTCACCTATGCTAATGGGGATTAAGAACGACACAGGACTTGGCTCTAATGTAGATGAACTTAACTCAGCAGCAAACTTTTATCTTAATACAGTAGTTAAACCATTTCAAGATCAGATAGTAAAACAACTTAGAAAAATCTTTCAAGTTAATGATATGGATATGCCTGTAAACTTTGTACAGCTTAAACCAATTACTTTAGAGTTTACAAGTGAAGATTTAAAAGGCATTTTAACTGAAGATGAATTGAGAGAAGAAATGGGATTGCCACCTTTAGATGTAGAAATCAGAGAAGATTTTAGCAAAGTAGGAAATATAGATGGGAAGCCAGTATTTGACACAATAAAAGAAGCTGAGGCGCACGCAAAGACTTTAGGGTGCGAGGGGTACCATCCACACGAATACGAGGGCAGAACTGTTTACATGGCGTGTAAAGACCATTCTTCAGCAACAGAACTTGCAAAGTTTATTGAAGAATTTGGTGAAGATATACCTGAAGAGTGGGAATTAGTAGATGAAGAAAAAGTTGTAGATGAACACGCTGACTTTAATTTTGAAGAAGTTTTAAATGATGTAGCTAATGAAAAGATAGAATTAACTTCAACAGGTAGGGCTTTGCCTGGTAGAAAGTCAGATCAAGATGGTATATCTAAAAAAACTTATGACTATTTTAGAGTAAGATATGTATATGCTCAAGATAATTTTTTAGTAAATAAAACAGGACAAGAAAGACCATTTTGCAAACAAATGATGGGAGCTAAAAAACTTTACAGAAAAGAAGATATTGTAGCTATGTCAGGTAAAGTTGTAAACGACTATTACTATTCTAAAAACCAAAAAAGAAATATAGGTTGGGGACCTAAAGGTGCTTTAAAATATGATATATTCAAATTTAAGGGGGGGGGTAACTGTGAACATTTTTGGCTCCGCCAGATTTGGAAAACAGAATTAGGAAAATCAAGAACAACTAAGATAGAAGATGCTGATTTAATTGGATATACTAAAGCGGTTTCAGAAGGATTTAGACCTGAAAAGAATAGCCCATTAGTAGCAAAGCCACCAAAAAGAATGAAAAATAAAGGATTTTTAACACCAAGATAATTATGAGCTATGTACTTTTTATATCAGAACAGAAGTTAAAATCTTCGACTGCCGTAAACTTATCAGTTGATGTGAATTTGCTCTTGCCTTATGTAAGGCAGGCACAAAAGTTGTATGTTGAAACCAAACTAGGAACTGATCTTACACAAAAACTAAAAGACTTAATTACATTAGGTACAATAGGTAATGTAGGTAATGAAGCATACAAAACTTTAGTAGATGATTATATTGGTGATATGCTACCAAACTGGGCGTTTTATCATGCAGTTCCTTTTTTAAGATTTAAAATTGAGAATGGAAATATTTATTCTAAGACTTCTGAAACAGGAAACGCCCTTAGCACAGAAGAAGCTCAGCATTTAAGAGAAGAGGTAAGAAATACTGCTGAGTATTACACAGAGAGAATGATAGACTATGTTAGAAACAATACATCAAGCTTTCCTGAGTATTCAACTAATTCAGGTGCAGATGTAAGTCCTGACTCTAATGCCTACTATAATGGTATGAATCTTGAAAGACCAATGCAAAAAGGAACTAAATTAACTTTAAGAGATTTTCTAACTCCCGATTTAACTTAATGAAGAAATATTACAAGCCAAAAATAAAAAATATAAATAAACTTAAAACATACTTAAAAGATGCCACTGAAGCAGATAACAAAAGAAGTAGGAGAAGTGTTAGGAGTAAACAGCGTAATATTAAGCGTAACGACATTCACTAACCTAGAACTATTTTTAAAAATAATACTGTTATTAGTTACAATAGTTTATACTGTTGACAAGTGGTGGTATCATAAAAAGAAAAGATAATGCCTAAGAAACGCAAATTAAATAGCAATAATCCAAAGTATAACAAAGCAATAAAAAGTGAAATTAAAATGCGTAAAGAATTTGTTAAAGAAGTTAAAGGGTGTAAAATTTATAAGTCCTACTATCTCTAAAAACTCCAACATAAACCTTTTAATTCTCAGAGATACTTTTAGTGATGAAAGTACAATAGGAGAGTTATTTCTTAATGGAGAAAGATTTTGTGATACATTAGAACTACCTTATAAAGATAATCAAAGAAGTATATCTTGCATACCAGTAGGCGAATACAAAGTACGATTAAGATACCCAAGAGAAAGTGCTACTAGAAATTACTTGCACTTGCTTGTAGAAGATGTAAAAGACCGCTCTCATATTTTAATACACCGCGGAAATAAGCCCTCGCATACCCAGGGCTGCATATTAGTTGGGATGACAAGTCAACAAGACTTTGTTGGTAACTCTACTTTAGCTATGGATTTACTTATAAAAGAAATAATAAATTTGGGTGGCACTAATATTAATTTAATAATCAAAAATAAATAATTATGAAAGAATGGATTTTAGTACAAACTTTAAAAAAGGCAATTTCAAGTCGTAAATTTCTATATACTGCAATTGGCTGTATAGCGACTTTACTTAGCGACCATTTAGGTTTAAATGCTGATGAGGTTAAAAACATACTATTTAGTATAGCAGCACTTGTCTTAGGTCAAGGTATTGCAGATGGATCAAAAAAGTAATAATAGATTTAGATTAAAGCCGCATGAAATAGCGGCATTAAAAAAGATGCGAGAAGCTGACACTAGGAATATCCTAGTTGTTGGCGACTTGCATGAACCATTTTGCCTAGATGGTTATTTAGAGTTTTGTATAGAGCAGTACGAGGCCTATAATTGTAATCATGTTATAATGATTGGCGATTGCGTTGATTCGCATGGATTTTCATACCATGAGCCTGACCCAAATGGATTATCAGCAGGTAATGAGCTTGAATTAGCAATTAAAAAAATAGAAAAATGGCATAAAGCATTTCCTAATGCTGATGTATGTATAGGTAATCATGATAGAATGGCAGCTAGAAAAGCAATGACTGGCGGTATTCCTGCTCAATGGATAAAGTCTTACAACGAAGTTTTAGGAACCCCAACATGGAACTGGGTTGAGTCAGTAGTGTATGATGATGTCCTTTACGAACATGGAGAAGGGGGGCAAGCTCAATCAAAAGCAAAGAATAACCTAATGTCAAGTGTTTGCGGTCATACTCATACTGAAGCATACTGTAAGTGGTTTGTAGGAAAAAGATACAGAATCTTTGGTATGCAAGTAGGTTGCGGTGTAGATGCTTCAACTTATGCTGCTGCTTACGCTAAAAACTTTAAAAAACAAGCCATAGGCTGCTCAGTAGTATTAAACAATGGTACACTACCAATAAATCTTTTAATGCCCTTATAATGCACCTAAAAGACTCTACAAAGCTAACTCTACTCTACTTATTACTTATAGTAATAGTTTTACTTATTTCTCTTTAATTTTCTTGTTAACACTATAATTGTTAATAACTTTGTAAATAAAGTTGTAAATAATTGTGTCAATTAAAAATAATATGTATCTTTGCATCATATTAATCAAAACAAAAACAGATGTACTCAAATTTTAAAATGTTAGAAGCAACAAACAAAGAAGAAGCTATTGTATCAATATTAGATGTAATAGAAGAAAATCCATTATGGCTTAATAAAATTAATGATGGCTTATTTTTATTGGTAAAAAGTATTGAACCTGAACACAAAAGATTTTTATTAGAAAGGTCATTAGATGAACAAGTAATAGACTTGTTTGTTAAACTAAAAAAAGAATACTATCACTTTAAAGATTTTACACAATGGAATTACTAATTTGCGAAGATTACTACTTCTATAATAACGGAGTGTATAAAACAATAGAAAAACTATCACCTGAAGGTTGGTTTACAGATTTAAAAAAAGTAGAACCAAGTATTAGAATCTTTGGAACTAGAGAGCAGGTAGATGAAGCTCTTGATACTTATATTGAATTGACTGGTCTTAATCTTGATGAATCATTTGAATATAAAACAGAAGAGAAAGGCAGCTACTGGGAAGATATTGTATTTAGTGAAACAAGAAAAGACAGACCTACACTAAAAGAATACAATAAAGCTGTAAATAAGAATCTAGCAATATACAGAGAGAAATATAATAAACTAAATAATAACAAAGCATTAATAACAACGATATGAAAACAGAACTAATTAAAGAAAAATATAATAAATATGGATTAACTCCTGATGATATTTTTAAACACCAACACTATATAATTATAACAAGATCAGGAATTGATAAAATTCAAGCAATAGAAAATATTAGAATTAAATATGAATCTATTAAGTGTGAACCTAATTTTGCAGCAGTTAAAGCTACAGCAATAAAAGATGAACTTATTATTGAAACATTTGGTTCAGCTTTAAAAGGAGATTTCAAAAATGGAAATTGCAATACTTTTTATGTATTAGAAATGTCTGAGAAAAGAGCTATGTCAAGAGCAGTATTAAAATTAACTGGATTTTATGAGCTTGGTGTATTTGGAGAAGATGAAAGTGAAGATTTTAAAAGAAAATAGTATGAGGGGGTTTGGTATCAATATAAATAATAATGTCAGCAGTTATACTTTGTAAAGATATACGCCCCCTCTTTTTAATAATTAAAAATTAAATTATGGAAACCGCAATACCTAATAACAGTATAAACAAACCTTTAAGTGAAAGTGAGCAGCTTAGAACTGAAAACACAAGACTAAGGAAAAACAATTTAAATTTAAAATTGCAAATAATTAAAGAAAAAGAAAAAATATTAAAAATAATTAAGTACATTAAAAGTTACAAATAAAACCTAGTATTAATAAATTAAATAAATAAAAATGGAAGTAAAAGGAAAATTAGTTAAGATGCTTAAACTTGAAACAGGTGTAAGTAAATCAGGAAAAGAATGGAAAAAACAAACAGTTGTAGTAGACAATGGAGAAGAGTTTAATAACCTAATAGCAATAAGTGCTTTTGGTGAAGATAAAATTAAAGACTTAAATAAACTACAAGAAGGAATGACAGTATCTATTCTTTGTAATGTTTATTCTAGAGAGTATAAAGGTAAATATTATCACAATATAGATGGATATTGGTTTACACAAAAAGCTGAAAATGAGGACTTTGTAACTTCAGACTCAAATGAGAATGATTTGCCGTTTTAAAATGATACAAGAAGATAATTTTAAAAACTTATGTGACCTTACTACAAGATTAGTAGGGCTGCGTAAAGGTTCGCTTGCCTTCAAAAGCAGAAAACAAGAATACCAAGTACCAAGAAGTGTTGTAGCAGTTGTTGCTAGGATGATAGATAATACACACCCAACTATAATAGCTAAACAGCTTAAAAGAGATAGGGTTTCTGTTTATCATTATGAAAGAATGCACGAATCTAATTATCGATCTTTTCCTAAATATAGAGAGATTTTTAATTTAGTCTATAATGCATATTCTAGTATTCAGGGTTCTAAAAGAACATTTTCAGACTCTAGGGAGTTAGAAATATACTTAAGAGAAAGCGGAATAAGTAACAGTGATAAATACCAAACTATTATTAAAGTTACTTCAGGAAGAGCTGAATATAATATTAGACTCTCATATAAAGATTTTTACAATCAATTAGAATTATGTAAGTTTGCCCTGACAGATTGTAATTACAACTTAGAAATTATTTAATGGAAAAACCAAACTACTATGCTATAATACCTGCTGAAGTAAGGTACTCAAGTTTAAAACCTAATGCTAAACTTCTTTATGGAGAAATAACTGCATTAAGTGGAAAACTTGGGTACTGTTATGCAACTAACAACTATTTTGCAGAACTATATGGAGTTAGTAAAAACACAGTTAGCAGGTGGCTTAGCGAATTAAATAAATTAGGATTTATAAATA
Organism: Methanobacteriota archaeon; assembly: GCA_002718995.2. GTDB lineage: Archaea > Thermoplasmatota > Poseidoniia > Poseidoniales > Thalassarchaeaceae > MGIIb-O5. The sequence continues at coordinate 13,740 of PBGL02000003.1, forward strand.
TAGAAGTAGAACGCAACGAAAATAAACAAGTGATTAAAAGAAAGGTAGGTATTGTTAAAAAAGACAATAGCCCTATATATAAAATAAGCAAAGAGAATAATACAAGTATTAATAATACAAGTAATATAAATATAACTAAAGAAAAATTTATTTCAGAGGTTATGACTTTTGATTATCCTAAAGATATGTTAGAGGATTTTGTAAACTACTGGACAGAGGGTAAAAAGAAAATGAGATACCAAAAACAAAGCACTTTTGAAATAAAATTAAGATTGTTGCGTTGGAATAAAAATAATAAGTCCTGGAATAAACCTCAAACAATGAGTAAGATACATCAACACTTACAGAAAAACATAAATGTAAAAGAAAAGTTATTAAAACAATTAAAAAATGAAAACAATTAAAACAATGTCAAAAGAAGATTTACTAATGTTGTCAGTAGATTTAGTAAGTAAAACCTATATTGAATTAGGACAAAACAATGTAGAAGAAGATACAATAACAATAATGGCTAAAAGTTTAGCTAATGATTTAGCAAGAATTTATAAAAACTTTTATTTTGAAGACGCTGAAAATGCTTTTCATTTAGGAGTAAGAAGTCCTATGACATCTGACTTTATACATTTAACAGTTCCTACTTATATGAAATGGTTGCGAAAACATCAAGATATAATATGGGATGCAAGAGCAAGAGTTGATAAAGGAGAGAATCCTAATCAAGTACCTCATTACAGACCTGAACCAAAACTACTCAAATGATAGGTTAAGTAATAATCGCAGCAATAGTGCTGCATATAAACTATAAATTAAAAGAATGAAAACACTTACACAAAAAGAAAGAATTATTAGACATTTAAAAGACAAAGGATCAATTACATCATTAGAGGCTATGAGAGAGTATGGCATAATGCGTTTAACATCAAGAGTTTGTGAATTAAAAAACGAGGGCTATTTGATTAGAAGTGAGTTTGTTAGCAGTAAAAATAGATACAATGAGCCTGTATCTTTTAGTAAATATTCACTAATAAGTTAAATTGAAGTCAATAAGTAAACTTAAAAAAGAACTAGATAAGTGGTTTAGTCTTTACATTAGACTAAGAGATAGTCAAAATGGATTAGTACAATGCTTTACTTGTGGTAAAGTTGCACACTATAAAAAAGGCGGTATGCAATGCGGACACTTTCAGTCTAGGCGGTTTATGGCAACTAGATATGATGAACAAAACTGTTCAGCTCAATGTGTTGCTTGTAATATGTTCAGAGCAGGAGAGCAATACAGGTTTGCATTAGCTATTGATGCTAAGTATGGTGATGGCACTGCTGATGAACTGCAATTTAAAGCTAGACAAACAATGAAGTTCACTAGAGCTGATTATGAAGAAAAAATAAGTTATTACAAGTCAGTTGTTAAAAAATTAAAAAAAGAAAAGGGAATAGAATAATTTTTTTTATAACTTTGAAAAATGCACATTCCTATTTATTCAAGTGAAGAACACAAATCAATAGTAGATGTTTATGTTTTAATGTGCAAACAATTTGTAGAAGAAGTAACAACAAAAGCAAGATACAAAAATTATTTAGAGGTGTTAGACTTAGTTATAGAATATTCTAACAACTATGGCAAAGGAGTTAGAGAAAACAATTTTTATGACTGGATTACTATTATACCAATAAATGTATCTGTTGCCACTAGCGGATTTTTTGCAGGAGTAGAAACTAAAACTAACTCAGCAGTTATAAGAGCTTATAAGGTTGTATTAGACCAAATGCTGCAAGAGGTTATTGATAGAATAGATAAACTAGAACCTACTCATGACTGATATTTATATTGAAATATCAAAGCTAACAGACAAGTTCAGAACAATGGCTTATGGAATAACAACAGATGAAAATAAAATAAATGAAGCAGTACAGGAATTGATGCTTTATTTTTTACAGATGAATCCTGAAACGCTTAGGAATATTTATGAAAAAGATGGAATAGATGGAATAACAAGATACGGGGCTGTTGCATTAAGAAGAGCATTAACAAGCACAAGAAGTAATTTTTATTATAAATATGAAAAGTATTATACACATATTGATGGTTCTGTTTTTAGTTCTAATACAACTGACACTAATGAGTATATTATTCCTGATGGTTTTAATTATAAAGATATTTCAAATATTCCAAACGAAGAAGTAGATAACCATAAGATAATGAAATTAGAAGCAATAGATAAAGAGTTAGACAAGCTAGAAAGTTGGTACGATAGAAAACTTTTTCAGTTATATTATAGCGGTGAGACACTTGACAGTTTAGCAGCTAAGACTAAAATAAGTCGTAACAGTCTTTTTACAACAATAGATAAAGTAAGAACAATAATTAAAAAGAAATTAAATGAAGATTTATGATCCTGTAAAAAAAGATAGTTTTGTAATGCAGTTTGGTTTTAAAAGTCCAAACTGGCATCCAAGAACTAAAAATACTTATATAAAAAAAGAAGATAGAAAAAGTGAATAGATTTTTTGTTTCTGATGAAGTCTATCAAGACAGGATAGCAATATGTAAAGAATGTGTTTACTATTTTAAACCAACAGGAACTTGTAAGCGTTGTTTATGTTTTATGAAAGTAAAGGCAAGACTAGCACCAATGGCGTGTCCTCAGAAGTATTGGGATAAAACAACAGAAGTACAAACACCTGATGACTTGCCACAAGAGATAATAGATGAAATATTAGATATGTGGAAAGACTTAAAAACAGGAAGAGCAAAAGATGTTCAAGCTAAAAAAAGAATGATAGAGACCTACAACACTATACATATGACTTCTTATTCGCCTACTACAAATTGCGGTTCGTGTATATCAACTTGTTTTGATGCAATTAAAAAACTATATAAAAAATACAGCGAATGATAAGAAATACAAAAGAAATACTAGACTATTACTTTAAAAACCCTAGCAAAAACAGTAACAAAGAGATGGCAGAAAGATTTAATATTTGTACAATTACTTTTAGTAGAATACTGTCTAAGGAATTAAAAAGAAGAAGAGAAAACAGTATGGTTAGAAGATTTATTAATAAAAATGTTTGAAACACTAAGACATATTATAGGTATTTGTGGAGAACCACATCCAAGTTTAATTACTTTATTACTTGGAACACCTATTGCTAGTTATTTAATATATAAAATAAAAAATAAAAAATGAAACAAGATTATAAAAGAACGCCTGAGCCAAGTTATTATTTAGGAACATTGTATGGTTATTCAGCCAAAGACATAGTTGATGATTTTAACTTAAACGCATGGACTGCTCAAGCAGTACAGTATATACTAAGAGCAGGAAAAAAAGATGGTAGTCCTGCTGAACAAGATATACAAAAAGCAATTAATGTTTTGCATTTTGAGTTAGAAAAACTTTATGAAAAAAGTAAAACTAGAACAGGAGGACTAGCAAAATGACACTATATTATTGTAAATGTTGTAAAGAAGAAAAAGAAGTAAACAAAGCTAAAATAGTTTACAGAGATAGTAAATGGGTTGCAGATGTTATTTGTAGTTGTGGCAAATATATGGATAGCGAACCTGAAGATGGTATGCCAAACCTTAAAAGAACTGAAGCGTCTTTAAGTAAAAAGATAAGGCATGATAAACTATGGGCTGGTGCTAAAGAAAAATTAATAGGAGAACGAGGTATTAACGAAAAATTTAACTAATGAAATTATTATACTTATTATTATACATGCAAACACAAATGTCAGTTAACTGGTGTGACTCAATATCATATTCAGTAATAGAAAACTCAAATGGTGTTTTTAGCGTGACGATTGAAACAACAGACTCTTTAGATAATTATTGTGACACAGTTGATGTTTATTGGGGGGTTTGTAATAGTGATTTTTGTTTTAGTGGTATTGGTGCATTTGCATCGTTTCCAATAATACAACTTACAGATACAGTAAAAGTATGTTACAATGCTTACATAATGAATCCGCAAGGAGCAGGTACTACAATAATACCTTGCACTAACCAGTGTGATACTGTTGTATTTAATGGGCTAGAGTGGGTTCAATTTCCAATAACAAATAGTGTTGGTGTAAATGAAATACCACTAAGATTAAATAAAAAAATATATAACCTGCAAGGCATAAAACTTTTTAAAGAGCCTAAAAATAAGATTTATATTAAGAATAGAAAGCTGCATTATGAACTTCGTGATTAATACAAGTCAAGACAAACAGAATCTTTTTAATTACTTAAAAGAGCTTAATAGTGATTACATAGTTAAAGTAAAAAAGCAAAGAAACAACAGAAGCAATATGCAGAATAACTATTACTGGGCTTGTATAGTACAACCATTAGGAGAATCACTTGGATATTTTCCTGATGAAATGCACGATACTTTAAAGGTCAAGTTTGCAAGTGAATGGCAAAGCATAGATATAAACGATAAACAGATAGGACTGCAAACAGTTAATAGTACAGCAAGAATGAATACAAAAGAGTTTGAAGTTTATGCAGAACAAATAAGGATTTGGGCTTTAACAGAACTAGGTATAAGACTAATGCTACCAAATGAATATCAATAATGGAATTAAATAAAATACATAATGAAAACTGCCTAGACACTATGAGTAGAATGCTAGATGACTTTGTTGATTTGACTGTTACTTCTCCACCTTACGATAATTTAAGAGAATACAAGGGATATAGTTTTGATTTTGAAAATATAGCAAAAGAACTATATAGAGTTACTAAAGAAGGTGGTGTTGTTGTTTGGGTTGTTAATGATGCTACTATCAATGGAAGTGAAACAGCAACAAGTTTTAAACAAGCATTGTATTTTAAGGAAATAGGATTTAAACTACACGATACTATGATTTGGCATAAAACCAATGCTATGCCTAATATATCAAAGAAAAGATACACCCCTTCATTTGAATATATGTTTATATTTTCTAAAGGGCAGCCGAAAGTATGTAATAGAATTACAGAAAATTGTAAGTATGCAGGGAAAACAATACAAACATATACGACTAATAAAGAAAGTATAATGGGCTATAAAAACAGAAAGGAAACAAAGAAAGTAAAACCATTGCATAATATATGGAGTATAAAAGTATTTGGAACTAATTACGGACATCCTGCTATATTCCCCGAGAAATTAGCAAAAGATCATATAATAAGTTGGAGTAATGAAAATGATTTGGTTTATGATTGTTTTATGGGTAGTGGTACAACTGCCAAGATGTGCATACTTAATAATAGAAAATACATAGGAAGTGAGATAAGCAAAGAATATGTAGATATAGCTAATAAAAGATTAATCAAATACAAAACTCAAAACAAATTGTTTTAGTTTCTATTATATAGTAAGAATTGAATAATCAATCTTTTTCAATTATGGATAAACGAATAAATAACGGTGGTGCTAGAAAAGGTGCGGGGCGTAAGTCTAAGGCAGATGAACAAAGATTAATAGAGAACTTAACACCAATGAATGAAAAGGCGTTAAAGTCTTTAGAACAAGGTATTGATAAAAAAGAACAATGGGCTGTTAAGTTATTCTTTGAATACTTTTATGGCAAACCTCAGCAAAGGGTAGATGTTACTTCAAATGATGAAAGCATTAATATGCCACTAATAAACTTTGTAGAAACTGAATCTGAATAAGAAATATCAAGCACTATTTAATTCTGATGCTCGTTATTTTATAATAACAGGCGGAAGGGGTAGTGGTAAGTCTTTTGCAGTTACAGTATTTTTAACTTTACTTACAATGGCTGAGGGGATCAGAGTATTGTTTACTCGTTATACAATGGTGTCAGCTCATTTATCAATTATACCTGAGTTCTTAGAAAAGATAGGACTACTAGGTTTTGAAAATATTTTTAGTGTAAATAAAGCTGAGGTTGTAAACTTAGGCAATCAATCAGACATATTATTTAGAGGTATTAAGACTTCAGCAGGAAACCAAACTGCAAGTTTAAAGTCATTACAAGGTATTAGTTGTTGGGTCTTAGATGAAGCAGAAGAGCTTATTGATGAAGATATATTTGATACCATAGACCTTAGTATTAGAGAAAAGAATATACAGAATAGAATAATACTTATATTAAACCCAGTTACTAAAGAGCATTGGATTTATAAAAGATTTTTTGAGGACAAAGGCGTAGAAGCTGGTTTTAATGGTTTTAAAGACAATGTATGCTATATCCATAGTACATACCTAGACAACAAAGAAAACCTCTCACAGAGCTTCTTAGAGCGTATTAAGACTATAAAGCATAGGAGTTTTAAAAAGTATCAGCATAAAATACTAGGAGGATGGTTAGATAGAGCAGATGGTGTAGTGTTTAATAATTGGAGTATAGGCGAATTTAATCCTGATGGCTTACAGACTTCTTGTGGTATGGACTTTGGATTTAGTGTTGACCCTGACAGTCTCACAGAGGTCGCAATAGATAAGCGTAAGCAAAAGATATATTTAAAAGAACATATATATAAGAATGGTCTAAAATCACAAGAACTTGCACAGATTATATTAGACAAAGTAGGTCAGAAACTTATAATAGCTGATAGTGCAGAACCTAGACTTATAGCAGATTTAAAGCATTTAGGAGTAAACATTAAACCAGTAAAAAAAGGAACTATTGAAAGTGGCATAACTAGAATGCAAGATTTTGAGTTAGTAATAACTCCTGAATCAACTAATATAGCTAAAGAGCTGAATAATTATATATACAGCGATCGATCCTCGAAATTATATGTAGATTCATATAACCATGCTATTGATGGAATTCGTTATAATGTTATTTATCACTTAGACAATCCTAATGCAGGTAAGTATTTTGTGCAATAGAAAAGCCCCCCACTTTAAGTATTACGACAAGATAATAGAAAGTTTGTGAGGGGCTAGTAACTAACTTGAAAACAAAAACCGTACAAATATAAAAAAAAAAATAAAAGAGTAAACTAAATTTGAAGAATTTCTATTATATAATGTATGAAGGTTAAAATTAAGAAGCAGGGCAAGACAAAAGAGTTTAAGTTAATTAGTAAGTGGGAAGATGTAACATTAGAGAAATGGTTAAAACTAATAGACTTTCACAAAGGTACAAAGAGTAAAGAAGCTCAAGAAACAATAGCAGCTTTATCTAATATTCCAAAAGACTTAATTAAGCAGTTGGAATTAAAAGATGTTGCACTTATAATGAGTAAGTTATCTGAGCTTCAAGCAAAACAAGATAGTTCTTTAAAAAGAATAGTTGAGGTAAATGGCAAAAGGTATGGTTTCCATCCTAATTTAGATGAAATAACTTTAGGAGAGTATGCAGACATAGAAACCATGATTAAGAATGATATTGAAAAGAATATGCCTGAAGTAATGGCAATCTTATATAGACCAATAGTTGAAGAAAACAATGATGTCTATACAATAGAAGCTTATGATGGTAATATAACCATAAGAGCGGAAGAAATGAAGAAGATGTCAGCAGAGCAAGTGCAATCAGCACTGGTTTTTTTTTATCATTTAGGCAAAGAATTGTCGCTGACTTTGCCATTATATTTGATGGAACGGCTGAAGGAAATGAAGATGCAATAGCTTCAGAATCTTTTGCAGAAAAGTGGGGCTACTTTGGAATATTTTATAGACTGTGTAATGCTGATATTTCAAAGCTAGAACAGATAACTAAACTTAATCTATTAGAAGCATTTACTTGGTTAAGTTATGAAACAGATTTAGAATCACAAAATAAAGTAAAACATGGCAGTAAGCAATAAGAGTTATAACAATGTAGTAAACACCCTTTGTAGAATGGGTGAGTATCACGAGCAAATTTCAACAGTATCAGTTGGAGACATATTTGATATTAATCTTGAAAAAATGGAGAAGATGCCACTACTGCATATTAATCCAACATCTGTAACAACAGGAGATAGTGAATTGGTTTACAACTTTCAGATTTTTATTGCTGACTTGGTTTCTGAAAAAGACAACTGGCAAACACATCAAGCTAAACAATTAACTAAACTATTAGACCCTAAGAACAACGAACAGCAAGTATGGAATCAGACCTTAGAAATATGTACTGATTTTATAGGTATGTTAAGGCATAGTTCAAGACAATCACAAGAAGGAGTAAATGATATTAATGCTCCTTTATATTTTACACAAGACCAATTTACAATAGAACCATTTCAAGAAAGATTTGACAATCTTTTGTGTGGTTGGACTTTTACAATAGGCGTTATAGTAATGAATGACTTTGATACTTGTGAGATACCAGTAACAGATGCAGGTGCAGGGTACTAATGAAATTTAAGATAGGAAAATATACAATAGAAATAGGATTTTTTAAAATAACAATAAAATTATAAACATGGCAGATTTAGTAACAACAATAAGTGAATCAGTAACTTTAAATGGAGCAGTTAGAGGTGCTAGTAATTCAGTAACAACAACAGGTATAGTTGATGTAATGGAAAGAATAGTAACTTGTACTCAAGCACAAACAACAACAATAGCAGTATTTGCTGCAAACCCTTACACTTCAGCAGGAGCAATAGATGTTGATAGAACAAGATATGTTAGAGTTACAAACTTAGACACTACTAACAACATTGAGTTAGCAGTAGTAACAACAGCAACTAATTATCAAGTAACAATAACTGGCGGAAATTCTCATATCCTAAGTATAGGAACTGAAGCAGCTATTGGAGAAACAGATACATCTCCAGCATTTGGTACTTTAGAAAACTTAGCATCTTTACAAGTAAAACCAGTAACATCAAATGATGCTCAGGTAGAATTATTTGTAGGTCTTGTTTAATGAAAACGCAAAACATAGAAAGGTACTTAAATAGCTTTGGTAAACAAGTAGTAAACAGAGCTAAGAGTAATATTCAAAAAGCTAAAGGTGGCGGAACGAATTTAGAGAAATCTATAAGGTTTGAAGTCAAAACTGATGCTAATGGGTTTTCAGTACAATTTTTTATGGATAGTTATGGTACTTTTGTAGATAAAGGAGTATCAGGAAACCAACAAGCTAGAAAATTTAAAGACTATAAAGGACAAGTAAAATCAAGTCCTTATAAATATACAACAAAGCAACCACCACCAAGTATATTAGCCAAATGGATAAGTAAAAAAGGCATGAAAGGCAGAGATAAAAAAACAGGCAGGTTTATTAGCAATATGTCTTTAGCTTTTATAATTGGTAGAGCAATAAAAAGAGATGGAATACAAGGCATCAATTTCTTTCAAAAACCATTAGGACTTGGATTAAAGCAATTTGGGAAAGACTTACTTGGTGCAGTAAAAGAAGATATAATAGAAGGATTAACAACAGTAAATTAATATGGCAGCAAATTGTGTAATAGAACAACATCCAATAGGATTTTTTATACCAGTAGGACAGGAATTAATATTTGTAGTGTCTAACCGAGACGCAGTAGCAAATCAAACTAAAGTAAAGTTTTGTGCTGAAGTACATATAGGCACTACTATACCAGTAACCGCTAATTCTGACAATTTAAAAGGTGTATTTAAAACAACCCCTAATAATGCAGGAGTAGGAATGTTTGATTTAAGGAATGTAATAGAAAACTATGTAAAGGCAGATAACATGGCTGCTAATGGTAGTTCTTATAAAGGCACAACTACTTTAGATAGTGAAAGACACCCAGTTCATTTAATAGACAAGTATTCTTTAAATACTAACTTAGGTCGTTATATGGTTATACAGTTTTATGTAGAATATCTAGGAGCGACAAATAATGGTGTTTCTGATCCTAATGTAGTTGCTAGGCAAGATGGCACAACACAGAACTCTGAAGTTTATTTTCTTTTTAATGGTTATGTTAAACATACTGATAGTCTTTATAAGTCAGGTAATAATTTTGGATTTGACACTTCTAAATTTTTTTTGAGTAGTATTACTGATGAATTTTTAACTAACGCACCTACTGAGCAATATGCAAATGTTGAGGACTATGGAACTATGTCATTTGTAACATCTTCTATAAGCATGAATAGTATTGCACTTAATTATTATAGCAGCGATTATATTTCGTTAGGAACTGATACGGTTGTAAGAAACTCAAGCAATGGTGCTTGGGATAATCCTTTTGCAGCAGTTTCAGAAAATCAAATATTGCATATAGGTTGCTTTCCAGGCAATTTAAGAAATTGGAGTTCAACTTTTCAAGCATTAGTCACAGCAGGAACTATACAGGGCGGCTTTATTTCAGTACGGGCTTATTTTGATTTTTCAGCAATATCTAAGGCATATATAATTCATGTTAATTGCCCTGACACTAAAAATTTTGAAAGCATTAGACTATGTTGGCTCAACCAATGGGGTGCTTGGGATTATTACACTTTTACTAAAAAGTCAACTAGAAGCACATCAACACAGGGGTCTACATATCATCAATTAGGTGGTAGTTGGAATGAAAGTCTATATAGACCTGATAGTTTTAAAGGTGGCAAGAAGTCTTTTAGAGTTAATGCTACTGAAAGAATTACAATGAATACTAATTTTGTTTCTGAAGATGACAATGTAATGTTTGAAGAACTAATTAATAGTCCTGAAGTTTATCTATTAGAGGGCTACCAAACTGATGCTGCTAATGCAGTTTTAAATAACTATGTAACACCAGTAAGACTTACAACATCTAGCTTTACTAAAAAGACTTTAGCTAATGACAAACTTATTCAATATACATTTGAAATAGAAAAAAGTAAAACACTAAGAACGCAATCTATCTAATGAGTGTACAACTAATATTATATCCGCAAAGTTATAATGGCTTAAATTCCTTATCAGGAGCAGGTACAGAGCATATTATTGATGGCATTGATTTTAATACTATAACTACTGCACCTTTTTCAGCATCTTTAGCAATACCAACAATTACTACTGCTGCTAATACTATAATACCAACAATGGTCATTAATTCTTGGTACACTTTTTCGCATGATTTAGTAGCACCTATTGAAGCAGCAGGTACAGTTTCTATTACAACCTCACAAGGTATAATGCAGAAATTGTCAAACCTTATAGTTGGGCAATTATATGATGTTGAAATAATAACATCTGTTGCAACCAATTTAACCTTATATGTTTATTCAGGAACTAACCAACAAAACGCAATACCTGTTTCAGTAGTGGGTACTAATAATTTGCAATTTACTGCAACATCTACTAATAATGTAATAATACTACATTCTACAAGTGTTAGTTTTTTAAAGTCAATATCAATAAAGCAAGCTGCTCAAAATCCAAGTGGTGCTATACAAGACTTAGCAACTGGTCAAGTTATTTGCGACCTTTATGAAGATGAAGATATCCCGTTAACTTTAAGTGTTGATGATTTTAAAAATGTAGCTGAGCAAGTACAGTCATATTCTAAGGCATTTAACCTACCTGCAACAAAACGAAACAATCAGATCTTTGACAATATATTTGAAGTAACAAGAGATACTAGCGGACTAGCTTTTAATCCTTATGTAAGAACACAATGCGAATTAAAGCAAGATGGGTTTATATTGTTTCAAGGTTATCTTAGACTAATAGACATACAAGAAAAACAGGGAGAAATAAGCTATAATGTTAACTTATATTCTGAAGCTATTGCATTAGCTGACTTATTAGAAAACAGAACTTTTAATGATATTGACTTTTCTGAGCTTACTCATGCTTATACATATACAGAAATTAGAAACAGTTGGCAGGGAGCATTAGCATTAACATACCCTTTGCCAGCAGGAACTTATGCAGGAACAGCAGGTGCTTCTACTACTAATGTTTTAAGATACCCGTTTGTAAATTGGAGTCATAACTTTACTTATAATGCAAGTACAGGGTTTCCAGTATTGCCTAATTTAGAAAGTGCCTTTAGACCTTTTATTTCAATTAAATATTTAATTCAAAGAATATTTGAGCCAACTCCATTTTCTTTTACTAGCACATTTTTTGATACTGCTGATTTTGAAAGGTTATCAATGGATTTTAACTGGGGTGGCAATGAGATGCCAGCAGTAGAAAATGAATACAATGGAACTTGGAATTTTGGAGCAGGAGTTACTTCAAACATTGGAAACTCAGCATGGAAAGAGTTAAGACTTCTTCCTTCGACTGCTTTAGGTGGTCAACCAATATCAACAGTTCCTCCTAACTATCAGGGAGACCCAACAGCAGCAAACCCTTATATTATTACTGCAACAACAAATAATGAATTTTATAATATAAATTACACTTTTAGATTAAGAAACACAACAGGAGCGTCCGCAACTTATAGCGTAAGATGGTTGCATACAACAGCAGCAGGTGTTACTACTAACATTGATTATTTGCCAAATCTTAGTTTAGCAAGTAATAGTAGTGCAAATTTTTCAGGTAGTTTTGAAATAGCTTTAAACACTGGAGACACTTTAAGCGCTCAGTTTAATGCTTCATCAAGTATAAGACAAAACGAAATGACTGCCGCAATAAGTTCAGTAGTATTTTTAGTGTCTAGTATATCTGTAAATTCAGGAACTTTAAATACTTTAAGAGGTGAAATAGGACAATGGGAGTTTTTAAAAGGAATAATGACAATGTTTAACTTAGTGTCAGTACCCGATAAAGATAACCCTAACAACATTATTATAGAACCTTATAAAGATATATTTTTAGAAAACCCAGACTCAACTAAATTAGACTGGACAGATAAAATAGATATTGAAGAAATTAAACTAACACCATTAACAGAATTAAACAAAAGCACAATGTTTAAGTTTGTAGAAGATGATGATGACTACGCTTTTACACAATATAAGATAGGGGTACAGAATCATTTGTACGGAAGTCAGTTTTTTGATGCTACTACAAGTTCTAATAACCTGCCTACAATTTTAACAGGTGAAGAAGAGATAATTCCTGAACCATTTGCAGCAACAGTACCTAGACCATTAATGAATCAGTTTCCTGACTTTATTGTGCCTACTATTTATTCTTATAATGCAGATGATGGCACTTCAGAGCCTTTTGACAATAGTCCTAGAATAATGTATAGAAACTATCATGGTTCAACAGGGGTACAAACATTGACTAGCTGCACTTATTATGTGCCTAATCAAAACGGAGTTAGTGGGGATGCAACAGAAGATGAATTTCTACAATTCAGTCATTTGACAGATATACCAACAACATTATCAACTACTGATTTTCATTTTGGTATTTGTCAGCTTATACAACCAATAGGCAATCCAACAACTAATAATTTATTTAATACTTATTGGCTACCTTATCTAAATGAGTTATACAATCCTGATACAAGAACAATGTCACTTAAAGTAAATTTAACTTCAGGTGATATTAATACTTTTAAATTCTTTGATACTGTATTTATTAAAAACAGAGAGTTTAGAGTAAACAAGATAGACTATAAACCAAACGATTTAGCAACAGTAGAATTTATACTTATACCATAATGGCAACACCTTATTTAAACGGATATACAATTAAACCTGCTTCAGTTAATGCAATAGGACTGGTAACATTTACTGATGGCACTAATGATGTTACGCCTAACCAACAACAATGCGAAGCGTATGGCTATACTTATGATAAAGCAACAGGGACTTGCAAGGCATTTACATTTAGTAATAATTTAGGTAGGAATATAAGAAACGAAAATAACAATATACAGGGTGTTGGTAATAAGACTGAAACAGGTACTAACAACACCTATATAATGGGAGAAAGCAATACTGTTAAAGGTATGTCAAGAAACAACATTATAATAGGTACAAATAACGAAATATCTAATAGTGTAAACAACTCGTTTATCTATGGAAATAAAGCAAACTCAATAGCTGACAACTCAATAGTATTAGGTGGTAATAACAGTTCAGATATATTAGGTAAAAGACAAAACACTACTATAATTTATGGTGGGGCTACTGAAGATGGTTCAGCAACAGATGCTTATTTAAACAATGTAACTGGCAGTTATTACAAACCTGCAAGTGTTGCTAATAACAGTATTTTATATTTTCAAAGTGAAACAATAGCAGTAAGAGTAGGAGGTATGTCAGCAGGAAGCACTGGAGACTACAAAGCATGGGTTGAAAGGGGTGTAATTAAAAATGCTAGAACTACATTAAGTATAGACATGAGTAAAACAGCTATTAGTTCAAGTGGTACAACTACTGGTTGGGATTTTGAAAGTCAAGTATCTGGTACAGATTATAAACAGTCACTAACAGGAGCTGCTAATACAGAAATAGAATGGGTTTCAACTATTAGGATAACAGAAATAAGAACAAGTGTAGATTTAACATAAAAAGATATGGCAACTAAAGAAGTTTTAGAAATGGAGATTAAAAGTAACACAGGAGAGGTTACTAAAGATGTTGAACAATTAGACAAAGCAACTGACAAAGCAGCAGGGGGTTTTGGTGGCATAAGCAGAGCTATTAAAGGCGTAGGAACTGCTATTAAAGCAGCAGGTATAGGTCTAGTAGTTGGTTTATTTGTTAAAATGATGGATGTTTTCAGGCAAAATCAAAAAGTTTTAGATTTTTTTAATATAGCTATGGAGTCTTTAAGTTTAGCTTTTAATGATTTATTTAAATTTATTGATAATAATATAGGCGTTATTACAAGTCATTTAAAAGCATTATTTACTGACCCATTAGGAGAATTATATAAATTAGGTCAGGGGCTACAAACATTTTTTATAGATAATCTTGGTGGCGTTATTGATTTTTTAGGCTCTCTTGGTAAATTAATAGCAACAAATCCTATAACAAACCCAAAATTATTTGCTAAAAATTTAGCAGAAGTAAGTATATCAGCACAAAAGGCAAAAAAAGATTTAACTACTGTTTTTGATGAAATTACAAACTCAGTAACTAATTATACTAAAAGTATTGTAGATAATGCTAAACAAACAGTTACACTTAGAAAAGAAAGTGAACTAGCAGCAGTTAAGGTTCAGGGGTTAATAGAAGAATATGACAGGCAAGCTGAAAAACTTAGACAAGTTAGAGATGATGAAAGTAAAACTTTTGAAGAAAGAATAGAAGCAAATAATAAGTTAGGTGAAGTTCTAAAAGAGCAAGAAAGAGAGATGCTTAAATTAGTTGACATTCAAATTGCTTCAGCACAAGCAGATTTAGACAAAAATGATAGTCTTGAAAATCAAATAAGATTACAACAAGCATTAAATGAGAAAAAAGCAGTACAAGCTCAAATAACTGGTTTTGAATCAGAACAATTAACAAA
>PBGL02000011.1 GCA_002718995.2 Methanobacteriota archaeon
GTCGAGAAGGTTGGACGCGAGTGCCCGTTCTTGGCGGTCATACCAATCAAATGACACCCTGCAGGAACGCGCGGCCTCCAGACAGAGACGTCTTGTTCTGCGCCGGAACCACTGTCGTTCCATACCTCATCGTACTCACTTATGGGGACGAATTCGAACTTCTCCTCCGCTGGTATCGACTCAGTTGAGTGGATTTTATGCTCCGAGTGGATGGTGAAATCTTTTCGTTCGGCCAGTGTGTATCCGCCGTCTGAAAAGACACGTATGCTCCAATCGCCTTCAGCCCACCCCCCGTTTGATAACGAAACGTTGTTCACGTCGATGTCCCTGATGTATTTCCATCGCTGGTTATGCTCTCCGTGATCCTGATCAGGTGCGCCCGTTGGATAGATGCCGACCCAAGCATCATTGTGGTTTGGGGGGTTGTTGAGTTTGAAGCGGACGGGTTTACCAGACACGGCTTCCAGCACCTGAATAGATTCATCTGAAGCAAACGTGGAGGAACGGTCGATGTTGAGGTGCTGTTGAGTTTGAGTCGTAGCGTCGGGCGGGTGATAGACTGTTGGCGCCGGATGCTTACCGCCGGGTGCACCCGGATTGCCCCAGCCTTCGACATTTTCCCATACGCCCTCACGCGGGGGAACACCGATCTTTCCACCGGTATGCGCAGCATAGAGGACCCCGACTTTTGAGATGATCATCCACTTGTTCCACTCCGGGCGTTGATGGTCCGTTCCGCAGTCTTGTAAGGCGATGAAAAGCTCCGGGTTCTGAGTGTGCTGGTAATGGCCAGCGATGGTACCCCAGTGCCTGTTTTCATGCTCGCCTGACTCGAACACGTAGGTTCCGTTCACTTCTGTACTTCCGGCTCCTGAAACGGTTACGCTCGGGGGCATGGATGCCGTGATCCTGTACACTGCAGGCCCGCGCCAGCCCTCACCGACATCGTTCCACAATCCACTGTGTTGGCCGTATAGTTGCATTCTGTTCTCGCTACCTCCGTGGTTGTTCGGCTCGCCACGGGCCCAGCTCGTGTATGTCCAAGGTCGTCCGTCACTCCAATACCAGTGGTCAGCACCAGGCCCATTGCCCTCGCCTTTCCTGATTCCACCTATCCATACAGATCTCTCGCCGGCGATTCGAGCCACCTGTTCGTTCTCCTCGGCGTTGGTGATCGAGGCGAGATGACCCCCCATCTTCATGGCACGATGGTTGTGCTCGTCCCATGTCATAGCCTCCGGAACGAACCTGTACTCGCTGCTCATAAAATCCGCTTCATTTGACATTATACAGTACTTCCGATTGCAATTACAGCGTTAGCCAAAATAACTCACAACCTGGGCTGAAATCATTATTGCGGCCATTATCAAGAACATTGGTCGAAGCATGGAGTATCCATATCTCAGAACATACCCGGGAGCTAGGAAACCCCCAACCATATTTGCCAAAGCAAATGGTACTGCAACTTCATAGTTGACAGATGCGGCCATCGCAAAAACCGCGAAAGAGCCAATGTTGCCCCCGAAATTCAGGACCCTCCCCGTGGCAGCCGCCCTATCCATCCCAAAGCCCGCACCCTTGATGTAACCAGCCATCAGCATGCTACCAGTCCCTGGTCCGAGAAATCCCTCATAGAACCCCAGGCCAGCACCCATGCCCACAGTAACTGGAATTATCTTATCTTCCTCAATCTCTTCCTCCTTTCCAAACTGAGGATTGAACAAGACATAGAGGAACAACGCCGATAGAACAATGATCACAATTCCAAGAACTGCGTCAGCGCTAATCGAAAGCACGACACTTGCCCCGATTATAGAAAATAGAACCATCAATGAACATCCAATAAAGGCCGCCTTTCTAGGAACAATTCCACTTTGGAGATATTTCACACTCGCAATTGCTGCAGCTGCAGCCGATGCAAATTTGTTCGTCCCCAATGCAACGTGCGGAGGTAAGCCCGCGCTCAGCATCGCAGGGAGGCGAAGCAGCCCGCCGCCCCCTACTGCGCTATCGACAAATCCTGCGAACACCCCAACCAGCATCAGCAGCAGGAATACTTCCGAATCCACGAATCTATCCGGGGTTCGCGGGATATCATACTTCTCGCCCGGTCGCAGCCATCAGCAGGCCTAGGAATGGGGGACTGGGGCGGTAGGGGCGGGACTTGAACTCTGGATGGTACTGCGTCCCGACGAAGTACGGGTGCCCCTCGAGCTCCATTATCTCACAGCGCTGCCCGGTCTCGTCCTTGCCAACATACTTCAGCCCGGCATCCTCTATCTTCTCAATCAGCTCGGGATTCACCTCATATCGGTGCCTATGCCGCTCGTCCACGTGCTCGGAACCCCCATACAAGCGCCTCATCTTGCAGTCCTCCACTAGGAAGGGGGTCGGCTTGGTCCCCAGGCGCATGGTGCCGCCCATGTGGGTCTTCGAGATCTCGGGCATGAAAACCACAGCTGGGTTCGGGGAGTCCTCGTCGAACTCGGTGGAGTTTGCGCCATCTAGGCCTAGCACATTGCGGCAGAACTCTATGGTCGCGATCTGCAACCCGAGGCAGACGCCGAGATATGGCACATTGTTAGTCCGGGCATAGTTCGCAGCTGCGATCTTGCCCTCGACCCCACGACTGCCGAAACCACCGGGGACCAATATTCCGTCTGCGGCGCGAAGGACATCCCATGCCTCAGCGTGATTCTCTGTGACGTCATTGGGATCAAGGTCAGTAGACTCGATCCAGTCTATGACAAGCTTGCGGTCCACCGCGAAGGCACTGTGTTGCAGTGCCTTGATGACCGATAGATATGAGTCGGAAAGTCCTGTGTACTTCCCTACCATAGCGATGTTTACCTCCTCCTCAAGCTGGTCAACCTTGTCTGCCATTGCCCTCCAATCGTCCAGTAGGGGCAGGGAATCGGGAACTTCGAAACCAAGATGACTCGAGACCTTCATCAATACAGATTGCTCATAGAGTGAGATGGGGATCTGGTAGAGGTTAGAAACGTCATGAGCCGAGACGACCGCATCCGTCCCGACGTGACAGAATGCAGCCAGCTTCGCTCGAGTCTCATCCTCAAGGGGCTTCTCTGAGCGACAGACGAGGATATCGGGAATTATCCCTAGGCCCCTGAGCTCCTTCACAGTGTGCTGGGTAGGCTTTGTCTTTTGTTCCCCTACCGGGCCCATAACTGGAACGAGGCTGACATGCACGAAACAGACATTTTCCTGACCCACTCTGAACTGAAACTGTCGTAGGGCCTCGATGAACGGAGCACTCTCGATGTCACCAACCGTGCCTCCCAACTCGATGATGCATGCGTCTGGCGTATCATCAGAACCATCGGCCGGAACGTGAGCGACCCGCTCGATCCAGTCCTGTATCTCGTTTGTAATGTGAGGCACCACTTGGACCGTCTTACCGAGGTAATCGCCCCTACGTTCCTTCTCGATGACATTGGCATACACCTTACCTGTGGTGATATTGTTATCACGAGTCAGAGAAACATCGAGGAACCGCTCGTAGTTGCCGAGGTCGAGATCGACTTCCCCTCCGTCGTCTAGGACGAAAACCTCTCCGTGTTCGAATGGAGACATCGTGCCCGCATCACTGTTAAGATAGGGATCTATCTTGACCGAAGTAAGCCGTAATCCAGCCGATTTTAGCAGAACCCCGATACTGGAAGCGGTGATTCCCTTGCCCAGTCCAGAGAGGACTCCACCGGTGACTACGACATACTTCATCTAATCAACGGGGTCTGAAGCCGTTGAGCCTCCCATATCAACATTGGCCATGAAACTGAGAATTATGGAGTATCAATGACCAAGTATCGCCAGTCATTCGTTAGGGCATGAGCGGCCCTCCTGGTGAGCGCATTCTGGTAACTGGCGCCTCTGGCCAGATAGGGACCGATCTAGTCAGTGAGCTACGGAAGGGCCACGGCAGCGAGAATGTAGTCGCTTCAGACATTAGGGAACCAGACAACGACTCCCCAATTTCGGATGGTCCCTTCAGATTACTCAGCGTGCTCGACGGAGACTCCATGGAGTCGACAATTCAGGAGGAGGGAATTGGTACAATATACCACCTAGCTGCAATTCTTTCCGCCACGGGGGAGACAAATCCAGAACTGTGTCATAGGGTCAAT
Organism: Methanobacteriota archaeon; assembly: GCA_002718995.2. GTDB lineage: Archaea > Thermoplasmatota > Poseidoniia > Poseidoniales > Thalassarchaeaceae > MGIIb-O5. Next base: position 4,146 of record PBGL02000011.1, read on the forward strand.
GTCGGCGGGACGGTTTGCGTCCTAGAAGCAGCTAGGGACTTCGAACTCAAAGTGTACTCCCCCTCATCAATAGCAGTTTTCGGACCTGATACGCCCAAAAAAGCCCCTCAGACGACCCCCTTGAATCCGACAACAATGTATGGTAAAACCAAGGTTACGGGAGAGATTCTGGCAATGAACTACTGGAAGCAGTACGGGGTAGACGTCAGGGGGATCAGGTATCCGGGCCTGATTTCATGGAAGGCACCTGCGGGAGGGGGAACAACCGATTACGCCGTTGATATTTTCCGAGCAGCTATCGAGCATGGCCACTACGAATGCTTTGTTCGTGAGGACACAAGACTCCCGATGATGTACATGGACGATGCCATCAGGGGCACCATTTCACTCATGGATGCACCCTCGGAGAATCTTGGGGCTTCGAGGGCAGGCTACAACATTGGAGGAATGTCATTTACTGCAGGGGAGCTAGTCGACTCTATTTCCAGAAGAATTCCAGAATTCACCTGTGACTTTGTCCCAGACGTACGTCAGAGGTATGCCGACTCATGGCCTGACGATGTGGAGGATTCGGCAGCTCGAGAGGATTGGGGGTGGGAGCCTAGATTCAGTCTGGAAGAAATGGTGGACGAGATGATAAATAGGCTGAGAGGAACTCAGTCTTCCTGATCATCCTCGTCTTTCCAGTCGGGTGTCGTAGGATCCTGTTTCGCCCATAGGACGTCGTTGATTCGCAAGACACTTATCGCAGCCTCAGTAGACCCAGATATTGAATTAGAAACTACGAACAGGGGATCTAGGACTCCCAGTTTGTCCATCCTGGTCCTTTCACCCGTCCATGCATTCAGCCCAATCCAGCTGCCGTTCTTGGGATCCGATGCCTGAGATGCCGAAAGCTCCAGAACTTCGTCAATAGGACTTAGCCCAGCGTTTTCAGCTAGAGTCCTAGGAACCACCTCAAGCGCCGCTGCATAACCCTCTATCGCTATCTGTTCCCTTCCCTTGTTTGTCGGGGCGAAAATCCTCAGGTGCCTAGCCAGGTGAGTCTGAGTGGCCCCTCCCCCAGGCAGCATCCTAGAGTCTCTAGTCAATCTGAAAGCAACACCCAAAGCATCGTCAAAGGCCCTCTCGCACTCCTCCCTTATTTGTGGTGAAGACCCTCTTATCATAACGGTCATGGCTCCACCTTCCTCCCCATCTATCCGGGTATGAGTCACTCCTCCAGTTACTATCTCGGATCTCCTAGTGTAGGAACCGATATCGTCTCCCTCTAGGCCTTTAACATCCCTGACAATCTGTGATCCAGTAATCCGAGAGGCCATCTCCAAGTCATTCCTTTCGAGCCTTCTGTATGCGGTTATTCCCGCCTCTCTCAGCAGCGATGCTGCTTCATCCGCGATTCCATCTCGCACAACAAGTAAGTCGACACCAAGGGACGATAGGTGATCAACCTGATTCTGTAGATTTTCCATGGTCCTCTTGTGGAATCCCTGCAGTACTCCAGCAGATCTAACTTCGATTTCAGCATCAATCTCAAGCTTTGGATTCTCAAGGCCTCCATCAATTACGGCAACCCTGCCTCCTTCGGATGAAGCCGGCGTAATCTTATCGAGCCTGGTCTTGGCTATTACTAGGCCATTAACCAACTCACTGTCGGTTGACAACCCCCCACTGACCGGGAGCCTCTTGACTCTAAGCCTCTCCAAGTCATCCCCTCCCTCTTCGTCAGAAAGAACCTCAGCCGCCTCAATTGCCAGGCCAGTCAGATGCTCAGCTAGAGACTCTCCGATTTTCCCGGCTAGGGAAGTTGAGACTACCGACCTCCCTTCTTCAGGAGAAGAGGCCTCTTTGGACATCGACTCCAGTTCGTCAAGGCACTCTTTCTGAGCAATACTGTAACCATTGATTACTATTGACGGATGGATTCCACTTCTCACCATCTCTAGCGCATTCTGGAGCAGCTCTGCCGTGAGTACGACAGTCGTCGTCGTCCCATCCCTTGCCACTTTGTCCTGCGAGGCGGAAGCAGCGATTAGAAGACGAGCTGTAGGATGCTCAATTTGAGCGGTCTCTAGGACGGTAACCCCATCATTTGTTACCAAGCTTGATCCATCGGAATCGACAAGCATCTTGTCTAGGCCTCTCGGACCCAGTGTGGAACGAACCGCACCCGCCAGAGCCACGGCCGCCTTGACATTATTCACCAATGCAGCCCGACCCTGTAACCGGTCGGTGTCTTGCAGCGCGATGTCATGCTCGGGCTGAACCATCGTAGCATCGGACCCTAGTCCCCGCTTTGAACTGCTCCATGGAATAATCATCCATTTTCTAATAGGAAACTCGGTTATGCCGACCGTAGATTCATATATGACTCACTACTCCCACTATACAACCCCAAGTTGAGTAGTGGTAATATGAGCGAAAATGATCGTGACGAATGGGAGGATCAGATGCTCGAGGAAATGGCCAAGATGTTCAGTCAGATGGGGATGCCAATAGACAAATCAGATCTTGAGCAGATGATGTCAAAGATTAGGGAGCAATTCGAGAATATGGGGATCGACGCCGAGAAAATGGTTAGGAGCGATGTCAAGATGAATTTCCAAGGAGATCCGGATGTGTTGCGAAAGCAAATGGAGACTATGCTTAACGGATCAGAGGGGATCGCCGAGCTATTCAGGAATATGGGAATAAACGTCCAAGTAAACTCCAACCAGGAGGAGGCAAACGTAGAGATTGAAGAGGCCGAGGAGTTTGAGGAACTGGACATCCCCGTGGAGGACACATACGTAGATGGGGACTCAATGTTCGTAACATTGGACGTCTCGAACCTCACTGATCTCGAAGAAGGCAAGATAGAACTAAGCCTCACAGACGGCGGATCCGTCCTTCAACTAATGCGGACAACTCAGCCAAAGCCATTCAAGAGGATGAATTTGCCGCAACCAGCGAACTCCGTCATAGATTGGGGCCTCAATAACGGCATACTAGACGTAACATTCGATTTGGCTTAGGCCAACAGAAGAAGGATTTGTGATAAAATGAGTGGACCAGTAATTGGAATTGACCTCGGAACGACGAACAGCTGTGTAGCTACACTTGAGGGGGGCAAACCAGTAGTTATCCCAAATTCAGAAGGCTCTAGGACCACCCCAAGCGTGGTTGCCTTCACAAAGAGTGGCGAGAGGTTGGTCGGAGTAACCGCTAAGCGACAGGCGGTTACGAACTCCCAACGGACAATAATGTCCGTGAAGAGGGAGATGGGTACCAAGTGGAAGAAGAAGATCGACGACGAGGATTATACCCCGCAGGAGATATCCGCATTCGTCCTCCAGAAACTCAAGGCCGATGCAGAGGACTATCTTGGAAGGGAAGTGAAGGAGGCCGTAATCACATGCCCGGCATATTTCACTGATGCCCAAAGGCAGGCTACCAAGGATGCCGGTAGAATAGCAGGTTTAGAGGTCCTCAGGATAATCAACGAGCCAACCGCTGCCGCTCTAGCTTACGGAGTCGACAAGGACGACGATCAGACAATTCTCGTTTACGACCTAGGAGGGGGAACCTTCGACGTTTCCGTCCTCGAGATATACCAAGTAGACGGGCAGCCACAGATTGAGGTGAAGGCCACCAGCGGAGACAATAGGCTAGGTGGAGACGACTTCGATGAGGTCGTTATCGAATGGCTCGTTTCAGAATTCAAGAAGTCATCCGGGATAGACCTCTCTGAGGACTCTCAGGCAATGAGTAGGCTTCGTGAAGGCGCAGAGAAAGCAAAGATAGAACTCTCTGGGACGAACACCACTCAAGTAAATCTCCCATTCATCACCATGAACGAAGAAAAACAACCCGAGCATCTTGACATTTCACTATCCAGGGCCAAGTTCGAGGAGTTAATTTCCGACCTGATAGAGAGGACAATGGGCCCAACCAGGAGTGCTATGAAGGACGCCGGCGTGAAGAAGGGAGATGTCGACAAAGTCATCCTAGTCGGAGGCTCAACCAGAGTCCCAGCTGTACAGTCAGCAATCGAGAAGGAAGTAGGGAAGCCCCCCTTCAAGGGAATCAACCCGGACGAGGCAGTGGCTGTAGGTGCTGTTCTCCAAGCCGGAATAATAACTGGTGACGAGGGAGTCACAGATGTCCTTCTGCTCGATGTCACGCCGCTCACACTGGGAATTGAGACTCTTGGCGGTATAATGACCACGATGATCGAGAGAAACACAACAATCCCCTCAAGAAGATCGGAGACTTTCTCCACTGCCGCAGACAACCAACCAGCTGTCGAGGTCCATGTACTCCAGGGTGAAAGGGAGTTCTCAAAGGACAATGTTACTCTGGGTAGATTTCACTTGATGGGAATTCCACCCGCACCTCGGGGAATGCCCCAGATAGAGGTTACATTCGATATTGATGCCAACGGAATTGTGGATGTTTCAGCCAAAGATCTTGGAACTGGTACCGAGCAATCGATCAAGATCGAAAGTCAGACGTCTCTTTCCGAGGACGAAATAAGCTCCAAGATCGCAGAGGCCGAGGAGTTCGCATCCGAGGACAAGCGAAGAAAGGCGGCTGTTACCCTAATCAATTCTGCAGATAGCATGGCCTATCAGGCCACAAGGATGCTGAAGGAGGCTGGAGAGAAGATCTCTGACTTGGACACAACTCCAATTGACGCCAAGTTAGAGGAGCTACGATCACTAATCACCAAGGATGATCAGCCAATAGACATCGACGATTTGGACGAGGCAGCGGTACAGGCAAAGATGGCAGAAGTCGAGGAGGAGCTACATGGGATCTCCAGCAAGTTGTACGAAGCAGCAGCAGCCGAAATGTCCGAGCAGGACTCGGATGGGGGCGAAGAGGTAGTAGAAGCAGACTTCGAAGTCGTCGACTCAGACGAAGAGAATGAGTGATTCACCCCTCGTCAATGAGACGGTGAAGGGTCCTCACGTGGACTCCTGAGACCCCATACTGGAACAGTGGGTTAACTCCCTCTGAACGAGCCTTGGAACCAGGTCCCCAAGCAGAACCGGCGATGTCGAGATGCACCCAAGGTATCTTCTCACCATCTTTGTCGAATCCCCTGTTTGGGACGAAGAACTCGAGGAAGGCAGCAGCCGTGTTCGATGAACCAGCCCTGCCTCCTATTGAGCCGTTTCTTATGTCCGCGAAAGCGGAGTCCGTCATGTACTTGCGGAATTGGTCATTGAGCGGCATCTTCCAAACAGACTCCCCGCTCCTCTCTGCAGCGTCTTTGAGGCTCTTTGCCAGGCTCTCGTCATTTGACCACATGCCGGATATCTGATTCCCGAGTGCAACCACCACGGCTCCAGTCAGTGTGGCTAAGTCTACGATGTACTCAGGGTCAAACTCACCTGCCTTCCATAGGCCGTCAGAAAGGACGTTCCTGCCTTCGGCGTCGGTACTGAAAACCTCCACCGTCTTACCGGAATATGTCCTGAAAACGTCTCCCGGCCTGTAAGCCCCGGATCCCGGCATATTCTCTGCAAGGCACGAGATCCCATTCACTCTCCTGGAGTATCCAGTCGAATGTAGGGCCTCCATCAATCCAAAGACGGTGGCCGCCCCACACATATCGTACTTCATGTCCCACATCCCACTGGTTGGTTTTATCGAGATCCCACCGGTGTCAAAGGTGATTCCTTTTCCAACGATGCATGGTCTACGAACTCCCTCGTCAGCATCCGGATTCAGCGTAAATAGAACCATGCAGGGCTTCCTGTCGCTACCCTTCCCCACATTGACTAGGCCGCCCATACCAAGCTCCTGCAACTTATCCCAGTCGTAAACCTCGACTGAGACGTTGTCCTTGCCTTCCGCCCATTCCACAGCTCTCCTTGCATACTCCATCGGGTAGAGCACGTTAGCTGGCTCGTTCCCTAGATCGCGTGCCAGATGCACACCTCCCACGACTGAGCGAACACTCTCGAGCCTCTCTGAGAGCAAATCCTGGTACCTAGGGCTAGCTTGGAAGTCAACACTCCACTCTTCGTCTACGTGGTCATCAGGAAGCTCCTGATGCTCGAGGAACTCGTAGTCCCGAAGCATCATCCCTTCAGCGAAGTCCAACATTCTCTCTCCTGTCCAACCCGAGGTGAACCTCACCGTCACACCAACCCCTTTCTTCTTCGACAGCGAAGCGATAACCTTGGCTCCAGTGTCACGAGCGGTCCTGTGATCTAGACCATCCTTGTCTCCCATCCCGACAAGTACGATGTTACATTCAGGAGTCCACAGTGACATTCTCTTGCCCTTCTTCCCGTCGAAGCCACCTGAGCCCAATGCCTCTCTGACTAGTCCCCTCTGTACTCTGGATAGCCCTGCAAGAGAGTTGTTTGGCGGTTTTTCCGCACCCTTGAAAAGTGGTAAAATCAGTTGCTTTCTCAGTCCAGTAAATTCATTATTGCTTATCTGCATAAATAGCCCTAACTATCCGATTAGAGACCGGTTTACAAATAATTCTATGTCAAACTTTCAATTTAGAGTCCGAATTAGTAGTATTAAGATATTAAATTACTGTTCAATTCTACTATTTCTTCCATTAATCGCCGCTAGAGCGAAGGCGACGAAGACAAGCAGCATCGAAGGGGCCGGAAGAAGGCCCTGCTCCACGCCTTCATTACTTTCCACGACGCTATCGTTGACCGGGTTTCCCACCCACATCGAGGAATCCACCACTCTCTTCTGGTAGTACAGGACCCAGATCCCTTCACTTGAAATTGGAGCACCCGTAAAGTCGAGGGTCGTTACCGTGTTGTTAGTGGCATTGACTGCGAAGCCGTATCCTGGGGTGGAGAAGTTGAAGTCTGCATCAAACTGTATTTGCGGCATCCCCCCCTTTTGGGCCAGCCCCGTCATTTCGATTGGCTCATTCGACCCAGGGAGCCAAAACCCCGTCGAATCTCCCTCCTCAAAGTATAGCAGTGTGGCATTTGAGGTGCTCGCTTGTCCTAGGTTGGATACGCTCAGATGCACCTTTCCGCCTTCCACCTCCAGAGAATCGACAACAAGACGAGCCCTCCAGTACCAGACATTCTGGATCAGGTAGTGCATCACATCGAGCTCCTCGTCCAATCTGTCCGAGAGGGCCTCTACTGTTCCAAGCAGGAATTGCTCATCATCGGTCTCGAAGGTGAATGTGGGGTAACCCATAACCCCGTAGCCGTAATCTCGGCTGGTTCCACAGTTCGGGTAGAGGCCTTGGTTGGCGTTACGAATGGGGATGTCAGAAATGTTCGTATTGACCTCATCTCTAATGTGGTGGTACATTTCCCAGTCAGAAGGTTGTTCTGGCCACTTGCCCCATGGATAGAGCATGATCCAGACTCCCGTGTGCATGGTGATATACAGGTCAGCATGGGGCACGACATCGTTCATGTATATTGAATTCGCAAGAGTCTCCGACTCACTGAATGCAGAACTCCCTGGCTGAGTCGTAGGGCATGTGTTCCAGTAGTGGTCGTAGTTTCTATTCAGGTCCACTTGGTTAACATTCCGTCTTGTGTCGAAGTCATTACCGTCCGCATTGAGCATAATCAGGATATGCAATTCAGTGGTGGACAATAAGTCGACTACCTCTTGATCCCCATTTGCCCAGCCCTCGATGTAGTACTCGGCAACCAGGAAGGCGAGCTCCGTGCCTAGGTGCTCATTGCCATGATGGCCACCATCAATGTACACCACTTCTTTGCGTAGTAGCAATGGGCCCTCTCTGCCTTCTCCTCCATAGTAGAGGTGTTCACACCCATCAAAGGCCAAATCAGCCCAACAAGATTCGTCAGTGATTTGCAGCATCCAGAGGTTTCTGCCCATTTCCGTTTGCCCAACGACGGACAAATTGATGATTTCCGGATAATCATCAGCCCATGCGTTGACGTCCAAGGTCAGTGTTGCATAGGAGTGATACCAGTGCTCCTGGATGATATCCGGCTGACCGATCTGCGCAGTTGCTGCTGGAGTGGCCGATACGGCAAGCATCGAGGCAACCACCAATGCTGTAATCAATCGGCGCATAGCGCCGATGAAGGGGTCATACGCTACAATCATTCTCCCTTTTCGCTCAATAATAGGGCGATATGGCACGAGACCATCTTGCTAGCAATCAGTGCAGCGTTGAATTCAGTCAAAGGACCCTCGTCCCCCGGGGCAATCTCATTCACATCTGCTCCGATCACCACAGATTTTGGTGCAGAGAAAACCCTCTCGACGATTTCCACTGCGGCCCAGTATGCGATTCCGCCCGGCACGGGGGTGCCGGTGGAAGGTACCAATGATCCATCCAAACCGTCTACATCGAAAGTAATCCATACTGGCCCTTCAATCGAATCCAGACTCTGAATAAGCCTTGACCATCCGGCTTCTCCCTCGCAGATACCCAGGAAGTCACGAGCAAACCACGTCTCCACCCTGGGATCTCCATTGGAGAATGCGGCCTCCTCCCTTGAAATGGCCCTGGTCCCTATCTGGATTACCTTCCCCACTCCCAAATCTAGAGCCCTCCTTATGGCAGTACCGTGTGAGAACCTCTCTCCATTCAGCTCGTCCCTCAGATCCGCATGTGCGTCAATCTGAACCAACGTCAAATCCCCCAAATCACCCTCCAATACAGGGTGCCTGGAAAGAGCTTCAATTATCGGCGGAAGTATCCCATGCTCACCTCCGAGAACCAAGGGAAAAGACTCCCCGATCCAAGGTTGGACGTATTCTCTGATTGATTCCAACTGCTCCTTCAAGGTGCCAGCATCAGAAGCCCACTCATCTGCCGTGTGGAACGACAGGCCACAAGGCAAGTCACTGGGTAATATCGGATCGTACAACTCGACCTGAGAGCTGGCTTCGATACACGCAGCAGGCCCCCTCTCCGTGCCCTCCATCCAACTGGTCGTCATCTCATATGGAATTGGCAGAATCACGACATCCCAGGGGCCTACTTCGTCTTCCTCGAGGCCGAGGAATTTGCCCTCCCCTGTTTCCGCCATACCTCTCCGTACAATATCCTCAGAATAATCGCTTCGCAGTTCACTTTTGTCCAATTTTGACATCTATCGTGAGACCGTTGAAATACAGCCCCCCTCCATGAAGAGGCGTCCGGGGGACTATGCGATGGGTTTGACACTAGCACAATTGACTTCTGCCATCAGGAGCAAGGTCGATTCTGACATGGAGGTGGTGGTGGCCGAATCTATTGCCGAGCATGCACTCGGATTCTTCGGCTTCTCAAACAGGATAATCGACAATGCATTGGAACCAACAGATAGGAATCTATTCTACCAGTTGCAGGATTATGATCTACTAACTACAGAGTCAGAGGAGACAACGCTCTGGGATGGAAGGGAATGGAGAATCCACTACTGGAAGTTCAAGGCCAATGCAGAGGAATTTGCCAAGGCGGCCGCTGCCGCTGCGCTTCTTCGTAGCAAGGAGGAAGACCCCTACTCAGATGTGTATGAAGACGTCCCGGTATCTCTCTGGAAGGAACGCTCCGGGGAAGACGATGATTACGAAGAACCCCTGTTCTAGATCGTGACAGGTCGATTTGGGAATTGATTGATACGTCACTCCGGCATGGGTCACTACATGGGACGTTCGAGTAACGCTATTGCTCTGATTAGTGTGCTATTGCTAAGCGCCCAGGCCTCAATGGTTGGCGGACAATCGGATAGCGACGTTTCGTGCGATGTTCTGGTGGATTGGGACTATGAGCCTCAATTCTCCGAAGATTCGGGACAGTATCTCGACTTCATTCACAGATACAGAGTCACTTTCGACCCACCCTTCGAGAGTGGCGGGTCCCCAAGCGCTCTAACTGTTGATGCGGTCCACAGGGGTGACGAGGGGAATGATTTGCAGTCAAATTACAACTTCATAAGCGCCGGAGGGGAAGTGGACGTCATAATCGACGCCACTCCAAGCATAGGTGAAACAGTCTCTATTTCTATTCAGAGTTCCGAGGCTTCATGCAGCAGAGAAATCACTGTGACAAACTGGAACCAACCAGTAGAAGACCATGAAATCACTCGCGAGACCACTTGGTCCATGGAAGGGTTGGAGGACGAATCCCAGGGGATCGAGTTTGAAGGTAGGGGATGGCAGAAGAGGAGCGGGGACACCCTAGAATCAAACGAACTAGGAAACGGCTCCATGCGAATCAATACGATTAACGAAGACTCGAATGGACTCATGCTCGATCTTATTTTGGATAGGGTGTGGCTGAACGAAACGTATGAGGGACAGGTCCTCACCATTCAGGAATTTGAAATGGTAGGAAACGGCTCTATGATGCTCAGGGGAGGATACTCTAGCGAGGAAGGCCAATCCGAGGGGCTTGGAATACATGTTAGCATTAGTCAAGCTTCGATTCTTAGATCGTGGTCAGACGGACAACTGACCGAGAGGATCGTGATAGAGGGCAACGGCTGGCTGTCCTTTGATGAGGGTGACAATGAAAGCTCGGGAGGTGGATTTGGAAGCATAGAGGTATTCTACTTCGAGACATGGGACGTCGATGGAAACAGAAGACTGCAGGACCTCCAGCTCGAGGCAAATGCATCCATCCGCCTTATGGGTGCCAGCGACTACTTCACCTTCGATCTCAGTGAGTTTAAGATTAGAGAGAAATGGGAGGATGACACTAGAGTTGATCAATTCTTCAAGGCGGCTGGTTCAGGAGACTTTGCCTTTGAGATTGAGGATGAGGACTTCCAAGTAGATGTCAATGGCACAGTTCCGATAGTTCACTTGGAATCGAGTGGGGGGGAGGTAACTCATGAAACGATCATCGTGGATGGCACTTACGATGGGGACGTTGAGGGCAGCTTCGGATATGTGAGACAGATAGTAGATTCAGGACCCCAGGAAAATTTCAATGGGACACTTTTCGAGGTGGATAAAATTCAGGACGAGTTCTGGTTCAATGTCTCCGCAACACCTTTCGGGCCGATTGACCAGGAGTTTGGTGCTGAGCACAATCTAACCTACGAATACGTAGTCCCGCAGGAAGAATGGTACAACAGGACTCTAAGATACCAGTACGTTGAGGACAACGGCACGGTCACAAATGAGTATCCCGAAGACTCACCAGTAATTTCAGAGCCCGAGAGGCCGCAAGCAAATACGATATCTTCTCTACAAATATCTAGGGAGACTGGATTCGCACCTGAGAATGTCGTGATTGGAGATGTCTTCGTTCTCTCCGGCAACCAGGAAGCGATACTCGAGGTGGAAATCATCGGATTCACCCAGAGGACGGTCGACGGTCATGAAGTCGAAGTCGCCCAGTGGGTTGGGGAATATGGGACGGATAGCTATGCATCTGGATTTGTCATCAACGAAGGTCCGTTATCCGGGCTGCTAAGCGAGGTGTTCCGATGGATAGAGATAGATTTCTCTGACAATCAGACTGGGGCTGGCACAATCTCGTTCGTGGAGAATCAGCTAGTGGATAGGATACTTTATCCATCTGTAATCACAGAAGACGAGAACACACTGCCAACCGTGGAATCGGTTGGATTCAGAGAGGGCATACTATTGACGGAAGGCGGAAATGCACATCTGGAAGTAACTGTGATAGATGTCGACACAGACGTAATTTCAGTAGCTGTGGACTTGTCATTCATCGGAATGGGAGTAGTCGCTCTTTCGGATAGTGGCCTAGATGGCGATATCACTATTCATGACGATATTTGGACGGTGGAACTTACTCACACAGGCCTCGAATACGGTGTATTCAATACATCAATAATCATCAATGACTATTGGGCACAAGTATCGGAAAATCACAATTTGACAATAACGAATGCACCGCCAAGAGTCGACTCAGTAGTATTCTCCCCTACCTCTGCAAAGAGGGGCGATGTGGTTTCAGTAAGTGTGCTTGCAACTGACGGGCACGGCGTCTCAGAGGTATCCGTGGATCTTCTTAGTGCGGGAGGCGAATTGACGAAACTGTCCCCTCCGTCTCAACTAGGGGCCCCATGGGAAGGGCAATTTACAGTTCCACTATCACTTTCTCCAGGTGCTAGAGTCATACCCCTAAGGCTAACCGATGGAGAAGGCGAAACTATTCTGGCATCTAACTCGGGATCCCTTCCACTATTGGAGATAGAAAATGAGAATCCCTCACTCCAATCTGTCGAGGTACTGTCTTCAGGCAATTTACAGACCACAATTTCCGATGAGGGAGAAGTCCGTCATGTTGTTTCCTCGCCCACAAATGATGTGGTTATTCCGCACACCCTGGAGGTTTCAGTCAACGATCCAGATGGCGTCTCATCGGTTCAAGCCAAGATAGGCAGATTGGCCGACATAGGAAAGTCGGACGAGTGGCTTTTGCTTGTAGATGATGGCACATCTGGAGACAGAATAGCTGGGGATGGAGTTTTCAGCCTTGAGTTCAATGTAAGGCCATCAGTTCCAGAAGGCGATATTGACGTTCTGATAAGGGCCTCAGATATTTTCTTTGCAACCACCGATCCTGAGGATCAGACGCACACTTTCTCAGTAGAAAAATCAGATTGCTGTTCGGATGACTCAGACTGGTTCTCAAAGAATGGCGAAACATTCGCCGTAGTCACGATCAGTATTCTGCTGATCACCGGCCTAGTCGCAATTTTACTTTCGATCAGAAAGTCCGATTTCGAATAGACGCCTTGCAAAAAGATGGTACGAGTGCCGGGATTTGAACCCGGGTTCCGGCGTTGGCAACGCCGGGTGATAACCACTACACTACACTCGTGTAGACACTGGGAAACCCGAATCACTTTTCTAAGCGTCGGTACCTAATTAGACAGGTCAGACAGCCTACTTCTGATCATGTCCCTAGTTTCCCTGTAGGCCTCGATCGGCATTCCAACGGGATCATCTAGCCCCCAATCCTCATCTATTGGCAGATTGGGACACTCCACGCCGCATCCCATGCTAATTATCACATCGAACCCGCTTTCATCAATGTCATCTATTGATTTGGGAAACTGTCCTTCCATGCTTATTCCTAGTTCTTGTACAACAGAAATTGCATTTTCGGCTACCTTCCCGCCAGGATGCGTCCCTGCGGACGCCGAAACATGCCCCAAATTCCTTGCTAGGGCTTCAGCCATCTGGCTCCTACAAGTGTTCCCAACGCAAACAAATAGAACCCTCACAAAAACTACACCTACGCGGGCCTTAATGAAACCAACCGATATAGATGATTTTGATAGTAGATATCGCCCAACAGAGTTGAAGTATCGAATCATGCGCCCCTAATGCATGGCGGACTCACCTGTTAGCCATCATCCCCCGGGAGAAGATGGCCAATCTCAACCATCCACCGACCAAAGGGCACAGATGGAGCAGGCATATCAGCAGATGCAGAGAAAGATGAGAATGTCGAAGATTGGAGACAGCGTCAAGCACAAAATAATGGTACTGTCGGGCAAGGGGGGCGTCGGCAAGACAACAGTAGCCACCGGTTTGGCACTCTCCCTCGCAAAAAGAGGCATGAAGGTAGGCCTGATGGATATTGACATAACAGGGCCAAACGTGCCAAAAATGCTAGGTCTGGAAGACGTCGAACTCCACATAGAGGACGGACAGATCTTCCCAGCAATCGGGCCAAACGGCCTCAAGGTGATTTCGATGGCATTCCTTATCGAGGATCCAGATAAGCCAGTAATTTGGAGAGGCCCGATAAAGTTGGGGGCGATTCAACAATTCATTGGAGACGTAGCTTGGGGGGAATTAGATGCCCTGGTCATAGACTTCCCGCCCGGCACTGGTGATGAGCCACTAACAGTTAGCCAAACTTTACCAAATTTGGATGGGGTGGTAATTGTCACAACCCCCCAAGAAGTCGCTCTTCTAGATAGTAGGAAATCCATCAATTTCGCCAAGACAATCAACGTTCCAGTTTTAGGCGTGGTTGAGAATATGAGTGGATACACAGTTTCAGGGACGGCCCCAGCTGGCTCCGAGATTTCAATAATCGGCCCGAATGGAGTCCCCTTGGATGTCAAAGTTTCCGACGATGGGAATTGGGAAACCAAACTCGACCTCTTCAAATCAGGTGGAGGGGAGTCTTCGGCGATCGATCTGGATGTCCCGTTTTTGGGCGCATTACCATTCGATCCTGGGGTGGTAAGAGGAGGAGATGATGGAGTCCACAGGATAGTCGCCGATCCCGAAGGAGAAACCGCTATAGCTTTCGATTCGGTAGTTGAAGAGATTCTGGAACAACTGAGCAATAGCACTTCTCCAGACATCAAGATAACTTGATTTGCCGAATATCTAACAAGGGTCGACTTCATTGATGACCCTTATCCCCGGGTATATTGGAAATGGCAGTAGGCAGTGGCATTTACATCACCTGGATTACAGGGGCGATACTGCTCAGTATAGCGATGATGCCACTGTTCAAGCCCCCCTATGCCAAATTGAGCGCAGAGGGCTTCGTAGATATGTTCAGGAGATACTGGGCGCATATGTTCGTCGTATTCTCGGTTTACCTCTGGAAGGATCTCCTTGATGGTCTAGACAGAGTTTTGATGGCCAACACCCAACTAGACATGACTCCCTATGTCTATGCGGTAGAAGGGGACATAGTGCTCTGGATCCAAGAAGCCTTCAGGAGCCCATTACTCGACTTCACACTGACGCACTTCTACGTCATGGGCTTCATGACCGCGACCTTTGCCTCGTTCCTATACCCCATCTACTTCGATGACAGGCACATGGCAGATAGGGTGTCCCTGTCCATGTTCTGGGTCTACGTCCTCGCCATTCCATTCTACCTTTTCTTCAATGTAAGGGTCACTGGTGACCATATCCCAGCAATGGAAACAGTAGCTTACGATCTAACACCAGAGATCCACAACTGGTTCACTAGGATAGACCCCTTCACAAATGGGATGCCAAGCCTTCACATCGGCCTACCGTTAGCCATCTGGCTAACAATGGGCAGGTGGGATGAGGACGGTCGTTGGAATAAATATCGAACAATTCTATTCGCTTTCATCGCCTTCACTGCTTTCTCAATAGTCTATCTTGGAATCCACTGGATTGTAGATATAGTGGGAGGGATGATTGTAGCAATTCTCGCTGTCGAGGTAACTGACAGAACCCATGCCAGTATCTGGAAGGTTGCCGATGAGAGAATTTTCACTAGGAGGCTAGCCCGACTTCTCGACGACCCCTCTGGATTTTTGAAAAATCTTACTTCCGACATTAGAGAATTTGTCAAGCCGTTCAAGGAGCCAGGTAAGAAACAGACCAGCTTCTTCATAGCGTTACTAATGACATCAACAGGAACGGTCCTGCTCTGGGACGCTACACATCAGGACTTCCCGGTCGAAGGTGTCGAATGGCCAAAGTCAGCAGCAGGCTCGGATGGTTGGCTAGTGGGGGTTGAAGAAGACCCGATATTGGATGGAATTGATGACATACAGATTACTGCATGGAATGTTAGTGACGACATTAGCCATAGATTGGGGGGAGAAACTTGGGACAGTTCACCAAACGTGGAAATATCGGGGTCATACCTAGTTCTCTTCGATGAACATAGGTTGGACTTCTATGACCTGGAGAGTAACTCACTGGACCCTTTCGATCCTGTTTTCACCAGGAGTGAGGAACTTCCAATACTAACGTGTGACATAGGACTGGATGGATTTGGCGAGCCTTTGGTGGTCATAGTGGCCAATGGGTCTGCAATCACACTAGACATAAACCAGGAAACCTCAGAACTCAGTCAAATCGATCAATTCTCCAGCAATTTCGAAGTATCTGGAAATATCATTGCATGGGAAGTTTCCAACGCAACAACCCCTACAATTTCGGTTTCTTCCCTATCCAACCCACTATCAATTCAGACAATTTCATTGGATGTCATGGCCAGTGAATCAGATGATGAATTCCTATCGGAATCATCGGACTCCTCGGTGGTTTACGATGGAGCTTCAGTGGTCGACATTGCAATTGGAAGCGGAGCCATAGTCGCCGTAGTCGATGTAGGGCCAGTCAATAGGACAGTTTTCGTAGATATTGCCACTGGGGAGCAGATACTACTCTCCACCCCGATATGGGAGTCATCCTCACCAAGTGTAGGCCATGGATACGTCGCCTTCCTGCAAATACCCAGATTCGACCCTTCGGGAAACTCGGGTCAGGAGGGGGAAACGAATCAAGTATACCTGTATGAAATTTCAGCCAATCAAACTAGGCAGATTTCTTTCGATGAGGACAGGACTCACACCAGCCCACAGATCCTGATCGGCGGAATAGGTTGGATCGTTACCGACTCCGAGGGATTATCCGAGCTTAATTGGCATGACTTAGAGGAAACCTTCGAACCATACTCCTCAGTACTTCTACAAGTTTCCACAGTCCTGTTGATCCCCTTGCTCTTCATTTGGGCAAGCCAGAATCAGTCAGAGAAGAAGAAAAAGAAATAGCTATTCAGCTAGCCTAAACATCTCATCCAGATTCCGCTGTGCAAGCTCAATAATTTCCGGCTCTATCTCGATTATTTGGTCCTCCCTAGGGTTTCTCAGAGCCTGCAGTATGTCCTCCAATTGAGTTGCTTTCATGTGCCTGCACATTACACAGGCACCATACAAGTTCAACTCATTTTCAGACTCTGCCAAAACCCGTTCCGCTGTCCCGCACTCAGTGATTAGCATTACATCCGGACGATTCTCTGAACCAAGCCTAAGGGCCTCTTGAATCAGCTTCTCAGAGGACCCGACATAATCGGCCTCCTCCAGGACATCAGCACCGCATTCAGGATGGGCCAGTACTGAAAGCTCACTCCCAATCTCCTTCTTCCATTTTCTCACTTTATCTCCGGTGAATACCGCATGAACTTCACACTCCCCGTCGAAAACAATGACTTCTTTCTTTCCTTCAAGGGCCTTCTGTAGGTGAGCTCCCATGAACCTGTCTGGAACGAATATCAGACGTTCTCCCGGAAGCCTCTCACATATTCGAAGATAATTGCTACTGGTCACACTAACATCGCACTCGGCCTTCACAGCCGCAGTCGTGTTGATGTAGCAAGCCACCGGGACTCCCGGATATTGTTCTCGTAGATCCCTTACATCCTGTGCTGTAATTCCATCCGAAAGACTGCATCCAGCCTCTGGAGATGGATGGATTACAGTTTTCTGCGGACTAACGATTTTCGCGGTTTCTGCCATGAATCTGACACTAGAGAATAATATGGTTTGCTGTGGGGCATCACGAGCGGCCTTAGAAAGCGTATACGAGTCAGCGACTTCATCAGCAACGCCATAGATTATGTCGGGGGTCTGGTAAGTATGAGCAATCAGAAAAACATCATTTTCCTTCTTTAGCCGGTTTATCTCTAATGTCAATGGAGCAATACTGATACAGGCACTTATTGGCCACCTCTGATTCTGTTGCATGGCTTCCTGCAAACGATTCGCTTCAGCTAGTATTTCCTCATCTGTGAATCTTGAAGATTCTACTTCCGAGCGCGGGAGAGGTATAGCCGGTAGGGGCAGTCCCATCCATTTTGCGTCATGTGCAACCGCTTTCAAGGTATGCGGCCTCCCAGCATCATGTCCGGAGTGCCATACAGGCCTTGGTCCTTCGAAATGAAGGTGCATGAGGGGGCCGAAGCAACGGTCTCCAAGGGCGTGTGGCTTGGTAAACCGGCCATTCTAAAGGTACGCAAGCCCAAGGGCTACAGGAACCCAGATTTGGATAGCAGGCTAACTAAGAGCAGGATGGCCGTCGAGGTGAGAGCGCTATCACGATTGCAGAGGGTAAACTTTCCATCCCCCTCTTTGCTCTATGTAGACCAACAAGATTCGTCGATCATTATTTCCGAAATAGAAGGATTCCCATTATTCGAAGTAATGGTGAATGGTAATTTGGAAGAGGGCGCCCTGTCCAGGGTTGGAGGGACTATTCGTAGATTGCATGAAAATGGCGTGTCACATGGCGACCTCACCACGCACAACATCATGATTGGCACAGATGGCGAGATTTTCCTGATTGACTTCGGACTGGCAAAAATTTCACCGGAGCTAGAGAATTTGGGCCAGGATCTACAAGTGCTCAATGAATGCCTTACGGCTAGCCATTCAGAATATTCCGAGGCGATCGAGAAAGTTGTCGAGGGCTACATCTCTTCCAGTACAAGTGTCCCCGAAGTCCCCAGCTCCAGTGATGTCACTCAACGCTTCGATGAAATTCGAAATAGGGTAAGGTACCTGGGGTAGGGGAATGAAAATCATTTTTGTAACTAGCAACAGGGGAAAGGTCCTCGAGGCGAGCGATGTTTTTGTTCCGCTGGGCCATACAGTGGAACAATTCCTTGATGGCGGTCAACTACCAGATTTTATCGAACCACAGTCTGATGGGATAGAGGAGGTCACGATTTCGAAGATGAAGCAGGCTCTGATGATGGTTGAAGGAGAAATCAATGAAGAGACCGCCCTCATTGTTGAGGATGCTGGGCTTTTCATCGAATCACTAGGGGGCTTCCCAGGCCCCTACTCTTCTTATGTGGAGGAGAAGATAGGATTGGACGGCATTCTGCGTGTTATGGAAGGCGAGGGAGATAGGCGTGCCGAGTTCAGAGCCGTGGTCGCTTTCCACCATTTGGGCAATACCCATATTTTCAGAGGCGTCTGCAAAGGAGCAATATCTCTCGACAAGAGGGGAGAGGGCGGCTTCGGATATGATCCAATATTCGTCCCATCTGCCTCGGATGGAAGGACATGCGCGGAGATGACGGCAGTTGAGAAGTCATCAATCTCGCATAGGGGAGAGGCTCTGAAAAGGCTGATACAATTTCTAACGCCCCCGTCAATGTGAAGTCTCGCCCCCTCCTCTCAAGCGTCGGAGATAACGTGGCGACACTCACCCGCACAGTAAATTGGCTCGCCCTCATAGTGGGTTCCGGACTCTTCCTAATGTTCCAGGGAGAGGTGGATTTACCACCTAGGATTGCAGGAGCAACGGTTCTTCTGGCGCTTGCTTCCCTTCTCATTTTCACAGGAAGTACCCCAATTCCGAAAACTCCAGCTAAGGGAGAAGAACCGATGGAAGAAGAAATAGAAACTCTCGCTCCCATGGTCATCGGAGGCTCCGTGGAAATACCTCAGGATACGGAAATGAAAAGGTCCAGAGGTAGAAAACAGACCCCTCCGATGCCCACGCCTCCTGTCCCCGTTCCAATGCCAATGCCAGATTCACCCGTTCATTCAGATTCTGCAACTATTCCTGCTCCACAATTGGGAGATCAGGCAGTAGAACCCCTTCCCGAAGGTACAGCGGTCGCACAGAGATATGTTGCATCCGGAGATGCTGAGTCAGAACAGGAAAGCGAAATCGAGCAGCACGTAGCCAGAGAAAGGGAGAGGAGAGCGGAAATACTCTCAGGAATAGAAAGAGAGCGCCGTATGAGGCTAGCTGAGCGTAGAGCTGCCAAGGCCATGATGTGGTCAGAGGTAGAGGACGGCGAAGATCTAGCCAAGCTCCTCAAGGAGGAGGGCCACGGTTTGACCCTGTTTGAAGAGCCAGAGAATCCAGACAAAGGGATGCCATTGGGAATTTCATATGTCAGGATAGACGATGAAAGGGTCTTGATGGTCAAGTCCCCCTTGTATATCCCTGAGAAAGAAGACCCAATCCAAGATGAAGAGGTTACAATCCCGTCCCCATTAACACCGCCTCCCTTGCCACCACCTGGCGACATGCCCCCTCCCCCGGGGATGCCACCACCCCCATCCCCCCCTCCTCCGCAGTCCGAAGATTGACTGTGATACTTTCAAGCGCCAATCGTGACTGGGAGTCACATGGCGAACGACGCGTTGACGGTCGACGATATACCAGTGGACGGCTCTAACCCGCCAGGAGGGCTCATTTCAGTTTGGACGCTGAATAGGCCGGAGAAACTCAATGCACTGAACAAGGACTCGCATACGGCAATCAAGGAGCAGTGCTCAAGGGCTGAGTCAGATCCGAATGTTAGGTGCATAGTAATCAGAGGG
This sequence comes from Methanobacteriota archaeon, assembly GCA_002718995.2. GTDB lineage: Archaea > Thermoplasmatota > Poseidoniia > Poseidoniales > Thalassarchaeaceae > MGIIb-O5. Next base: position 24,164 of record PBGL02000011.1, read on the forward strand.
GCTCCCCCCCCTCCTGCGGAGGAAGGTAAGAGGCAGAAGCCAGCCGCATTCGCCGCAGGGGCGGATATTTCCGAGTTTTCTGGTAAAAACTCGGATGATGTAAGGCCTTTCTTCGAGGATAACGCATGGGAGGCCGTATGGTCGCTATCCAAGCCCACTATAGCAATGGTAGACGGTTTCGCCCTTGGAGGCGGCACTGAACTCGCCCTTTCCTGTGATATCAGAATTGCTTCTGAGAGGTCCAAGTTCGGGCAGCCTGAAATAAATCTAGGCTTAATTCCCGGTGGCGGTGGGACTCAGAGGTTATGCAGACTTATTGGCTATGGCAAGGCAATGGAGATGGTCCTTACTGGGGACATGATAGATGCAGAAGAGGCATTGAAAATAGGACTTGCGAATAAGGTGGTGAGCCCAGAAGACTTGGAGGATTCGACAATGGCAATCGCTAGTTCGATAGCATGTAAATCTCCCTACACGATTAAAGTGGCAAAGAGAGCCGTCCGTGCCTCACTGGAACTTCCCTTTAGTGAAGGAGTTCTCACCGAGAGATCCGAGTTCGTCGCTTTGTTTGACACAGAAGACAAGGAGATTGGGGTCCAAGCCTTTCTGGATAGGAAGGAAGCAGAATGGGTCGGTAACTGAAACAATCAGAGTTGTATTGCCTTCACCTCGAGGAATTCCTCAAGGCCATGAGAACCAAGCTCCCTCCCATTTCCAGAGAGCTTGTAACCTCCAAAGGGCGCACTGATATTGAAGGCGCCGCCATTGATACTGACCTGACCTGTCCTCATCGCTCGGGCAACCCGCATCGCCCTCTCGTCGTCCCCCGACCAGACTCCTCCGGAAAGTCCGTACTCGGAGTCATTTGCCATCGCTATGGCCTCCTCCTCAGTCTCATAGGTGCTTATTGTTAGCACAGGGCCGAATATCTCCTCGCGGAAGACAGTCATTTCTGCAGTAACGTCAGCGAAAACCGTAGGCTTGACGAAGAATCCAGAGGATAGCCCTTCAGGCATCCCCTCGCCTCCGGAAACCAGGGTCGCCCCCTCGGCTATTCCCGAGGCGATGTACCCGCTGACGGACTCCTGCTGCCCAGCCGAAACCATCGGTCCGCACTTGATGCCTTCATCCATGGGATCTCCCACCGTGTATCTATCCAATGTGGACGAAATCACCTCGATGACCTCGTCTCGAGCAGAAGTTGGCACTATTAGCCTACTAAGTGATGAGCACTCCTGTCCGGAGTTGTTGAAGCAAGAATAAACTGCCATTTTTGCAGCCTTCTGAATATCCGCATCATCCATAATAACATTCGCGCTCTTGCCCCCCAATTCTAGGGTAACACGCTTTATCGTGGGAGCCGCTGCCTTTGATACGCTTACTCCCGCAGAAGTCGAACCCGTGAAACTCACCATATCTATTTCAGGATGAGATGCCAAAGCCTCGCCTATCTCTCGTCCGTGACCAGAAACCAGATTGAAAACCCCCTTTGGCAATCCTATTTCCTCCATTATGTCAGCTAGAAGAAACGCATTCAGAGGCGCCTCTTTGGATGGTTTGAGAACCATCGTACATCCAGCAGCGAGGGCCGGGGCAACCTTGCCAATGATCTGATGCAGAGGAAAGTTCCAAGGAGTTATCATTCCAACCACACCTATTGGCTCCTTTACGATTAGAGAGTTCCTCATCTCTTCCTCCCACTCGAAAGAGTCCAGTATTTTGGCATATGAACGAGAAACCACACGAGGAGTACCGACCATTGCCATACGAGAGTAGTTTATTGGAGTACCAACTTCTGAGGTAATCAACTCAGCTATTTCCTCGGCCCTCTCGCCAATTGCGGCAGAAAGTGCATTCAGGTATCCCTGACGCTCCTCTATGCTACTCTCAGACCAAGAAGGAAAAGCCAAGCGAGCCGCTTCAATCGCATTGTTCACATCAGTGACATCTCCAACGGGGACAGAACCAATCTCCTCCTCAGTAGTCGGATTTACCACTCCTATTCTCCCCGTCCCATTGGCTGGAACCCATCTCCCGTCGATGTATATGCAGTCGCGTGTGTGCATGTAATGGCCCAGCGAGGTCCGACTTATCACCTTCATGGAGTTCAAAAATGGTGGCCCACTTCGCGAATCATGCCATTCAGCGTGGACAGAGAGGAGGGAGGAGTTGCCATTGTTACTCTCTCCCCCGAGACATCGAGAAACACCTTCAATCCAGCCAATTTCAACCCCTTAGTTGAAGCATTGGAGGGCCTTATGGACGATCCGTCATGCAGATCCGTGGTCATCACAGGCTCAGGGGGATTCTTCAGTGCAGGAGGTCCAATAGATGAGTTTGCAGATGCTATTGATGATGGTACGATAGGCCAGGTAACGTCTGAAATGACGGGGACACTTCACCCCCTTATACTCAAGATCAGAGGCAGTGAGACCATTTTCATAGCCGCAATCAATGGCGCTGCCGCAGGTGGTGGCTTGGGTCTGGCACTATCGGCCGACTACCGAGTGTGTTCGGAGAAGGCCAAGCTAGCCGCCGCATTCTTCGCTCTGGGCCTATCTCCTGATGGAGGTACCACCTGGCTCCTTCCACGGCTCGTTGGAGTGCAAGAGGCCAAGAAGTTCTTCTTTGAAAATCAAGTATGGTCCGCAGGGACTTCCCTCGAGAAAGGAGCGGTCGATGAGGTAGTATCTCATGGTGAATTAATTCAAAGATCCGTAGAAATAGCAAAGAAATGGGGAAGGTGGTCAGCAAATAGCAGGAGGTCGTCAAAGCAGTTACTAGACGCATCTACATCTACCTTCTTTGAGACCCAGTTGGAATTTGAGAGGGCTCTGATGATAGCCTCGTCCATGACTCCTGACTTTGCCGAAGGAGTCTCGGCATTCCTAGAAAAGAGGGAACCAGTGTTTTCAGAGTTATACGAAGAAGAGTAGAATCATCGTAAAGACTCATTGAAGAAGCTGATAAGATTACTTCTGTACTCATCTGAGTTCCCCCACATCGCATCTACATGCGCTCTATCGTCAACATACCAAGTTTCTACGTTTCCTCCGTTCTCAAGCATTCTTGACTCAAATCTCTCTGCATGAACTATTGATACCCGTGCATCTTCCTTTCCATGAGTCAAAAATACCTCCCTCTCTCCAGCATTATCGGCGGCCTCCATGGGAGAGCGTTCATCCAAACCCACTCCAACTAGCCAGCCTCCAACTGTTACAGCCGGCCCTGAAAAAATAGTTGGAAAACCTAACCTTCCTAATTCGTTGTTAACCAATAACGGGAAGTCTAAGACTGCACTATCAAGCCACATAGCGCCTATTCCAGACTCCTCAGCGAAGGCAATTGCGGCCCCACCTCCAGCAGATATGGCAGTCATGCCAACTTCCCCGGGCTGGTATCCTTTATTCTCAATCAACCAATCATATGCGCCTAACAGATCCTTATACTCAATTTGTCCAACGGCAAAATAATCACCAACAACATCGCTTTCTCCATAATTCCTCAGATCAAAAGAAAGAGTATTGATGCCCCCTTCAGATAAGTAAGCCTGCATAAGAAGCATCTCTGGCTTACACTTCCCATTCATTGGCATCCCGTGTGTGAGAATTACTACGGGGGCATCAGAATCAACTTCTACATACCAACCACGAAGGGTAATATCCGTATTATCCCGGGGCGTGAATGAAACATCCTCGTAAGAAGACATTTGATATGATGAAACATCAAAATCCCTGCGTATATCCACACGCTCTTCTGCATCTGGCCAGGGCTCAAAACTTTCCCAATCATCATCCACATCCCATTCCGAAGGAGTATTTTCTGACCACATCCCACAACCGGGATTGATTGCTAATGATTGCGATGCAATCACATATCCGATACCAACGTATCCAGAACCAAACACCATCAATACCACAGTGGAGAGAGAGAACAGTTTTTTCCTTCCATTCAGTGATTTCCAGTATTCCTTGATTGACGCCATATGGGTGAACGACGCACCGCAATTCATGATTATTGCCATCATAATTCAGCAATTGTGACCGATGAGCACTTCAACACAAGTCCACGCGCAGTCTCGTGGCAAGGGAGCTAATACGACTAGTTGACGTCCATCGGGCCTTCGGACCACTCACAGTCCTAGAGGGGGTGAACATTAGGATTGACGAGGGGGATCGAATAGGCGTGGTGGGGCACAACGGCGCTGGAAAGACAACTCTATTGCGGACCATTAGCAAACAGGATCAGGATTTGGGCGACATTGCGCTAGCACCCGGTCTGCGCCTAGCATTCCTGACTCAAGTCAGGGATATCAACGACTCAGCCACCCTTGGTGAAGAGCTGAACAGGAGGGGTAGGCAGTTCCAGGAACTTGAGGACGAGATATCATCTCTGGAGGAAAGAATGGCAGACCCCTCCTTCTATGACAGTGATTGGCAGCCAGCAATGGAACGCTATCAGGAGCTTCAGAGCCTCATGGCTCGTTCCGGAGGAGGGGATGTTGCAGGTCACGCACAAGAGATTCTGAAGGCCCTGGACTTAGCACACCATTCTATGGACATACAACTCTCGTCCTTGTCAGGAGGGGAAAGAGCGAAAGTTGCCCTTGCAAGACAATTGGTCGGTTTGGGGGAGATCGATGTATTCTTCCTGGATGAGCCAACTAACCATCTCGACTTCCAAACACTGAATTGGCTAGAGGGATTCTTGAATGAATTCAGCGGGGCCCTCCTGATAGTTAGCCACGATAGGTACTTCCTAGACAGAGTGTGCAATAACATAGTCGAGATACAAGATGCGCATCTCAAGGGATACCCAGGAAACTACTCCTCACATCTGCAGCAGAAGGAGCTCTTCCTACAGACGCTAAGTGATAGAATAGAGAAGACTCAGAAGGAGATAAAGAGACTGCTTGGAGCCATGCAGTCTATGAAGAGAGCAAACAAATACGACAAGTCAGTTTCCCAGAAGCATGTAATGATTACAAGAGCACAGAGGGAGTTGAAGTGGTTAAAATCTCTGAAGCCGAGGCAACGGCAGAATCTGAATTTCAATCTTCAATCAATGGAAAAGAGCAGTCTAGAAGTCCTTGACTTTCACAAAGCCAGCCTAACCTTCGAGGGACTCGGTAGACCTGTCATTAGAGAATTGGAAGTGGGCGTCAGGAGAGGTCAGAAGATAGGGATAGTAGGCCCCAATGGAGCGGGCAAGACCACAATTCTGAGAATAATCAAAGGAGAGTTGGAGTTAGATTCAGGATCCCTGGACGTCCGTCCAGGGGTCAAGTTAGGGTACTTCCATCAGGACCATAGGTCTCTAGATTTCTCACTAAATCCCGTACAGCAGGTCCAGGCTCTAAGGCCCAGGATGGAATATGGTGACATCCGGGCTCTACTAGGCCAGTTCCAATTCACAAAAGATATGGTTTCAGTACCTCTAGGAAAGTTAAGCGGCGGCGAGAGAGCGAGGATAGCCTTGCTAGAACTCCTTCTCAGTGAGAACAATATGCTACTGCTGGACGAACCTACCAACCACTTGGATACCGATGCCAAAGAGGCTCTAGAGGATGCCCTCCAAGAATACGACGGAGCGATAATCACTGTAAGCCACGACCGATTCTTCCTCGATAAGATATGTGATACAATCTGGGAGTTGCCCGGGGACGGAAGCCTTTGGGTATGGCCTGGTAATTATTCAGAATATGTCCGAAGGAAAGAACTCCAACGCTCCAATTAGTGCCCGTTCGTTCTACAAAGCCCCTCACCAATTGAATTTCACTTATTCACACTGCCCATACTAAATATGGAACCTACGCGCGCCCCGAGTAGGGTTCCAAGTGGTTCGATTCTCAGATTTAGGAATCAGCCCCGATCTAGTCGAATCGTTAGCCAGTCAGGGCATTACAGAACCATTCGAGGTCCAAGCCGAGGCGATCCCTAGTCTGATTAAAGGAAGAGACCTATGTTGCAGGGCGCCGACTGGCTCTGGAAAGACTCTAGCATTCGGACTCCCTATGATTGAGAGGACGAAGCCTGCTGAGCCCAAGAGGCCCACTGCACTGATCCTTACTCCGACAAGGGAACTCGCTGAGCAAATCAGGAATGTTTTGGATCCCCTCGCTTGGAAATCTGGGATGAAGGTCCTTTCAGTGTATGGCGGGACATCCTATGGTAAGCAGCTGAAAGGATTGGGTAGGGGAGTGGAGATACTTGTCGCGTGTCCGGGGAGGCTGATCGATCTTCTAGAAAGAAAGGCATTGACTCTGGAGGATATCAATATGGTTGTATTGGACGAGGCCGACAGGATGGCCGATATGGGCTTCATGGAGCCAGTTTGCTCCATCATTGAGAAGTGCACGAGTAGCCCTCAAATGGTTCTCTTCAGCGCCACTCTTGATCGCGATGTCGCGAAATTAGTGAAGCTCTACCAAGATGACCCAGTGAAGATAGAAGTTGGCCCCAAGGAAATAAGCATGGATAGCATGGAGCACAAATTCTGGAAGGTCAAGCCATACAAGAAGACCGAAATTGCTGTAAAATCAGTTAGAAGGTCAGGTAGGAGCATAATTTTCTGTCGAACTCGTGCAGGCGTCGATCGTCTAGGCGGCGAGATGCAGTTGGATAGTATCCCACTTTCCACGCTGCACGGTGGCTTGAATCAGAGGCAGAGGGATCGCGCTATGAACAAATTCACTAGCGGTAGAAGCATGGTCCTTATTGCAACAGATGTCGCCGCCAGGGGGATCGATGTTGAAGGAGTAAACTGTGTGATTCACTACGATCCACCTGATGATGCAAAGGCGTACAAGCACAGAAGTGGAAGGACTGCCAGAGCGGGGCATTCAGGGGTCGTGATTTCTTTCATCAAGGGGAATGAGCAGAGAATTTACGGCAGAATACAGAAACAAGTCGGAATAAGAAAGAGATTTACCGACCCTCGGCCAGAAGACCTCAAGAAGAATGATTTCAAGATCACCAAGGAAGAGCCAAGAAAAACAACTCGTAGAAATGGAACCGGATCCAGAACATCCGATAAGCCGAGAAGGAAAAAGAGGGGTAGGGGCGGCAAAGGAAAAAGAGGGAAAGGAGTAGCAAATGGTAAAAAATATCGCAATTCATCTTCCAAGTCGAACAAATCCTCCAATAACTGGAATCGTGGTAAAAAGAAGAGAGGGCAGAGATCCGGCTCGAAGAAGCGTAAGGCTGATGCCAGGCCATAATTGGTACCGAGCCGCTAAATTACCTGCACCTCTTCCAATGCCATAAGCGGACATGGTCTAGTGGTTATGACAGCAGGTTCCCAACCTGCTAACCCGGGTTCAACTCCCGGTGTTCGCACCATCGCCTTCCTGTCTGCGCAGTTTCAAAACACCAATAATTATTGTAATGATGCAGCTCAATGCAGCAATATTGGCCAAAATAATTGCTATCGAACCAATTAGCATTCCATAAGCAAGCCATAGGATGAGGGAGGTAGAAACCAAGGTGAAGGTGGGAATCGATATCCCCTCATGCTCGCCCTCTGACCACACTTTCATGATCTGAGGAAACCAGGCAATCACACCAAGAAATCCAGCAATGACCCCAACTCCCTCAATCCACGCTGGAATCATCTTCCAACCTCCAAATTATTCACATTGGGAGGTCATCGCGTTCGGATCTCTCTCCATCCGACCAGTTGTATATCCCCTTTCCAGATTTCTTCCCGAGGCTGCCTTCAGACACCAGCTTCTCGAGCAAATCATGAGGCCTGTATGAGTCGTCCCCGAATGATTCAGCCAAGCTGTTCAGGATATCGCATCTTACATCCAGGCCTACGAGGTCTGAGAGCTCCAAGGGTCCCATTGGATGGCGATAACCAAGCCTCATTGCCGTATCGATATCGGAGGCACTAGCCACACCATCAGCCAGCATTCTAACCGCCTCATTACCCAGCACAACACCTAGTCTGCTAGTCGCAAAACCGGGTACATCGTTCACGAGAATTGCTTCCTTCCCCATCGAAGCACCTATCATTCTGGCTACTTCGATGGTGCCATCGGAGCATCCATCATGACGTACGATCTCTAGCAGCTTCATTATGGGGACGGGGTTGAAGAAGTGCATCCCAACTATCCTATCTCCGCATGTAGTAGATTCCGCGATCTCGCTGATTTGCAGGCCGGACGTATTCGTAGCTAGTATAGCATTAGGGGGGGCCATTTTCTCCAGTTTTCTGAATATCTCTTGCTTCAGCTCCATTACCTCCGGAACAGCTTCTATGACTAGATCAGTACCAGAAACCGCCTCTGAGAGGTCCCCCCAAAAACTCAATTTTTCCGACCACTCAGCCTTCTGCTCCTTTGTCGTCTTACCACGTTCTATACCCTTGTCCCAGAATTCCTCGATAGAACTCATCCCATTCTCTAGTCCCTCGGGAAAGGCGTCATACAACCGAGTCTCCCAGCCCGCTTGAGCACAGATTTGGGCAATCCCAGCACCCATTGTCCCGGCGCCGATCACGGCGACGGTCCGGATATCCATTGAATCACTCCCTGCCGTACGCTGCTAGGGCCGCCTGGAAAAGCCTCTGCCGTGGAACATCATGCTCCAGGAAACACGTGAACGGAGCCACATCTTTCAGTAGCTCAATCGCTGATACATAGGCTCCGTAGATGAATGGGTCTGCAACCTTAGTATCTGGAATTTCTATTCCAAGCTTCGAAAGTCCGCTTAGCGTATCCTCGTCCCAGATTGAGAAAGTGTGATGAGTGAAGTGAAGATAAGCGGAAAGTCTTCTGATGTCAGACCTAGCTGTCTCGGTAAGACTCTCTATCAAAAGGGTGTCTGGGTATCTAATTGCATAAAGCGAAAGCATGACTTCCCTCTCGGTCTCGTCTCTCCAGTCTCTTTCCGGTAGACCCATCCACTCGTCAATCATATCGAGCATTTCCGGGGTATAGGGCCTCTTAACCCTGTAGAGCAGGTTCTCATAAGCATCAGCATCCTGCTTCTCGGAATGATGATGCTTGTGGAAGTAATCCGTAAGGTACTCAAAGAAGTGACCGCACTTCTTCTTATCAAAAATCGAAAGTGAATGATACTGCATCGGCAAAACCCCTTGCTTATCCTTTCCATTCTCTGTATTGAATCCACTCTTGCTTCATGTATTCATTGATCAGTCGTTCCTCGTCTTCATCTGTGGGTAAAACCGTCTTCAGGTATTCTTCCCAGTCTTCCTCGCTCCCTTCGAAAGGCTCGCCGTGGACAGTGTAATTCTCTCCGGCATACTTCCCAATCCCCCTCTTGAATTTATCAGAGGGGATGAATAGCTCAGGTTCTCCTTCCTTCCTCGACTTACTGATTCTGCGCATCTCCTCTCGCAGCTCTTGGAAGTATAGCTCCCTGCTAGCTTCATTCAGATGCTCCCTATCTGCCGGTTCACCAGCCTCCCGCTCATCGTACCTACCCTTGATTCCGTAGACATATGCCCACTGCGCACTGCTTGAGTCGTCTGTTCCGAAAAGATCCAAACCAGTACTGACCCACTTGTTGACGTACTTCTGTACAAGAGCACATGGAATGACTCCTTGTTTGACGACCCTCCTTAGTCCGTTGGCCCCGGTTCCTAGGTGGAATGACTCCTCCTTGAGCATGGGTCCCATGCTAGCGGCCAAGGGCTTGAAGGAAGAGGTGCTGAGCATCTTCAGCTGATACTTACCGTCCCTGTCTATGAAGTGGGTGAACATGAAGAAATCTAGCCAATGATCGATAGGCTCGTTGAATGATCCTAGGATCCTAGTTCCCTCCTGAGCGTTCCTTTCAAGGAGCTTGGATGCCTCCCTGACTCCCTGTTCTCCAAAGAAGGTACACAGTAAATATGCCATCTGCCATCCATGACGCTGCTCTTCACACATTATCCTAAGTGCGGACTTTTTATCATATTCAGTTGGGGCTGTAGCGAGAAGGTGGTTTTGTTGCTCAACCGAGGCAAATTCAGTGTCCCCCTGTACACTAACCATGCTGATTATGGCATCTCTGATTGTCTGTTGTGGAATCTGCATGCGACGATCCCACTTCGGCCTCCCTGTGAAGTCTCCGAATTCTATCGTGTCTCCCGCCGTATCCCAATCAAACTTGATGTCGAATCTGTAGTCTCCAAGCCACGACGGATCAAAACCAATTCTGGTCTGCCACTCATTGAAATCGTTAATCCAGGTCTCAAAATTTTCTGTATAGCTCTTTACAACTTCCGTATCTGACATTATATCTCATCTCCGTGTACTAAGTCAATCAAGTCCCTACCAACTAGTTGCCCTCAAATTCAGGGACCTCTCTCTTCACATAAGCTGCGATCCCTTTCTTCGCGTCGTCACTCTGGAAGAGGTCTGATTGAAGCTCCCTCTCTAATGCGAGGTGATACTCCAATGGGATTTCCATGCCGCTCTGTACACTTCGCTTGATGTTACCAATGGCCTTGCTGGCCGCATATGGGAGGGTGAATTGTCCGGCATAGTCCAGCACATCCTGGCGGAAGTCAGAGATACTGCCGGGCCACACGTCATGGACAAGGTCCATTTCCTTCGCCTCCTCGTATGAGAACTTCCTTCCAGTTACCATGATTTCCATGGACTTCGCCTTACCAACGAGTCTAGCGAGGCGGGCAGTCCCGCCTGTTCCTGCTAGAACCCCCAAGGACACCTCTGGAAGGCCAACCTGTCCAGAGTCCTTCCTTCCGATTCGTATGTCTGCAGCCATCGCTATTTCGAGGCCACCTCCTACTGCGTGACCATTCAGCGCAGCTATGACAAGTTTAGGCGTCTGCTCCAGCCTACTTAGCGTCTCGTTAGCATGTAGGCAGAAGAAATACTTGAATCCAGGACTTACCGAGTCAAGCATGCTTATGCTGGCACCGGCAGAGAAGAACTTCTCGCCATGACCAGTTAGGATGATCACTGTCACATCATCATCAAACCTGGCCCTTAGGACAGCCTCATCGATATCCCTCATCATTGCATGAGTGTATGTGTTAACCGAAGTTTTCCCTTCCGAGAGTGGTTCACCGGCCGAGTCCGAGCACAGCTCGATTACTGCTATTCCATTGTCAGTAACTCCGTAGTTTACTAGGTTGTTTTGCATTGCCTCCATGTCTGGCCATGACGTCATATTGTCCCCAATGAGTGGCGCCATATCAATGAAACGGAAGCCCACTCATGAGTCAGGCATCAGAATCTGAGAAGGACACTCCGCCTCCTCCTCCCTGAATTGCCTTCCACTGCTCCCCTATTTCTGATGCTCTTTGACTAGGTTCCCAGACGTCTCTCTTCAGAGCACCCCTGAAGGGCATCCTCAGCACTCTCCTTCCATCACCCATCACTTTATTCCTTAGCATGCCGAATCGAGCGATTGGCCAAATCATCCTTCTGAAGAAACCGGGCCGATACACCCAGCGCATGAATTCCAGACCATCCCCCTTTCTTTTCTGGTCCCTCATCCAATGATTGGCCACCATCTTGAAGCCTCGATCACCGATTCTGTTCATTAGAAATCTGTTAGTTGCACTAACTTTGATCAGGGGCAATAGGCGATCCTTCACCTCGTCCTCGTAGTCACACTCGCCAAGAATCGCCTTCCCCGCTAATACGCCACTCGTGATTGCGTAGCGCATTCCAAAGCCCCACATGAAATCTTGGAGCCCGCCTGCCTCTCCAACGTAATATCGGCCCTCGTGAACGTACTTCTCTGGGATCGAGAAGTCCCCCTTCCCTCCAACTCTCTTGATGGGCCTCCTATTCAGTTCGTATTTTTCTTCATACCAAGCTATGGTTTCATTGAGATAGCGACTGCTCTTCCTCTGTTTCCTCCATAGGCACGTGCAAATTAGCCCAACCCCATCGATGATAATCAAGTATGAGTAGGCCCCTGGTGCCAACTTGTCATTTAGCTGGAAAGTGACGTGATTGGGATGATCCGTATGGAATACTTCCCCGAAGGCTATTGCGCTGGAGTCCTTTGGCCCAGCAGCAATAATCTGGCAATCTTCTGGAGATCTCTTGCTGCCATAGTGGATCTCTACCCCAGCCGCTCTGGCCATTCTCTTGAATCCCTGATCTATGCAATGGTGATCAGTCCCCCTCTCGACAACCCTGAATGCAACTCCATCAGTTATTGGATTGGTAATTACATCATCAGGGTGGGCTAGATCTACTATGCTGAATGAATCAGACTTGAACTCATCAGGATCGAGCCCCCAATCCCTCATCTCATCAAAGAAATCTCTTCGGCTAGTCCAGTTTTCCAATCCTTGGAAGTCTCCATCGAAACGAGCTCCGCTGTCTTTCCTGATTTCATGAACATGCACCTCTACCCCAGATTTCGCCAAAATGATGGCTGCAGAGAGGCCTGAAAGACCAGCTCCCAGAATGTGTACGGGCCCTTCAGTCACGAAGCTCCGATATGACATGGCCGCTTGAACAGTTGGGTCGTTCCGTTGTCTTCAAGCACCCATCCTGCATGGGAGAGCCGTGACCGTGCACGTCGTGACAGACGACACTTCGATAGAACCAGAGGAATTGAGAGATTTACTTTCCACGGATGGTTGTGGAAGCATCGTGAGTTTTGTAGGCCTTACCCGTGGATCGGACGGGGCAAATGAGGTTCACAGCCTCGAGTTCGATGCATGGGGGGAGAAACTCCCTTCCGTCCTAGAATCAATAGCTCAGCAAGCGATTACAAAATTCGGCGTCTCGTCCGTTGTGATAGCCCATAGGACAGGAATCGTACTTCCAGGGGAGACAATTGTTTGCATTCATGTCGGTTCTAAGCATAGGAGAGAGGGATTCGAGGGCTGTTCATGGATCATCGATGAACTCAAGGGGCAAGCCCCCCTGTGGAAGAAAGAGACACGCTCAGACGGAGTCCATTGGAAGGGGGGAATTGGTTGACAGATGCCATTGTACCAATAGGTCACAAATCAATAGTACAGAGATATGCAGTGGCAACTGGTATTCTGGAAATTTCAGAAGATTCGGCAGATGCAATAAGAAATGGACAGGTCGCTAAAGGAGACGTATTGGAGGCTAGTACTGTGGCAGCCATACAAGCTGTAAAAGACACGCCAAGGATGATCCCACATTGCCACGTTATTCCGATCGAGTCGTGTAACGTGTCTTGGGACTGGGAAGGAAATTCTCTGAGGTGCACCGTATCTGTCAGCGCCCACTGGAAGACTGGTGTGGAGATGGAGGCACTTTGCGGTGTTTCCACGGGACTCATGTGTGCATGGGACATGGTCAAATCAATGGAGAAAGACCACTCCGGTCAATATCCAGCTACCAGAATTAAGGAAATTAGAGTGATAGAGAAACACAAGGGCGATGCGCAGGATTGAGAACCTCCACCCCCTCGCCCAAGCATGGCGACCGTAGATTTGGAGAGCCACTTTCTCAATGCGACAGAAGCTGCTGCAGTAGCAGCATCAGTTTGGAGGGGGAAGGGCGATGGAAAGGCTGCTGATGGGGCTGCTGTCGAAGCAATGAGGGCGGTATTTGACAAAGTTCCATTTGACGGCCGTGTTGCCATAGGAGAAGGCGAGAGAGACGATGCTCCCATGCTCTGGATTGGGGAGCCCCTAGGATCAATGCAAGGAAGCCCAGACGCCCCAAGTATAGACATAGCAGTTGACCCCCTTGAATGCACTAACCACGTGGCAAAGGACCTCCCAAACGCGATGGCCGTTCTCGCTGCAGCCCCTAGGGGGACTTTGCTGCATGCCCCTGATTGCTATATGGACAAAATCGCCGGCCCATCCGAACTTAGTGGTGAGATAAGTCTGGAGGCGGACGTTTCTTACAATGTAGAAGCGGCATGCGCTGCTCTGGGAAAGAGGTCCGATGAACTGAACGTGGTCGCTATGGATAGGCCAAGGCATGATCAGTTGGTGAAGGACCTCAAGGCCCATTCCGTGAATGTAATCCTCATCGGTGATGGGGATGTTTCAGCTGCTCTCAATGCCGCTGATCCAGATTCTCACATTGATATGCTAATGGGAATCGGAGCAGCCCCCGAAGGAGTGATTACTGCTACTGCAATGAGGGGCCTAGATGCTCCATTCGAAGGTAGATTGGTTTTCAAGAACGAAGGACACAGGGAGCGCGCAGAGAGGATGATAGATGGAGATATAGAGAGGACGTGGGATAGGGACGAACTCTGTTCTTCCGATGACTCACTCTTCATCGGAACAGGTGTTTGCAAAGGTAGGACGGAGGGAGTAAGGATGCTAGGCCAGGGCAGGGCAGCGGTTCACTCCGAGATCATTGACGTCGCCAATAAGGCTCACAGGTTCATTTCATCCGAGAGAGAACTCTGAAAGTTCAGGCCACGCAATCGCCCAAAAATAAAGAATACATACGATGGCTTCATTTCTCAGTCCCTTCTCGTCGTCACCGGTAATCGCTATGGATAGAGAACTTCTTGAGAGAACAGCAAGTGAGTTAGTGGCTCCCGGAAGGGGAATTCTTGCTGCTGACGAGAGCAATGGAACAATGTCGAGTAGGCTTCAGGCTGTAGGCGTTGAACCATCATCGGAATCACGGCGTGCATACAGATCAAACATATTCTCCACATCGGGCTACGAGTCTGCAGTTAGTGGAGTAATTCTCTTTGATGAGACAATTAGACAATCCATGGATGACGGCACTGCTATTCCTGATTACCTTGCAAGCCGAGGTGTTCACCCCGGGATCAAGGTAGACACAGGGGCCAAGGAGTTAGCCCACCACTCCGGCGAGAAAATCACCGAAGGGTTGGATGGCCTAAGGGAGAGGTGCATGGAATACTTCTCAATGGGTGCTCGCTTTGCAAAATGGAGAGCAGTAATTAGAATTGGCGAGGGCATGCCAAGCGATGCAAACATCTCCACGAACGCCCATGCCCTAGCTCGATATGCTGCAATTTGTCAGGAGCAAGGACTAGTTCCAATCATCGAGCCCGAGGTCATTATGGATGGTGATCATGATGCCCAGGCCTGCTATGATGTTACTGCAAGGATTCTCGATGCAACCTTTTCAGAGTGCAAGGCCCAAGGGGTTCACATTCCAGGGGCCCTGCTCAAGCCAAACATGATTTTACCTGGCAAAGATTGTCCCGATCAAGGAGATAGGGAACAAGCCGCACGGATGACAGTTGAATGCCTGACAGCACACGTCCCACATGATATTCCTGGAATTGTTTTCCTTTCAGGAGGTCAGTCAGATGAAGATGCTACTGCCCACCTCAATCTAATGAACGGAATGGACGTCGAACACCCATGGCAATTGTCCTACTCATACGGCAGAGCGCTCCTCGCCCACGCCCTCCAGACCTGGGCGAGCGGATCAAGTGAGGAGAGTCAGAATGCCTTTGCTCATCGGGCCTCAATGAACAGCCTAGCTAGAAGTGGAGATTGGTCCGCAGAGTTAGAAGTTTGATTTGAGTACTGCTCAATTCTCGCCGTCGAGAACCCCTGGCCTTAGTTGCCAGACGCATATTTCGTACCTTCCAGAAAGCGCGCCGCCCCTCTTTGTTGTTGCCACCTTCATGATGTCCTTGTCCTTCGAAAGAACATTCCCCAACTGCTGAGGGGTAGTTCCGTGCCTCATGGTGGTGTTCACGTGCTCGAGTATCTCGGTAGTGTTCGCCTCACCCTTGTTGTGCAGATATTTCTTTATTTTTTGCCTAAGTCTTGTTGTCCTCATTTTAACTCCTCCTTGTTGGGCTCCCCTCTTTCGTGGTAAGCCACCCAATCATCGGTCGCCCATTCCGACAGTGGGTACTCCCTTCCTGCAATCCCGCTTCTCCTGACCGTTCCTATTCTGACGATTTTTCCGTCCATCTCAAGTATCGACGCAATATCGGATCGGGGGGTTTGCGAACTGCTCTGGGACTCAATCCAGGCAGATATTTCTGCGGTGTTCCTAGGTCTGTCTGAGATGAATTTCCTGATCATATTACGAATCTGGTCATTCTCCATTATTACTCGCCATTCCTTGGTCACGGTACCGCAGACGGCCCGATATTCACAGGACGGCGGGCACTGATATAACCGTTCTGTACGATTTAATGCAATTTAGTTACCAAACATGACGAATATTGTAGTAGATTTAGTTACATTATCAGGTGTTGAAATGAAACCACCCTATTCTCCATCGGAAATGTGTAATTAAATGTAACTAAACAGTTTATTTTATTACTATTACATAATGTCGATTCAAACAGAGGTGCATTATGGTGTCCGATGGTTCCCAAATTAAACCAGGGGAGCATCTGCAGTCACCCTCTGGCAAGATACGTAGTAGGAATCGAAGAAGGCTGTTGAACAGACTTGCCGATGGAGGTGCAACAGTTAGTGAGATGGCAACCGATTCTGGAATACGGGTCCCCCACGTATCTGCAGAAGTAAGGAAGATGAGAAACGATGCACTGGTAGACAGTGATATGCCCCCTGGGAGCAGAGGGGCGGTACTTCACCTGACTGACAAGGGATGGGATGCCGTAAGGTCCGACGAATGGTCCAGGGCATTGGAAGCACTCCCCCTCCCAGAAAATGATAATCAGATTTGCATCCTTTCTAGGGATGGCCCGAATCTTCTGATAGGGTTGATGGGCCCAACTGAATCCCCATTGATCCTAATTCCAGATAAGCCACCTGAAATTATCGATAGCACAGAATCTTCCAGTGGAACAGAGGGGGTTCCTTGGAGCTGGGCAGCCATCAGGGAGAGGGGTCCAAGGTGGCTCGACCTCTCCAGCATGGAATCGCGCAGCTCGCCTTTGCCGATGGACAGAAGCAGGATCGATACTTTTTCAGAAGGACGTTCAGTAATCGGGATCGTCAGAGCAAGGCTATTAGATGAAGGCCGTCCGATTGCTGTAGCACCTGGCAGATGGTTCTCAGGACCAATACATAGGCCTGTACCGCCTCTGCCGGAGAACACCATGCATAGGGGCCCATGGGTCCTAGGAACATGTCACAAAATGTCCCCCGACATTAGACCTAAGACAGCAGTAGCCGCCATTGCTGGAGACAGGCTGCCTCGATCAATGCTCCTGAAGAGCTCGAGATCTTCAGCTATAGTAATTGCAAATTTGGGAGGTATCGATGTCAGTAGTATCCATTATCCGGTAGAATCACTGGATCATTGGATAGAGGTCGCCCATCCCCGACTATCGGACTCAGAGAGGAGTAAGAGATGCCAGTCTCTGAAGGATAGGATATTGGGCAATCGAAGGTCGAAGACAGAAGACTCTACTTGGAGGAGGTTCAGACGTGATTGGGGCCAGTCAGAATTTACCTCCGAGCCAATCAGTCCCGGATTTATAGATACCAGGGGCATTGGAAGCGCCGCTATTGAATCTCTAGTAAGATGGGTGTCTTCGGTACAGGAACGTCCGCCGATAGTAGTCGACCTCCCTAGCGACATTCCCAGTGATGTCGCTATTTCCTTATCCTCCCATCCTAGTCTGAGGATGGTGATATTGGCCGAGAAGTCGCCCCATTTCTCCAATCTAGATCAATTATCACAAGACCCACTCAGGCCTCTCCCATGGATGATGCTAGAATTGAGGAGTGGCAAGTCATTACCGGTAAAGCTCGTCGATCCGGTGACCCACTCGCCAGATTCTGTCAGCATGCAATCGGGCGGAATCTCAGATAATGATCTTCCCGCGGGGACCCGATTCCTGATAGAGGAAGTAGAAGACCAGGAGTACTCGTCTATGATCAGATCGGCCTTGTCCCAATATCCAGAAGGAAACGAGGAGTGGGCTAATAGGATGGAAGCCAGCTATCCTATGGCTGCATGGATTGCCTCTCCTCCAAGAACCAGGTGGCCGAGATGGCAGAGACTAGGAAAGAGGCTTGATCCAAGATGGCTAGTCATGATGGATTTCTCATTCCTTCCGCTAGAGAGACTCTCCGAGGCGGCCGAAGTTGCTCCCGAGGAAGCTCTAGAAGAATTCTCGGAAAAATTCAGTGAGCTACTAAGGGAAGCTCCCGATTCTGCATTGAGGGCTAGGCCCACCATGGACTCAAGAAATGCCTCATCAGGAACTTCATGGGTAGCAGCTCAATTGCTAGCCAACTCTCCCTGGCTGCCGAATAGCCTTCACGGGGACCTGATGAAGTGGGCGATTGATGCATGGCTATGTAAGCCCCCCGAGAAATCCCTCGCGGCATTACAAGGGGTGATGTGGCTGTACACGCGTGAGGATATGGAATCCACAGAAATTGATGGCATATTGAGAGAAATAATCGAGAAGGGCAGGGAACTCGAGCATGGAAACGAGCTACTGATATGGTCTAACCTCGTAGATCGCTCACAAAGAATAGCTGAATTAGAAGTTGAACAGATAGGTCCGATACTATACTCTCTTCCTCTGAGTTGGTGGTCGGCAATTTCTCCGGATCTTCTTTTCAATATGCTTGAGGATGACGACAAATTTGACTGGCTCCTAATGAATCCGGTTCCATGGCCTGCAGCCATCCTAAGAAAGCCCGGGGAAACGTGCAAAGCACCTGCTCTCAATGAACTAAGGCATAGGGGCTGCGATCCAGAATTACGAGTTCTCTTATCCAGGAGGATGAGAAGCAGGGTCGAAGCAGAGGGCACTTTCCCAGGAGAACCATATTTGCTTGACCTACTTGATTCCCTTGATTCTGTTTTCGAGGGCAGGTCCCCAAAAATAGGGAGGACCCATCCACTAGTGGGGTGGCTCGCACAACCGTTGGAAAAATGGCCTTATTTCAGTACGAATGAATGTATCTCAGGAGATGCAAATGTGGCGGAGAGAATCATGCTCAAGGAATCCGGATTCCATGATGGACTCTCAGAATCCCCCACTTTGGACTAGAGGAAATGGTATTTCTCCAAACCGAGGGGTTCTTGACCTACACTTCCGGCCGCAAGTTGCCCAGCGGCAACACCGTGTTGACGAAACCCCCTCGCCGGAGGTAGAGGATGAAACATGGTACCACGCATGGGTAGCCATCTGTCGAAGACCGACTTGACTGCCTCCAAGGCAGAATGACTGTCGGCGCAAAACAGATGGCCGGACCGGGACAAGGTCCCCTGAGGACCCGCGAGGGGATGAATCAAGGGACTACCACCCAGTCCGACAGACGTCCCGGGGTGGGTCAGGTGCTGGAGCATTGCAGTGAAGGCTACCGTTACGCCCCGGGGCACACTTTACTAACTAGAAATTAAAATTAGATTCATCGGTGAAACGAATATGTTCGATGTCGGTCTGATTGGAGGCACATTCGACCGATTCCACAAAGGTCACCTACACCTAATTTCCGAGTCTCTGGAACACTGTGAAAAATTAGAAATTTGGATTATTTCAGATAGTACGGCTAAGAAAAAGGACACAAGGGTACTGTCATGGGAAGAACGCCTCCATGACCTAAAGAGATCTTTGGACAATGAATTGTTGTCAAGGGTCTCTTTCGGCAAATTAGAGGACAGTTTTGGCCCTGCCCCGATCCATGAAGAAGCACGTGTTATCTTCTGCACGGAAGATACAAGGAAAAATTGTGAAGAGATAAATGATTTGAGAATCAAGAACGAATTAACTCCATTGCAGATAGTTACCCTAGATCTACAATATGCATGGGATGGAAGGCCAATATCCAGCTCGAGGATTAGGGAAGGAACGATCGATAGGGACGGCAACCCATGGATCCCTGTAAGCATAAGATCCGGAACCATCGTTATGACGCCAGAGGTCGAAGGAAATCTCAAAGACCCCTTTGGGACATTATTCCCCGGTCCGGAGGGAAACCCTGCAGAGGCAATGAACAATGCACTTTCTCATATTGAAAATCGGTCAGGCCCTACAATTGCAGTTGGTGATGTCACCGTTCTAACTATGCACCAACTGGGAAAGGCCCCCGACATCTCCCTAATCGATGGTATGACCAAAAGAAAGGAGTGGGAAGGGGCGAGCAGTATTGATCAGGAATACTATGACCACAGAATCGACTGTTCAAGCCCCCCTGGGTCATTGACAACTTCTCTGCTAGAGGCGTGCGAGGCTGCCATTCACTCTTGGAAGAAGGACGGGTCTTCCACAATAATAAATGTCGAAGGAGAGGAAGACTTGGCCCCACTACTATTGCATCCTCTGTCTCCAATTGGGGCTGTAGTCCTTTATGGACAGCCCGGAAAGGGAGTCGTAGTCAGAATATGTGGCGAGGAGTCCAAGGGCAGATGCCGCCAACTACTGGAGTCATTCGTCAGTGCTGATTAGGACTCTGATTCCGAGAGGATGCCAATCCCAACTCCGAAAGAAATCAGTACCACTGCTACCGAGTAGACGCCCGGGTCGACCCAAGTCGACTCATTAACGCTCCAAATCAGATAGAACAAGACGCCCAATGCAACCAGCCAACTGGAGGCTAATTTCTTGAATCCACCATCAAATACAAGCAGGCGCGTCATAATGCACGCAGGCAGTCCAGACACCCAGGAAGCGAAGCCCCCCTCATGCGTCTTATTCAACCCTAGAACTCCAGCTGCTAAAATTGCAACACTCAGGGCTCCGAAGATCGCATCATCAGCCACAAATGACATGTCTGTGGTCGACGAATTCTTTACGCCAGTGAGGAATTTCATCCAAAGCACCTTTCTCCCCTCAGAATAGGCCCCCTGTGTTAGATTCACAATTGTCAGAAGGGCTAGCCATGCCCCTAGAAGGACCGCAGATGCGGAAAGGGCCTTGCTAGGTCGAGTCAGGGACTCCATCCACGTTGATTCACTCATAGTAACGGGCGGGCGACCTAGATGTTTGGTATAACCATTTTCAGAGCTGGCAGACTCATCGAAGATGACTCTGCAACACATACTTGCCCGCTGCAGCCTGTGCAATGAGTGGCTCTGACTCGCTAAGGGCATCTATCGCATCTATCGCCTTGGGTATTGCTGAGTTAACCTGCTTGCTCCTGCCGCCTCGCCCCTTACTGACGTTCCTGGCCATGATTAGTCCGAGTGTATCCAACTCATTCAGCAGGGAAGAAATCCTTCTCGGAGTAAGGGGTTCAACCCCTACTTTGATGCACGCTTCAGAGTACGTCCTGTAAACTTCTCCCGTGCTAATATTTCTGAGCCCGTTACCTTCATTCAACCTGATGGAGAATAATACTAACTTTTGATGTAGCGGAAGAGTTCTCAGAACAGGGGTCACCTGGTCATACTCCAACTGACTTTGTGCCATCTTGACATGAGCAGTTCCTACAAGGGCGTGTTCGTCCTGCTCAGCCTTCTGGATAGAGATCCTAAGGAGATCCAGAGCCCGCCTTGCATCACCGTGCTCTTGGGCAGCCAGAGCAGCGCATAGTTGGACAACGCCGCCATCCAAAGACCCCTCTCTCAGTCCGAAATCAACTCTCTCCTCTAGGATATCCTGTATCTCCAATGCACTGTAGGGGTGGAAAACCAAATCCTCTTGGCTCAGCCTGGAACTAACTCTGGGGTCCAGATGTTGAGTGAAGTGCAAGTCATTACTTATTCCGATGATGCAACATCTTGAATTATTCAGAACTGTATTGATGTTGGTCAGATTGTACAACAGGCCATCCCCGGATCTTGAGACGAGATTATCGATCTCGTCCAGAACAATGATGTGAACCCCGCCCTCTCGATCCATTCTGGAAATCAACGTATCGAGAACTCTGTCGGTAGGCCATCCGGTAAATGGTATGGGGGCATCACCTCTCTGCGAGAGCTGGGTTGCTATGTTTTGAACAACTCTATATTTGGTATCCACGTTTCTACAATTTATCTCGTAGCACCTAACCGACTCGCCCATCTCCTTTCCCTTGTCTAGTAGCTGTGAAAGTACGAATCTAGTCACCACCGTTTTACCAGATCCTGGAACTCCATATAGCAACATATTGGATGGAATGTGTCCATTCAAAGCATCTACAAGATTCCTAACCAAAGAGTCAACCTCGTGTTTACGATGAGGGAGTCTGCTTGGCTCGAAGGCATGGTCGAAAGCCCTCCTATCCAGGAAGAGACTTTCCTGTCCGAGAATTTTTTCGAAAATATTCCCGTCCATTTTTTTTCACTTCTCCATATCCCGTACAATTACAGCAACTAAATCCTCATCAGAGTTAGGAACTGTCTTACCCGGATTCCTAGCGAGTGAGCCAGAGATAATAAGACTCTCTGACGATTTCCACTTGTGATGCCAGTTGGTCGACATAGAGAAAGAAAACTCACGATGTCAGATTTACCGATCTATCTTCTCTCTTAATGCCTCCAGGGATAGCGTTTTCTACATAATTTACAGTTACAGATAATATGCTCATTAATGATACATCCCTAGTTGCCCGGACTCCATAGTCAAAGCTCCATGGCGGAACAGATAATTTCTTGATTCAGTAGCTAAAAAGAACTCCCAATTTTCCTGAATAATTTGAAGCCAACTAAGATTAGTATAAATAAGTTATATTTTTTCTATGATTTTCCTATCATGATAAAATTCCCATTTCGATCTATTTCAAGAGTATCGCCATCTTCCAACTGATGTATCGAATTGGGCAAATTGGGGATTGGGAAACCGGACTCATTACCCTTTCCAGAAGAGTAATTGTGAGTCACCAGAATCTTGACTTCCGGGTGCCTCTCTTCAAATGAAATAACATCAGACGGCCTGTGGTGATGGGGAAACTCACCTATGTCCGGCATGCCCATTTCTAGAATCACCACGTCAGCACTTGACGCCCTCTTCTCTATCTCCTCGCATGGTCCAGAATCTCCACAGTGGAGTAGCCTGAATCCGGTTTCGTGAATCAACTCGTACCCATGTGGGTCAGTCTCAGGAGTATGACAAACTGGAAACCTCTCATACCTCCAACCTGTATCGCTCAATACCCCTGACTCTTCTTCGTCCCAATGCACCCTTTCATTCAATGAATCGGCCAAGCTCCCTGGGAAGCCCATTTCAC
The DNA here is from genome assembly GCA_002718995.2 of Methanobacteriota archaeon. GTDB lineage: Archaea > Thermoplasmatota > Poseidoniia > Poseidoniales > Thalassarchaeaceae > MGIIb-O5. The sequence goes on from PBGL02000011.1 coordinate 47,129, forward strand.
AGAGAGAGGAAAGAAATTCTCTACCTCCCGGCCTGAGGTGAACAGACAGATCGTTATTTCCCGAGGGGTCAGAAATGAATTTCCTATCCAATAAGAAGAATGGAAATCCAAACGTATGATCAGCGTGCCAGTGTGTAATGAGTAAGTGCCTAACATCCGAAGTACCGTATTCAGCCCTCCTTAGTTGTGCAAGTAGTGTCGGAGGGGCGTCAATGAGTATTTTTCCATCAATCAATGCGAGGGCATGCATTCTCCCATGGGGTGAGAAAGCATTGCCAGTGCCCAGGAAGTCGACTCTCGCCACGACACTCGAAGTCGGGCCTATGACTTGACCTCATCGCTCCAATCATCAATAATTCACAGCCTCCCTTCGGCATTTCTTCATAAACAGAACTAGTCTCGCGGGACCGAAGGTGACTGAATGTCCGACTGGAGTGCCAAGAATCCGTATTCGTCCACCCTTACAGACAACTTCATTTTGAACGGAGAGGGCTCAGGTAAAGAGACTAGGCATATCGTTTTCGATATGGGCGATTCAGGGATGACCTACAAGTCAGGAGACGCATTAGGGGTCATTCCGAGATGCCCTCCCGAAATAGTTGAGGAATTGCTGGGACTCTGTGGATTCTCAGGCGATGAGATCGTCGAGACCCACGTTGGGGACTTTCCGATAAGAGAGGCGCTTACTGACAAATATGAGATTCACCGAGTCTCGAAGAAGTGGATAGAGGCATTGGGATCTAGGCTGATATCCGATGACTCAGAATTGGAAATCCGGATGGTTAGCAGGTCTCGGACATCAACCAGAGATGGCTCGTTAATGGTCGATTGGTCTGGTAGTGGTGAAGAGGGAGATTTACCGGAGGGGTATGTCGAGATTGGCACATTGGCCGATCCATCTGAAACGCTGTGGAGGGAGCTGACATCAGATTCAGACGCGATGGAGGACTACATGTGGTCAAGGGATTACGTCGATGCCCTTTCTGACTTCGGTCATTTGGGATTCACACCTCAGCAGATGGTCGAGGGAATGGATCGGCTGAAGCCAAGATTGTATTCCATAGCAAGTAGCCCAGATTTTGAGCCAGGCACTGTTCATCTAACCGTTGGAATCGTCAGATACAACCACCATGAAAGGGACAGGGCCGGACTTTGCACGGGATATATGGCCGATAGGTGCGAAGTCGCAAATACCGAGATTGGAGTGTTCATGTCACCTACTCGATCGTTCGTCCTTCCCGAGGACGGCACAACGGACATGATCATGGTTGGGCCAGGGACTGGGATAGCTCCATTCAGAGCATTTCTGCAGCAGAGGGAGCTTGATGGGGCGACTGGTAGGAACTGGCTATTCTTCGGCGATTGGACTGAAGAAGGGGAGTATTACTACAGGGAAGAGATGGAGGAATGGAAGGACAAGGGCGTACTCAATAGGCACGATCTCGCATGGTCCAGGGCAGGCGCCGAGAAAGTCTACGTCCAGCACCTCATGGAGAAGAATGGCGAGGAAATCTGGGAATGGATTAGCGGTGGAGGGTATTTTTACGTCTGCGGAGACAAGAATTACATGGCCAAGGACGTACATAAGATGCTCATTTCCATTTGCGCCAAATATGGCGAAATGAGTGACGAAGAGGCGAAGGACTTCGTCGAGACCGGACTTATGAAAACCGAAAAGCGCTACCTCAGGGATGTATACTGACCCACTCAACGATGTGTCAATTGCCGATTTAATCATAGGGCTCTTTCCTCAGCAGCACATCAGATGTTCAGGAGGGTGCTGATCGCGAATCGCGGTGAAATAGCTCTCAGGATACTAAGATCCCTGAGAGCAATGGGAATAGACGCCGTCATAATTCATGGTAAAGAGGACAGACTTTCGCTCCCTGTAAGGCTCGCCGATGAGGGAGTCCATATCCCCCGTTCAGACCCACTAGCCTCGTATCTTGATATTGAGGCAATCGTAGAAGCGGCGAAGGAAGTCGGCGCTGATGCCGTACATCCTGGATATGGTTTCTTGGCAGAGAATCCAGTCTTCGCTCAGAGGCTCGAGGATGAAGGCATTACTTTCATCGGCCCAAGTCCAGATGTTCTCAGATTACTTGGAGACAAGATTACTGCTAGGGATGCAATGACAAAGGCTGGAATACCCGTTGCAAGGGGCTCGGATGGACCGATTTCCGAACCGAAAGAAGCCTCCGAGCAGGCGGAAGAGATTGGCTACCCAGTAATCATCAAGGCCGCTGCAGGAGGGGGTGGCATCGGGATGCAAGTTGTCGAATCGCCAGATGATTTCGACAAAGCGCTGAGGCTCTGCCAGGGCCGGGCACTTTCTGCATTTGGAGATGACAGGGTATTCTTGGAGAAATTCATCAAGGGCGCCCAGCACATAGAGTTCCAAGTTCTCGGGGACGGGAAAAAGGCAATTCACTTCGGCGAGAGGTTCTGCTCCATACAGAGGAGACACCAGAAGATTTTGGAAGAAGGGCCATGGCTTTCTGAGGAGGTCAGATCGGAACTTGGCTCCAAAGTGGTCGCCGGAGCAGAGGCGGTTGGCTACAAAGGACTCGCAACCTTTGAATTCCTGCGTGATGACAATGGAGAATTCTTCTTTCTAGAAGTCAACCCAAGGGTTCAGGTTGAGCATACAGTGACTGAGATGATCACTGGATATGACTTAGTCTCACTTGGAATCAGGATCGCCGCAGGAGAATCTTTGCCGATCTCTCAGGATGAGGTGGAAATCAAAGGGCATGCCATTCAAGTCAGAGTCAATGCCGAGAATCCATCTACCTTGACACCCTCTCCAGGAAGGCTTTGGGAGTGCCATTGGCCCGGTGGACCGGGAATCAGGATAGACTCCCATGCTCACACGGGTTATGACATGCCTGCAGTTTTCGACTCGCTCCTATCGAAGATAATTTCGTGGGGATCCGATCGTGATCAAGCCATCTCCAGGATGGAGGCCGCTCTTTCGGAAACAATACTCCTTGGCGTAGATACTCTGATCCCCCTGCATCAGGAGATTCTCAAAGAGGAGGACTTCCTAAATAGGGATGTCACAATAAGGTACCTAGAGGAACATCCTGATTTGGTAGGTGGAGGCAATTGACATGGAGATGGTCATCGTTGGGAGCATAGGTTACGATGACATCCAAACGCCCGAAGAGAATGGAAGTGGCATTCTGGGCGGAGCCGCCTCACACTCTGGCTTATCTGCCTCCTTCCACATGCGACCACTCCCTGGAAAACCTCCCCGTATAGGCATAGTTAGTGCGGTTGGAGAAGACTTCTCGACATATCACCAGATGGTTCTTGAGGATGCGGGCATGAATCTTTCTGGAGTCGTAGTTGTCGATGGTAAAACGTTCAGGTGGTCCGGCAAGTATGATGACTCCATGGACAGGGTGACAACAATTTCCACAGATCTCAATGTATTGGAAAACTTCACTCCGGTGATTCCAGACGCATGGACAGAACCAGACGTACTTTTCTGTGCAAATGCACACCCTAGAATTCAGCTTGCGGCATTGAATCAGTGCCCAGGTGCCAGAATAACAGTTTTGGACTCTTTCAGATTGTGGATAGAAGACGAGTTCGAACTACTTTCTGAAGCTATGAGAAATGTGGACGTTGTGATAATTAATGAGGAAGAAGTCTGCTCTATTGCCGATGAGCAGGTACTCACAAAGGCGATCTCATCGGTTATGTCAGGGAGCTCTCTTCATGGGGGCGAGTCAGCAGGCCCCGGCCCCAGAAGTCTCATTGTAAAGAGAGGCAGTAGCGGGGTATTGGCGCATTTGCCTTGTGGCACTATAGCACTGCCTTCCTATCCGACCGAGAATATGGTTGACCCAACCGGATGCGGAGATACATTTGCCGGCGCATTGTTCGCTTGCCTGATTGGTCACGAAGGCCCCTTGAATGACTCCGAGGTCATGAGGAATGCACTGGTTCATGCCACAGTCACAGCATCCTACTGCGTCGAGCAACTGGGTACCAAGGGCGTAAGGAGCCTGGGAAGGGGGGCCTATCATGCTCGTGCGGATAGGTACAGAAGAATAGTTGGAATATGATCACTCGAGTCTACGTACCCCGGGAATGTGATGCTGCTCATCGCTCGGAGAAGATCTCCTCAGTTGTGAGAACCTAAGCCCCGAGTCAGGCTCTGGTGCTGAAGTAGTCACTTCATCTCCTCCTTCCAAGACACTCCTGACTCTACGATCAAGGGCGTCCTTGGCAGATGATGGGGGATTCAGGGCCCTCCTGCTTTCCATCCTCCTAACCACATCTGCCTGGTGATCCTGGTCACTTCGCAACCTGAGGTATTGTGATGTTCTGAATCTCTCTTCTTCAGAATATTCAGCTCCATCAGGATCTCCATACTGGGAAGAGTAGCTTTCCTTTTCTCTATCCCTGGCCCTGCTTTTCGGCCTAAGAATGGAAACAATCCAGCTCGGCTTACCCCTAGATCTAGCTATACCTTTCGTATTGACGCGACCGCCGTTCATGGATGTCGCCAACTTCGAAATCCCCGGATAGTCCTCGAGGGCGGAGTTGTCGATTGGTGGGGCCGTCAGTGCCTTTCTCGATTGTGCCTGTCTGGCCTTGGCCATCTTTACCAAACCAGGCCTACACTCCTCCCTTACGGCTTCCACTGTTGGCTCGGGCAGTGATTGAGCGTTGAATGGTAAAGCCGGCTCTCCGAATCTACTATGAGCAGACTTGATCATTTCTGAGCTTGATGAAACCCTGGAGAATGCCTCGCTAGGCTCATTGAAAATCTCTCCAAAGACAGGCTCTTCGTCTTCGAGGGGACTGGCCTGCGCCGGGGAATCGTCATCATCGAACATGCCTCCGAAACCGAACATATCGGCTGCACCAGAAAGAGCCGACTCAATCCGGCTTTCCGAAGTAGGCACAGGCTCCTTCTCCCTGTACCAATCAGGGGACTCCTGCCTTCCCCAAGCCCTTTCGTAAGCCGATATCGACTTCTCTGACTCATTAGTCGCGAAGTCTGGTATTTCAGGAGATGGAACCTGTTCTTCTTGGAATGACCTCCAGTTGAACTCAGGCTGAATTCCCTCAGGTTCTGCCTGAAACGCCCCATCTATTTTCAAATCTGGTGCCGATGGAGAAAGATCTGCAATTGCAGGTGGTGCGGGCATAGGGAGTGCCATTGTCGTGGGCGCTGCCCCTCCGGCATCCATGTATGCTGGGAATATCGGTAATTCAGTCTCTATGTCTTCCAGGCCAATCCTGGCATCAATGACGCTATCTCCGCTCCTTACGCGATCTACCATTAGGCATAGTCGCATCAAGGCCCCGTCGCTTCCACTGATCATGTGACGCTCGTTGCCATTCTCGATGACCAGTGTCGATTTCCTCAGCGAGAGATACGACATTATGGAGATCCCTCCGGCTACAGAAACCGCCCAACCAACAGGGGGGAGAAGTACAGAGTATCCCAACCCCATTGCAACGGCACCAATTATCGGAGTCCCCCCTGGAAGGCTCGGGACCTTCATGTGCCTCATTTTAGATATCGATTCCAAATCCATTCTGATTCCATACCCATCGAACCTCTCGAGGGTCAGCTGACGCTCAGTAAGTATCGCGCAGAATCTACCTCTGATCCCGACCAAACTCAGGTTTCCGATTAATTCGGCTTCTCCTTCCGTTCGGCCAGGCCTAAGCCCGGCTATATGCATCCCAGATGTCGAGCGCATCTCTACCGGTATAAGTTCTAGGGGCGGCGTCCGCCTCAGGACCCATCTTATTGGGTGAAAAAAATCAAGCCGAGGACAACCTGGAAAGACTTCCGATTATCCTCATTGGGAGCGCATCAAGCTGGACCAGGATCACTCTGGATTCACCACTCTCCCTTACTAGTAAGGGACTCTCCCAATTTATTCGAAGCCCACCTTCCATGATTTCATCCACCCTGCCTACTCTGAATTGCATGTCCACAGATGCATGAATGACATCACCGACCGAGAGCTCCCTCTTCTGAAATGGGGCCTTCGATAGTGATCCCATGGAGGAGGTGTGCGCCGTTACAGAGCTAGAACCCTTGTGAACGATAACACTCCCCTTCCCCAATACTCCTTCCTTCAGGCCTCTGAATGCTATTCCCACCCTGTCTCCCGAGTTAGCTTGCTCGACGTCCTCGTCCATCACTTGCAGACTCCTAACTATCGCGGAGTTTCCCCCTGGCAATTCCTCCACTTCGTCATGCTTGCGGATGACCCCCGATTGGACATACCCTATTCCAACAGTTCCAATTCCCTGTACGTTGAAGTGCTGGTCAAGAGGGACGATTAGGGAATTCTCGACTGAGCTTTCCATCGCCATCTCGAAGAGAGAATGTCTGATTTCGTGGGGTTCGGGACAATTCTCCAATATTTCCCAATTCAATCCCGCCTGGGGCAGCAGCATCTTCACCTGTTCTGGATCTACCCATCCACCTTCTTCCGGCTTGATTATGACAATTCCCCTTTCCACGCCGGCGCAGCCAAAAGCCACCAGGCACTCCCCGAGAGCAGCGTCAATTTTCGATACCTCGATTAGACCGACCCTTGAAACGTTCAGAACCGAAAGAAGTGGCCTGATGCTATCTGGATGTTTCAGGGGCCTCAGGATTGATAGTACACGGGACTCATCGCCCACAGTTTCCTTGTGGACATACGAATCAACATCTCGTGAATCACCCTTCTTGGCAAGAGTACGAGCAAACTCATCGGTACCAACGAATCCGACGTTCAGTACCGACATCATCTCACCCAGTCGATCTCGGACTCAAGGAGTTCCACGCATAGCGTCACGTGCATTCTGTGCACCGTCCCAGAGAGATTTCTCATCTTCATTGGACGGAGTGAATTGAGGAACCGAGATAGGCTTCATGGAATCATCTATGGCTACCATAAAGAAATAGCCAGAGCAAATCTCCTCGGGTTCCCAGTCTGATCGTGTCATTCGGCAGGACCTAACTTGGACACCGACTGTTCGGGGGGAAGTCCAGACAACGCGTGCTATGGTCCTAATCACATCTCCCTGATATGCAGGCCTCTTGAACTTCAAAGCATCCACGGAGACAGTAACGAATTCCCTATGGGCAAACTTGCTCGCTGCCATTCCAGCAGCAGTGTCCATGATGGACATCAACCGTCCCCCAAATAGGGTATCAAGTGCGTTTGTATCGCCTGGAAAGACCTCATTGAGTAGGACTACTGGCTCAGTAGAGCGTGGCTCACCCATGTTCCTCGATTAGGCGCCGAGGTCGTTCCCCCTTGAATCCATCACCCGGATTTACTCATCGGGAAGCGAAAATGACCGCTTAGTTCAATCGAAAGAGGCCACTCGCAACTCCATGGTTCGTTTGGCACTGAGAATCCGGAACTGGCTCGCCGGCGGGCCGGTCCACACTTCTGAAACCATAACAGGGCCACCCACGAATGTCCCAGAACTCGGATGGAGGGAGAAGACTCTCGACGATCCGGATGGGGGCAAGATAGTTTTGTGGCCACATCTTCCTTGTGTTAGGATGCCCCATGGCCTCAGGTCTAGGAGAGTGTGGGACGGAGTAGCATTCCTATTGAGTCATAACGATATTTCTATGATGAAGGAGGAGGAGAAACAGGACAGGGCTAGTCCAGGGGTTCACAATGAGGCTGCGATGGCCTCGGGGACCACCCTTGGCAGATTGGTTAGGGAACTAGAGGGACTGGATATTGAGGGGCCCAGGATCCCAGATCCCGAGCAGATCAGACATATTCTCCATGCTGAGAATTCTCGGGGGGGACTCCCAGTTTTCCCCATAGAGCCCGACCTAGATGATGCCGAATGGTCAGATTGGCTAGAGCGCAGTGCCGAGAAGCAAGTCAATGTCGCAACTTTGCTATCCACGCTAACTCTTGGTAGGCGATGGTCTAGGAATTCATCATCAGCCATTTCCAAGATTCTCCCCGACAAGGAGGTCGGGGTCGATCTAGGTGCAGCTGCAGCGGCATGCGCAGCTTGGTGGTTAGAGGAGGAAGGGGTTCTTGGTGACTCCCTATACTCCGAGAGAGACTTGCGCTTCGCTTCTAGGATAAGGGGTGCCCTGGCCGACTTGAGGGACAGTAGGGTTGATGATGAGAAAGCACAGGAGCCCACACTGATGGTACCTGTTCACCAAGCCAGACTCCCCTCAATCGAGGCCGCGATTTCCAGATGGCCAATGCCTGAGGCCCTCCAGAAGGAGGAACAGAAATGACTAATTCTCCATCATTCGTAGTGGAGACCCAGACATTCAGATTCAGTCCAACTGCCCCTATTGATCTTGACGAGGCAGTATCGTTAGCCGGCGGTTCCAGGAGCGGGGATTATGTGGTAATCTCTCATGAGAAACCAAGGGCTACCTATGTGGTGGAGCCCGACGGATCAGTCCTTGTTCATGGTCTGGCGAGGGCAGAGGTGGCCGAGCTCGCTGTTCAAGAGCTACTGCTGACGCTGGGTCAAGCTATCGACGGTCTTTCAATGGAGTCAGGGGAGATGTTAGTTAGCTTTTCAATAGGGAGGGCGGTGATTGAAGACATCGCAATCAGGAGATTTGAGGATGTTTCAAAGGACGAGAGGTTAGGGGCCCTCAGGATAGACGCCTCGTTACACAGATCTACATTGATCATTTACGATAATGGAAGAGGAGTTGTGATCGGCCAGTCGTCCAGGAGAATAGCTGAGATGGCCGTCCGTCATTGGGTCGCACAGCTTGATGGAGAGGGAGCTTTGGCGTGAGAAAATGCTGGAAAATGGCATTTGGACAGGGCCAATAATGGATCAACATATCCATTTAGATCGGAGCAACAGGTTCCTTAGCGCCATAGAGGAGTTTTCTCAATCCGGCGGAACGGCGATAATGCTTGTACACAAACCCGGGTTCTCAGGGCAACTGCCATTAGACCTGGATGGTTACAGAGATGCGTACTCACAAACCGTCTCAATGGCGGAAGTGGTCAGGAAAAAGACCGGGATAGAGGTAGGAGTGACCCTTGGCCCCCACCCAGTTGTTTGGGACTTACAAGCCAACCAAATGGGCGTAAAGAAGTCAACCGAGTTACATATCGAGGCTGTGGGATTGGCCTTGGACATGATTGAATCCGGCACGGCTTCTTGTCTTGGAGAGGTCGGCCGTCCACACTATCAGGTCGATAACGAGAGATGGGGCCATGCAAACGAGGTTCTTCAGGAGGTAATGTCAATGGCCGCAGTCGAAAAAGTACCAATACAGCTCCATGTTGAGGACAGGGGCAAGGAAACTTGCAGAGAACTAGCTGAAATGTGCGATTCCGCGGGCCTTCCAAGGTCAAATGCAATCAGACATTTCTCTCCTGCTGACATAAGCACGGAATTCACTAGTGGCCTCTCTTCAACCGTCAACATGGGAAAGGGGAGTGTGACTGGACTGGTAGAGACTATTTCCAAATCGGACTCCAAGTGGGGGATGGAGACAGACTTCCTGGATGATCCGAATAGGCCCGGTGCAGTACTGGGGCCCAAGACCGTCCCAAAGAGGACCCAGAGGCTATGCTCAGCATTGCTCGAATCGGGTTGGGAAGAGGATGATGTAGTCGCCCTATTACTAAACATCCACGAGGTATGGCCGAAGCAGCTGTACAGTTGACTACTCAAACTTCGTTTTGGGAGTAAATGTCAGTATCCCTCCGCTAATGAAAAGTAGAATTGAGTACACGAAGAAACTAGACTCGCTGAATTGATAATCAATTCCAAGAGCATCAATTGACATAGTCCAGAACGGGCCGTTAGCAGGCATGAAGACAATCATCATGACAATACCAAGCCTCTGCCTCCAAAGCATGTCAGTGCGAAGAGCACCCCTCTTTTCAAGGAGAGTCCCGTATCCCCTGCAAACCGAATCGATTTAGAGAGGCCCTGCGCTCGCGAAGCCACAGCGCCTGTAGTGAAGGGGTTATCACAAGAGGTTTCCAACCTCTTGTCCCGGGTTCAAATCCCGGCGGGCGCACCAACAATGAGGATATGCCAGTGAAGCATTCAAACGCACCCGTCTCTCCCCTGCCCCATGGATGAAGAGAATGTTTCTCCCGGAGAAAAGGGAGCGTCCATTACAGCAATCAGTAGGGACGATTCTGATATCTCCGACCAGAAGCAGTTGGTAGGGAGGAAAATCTGGAGAATTTTTCCCTATGTGAAGAGGTACTGGAGAAGGGCTCTGGGGGGGATACTGGCCAATGGCGGTGCAAGGGCCTTCGACCTGATACCTTTCATTGCCATAGGGATGGCAGCCGATTACTACAGGGACGGAACATTCACCGATTCGAGGATTCAATCCATTGTGACCTCCGAATCGATCCCCTCCATAGGCGTGATTAGTTCGGAGGAACTCGGTTTTGGCCTCCTAATCCTCTCATGCTTCACCTTCCTGGCCTTCTTCCAAGGGTTGAGCAATCAACTGTGGCAGTCCACTGCTTACAAGGCCCAGCACGATATCAGGATGGACGCAACTAACTCTCTGATGGCTATGGAAGCTTCATACTTCGAGACCAGGCAAATAGGAAATCTGATGTCAGTTCTTTCTGCTGACGTAGCCCAGTTAGAGGATATAATTTCGGACGCGAGCACCAGCATGATAAGAATCGCAATTACATTCTCCACGGCCTTTGGAATCATGTTTTGGATGTCGCCAACATTGGCGTTGATCCTGTTCATGCCACTAGTTCTCATCGTTCCAATGGTCGTGTGGTTCTCTACCAGAGTCCAGAGGAAGTATAGAAAGCAGAGGGAGAGCACAGGCGGAATCGTCGCGATTCTCGAAAACGTACTTTCTGGAATAACAGTAGTTCAGGCATACAATGCAACCGGCTTTGAAGGATCAAGGATTGATAGGCAGAGTGGTAACTATCGGGACCAAGCAATTCATGCAGCCAGTCTGAGGAACAGATTTATCCCCGGAATTTACGTTGTGGCAGGCTTGTCTTTCGGACTCCTAGTTTCAGCAGGAGGGTGGGTACTGCAGTCAGGAGATATTACAATTGGCCAGTTCGTAACGTTCCTCCTGATTTCAACCAGGATGACTATGCCCATGTTCATCCTCGGAATGCTACTAAACCAGCTTCAGAAAGGCGAGGCGGCCTCTAAGAGGGTGTTCGCAATCATCGATTTAGAACCGTCTATTTTCGACCGCCAAGACGCCATTCCGTTAGACGGCCAAATAGAATCAGTGACGTTCGAAGATGTCACATTCTCCTATCCAACGTCCGAGTCAAATGTCCTGAATGGCATATCGTTCAATGTCGAATCCGGCGACTTTCTCGGTGTCATGGGTCATACAGGTGCTGGAAAGAGCACGATACTGAAGCTAATCGAGAGATTCTACGAACCACAACATGGAAGGATCCTGATCAATGGGGTGGACATTAATGAGTACTCAATAGAGTCGATAAGGGCGAGAATTGGATTTGTGTCACAGGACCCCTTCCTATTCTATGGGACCATCCGTGAGAATGTGGCATACGCTAGGGGCTCAACTGAGGATGAGATTAGTCATGCCCTCGAAATGGCTGGGGCCGCAGAGTTCGTCTCCGAACTCACCGATGGAATGGACACTATGGTCGGAGATCGAGGAGTGATGCTTTCCGGTGGCCAGAGGGCTAGGGTGAGCTTGGCTAGGGCCTTATTGAACGATCCCGATTTACTAATTCTCGACGAAGCAAGCGCCGCTCTAGACGCTGAGACTGAGAAGAAGATTCAACTGTCCCTCTTCGGGGGTTCCAATGGAAGCAAGAAGAGGATAACCATCGCGGTCGCTCATCGCCTAGCAACCATCAGGAACGCCAACGAGATTGTGGCAATGGTGGACGGAGCGATAGTAGAGAGGGGAGGGCACAAAGATCTCCTGTCCAACGAAAACGTATACGCATCTCAGTGGTCAATCCAGACAGGAGAACTAGGCGAGGGGTGATTCCTTGGGCGAAGTAGATTGGGTTTGGGTGGAGCCGGGATCAACCTATGTCGGATCGGACAACCGGGCATTGTTGTCAGGTGGTCCACAGCCCCGACACGAGTCCAGGATAGACTACCGATTTCAAATTTCAAGAGAAATGATCGGCCGAGACGTCGCCGAACCAATGGTCGAGGATGGCGATTCGCAAGTCGCCTCAGAGTCGGAATGGCAGCTGGCATTTGACAGAGGCGCGATATCAGGGGAAGGCGGAGGTATCGAGGAACTGGCTGATAGGATCAGGGGGAGCTACTGGGGCAAGATTTGCGACGGCCGACCGTGGTTAGAGGATGACTGGATTGCATTGGCGTGCAGAGGCTGGTTTGGAGGCAAGCCTAGGTCACTTTTCTTGAATAATAACGCAAAAAGACCCGATTTCATTCGACTTGTCAGGAGACAAAATGACCCCAGCCCTCTTGCTCCGAGACTTCCCATAATTTCCCCAAACCGTTCTTCGGTCCTGGTCGAGGAGATTTTGATCATCATGATTATTGGAGTGATCCCCTCATTCATCTGGGCATACTTCAATGCCAGTCCAGGATACATCAGTGAGGGGTGGCTCAATCTGGTTATGGGCGGTATTTTCATTGGGGTATTCAGTTCAATTTTCTGGAGGCCCCGCCAGAAAACATGGTGGGCAGAGGGCTCGCAGATGTTTCCAAGAAAGTAAAGGCTCGCTAAGAGCCCCTATTCCGATCGTCTATCTGCAACCCGGGACTCCCACTGAATATCCTCCATTTGCCCTTCAGGACTCCCATTCCGTAGTTCCAGTGAAGGACGAACGTGACTATGGAAGACAGGAAAATAGTCTGGGGGCTCTTGCTCGGAGAAGCGCCTCTTGAGGACCCAAGCCATGCAATTAGATTGTAAATCACAATCAGCGATGGAAGCACGTGAACCCCTGCCCTTGGCCACCCCATGGGAACTGTGGACAGCCTGATGTCCCAGAATTCCGGCCAAGCTAGGCCTCCGTTCGCAAGGCCCCAGAAGAAGAATGCAAAGGCTACCATGACGATTGGAGGGAACGCAGCAACCATTGTGTGTGTGGGGGCGTGAAGTTCTGGGTACCTGTTGCTGGCAAGGGTCCTCACCATCCCGTAGTTCCTAATCTGCTGCTTAACTCTCGAGAGCCCTCTCCGACGATGCCACATAATCGCTTCTCTGTCCGTCCACAGGATATGGCCCGAGGAGGTGATCCTATGATCGAGCATAACGTCCTCAGCCCCTATCGCACCTTCGTCAAATCCTCCGACTTCAGTGAGTACCGATCTCCGATAACCGGAATTCACCCCGGGCAACTGAGAAGTCCTCTCAAGTTCGAATTTACCTCTCTTTCCATAGTTAGTTCCTGCTGTGAAAATCGTGCTACTGAAAGCCACATCAATAACTCTCTGTGTAAGGGTTGACTCCTCAACAGGAGCGAAGTTAGGCCCTCCAACACCCGCTACATCATCCCTATCAAACCACCTGATAAGATTGGATGCCCATTCCTCTGGGACAATTACATCATCGTCCGTGAAGAGGACTATCTCAGATTCCGTCTCCTCTATTGCAATGTTACACGCATCGGCACGTGTCTTGGATCCACGGTCGTCTATATGCCTAATTCCACGAGATTCAGCCTCTTCCTTACCCGCATCTCTCGACGGGCCAACTACTACGATTTCCATGTCCGGGTACGTCTGGGAAAGAAGCCCATCCAAAGTAACCCCCAGTTCTTCCGCGTTCCCAATGCTGGGTACGATTACGCAGACTGAGCGGGTCATGTGCTGCCGTCGCCCCATTAGCCTTCAACGCAGCGCATAGAAGTCAGGGGTCATTTGTCACTCTTGGAGCGAGGAAGTAGGTCCAACTTGCCCCTCCCTCATTGCTGTTCCACGACATCTTGAACGGGAACTTATCCTTGAATTCGACAGAGACGTCCTCAGTTAGGCCAGTGGCCAACTTCTTTGCTAATGGCTCTAGAAATTGCAATGAGTAAGTGGAGCTTGTTGGACTTGGTGCGTTAAGCTCGCTAAGCTCACCAGACTCGAAAGAAACAGTCACGCTCTCGCCAGCTTCCTGATCCGCGGAAACAGTCAACTTGTTCTCTTCGATACTGAGCTTTACTAACTCATTCACCATCTTTGATGCCCTCAGGGCCCTGGAGAGCTTATCCGCCCCTATTTTGGCACCATGCTCGTAGCTAATTCCCGGTTCCTTTGCGGAATTCATGGTCCCTACATCGAGCCCACGGAGGATTCGATGGACCTCCCCAACTCTGACGTTTATCGCACCTACTGCGTCATCATAGTCAATTTCCACCAAGTCCCCTGGTCCTGCAAGGCCCAAAAGGTCCCTCATCTTGCTGAGCTCGATTCCGATTTCAACCGGCTCGACCTCATACGTTTCAAAACAGGCATCGCCGATGGTCGCAGACAAAAGTGCCACATGCGACCCATCGACGACTGTTGTGTGTAGGCCATTCTCGCCCCAGACTAGTTTCGCCTCCTCGGCCAAAACAGAGAGAAGATCAATGATCTCCCTCATCAACTGGGTGTTAGCAGTCACTCTCAGCATCTCATCACTCGCACTGGTCTGGGCAGGGGGGGTTATTCATCATTCGGAGACTGAACCTGCTCGTTCATTGATACTCCCTGAACCTCTTACCACAGTTTTTGCACGTACAAACCTTGGTCTCTGGCTCATCGGAGCTCCTTGTCTGCATCAGTATGACGTATATCTCATTCAGATCGCATTTAGGGCATCTTATGTCCCCTACGCGCAGGACTCCCTTGCCACCTTCATCCTCAACAACCTCGGTCAGGTGCTTCAGGTCCTTTGACTCCCCGGATGACCTTGCAGTGCTGAGATCGATCGTCTCACCTGTCATCGGGTCGGTGAACTCAGCTCCTTTGCCATCCATCCCGGTAAGCGGCCCCTCATATCCACAGGTGTAGTTAGTGCACCTAATATTGCCGTTTGGCTCCATGAATCCAAGGGTGCCACATTCGGGGCAGAACATTTCTCACATCACCTGTCAGTTTACACAGACATAGCAGGGCTGAGTCAACAGACTATTCAACTATTCTACAAAAAGGGCCAATTTTGGCCTTCATTATGAAGCAATGGAAAGGGCTGCACGATATCCAAGCCATGCCAAGATCAGGCTTCCAGCGATACTCATGGTCACATATGCCGCAGCCGTACCCGCCGAATCCTCTGACAACCTAACCGAGTCCATAGCAAAGGTCGACATAGTCGTGAAAGCACCTAAAATGCCTGTCCCCAGAAGAACCACACTACCCTCACTCATAACCGTCCCAGCTGCGATGACGCCAAAGAGAACACCAAGCATGAGTGATCCAACTAGATTGATCGCCAGCGTTGCATACGGCTCTGAGTCAGGCCCAGATACGGTTTGTAAGACATATCTCAGAACCGCTCCGACGGCCCCTCCAATTGCTACCAAGGCCAGTAGCTTGGTGTCCATGATGGTACACGGAAACTAGACGTTTTCATCCCTTCGCTCATTTCCAATATCTTCCGCACCGTTGAAGCGGGGTGACTCAACGCGTAAGGCGTGGAAATACGGTTCGACTGGAGGATGGCGCGAGTCGTCGACCAACAAGGCTCGGTCCTCGATCAATTGGATTGGGGCCCCTCTAGGTCCCCTGCCGCCCTCGCTACAAGGCTCTCCGATCTCCAATCAGGAAGGATGAGTCCCGAGGCAAGGGCTCTCCGAGATAGGTTTCCAGATGCCGAACCAAATCCACTTGGTGCCATGGATGACCCAGAATGGCCGGAAAATACGCCTGAAGAGCAAGATTTGTTCTCAGATGCCACCGCGATCCTCGCCCGTAGGGGCGTCGCTGAATCTGCAGCGGACAAGGATAGGAGATTGGACATGCTTTCCTCCTCCTCGGTGGAGCTGCGCGCAGCTTGGACCACACAGGAGGCACGGTCAGTGGAGTGGGCTGGCCTTTTCCTCCCCGACCTCGATTTGGACGGAATGAGGGCGGAGATACCCCAAGCAATCTCCGGGGCCAAAGACATTGATTCGGCTGCAGAGTCCCTGGGAGTCGATGAACCAACTCACAAGCCCTCGGGGGCTGAGTGGGAGGCAATGAAGTCACAAGCCAGAGGTGTGGTGGAGATATCCTCCAGGCTGGAGTCGAATGAGGAGGCGACAAAGCAACTGGCCAGGGATTACATTCCAACTCTGAGCTTGCTGGTCGGGCCTCTAGGCGCGGCAAGGATGGTAGTTCTGGCCGGTGGTAGGGAGAGACTGGCTAGGATGCCAAGCGGAAGCCTGCAGGTCCTGGGGGCCACCGGCGCCATGGCCGCACACAGGAGAGGAGCGCCGCCCCCAAAACACTCCCCGATTCTGTTCTCAATGCCCCTGGTAAGCCGCTCACCTAGGTGGGTGAGGGGCAAGGTATCTCGCTTCCTGGCTGGAAAGTGCTCAATCGCAGTAAGGGTCGACCACTTCGACGGAGAGCCATGGGACGAGGAACAAATAGCCGAGATTCACAGAGAGGCAGAGGGGATCAGAGATAAGTTCCCAAAGCCCCCAAAGAGGGGCTGACATGCCTCGGAAGCCCATCCTCCTGGGATGGGGGATCAGGAAGGAAGGAAGGTCACTATGGACCAGAAATGCAAATCGTGGAGTCTCCTTGAGGGGCGAGAGGAGGAAGAGGGACGGAAGAGTCGAATGGAGGCAGTGGAGCCCGAAAAAGTCGAAAGTCGCTGCCGCATTGGTCAGGACCAAGGGAGATCCCTCCGAATTGCTTCCGAAGACTGGCTCTACATGCCTGTACCTAGGCGCATCAGCAGGAAGCACCGTGAGCCACATACATGATCACGTATGCGGCTCTGGGAACCATCATGGAGGACAGGTCGTCGCAGTGGAGATTTCGCCTAGGATGATGAGGGAGCTTGTACCTCTGGCAGACTCCAGGCCCGGACTGATCCCTGTCCTTGGAGATGCCAGGGATATTGCGACAGTAGCGCCTTACCTTAGGGCAAAGGCCGACTGGCTGCACCAGGATATCTCCATCGCAGATCAGGCCGAGGCCTTCGTTAAGATGTCCGAAGCGTTCCTAGCTCCCGGGGGCACGGCTCTGCTGAGCCTCAAGGCCGCCAGCGAGAGATCGGCAGAAGGAGGGGATATCGAAAAGTTCAGCCACGCTGAGAAAGTAATATCAGAGTCTAAATTGGAACTGGTTGAGAGGATAGACCTGAGTGGCCTAGAAGAGCAACACGCAGTTTTCCACACTAGGATATGACTACATTCCCAGTGCGCCGGCGCCAATTAGTCCAACACCAGCCACGACAGCGATATAGGCAAATATCGACAGGTAGTTCATCACCAGTCCGGCTATCGCCATCCCCTTGTTCATCCCATTCATCTCCTTCGCCTTCCTGAGTCCGATGTGGCCGAGAATCACTCCTGCGACCGTCGTTATTGGGGCTAAGCACGCAGTGACGCAGAGGAGCCCTGCAGTGATGTGGCAGAACCACGTGACGAGACCCATGACCATGCTGATGGTGGCTTCGTCGTTGCTAGGCTGGACCATCATCATCGGCTGGACATACGGCCCGCTCGATACCTGTCCAGCTTCTCCAACGTTAGGGGTGCCTGACAGGACCACAGTCTTGGGCGCCTCATTGGACTCCATTGGCTGGCCGCCAGACTCTTCCATGACCATTCCAAGAGACTCTGGGATATGAGTCTTGAGGGCCCATCCCGCGGCATAAAGCCTCAGATATCCTCTTTGAGCTATCTGCACTCCGAAACTCGTGCCAGAGCTTCCAGAGGTCGAAACGGTCCGTCAGGGACTAATCAGGCACCTCGTTGGCCGAAGGGTCACCGAGCTCCAACTGAGGAGGCAGGACCTCAGATTCCCCTTTCCGGATGGATTCTCTGGAGCCATCTCCGGAAGGAGGGTAGTGGGCATCGATAGGAGGGCTAAGTACCTCCTGATCAGGATGGAGGGGGATATCACATGGCTTTGCCACCTCGGGATGAGCGGACGGTGGACCCTAATCGGAGGCGGGCGTGAGGGAAGGCCCGGGGCATTCTCCCACGGGGCTGCAGTAGGCAGTGGAGACGGGCCACATGATTGGGTAGTGGCACATCTGGACGACGGGGGTACAGCAGTTTACTCTGACCACAGGAGATTTGGCATTATGGACTGCTTCCCGACGGAGCAGGAGTCAGAACACAAGCTCCTGTCGCACCTAGGACCGGAACCCACCCCCGATCACCTGACCCCCTCGGAACTGGCTGACAGGCTGAGAGGCCGCCGGATGCCAATCAAGACCGCCCTCCTGGACCAGAGGATAGTCGCCGGTCTCGGTAACATATACGTCTGTGAGATACTGCATCGCTCCGGCGTCTCACCCAGGAGGCTAGCCCACGGCGTCGCTGGAAAATCGGGAGTGACCAAGAGGGTCGAGAGAATCACCTACAACACGCATGCGGTCATCACCGAGGCAATTGATGCAGGTGGCTCAACTTTGCAAGACTTCAGAGGTGTAGACGGCGAAGATGCGCTTGGATACTTCCCTCTCAACTTCGGCGTCTATGGGAGAGAAGGTCAAGATTGCGTAAAATCAGATTGCTCGGGTACAATAAGTAGAATCGTCCAATCCAATAGGTCGACTTTCTTCTGTCCAAAATGTCAGAATTGAGGCTATGTTTATGAGCCTGGATTTTGAGCAGATAGTCCCGCCAGTAATTTTCTGATTCCCCAGTATCGAGACAGTTCACACTGTTACGTGAACGTTCGACTAAGATTCGGAATTTGTAATGGCAATTCACGCAAAGAAGGAAGAAAATTATGAGAAAAGGAACAGAATCAGATGGCATTTGGAAATTGATATTGATTAGAGACGGAAGTCAGGACTACACGCACGTACTCTGTGAGGCCGATTTCAAGTACGGAAGAACCTCCGAAGAATTGGAATTATTTGATGTAAAGAGACTGCCCTCGGGCCTCATTCAGCTTGTTGAGGAGCACCCCTTTAACCTCTATGAGGAGGCCTTGGAAACTGGATTCATCGTTGAGATGACTAGACGAGGATCAAGGGGCGGCGGCTGGATGAAATTCACATCTTCATTGATGATGATTAGTAATGTGCCATTCGAGGCTCCACGGGGACTCTATGCCAATGAAATCGGCAGCACCCTTGAGTTCCAGAGAGTTGGATGTCCGGGAAGTAGTGAGGAACTACCAGATACTATCTGGCTAAGAGTCAAGGAACTGCCCCTGAATTACGTAGCATGGGCATTCGAAAATGGAATATTTTCATCACCCGGAGGTCATCAGACTACCTTAGATTCATGGCTCGAATTGCCAAAGTTAGTGAATAAAGTGCCATTGCTAGTTCTTCCGGGAGAGTCGAAAAAAACCCATCGTTTCATTTGAGGGCCAAAAATATTCATTTGCCAATCACGCAGGAGAGTTTCCATGACTGAGTACAGCCTACGAGCCAAACTGATCACTGAATTCATCGGGACCTTCTTCCTGACCCTCACTATTTGCACGGCCGCCGCGTTCGGGACCGCCGGGAGCTACGCGCCGTTCGCGATAGCATCCACCTTGATGGTGATGATTTACGCAGGGGGACACGTCTCGGGCGCCCATTACAACCCGGCTGTGACAATCTCGATCTACATGAGGGGGGCATGCGACGTTTCGGATGTCGGCCCATACATCGTGTCCCAGGTGGTCGCAGGCATCGCAGCGGCCGTTGTCGCTGCCAACGTCTTAGTTCCAAGCGGCGAAGTCGGCCCTCTGGTGATGGACACAGCCCCCGCATTCGGGGCCGAACTAATGTTCACCTTCGCACTCGTTTTCGTGATACTCAACGTCGCCACCTCGGAATCCACTGAGGGAAATGGGTACTATGGAGCGGCCATAGCCTTTGTTGTACTCGCAGGGGCCCTAACAGTGGGTTCGATTTCAGGGGCCTCGTTCAACCCAGCGGTAACGGCTTCCCTGGTCTCTGCAGGGGTGATGGAAGTCGCGGACTTGTGGGTCCACATTGTTCCCCAGTTGGTCGGCGGTGCTCTCGCCGCGCTCGTTTTCAATTTCCAGCAGAATTAGCGGACTACATGTTCCGACGGAATTTCCCGCCGCTCTCGAATAGAGCCTGCGTGACTTGTCCAACTGAGCAGTGCTCCACAATGTCCATCATGACCTCGAACAGGTTGTCACCATCCCTCGCAGCCTTCTTCAGCCTCTCTAATCCTGCCTCGGCCTCAGCAGTGTTAGCATCCTTGAAAGCTCCATTTCGCTCAATGACCATTCTCTTCTCAGCCTCGTCTGAACGTGTCACTTCGACATCAAAGTCCTCTGCAGAGACCGACTCTTCCTCTGGATCGGTGAAGGTGTTGACGCCCACTATGGGGGTCTCGCCAGTGTGCTTGCGATGCTCGTAGACCATCCCCTCGTCCTGTATCCTGTTCCTCTGGTAGTTGACTTCGAGTGAGCCCAGAACTCCTCCTCTGTTGTGCATCTCCTCGAAGATCTTCAGAACCTGCTCCTCGACCTCATCGGTCAGAAACTCGGCTATGAATGAGCCCTGCAGGGGGTTCTCGTTGCGCAGCCATCCGTACTCCTTTGCAAGGATCAGCTGGATGGCGACGGCGTCCCTGACGGTGTCCTCTGTGGGTGTGCCGAAGGCCTCGTCCCTACTGTTGGTGTGCAGGCTATTGGCATTGTCTGCGAGAGCGTAAAGTGCCTGAAGGGTAGTCCTGTAGTCGTTCCATGTGAACTCTTGGGAGTGCAGCGACCTTCCACTGCTCTGGATGTGGTATTTCAGTTTCTGGCCACGCTCACTCACTCCGTACAGGTCACGCATCGCTATGGCCCATATCCTCCTTGATACCCTGCCTATTACGGCGTACTCTGGGTCCATTCCGTTGGAGAAGAACCAGGAGAAGTTTCTGAGGAACTTGTCCGCATCTAACCCTCTCGCTTTGAACAGCTCGACGTAGGTAAGGCCGTTAGAAAGCGTTAGGGCAGACTGAGTTATTGGATTTGCACCAGCCTCGTCGATGTGGTAGCCACTGATGCTCACGAAGTAGTGATTACGAACGTCGTTGTCAACATAGAACTCAGCCACGTCGCCCATCATCTTGAGTGCAGTATCGAGGTTGAATACTAGGGTGTTCTGCCCCATTGCCTCCTTTAGCTGATCAGCCTGCACTGTTCCACGGACGCTCGATAGTGTGGCTGATCTAATCTTGGCGACCTCCTCTTCTGTGGGGTCCCTGCCTTTATCTTCAGCGAATTTTCTAGTTTGCTGCTTGATTGCCACGTTGAAGAATGCAGCCAAGTGCCACCAGTAGTTGCCATTTATCGTCATGCTCACCGAAGTATTGGGGGCGCATAGATCGAAGCCCTCGAAGAGCCTGTCCATCTCTTCTATCGTGCTAATGCTGACTCCTGATTCGCAGACCTTTCCGAAAATGTCCAGTCTCTCCTGGGGATCATTTCCATAGAGGCTAGGCGAGTCGAATGCGACAGAGAGGCGGTTGAAACCCTGGTCCTGTGAAAGGAAGTGATACCTCTTGTTTGTCCTCTCCGCGCTCCCCTCTCCTGCGAACATTCTGACCGGTAACTCATCCTGCCTCCTGAATGGGAAGACCCCTCCTGTGAACGGAAATGACCCAGGTGCGTTCTCCTTGCGGATCCACTCCAGTCTCTCGCCCCAGTCCTCAGATTTTGGGAGAGCCACTCTGGGTACTTTGGTCCCAGACATCGTCTCATGGGTCGTCTTGACAGGAATTTCCCTGCCCCTGACTGAGTAACTTGCCTGGCCAGAGCGATACGCCTCCGCCATTTCCTCGAAGCCCTCAAGGGCATCCCATGCTGCTTGGGGTACGCTTGACCTGACTTCGGCTGCCTCGGCCAACAGGTCTTCTGCCGCGCTGGTCTTGTCGGATGACCTCATTTGTCCTGCCGCTGCCTCTAACTGCTGGACTAGTCTCACTGCTCTGCTCGTCCCATGGGTTCTCTCGTGGTAGCCGCGGATGGAAGATGCGACTTCTGCCAAGTACCCCTGACGCTCAGGGGGTATCGGAGGCTCCCTGTTTGGAAGCCCATCCTTGCCCAGCCGTGGCTCCGACGCTGCGAACTCGGAACCGAAGCGATCGTTGAGCAGTACTGCCATCCCCTCCCATAATTGGTCCACTCCTGCATCTGCGAACTGGCTAGCTATTGTCGGTACTACTGGCATCGACTCTGGCTTCTGGTCGAAAGCCTCTCTGTTCCTCTGTAATTGTTTACGGATTTCAGTCAGAGCATCTTCCGCTCCGGGCCTGTCGAACTTATTCAGGACCACAATATCGGCGAAGTCCAGAGCTGCGAGCTTCTCCAGTTGACTGGGCGCGCCATATTCCCTCGTCGTGACGTATATGGATACGTCAGCTACTTCCGTGATGGCATCGTTTCCTTGTCCAATCCCACTGGTTTCGACAAGTACTAGATCGAATCCTACTGCCTTGCATACTTGGACAGCACGACCTATACAGTCCGCTATCTCTCTGCCGCTTTCTCTACTTGCAAATGAGCGCATGAACAGGTTCGGGTCGGTGAGAGAGTTCATTCTGATTCGATCCCCAAGTAATGCCCCGCCCGTCTTCTTACGTGTGGGATCCGTTGCCAGAAGGGCGACCTTGGCACCAGGGTTATCTCTCCTGATTCTTAGCATAACCTCGTCCATGAGGCTGGACTTACCAGCACCACCTGTCCCGGTTATTCCCACTACTGGACACTCCACGGAGGGATCCCTGGAACGGGTCCTCGTCAAGGCGTCCGAGAATTCTTCCTCTGAGCTGTTCTCTGCCATAGTAAGTAGCTTGGAGACGCCCCCATGGTCGTCTGCAGACACGGGCCCACTCAGTGACTCAAACCTGGTCTTCTCAAGAAGGTCGATCTCATTGGCCTTCTCCATTGCGTCCTGAACCATTCCGACGAGCCCCATCGAGCGACCGTCGTCAGGCGAGTATATCCTCGCTATCCCCTCGTCTGATAGGTGCTCGATCTCGTGCGGCAGTATTGTTCCGCCACCGCCTCCGAACAGGAATACATGCTCGAAGCCAGCTTCATCCAGTATCTCTTTCGTATGGGTGAACATCTCTACTGCTCCTCCTTGATAGGAAGTGATGGCTACAGCATGCGCGTCCTCCTGAATGGCCGCTCTTGCGACCTCATCGGCCCCTCTGTCATGGCCCAGGTGGATTACCTCGCATCCCTGGCTCTGTAGTATCCTCCTGAATATCCCTATGGCGGCGTCATGGCCATCAAAGATGGCCGCAGCCGTGATTACGCGGAGTGGCATAACGCCTGCTGAACCCCCCTCTGCCATGATTCGCGGACACTAATGGCACCCAAGAAGGCGCCGGATGCCCGCAAATCATGGATTTGGCAATAAATCGGCCTTATTGCACAACATTCGGATATTTCCGGGTGATAATTCAAGACCCCCCTGCATAGTACAAGTTTGTGCGCGGCGACGACTACAATCTTCTCTGCCCCAGGGATGGCACTCCACTATCTAGGCCAGAGGGCTACAATCGATCCGCCTTCTCCGATCATGGAATATTCCACTGTCCAACTTGCTCGGGAATGCTACTTAATGCCGAGGCAGCGGCCAACTCGATGTCCGAGAAGAAACTCACCAAGATGCACAAGGCATTCGAGTCCGACTGCGAGGAGGTCGATATTGAATGCCCCTGCTGCGACGCTCATATGAGGGTCAGGAGCATAGTCTTCACACGTGTCAATGGAACCGACATGGAGCCCATAGAAATCGATGGATGCCCCGTTTGTAGCACCTTCTGGTTTGATTCGGGGGAGCTTCAAAGGATAGCCAACCCAAGCGAGCTCCCATTTGATGAATCGGGAAGGGAGGCAAGCGCGTTGCTCCTCGCTCTGGAGATTCTGATTCTCCTGCCATACAAATTCGTCTGACTAGATCGAACCACTCAGTAGCAAACCCGCGAATACGAACATCAGGACGCCCATCGCACCATCGATAAAGTGGGACTTCGAACGGAGCTTCTGAACACCGTCCCCCCTAGTCAGAACGGTTGCCACGGTTACGTACCAAGTCCCATCGATGGCCATGCCAAGAAGCCCCATGCCCATCAGCGTCTCCATGCTAACATCGGCTTCGATGAATGGAGCGTACAGGGCTAGCATCCATGCTAGTATCTTCGGATTGAACAACGCTACTAGGAATCCCTGAATGAATCCGGCCATATCGGAATTTCCTTGGCCATCATCCTGACCATCTTTCTGAGGGCCCTTGGAGGCGTGCCTGAGAAAGGTCATTCCAAGCCAGATAAGAATCAGTGTTCCGCCCCACTTCAGGACTAGCTCCGTACCTTCATGGAGGGATAGTGCCGTGGCTATTCCCAGTGCAGCGAGGAAAGCGTACACTCCGAAGCCTATCCCGTGACCGACTCCCGTGGCGACTCCCTGCCTACGCCCGCCTGACATTGTGTTCCTCAGTACCACTGCCAGGGAGGGTCCGGGACTCATCGCTCCCAGCATGAACACACTGGCCAGCGCCGCCCAGGCTTCTGGCGTCAAGCTGATCACTCTCAGGCATCGGAGTACATTGCTTCGATCTCTGCTGCCCAGTTCTCTCGGATCTGCTTCCGCCTGATCTTGAGGGTCGGCGTCAGCTCCCCTTGGTCCACGCCTAGGTCGCGCGGCAGTACTGTGAACTTCTTGATCTGCTCAGGGTTGCTGAACTTCTGGTTGAGCTCCGAGACAGCCCCCTCGAGCTGGTTGTGTATGTCACTTCCAACGGCAGTATACTCCGACAGGTCGTGCCCAAGCTCAGCGAGCTTGGCCAACTGCTCTGAAGGGTCCTTCGGAACCTCAGTAGCCCCATCGAGACCGTGAACGTCCCTGAGTATTGCACCGACGTCAAGCGTGAAAAGGGCGCTGCAGTACTTCCTGTTGTCACCGACCAGCATGCACTGGGAGATAACAGGAATTGACTTCATCGTCTCCTCGATGACGAGGGGCGCGATGTTCTTTCCTGCCGAGCTGACGTAGATCTCCTTCAGCCGCCCCGTTACGTAGACGAATCCGTCAGAGTCGATCTTCCCGAGGTCGCCAGACTTTAGCCAGCCATCCTCCGTCATAGTCTCTGCAGTCGCCTCGGGGTTCCTGTAGTAGCCGGCCATTACGTGCCTGCCTCTGAACTGTATCTCTCCGTTGCCGCCCTCGTCTGGGTCGGCAATCCTGAGCTCAGTGCCCGAGAGGGGCTTCCCAACGGATCCTATCCTGTTCGCACCGGCGTACCCGAGCGTGGCCCCGGCTGAGGTCTCTGTCATCCCATATCCCTCGTAAATCGGAATTCCGAGGTCATGGAAAAGGTGCAGGATATCTGGGTTGATGGGAGCCGCACCGGTGATCGCGAACCTCAGGTTCGTGAAACCGATCTTCGCCTTCGCCTTCTTCCTGACTATGTTGCCAAGGATCGGCAGCTTGAGCCAGCCGACCTTGCTCCCGAGTCCCGCAACTAGGTTGGAGTACACCTTCTCGTAGATTCGAGGCACTCCTATGAACAGGTGGGGGTTGACTTCCTTACAGTAGTCTATCGAGTGGAGTGGGTTGTCCACTACCCTCATGTGTATTGCGTCGCGGATCCAGATGTGGTTGTCAGCTAGTTGGCCGAAGACGTGGGCGCATGGGAGCCAAGAGACATACCCCTCCCCCTGGTTGAAGGTGACCAGCTTGTGGACCTCTCCGATCTCGAAGTCCATGTTGTCATGGGTCAGGACAACTCCCTTGGGGTTTCCAGTGGTGCCGGATGTGTAGATTAGCGAGGCGACGTCATCGGGCTTCACAGCAGCGATTCTCTCCATAACGGCAGAGTCTTCAACTTCAGCACCCATTGCGATGAAGTCGGACCACGAGATGGCTTTCTCGTGATCCATCTCCACTCCGTCCATGATCACTGCCATCTCGACCTTTTCCAGTCCATCAATAACTGCATTCAGCCTGTTTGAGCACATCTTGGACGGGTCTCCGCCATCCATCGGGTTGTTCCCTACGAATACCACCTTGGAGTCGGAGTTCCCGACCACCCAGTCCACCTCCTCTGGCGAGCAGGTGTGGTAGACCCCTACAGCAGCCCCTCCTGCCATGTTGGCAGCAGCGTAGGCAGCGTACCACTCCTTTCGATTATAGGAGTAGATGCTCAGGTTGTCCCCGCTCTCGAACCCCATTGACATTAGCGATTTCGCTACGTCCATCGTGTAGGCACTGAATTCGGACCATGTGGTCGTGTGCCAGTTGCCAGCAGAGTCTTTCGAGGAAAGAGCTGGCTCGTTGGCGTATTTCTCGGCGTTTGAAAGCAGGTACTCCGGCGTAATCATGGCGGACATGCACATCGACGAATCATTTGCCGACTTAACTCTTTACTTGACCTTCAGAACGCGGATTTCATTGTTCAGGGCAGTACGGATGAAACATTCTCCCTCCAGTCCCTGCCCCCATTTCGATTTGCGAGGGGAGATGCAGGCGAGGGATGCCAGCACCCCCTGACTTCGACATCCATGCCCGCAAGGGCCGCACTCGCTCTCCTCTCAGCGAACTTCCCTATCCCGATCACGGCGTCCGCATCCAGTATTCTGACGACCTCGATCAGATGCTCGTCGCACCTTTCCAGAAGCGACCTCGCAGTAGGCCCAGATATCTTGTCAGGGGTCACGTTCGTGGCCCTCTCGCCATCCAGGAGCATCAACGGGCAGTGATTGACGAGGAAAACCTTCTCGAAGATCGAGTCCGACCCTCCGTAGGTGTCCGATAGGAGCCCCCAAACCCTGGTTCCTGAGACCTCCTCCCTCGGGTATTCAAGTCCAATGACCGGCCTCTTTGGATGTGGTTTGGATGGCTGTCCCACGGGAATCCCAGAGATTCCCAGAAGGTCTCTGACCATGCTCGTGGCGGCGAATGGGATTCCCATCTGGCCCATTCCATGGGGGCCCGGATTCATTCCGAGCATGACCGTCTTGGCGCCCCTGTCACCTGATATCTCGATGTACCTCTTGTGGACGTCCCATGCATACATCAGAGGGTTGTAAACGCAGTCCACTGACCCCTCCCTGACGAGATCCACTGCGAACTCCTCGGAGTCATCCCTTAGGGAGGAGGCCGAAACCAGCAAATCGGCCACCGACATAGTATCACTACTGCCTCACGTCAGCCAGGGCCGCACCGGAAATCTCCAGAAGTTCCGCGGGACTGATCGGGAAGACCGTCTGTGCCGTACCCCCCGCGCCCCAGATGGTTTCGTACTGCATCAGGTCTTCATCCATCAGGACACTCACATCTCTGGTGTGTCCAAAAGGCGGCACTCCGCCGATCTGGTAACCGGTGCTTTCGAGTACGTACTCAGGAGTTGCCATGCCCGGCTTGTACCCTAGGGCCCTCTTGAGCTTCCTCTTCCTGTCCACCCTGTTGGCGCCAGATGCGATCACAACCACCGCCCCCTCTTCCCCTACGAAAACAATCGACTTGGCGATATGGGCGACATCACATCCGAGCTGGTCAGCGGCGTCCTGGGAAGTCCGGGTTCCCTGCTCGTACAACCTAGCCTCTGGGGAGAAGCCAATCCTGTGGCACTCGGATAGCCACAACTCATGCCCGTCCACGCGGCTCCAAGAGGGGCATACGACTTGATGGTTAGGGAGCCCATTCAATACGCGATGCCCCATGTCGTGCCGTGGAAGGGACCTGCATCGAGGAAGCCAGGCTCCTGTCCATTGAACCCTGATGCAATCACCCCCTTGTGCAATGTTCATGACTGAGTCCCTCGGCACGAGGTACGATGTGGTGGCCAATCGGACCTTACGGGACGATCATGGCGTTCATCCTGGCCTCCACCATACCCCTGAGGAACCTGCTCACCAGGGACGAGCCCGATGAGAGGCTGAAGATATCAGATCTACCGGGGGAGATCAGGTCGAAGGGATACAAGTGGCACATCTCCCTCTACCTGGCGATGTACCTGTACAAGGCCGTGATAGACCACCACAATGAGCCCCTCAAGAGCAGGGTCGGGGGCTACACGCACTGGATTCACCAGATCGAGGGAGACTTCACCCTGTGGGCCCAGGAGTCGTTCAGAAGCGATCTGCTGACCGAGGTGCTGTCGTTCCACTACCTTTTCGTCTACCTTTTCATCATCTGGTTCGTGCCGATATACTTCATACTGGTCAAGGACCATGTGATGGCCGACAAGGCTGCGCTGAACTACTTCGTGATATACATCATGGCCGTCCCTCTGTACCTATTCTTCAACGTCGAGGTCACGAGCTCGTACATCCCAGGAATGGACGCGCTCCTCTACCACGACTCTTGGTACATCGAGTTCATCACGAATAACGACCCCATGGATAATGGCGTCCCAAGCCTGCACTTCGGACTGCCTCTGGGGCTCCTCATCATCAACAGGCTGCATTGCAGGGAATTGGGCATCCCGCTCAAGGAGTGGAGGCACAGGGAGCTCGATACATTCCTCATCGCCAACCTCGCGATATACCTGTTCAGCATCCAGTACCTGGGCATACACTGGGTCTCCGACATTTTCCCGGGCATCGCCCTGGGGGTCATATGCGCCTACTTCTGCCACCACTGGCAGCCAATCCTCCGAGACAGGCCATCCAAGGGCTGGGCCAGCATCCTGCCGTCTAGAAGGGGGGCGACCTTCGCACTGGCCTTCACCGTAGTCTGCACCTCGGCAATCGCCTTCGTGGCAGTGGACGGCCCAGGCTCTAACGACGATATCCCCAACTTCAGGCTCGGTCCCGAAGACATTGCCATAGACACGGTCGAGGTTCACAGCCTAAGCCACCCGGTCCAAGTGGAGATCAGCAACGTCGGGGAATTCGGATCCCTCTGCATCATACTGGAGCGCAGCCACGTAGTATCGTATTTCGAGGGTGGCAGCTTCAAGGACGGATACAATTTCTACGACCTGTTGGAATACCCTCACCAATCTGCGCCCCTGTTATCCGGCGAGTCGTGGACAGGAGAGGTGGAGACCCCTTCCATATTCGACACGCACCTGGTAATATGCCACTCGCCGGGCGGCCTTTCCGAGCTCAGGATATCCATGGAATACGTGGACGAAGAACTGCTATTCACGGGCATCCTGGCATCCCTTCCAGCCTTCATCATCACAGGCCTCGTCGTCGACGTGGCATCCAGGTCAGAAGGAATTGAAGGCCAGGATCGAGCCTAGGTATATGCCCGAGGACGCCCCGAGGCCGAGCCATATCCCGATTCGGAAGAGCGGGTAGCTCCTCCTCCACACGAACACCGACTGGTGGAACCAGATCAGCACCACTGGGACGAACCAAACGAAGAACAGCATCTGCGGCAGCAGCGCGAACAGCATCGCGGCCCACGCCCCGATGATGGTCTCCGCACCACCGCCCTTCTCAGCAGGGAGAAGAAGAAGCAGTAGGAACAGACTCGCCACAAGGGCGAATGGGGCCAAGATTGACCCCTCGGAGAAGTAGCTGGACTCAGACAGGTAGGGTATGAAACTAGCAGCGAAACCAGTCACGCTAGGGACGGCCACAGGCCACACCGGAGGGGAGTCCCATCTCATGCCCGTGCGACCAAGCACACCCCAATGAAGGCTACTGGCCCTTCCGGAAGGTTTTCTTTAGATTGGAGCGTCTCAAGAGTCATGGCAAAGGGAGAGATAGTGCTGGGGTGCCTCGCACCGCACCCGCCTCATGTGGTGTACGCGGAGAACCCCGAGCAGAACGAACCATTCGCAGAAGGCGGCTGGGAGGCCCTAAGGTGGGGCTACCACAGGCTGGCCAGGAAGCTCAAGACAATCGACTACGACTGCATAGTGACTCTGACGCCCCACTGGCAGACATATGTCGGGACCCACTTCCTCGGCCTCGAGAGGTTCCAGAACATCAGCGTCGACCCCATATTCCCAAACCTCTTCAGATTCCACCATGACATCAAGGTCGATGTCGAACTATCCGAGCTGATGTGTGAGGAGGCTGCCGAGGCGGGCATAGTCACCAAGATGATGCGCAACCCCGACTTCAGGGTCGACTACGGCACCATAGTCAGCTGTCACATGATGAATCCAGACTGGGACAAGCCAGTGGTCACAATCAGCAGCAACAGGTCAACCCACTACTACTCGAACGAGGTCATGAACGACCAGGCAACGGCGCTCGGCGAGGCTGTATTGAAGGCGATCGAGAAGAGCGGCAAGAAGGTCGTCCTCGTGGCTAGCCACTCGCTATCGCACCGCCACTTCGTCACCGAGGCCCCTCTGCCAGAGGATATGAGCAGGGAGCACATCTACAATCACAGCCAGTACGTCTGGGACATGAAGGCAATAGACATGATGAGGAAGGGGGAGATGAGGGAGCTCATCGACATACTGCCCGAGATGATAGAGCAGACGATGGCCGAAGCAGAGGGGGGTGGCCTGACTTGGATGATGGCCGCCATGGGCATGCCCGACTACCCTGCCGAGATATATGGGTACCAGTCAGTTATCGGGACCGGCAATGCCATCGCGGCATGGGACCCGAACGAGACTACCCGGGAGATCGTCCTGTAGGTGATTGAATGAGCGAAGACCCGGAGATCGTGATGGGGCTGTACGTCCCGCCGCACCCCCACCCCCTGCTGGCTCCAGACCAGAACGAGGGATGGGGAAGGCTCAGGGACGCATTCGACGTATGCAGGCAGAGGATAGAGGAAAGCGACGCGGACCTCATCCTCATCTACTCCACAACGTGGCCGAGCATCGTGGGGCACCAGATACAGGCCCACCCGAAGCCCGTGTTCACCCACGTCGACGACGACTTCCACTTCCTGGGGTCCATGCCCTACGAGTTCAGCATGGACACGGAGTACGCCAACGAGTTCAGGGACGCCTGCGAAGCCAGGGGCCTGCAGTCCAGGACCGTCTCATACGACGGCTTCCCCATAGACACCGGATCAGTGGTGGCCCTGAAGCTCCTCAACCCCGACAACAGGATCCCCGCCTGCATAGTTTCCAGCAACGTGTACTCGAACCGGGCCGAGCAGATAGTGCTCGGCAAGGCCGCCAGGGACGCGATGTCAAAGCTCGGCAGGAAGGCAGTGGTCGTGGTGGTCGCGAGCCTTTCAAACAGGATGTTCACCGAGTACATCGATCCCTCCGAGGACAGGATTCACAGCCCCAAGGACGACGAGTGGAACAGGAAGATACTCGAGTTCTTCTCCGATGGGAGGTTGGAGGACATCAGCCAGCTCAGCAGGGAGATACAGGGGCAGGTCAGGGTCAGCAAGGTGGTCGCCTACAAGCCAGCGTGGTGGATGGCGTCCACGATGGGCCAGCACAACAACTACGACGGTGAGGTACTCGCCTACGAGGCGCTCCACGGCGCAGGCGGGGCGGTGATACAGCTGACCCCCTCGGCCGGGTCCATCGGCGACAAGGAGTTCGACGAGGACGACGTCGAGTACTACCACGGCGACAGGGACGTGCTCGGAAAGGGGGCGATATGATGCCTGACCACCCTCCCTTCATCGCCGAGTCAGGGCCATCCGCAGTTGGGGCGTACCCTCACCTCCGTAGGGTCGGGGACCTCATCTTCGTGAGCGGAATGGGCCCCAGGACCCCCGACACGAACGAGATACCGGGGGGGCCCATCAGGGACTCCGACGGCAACGCGCTGGAATACGACATACGCGCCCAGGCCCACTCCGTAATCAACAACGTCAGGCTAATACTCGAGGAGTACGGCTCGAGCCTCGATGACGTCGTCGACGTCCTCGTGTTCCTCGTGGACATGGACCGCGACTTCCCGGGCTACAACGAGGTCTACGCCCAGTACTTCTCCGAGATACTCCCAGCCAGGACCACGGTCTCCGTGAACGCCCTCCCTACGGACATAGCGATCGAGCTGAAGGTAGTGGCCAAGGCCTGATGCCGGGGAAAGGTTAGTCAATGCTTCAGCGGACTGGCCGGCGTGGACCCAATCAACTGCATACACGTCGAGTCAAATGGCAAGACGTGCCGCAGGGTCGCATACAACCGGCTCTACTACTGCAGGGCCCACAGAAAGCTCTACCCTGACGCAGGGCCCAGGAAAGACGCCCCGCCCCGCCCGGAGACCGGCTCCGAGAGGGATGCGAGGATGCGCAAAGGAGCTAGAGCAGCAGACGAGGAACCACCGGCCGAGCAACAGATAGCCGAGGAACCACCGGCCGAGCAACAGATAGCCGAGGATACCCCTGACCCAGAAACCCCTGAAGAGGTCCCGGAGGTGACCGACTGGGACGAGGTCCAGAAGGAAGACGGGTGGTGGGACGACGCACTCCCGGATGCCACTCCCGAGGAGCAGATGAAGGAAGCCCTAGCAAATGCCGAGGCCTCTGGAAAGTCACTTAGCGCCGAGCAGATCTACACGGTGGCCTCCCTCGGGGGGGAGGTGACCACGGAGATGTTCGATCCCAGCATCTCTGCCCGATTTTGGGATACTGTGGGAGGGGCAGTTGTGGTAGTCGTGTTGTGCGTCGTCGCGCCCCTCGCCCTCGCAATCTTCGACGCACTCATATTCATATCGAGGATATCCAACTTCGAATTTCGCAGAGCGTTCCAATCAAACCCAATCGCTTGGGTCTATCTGGGCATACTCCTTGTTTGGACCCCACAATTCGTCATTGGGGCCGCGATACTTGGTGCAGCATGGGGATTCTATGATCACTGGGCCAAGTCAAGGGCCCTGAAGAGGGGGAAGGCCGACTACCTGGACAGTCTGGAAGGCGACTCATGACCCAGCATTGCTCCCACGTCGACAGCCGTGGCAGGAACTGCAGGCGCCCCGTCTCGGGGGACACGGGGCTATGCCACTTCCACAAGCCGCATGTGCCATTCCCAGGGGCAGAGAATCGGCCATGGACTGAAGAATGGGCCACTGTAAACCATCACGAGACCATCGAGGCCCCCAAGAAAATTGGGCGCCAACAGTGGGATGAGGTACAGCAGGAGGAGGGCTGGTGGGACGACGCGCTCCCCGATGCCACCCCCGAGGAGCTCTC
The DNA here is from genome assembly GCA_002718995.2 of Methanobacteriota archaeon. Classification (GTDB taxonomy): domain Archaea; phylum Thermoplasmatota; class Poseidoniia; order Poseidoniales; family Thalassarchaeaceae; genus MGIIb-O5. Next base: position 80,237 of record PBGL02000011.1, read on the forward strand.
CAAGGAGGCACGCACCAAGGCCATGGTGGCCGGCCGTGCCCTGAGGCCCAAGGAGATCTACGCGATAGCCGCCAGCGGAGAGGAGGTCACCGACGAGATGTTCGGGGCCGACCTGCCAGGCACCGTGCAAAAGTCGGTAGGAGGGCTGCTATTGGTCGGGATGGGCGCTCCCCTGGTAATTGTGATGAAACTAGAAATTGACGCCTCATTCCTCCTTTCATTGGACTACATCGCCGCTATCTTGGGTGTCGGGGTCCTGCTTGGGGTAATGGACTTCTCCTCACGCACCGCCCAGCTCAGGAGGGGGAAGAGCGACTTCCTCGAAAGTCAGGAAGAAACCTGACCCTCGATATCCTCGGAGGCGCACCACACCGGTGCGGCCAGTGGGTTGCAGCGGCTGGGAGTGCCTCCGGGAATCTCGATCCAGTAGTCCATCCCGTCCACGGGCCCCGGGTAGTCGGTCGCTATCGTGTGAGCGCCAGAAGCGAGAGCGGCCTCGAATCGGGTGGTGTCGTTGTTGTCCGGCTCCTCGCCACCGCTGTCGGCCCTGGTACGGACTAGGTACCCCTCGCCAACAAGCCTCGAGATATCCTCCCCGCTCCCTATCGGGTCAGTCAGCGAGAAAATCGCCGCCTCGCCGCTGCCCTCCGGTGACAGCGTGAACATCATGGCCCCCGAGAGCCCGGGGTGCTCGTCGAGGTACAGGTCCCTCATCCCGCCTGTCGCGAGGAGCACGAATATCGCCTTGCCCCTGCTATCCTCAAGAAGCGGCCAGCCGTCGTTCATGACGCCCTCGTTCAGGGTCTCCCACTCTCCGCGAACGTCGTCGGGCGCTATGGTCCGGTTCCTCGGCCAGAACTCGGAAATCTCCGACTCTATCTCCTGGAGGATGCCAGTCAGCTCTACCGTCGTCGTGATCTCTGCGGCCTGCTCCGGCCAGTCCTTGGGCTCTATCCATATCATCAGCGGGTGGTGGTCCTCGTTCGCCTCCGACCAAGAGAGGAGCGTGCTCAGGCAGTCCTCGAAGGTCGGGCAGGTGGTCCTGGAGTCGTACTGGTTGTGGTAGACCCTCAGCCCCTCCCTGACGTCCCACCACACGTCTATCTCGAACTGCCTGACCCCTAGGTCGCTGGCCTGGACGTCGAGCTCCTCGTGCGTGTACATGTACTCCCTGGTGGGCGAGACGAAGGGCTCCACGTGGTACGAGTTGTGGGTCCCCTCCATCTGGATATGGTTGATTCTCAGAGGCTCACGCTCCTCCTCATCCCCGAACAAGCCGCCATCGCTGCCAATCCCCATGCATCCGCTGATCGAAGCCGTGACGGCGAGCATCGCCATCAGTGCCGCGACCGCCCTCATCGGAATTGCCAGAGTGCCACTCTGCGATGAACGTTAGGCATGACAATGCGCCAATGTCAGGGACTAAGCCCCGTAGACCCACTTCCAGAGATGCTCAGCTGCAGCAATTTGGGTCGCCGCAGCCACCGGACTTCTCCTCATGGCTATGGCCGCCCGGTCCATGCGAGTGCCCATGGGACATCTCATCGGCAGTAGCGGCTCTCACGCCCATTACCTCGACGACGAATTGTAGCGTCTTCCCAGCCATGGGGTTGTTGAAGTCGATAATCACATCATCGCCCTCGATACCGCCTATCCAGAATGGTATCATGCCCATTTCCGTCTGCGCTCCGAACGGGCCGGCCCCGACTTCCAAGCTGTCGGCCAACTCGCCGAATTCGGCCTTGGTCGCCTTCTGGACACGGGACTCGTCCCTCTCTCCA
>PBGL02000020.1 GCA_002718995.2 Methanobacteriota archaeon
AGTCATTGAACACCATCTTGATGTCATCAAATGTGCGGACTGGGTCCTCGATCTAGGCCCCGAGGGAGGCGAGAGAGGAGGATTGGTCGTAGCAGAAGGACCCCCCTCATCGGTTGCAGAGAACCCATCAAGTTACACTGGACAACATCTAAAGGAACTAATCTAAACTTCCATCAATGATTCAAGCGCAAACGAGACATGAAGCGCCGTACCTAGGGGCAAAGCATCCTCATCCACCTTAAATTTAGGATGATGAACACTGTAAATACAACCTTTTTCGGGATTACCAACGCCTATTACAACAAAGCAACCATTTGTTTTTTGAGTATAGTAGGCAAAATCTTCCCCTCCCATCACAGGCGCTAACTCGTTAACGTTCTCTTCCCCAATCATACTTTCAGCCACTCCCTTTGCGAACTCCCAAGTTTCAGGATCGTTGAATGTTGGAGGGTAATCATTACCCGGATAAACAACATTAACCTCACAGCCATTTGCCCGACCAACAAGGTCGCAAATCTCATTCACCCTCTTTTGTAAATTAGCCAAACCATCCATAGTTAACGATCGCAAAGTTCCCTTTATTGCAACAGATTCGGGAATGACATTGTGCGCATTACCCCCATTTACGGCAGTAATGCTGACCACCGCAGACTCCAAGGGATCAGTTTCTCGCGAAACAATGCTCTGTAACGAATCAATAATCCGAGAGGAAGCCAACACCGGATCAACGCAAGTATGCGGCGCTGCCGCATGCCCGCCAGTCCCTATCACTTCAATATCCATGAAACTGGTAGCAGCCAAAAACGCTCCAGCACGCGAACCGATCTGTCCTGTTGGTATAAAAGGCCAGACATGTAATCCAAAAATCCTCTCAACAGCAGGGTTTTCCAACGCCCCTTCTTGAGTCATTTTTTCACCTCCCGCCCCTCCTTCTTCGGCCGGTTGAAATAGGAATTTAACAGTGCCATTAATTTCCCTCTGACTCAATATCTTTGCAGCTCCTAAAAGCATAGCAGTGTGACAGTCATGCCCACAAGCGTGCATCTTGCCATCAACCTCACTTTTGAAATCGACATCTGCCATTTCATGAATAGGTAGGGCATCCATGTCGGCCCTTAACGCTACACAGGGCCCATTTCCATTCCCTATCTTTGCTAGGACGCCAGTTTCAGCAATAGGGAATTCATATCCAATCCCCAATTCATCTAACTTTTCTCTAACCAACGCGTTAGTTCGATGCTCTTCGTACATTAGCTCTGGAAAGCGATGTAACTCTCTCCTGATGTCGATAATCCAGTCTTTGATATCCTGAGATTCCTCCATGACCGCATTCAAGTCCATGTTACAGGGCCTTGGCACCAAGATAATAAATTCTCACTATGCAAAATACACATATTTCGATGGCGCTCCCTTCAAGTTGCGTAGTTGGTATCCTGAAACCATCAGTTCATTATAGCAATGCCCGGGACGGCTATGCATGAGTACCATTGTCTCACAAGAGATGATCGACTCGGCAATAGAGTGGGCAGATAGTCTGGGATTATTCGGTTTGGCAATACTTTCTTCCACCGAAGCAGCATTTCAGCCAATCCCCCCGGACCCCCTTGTATGGAAAATGGCCCTTGATGCGGATTCAGGATTGGGTATTGCGGCAGTAGTCACTATTGCAGTCATGTCCAGTGTCATAGGGGCCGTTGCGGGGTATGCCATAGGGATGTATGCGGGCGGATGGCTATTGGAGAAGTTCGTCCCAGAATCAACTATAATGAGGCTAAACGTACTGATGGAAAGGTATGGTGCGGCTGGGATATTCATTGCCGCAGTGTCCCCTATTCCGTACAAGGCTCTAGCCTGGATAGCTGGTGCTGGACGTATGGATATGCGCGTCTTCATTGCTGCTGGGATTTTTGGCAGAGGCCTCAGATTTGGAATTCCCGGATTATTACTGGGCGTCTATGGTGAATCGGTGGTACAATCTCTCAACTGGATAAATTTCTCCTTGGTCTCGATTGCAGGACTAATCGTGGTCATCCCAGCGGCGAGATGGTGGCGCTCATTACTCGAAGAATAGGGCGAGCGACAAAATTGATTCCCGATTCGATTATGTGGTAGAAACATCTCGCAAGAGCACAGCTCGCGTGGTGTAGTGGCCCATCATACTGGGTTTTCGATCCGGCGACCCGGGTTCGAATCCCGGCGCGAGCACCACCATCAGTCTACTTCGTGGACATCCGTCCGTATATCCATGTCAGATGCCATTTCGATTACAATCCTGGTCCACTTGCTTGTCGGAGATGGCAAAGCCAAAACATGACTAGCGGCATTCAGAATCTTCCTGGTTAGTGAGTTAGGGGCCTCGGGCCTGCCTCTGTCTAGTAGACCGGTCTTGGGGTCGCCCCACTCTTCAGAGAAGACTGCTATGGGTATAGAGTTGTTATCCGACCACCTCTCTGCCATGTAGTCCACTCCACTAGCTCCACCCACTATAATTAGGTCGGGATAACCGAAATTTTCAATCCACTCTTCAATGGCTTCCTCAAATTTACGATAATCATAGAATCTGCTTGAACCTACAATTGCTAAGTTGATTATCGACCCGTCTTCATTCAAGTCACGACTGCCAAGGCGCTCGACGATATCTTGCCCTCGTCTTCTCTCCATACCGGTTGCGGATGAGAGTACCCAACAATAAACCTCCCCCGAAAAATAGTAATTTTTGCCATTATTGAATGAGTTCTCCCCTGATTGTAACCATCATTAATCATGATATCTTTGTCTATTTTCTCAGTGAGTGAGTTGATATGCCTAATCCTAGCCCCTTGGCTCGGGGTGTTGCCATAGCTTTTGATGTGGAGGAAATTCGCTCTCATTTTCCGATCCTACACAGAATTCTCCCCAATGGAAAACCGCTGGTCTATTTCGATAATGCGGCAACTTCGCAGAAGCCCCTGGTCGTAATAGACGCAATGTCCGATTTCTACAAACAATATCACGCGAATGCGCATAGGGCAAATCACACATTGGCCGACGAATCAACAGCCGCTCTCGAAAGTGCCAGGGATAGGATCTCCAAGTTCTTCGGGACAAGCGAGGGACAGATGATTTACACCGGTAGTGCAACCGAGGCCATGAACCTAGTTGCATACGGCTGGGCAAGGTACAACCTCGAAGAAGGAGACGTGGTAGTAACCACTGAGATGGAGCATCATGCCAATATAGTCCCTTGGCAGGAACTATCCAAGGAGAGGGGCATAGAGCTCAGGTACGTCCCCATAGATACTGAGAAGTTCACGCTTGACTATGAGGCTATGGAAGTAGCAATCCAAGGGGCCTCGCTTGTATGCGTTGGGCATGTCAGTAATGTCTTAGGGGTCAGAAATGAGGTTGAGAGAGTTATTGAGATGGCCCATTCAGTAGGTGCTAGGGTTGCATTGGATAGCGCCCAGGGGGCCCCACATGAGAAAATCAATTTCGATGAGTTGGGTGTCGATTTCTGCTCAATAGCCGCACACAAGATGGCAGGCCCAACTGGAATCGGGTGCCTGCTTGTCAGATCCGACGCACTCAGTGAGATGGGTCCATTCTTGACAGGCGGCTCCATAGTGAAAAGAGTATCAAAAGAAGATACGCTCTTCCAAGATGGATATGCAATGTTCGAGACCGGCACCCCTAGAATGGCAGAAGCGATCGGCTGGCATGCTGCTGTTGACTGGCTAGAGGAAAACATCGACTTTGATGAGGCACACGAATACGTCCATGGAATCGCCTCATGGATGGCATCTCAGATGAGGGAAATTCCCGGAATTACTGTATTCGGTAATCCCGAAATGGAGGAGGCTATCGGAGTTGTTTCATTCCTGCATGAAACCATCCAAGCACAAGATCTAGGCTACCTTCTAGATGCAGGAGGTTTCGCTGTAAGGACAGGCCATCATTGCGCACAGCCCTTGATGGAGGCCATGGGCGTGGGCTCCACAAACCGGGCTTCTGTTTGGTTCTACAACACGATGGAGGAGGCCGAGGCCTTCGTTTCTCACTTGAGAAATATTGTCGACAGGTTCTCCTGATTGCAAATCAGGCTCTCGCAATGGTGAAATCCCTGCGCCGCCTAGGAGGCCCATGGCAGACGGGAGCGAGTGGTCCGACGAGATCGATGAAATCGTTGATAGATTCAAGTCCTGCTTCGATGATATGGAAAGGCTTGAGCTACTCTTTGAGTATGCCGAGAGGCACCCCTCAACACTCCCCATGGAGCTTTGGGACGATGAAAATATGGTTCACGGTTGCCAATCTAGGGCCCATGTAGTCTGCTCAGTAGACAATGTTGGAGGATTCATGGCAGAAGGTGGCGCCGATGCCCAGATTGTCCAAGGCCTAATGGCTATCACTGCAATAGCTGTAAATGGGCAATCCCCCGATCAGGTAGCGAATCACGATCCCTCCTACATTGAGGGGATGGGACTTAGTAGGATTCTCACACCCAGCAGAGCCAATGGATTCATGAACATGGTTAGGAAAATCAAAGAAGAAGCCTCCACAATGATGTGATAAAATGTCTGTAGAATCAAAAGTTAGGGATTCACTTAGGTCCGTCGAGGATCCGGAGATGAAAATCTCAGTTATTGAGCTAGGGTTGATTTATTCAATAAGCGTCGAGCAAAAAGAAGAAGGATCGCATGTGGAGATAGACATGACTCTGACCAGTCCTGGCTGCCCAATCGCACCGGAGCTTATGGCAGCTGTACACAGGGCTGCAGAGCAGACAGACGGGGTTTCTAGTGCGCACGTGAATCTGACGTTCTCGCCAGTTTGGGATCCAAAGAAACACGCCTCGGAGGATGCATTGATAGATATGGGAATTTTTTGAATCATCAAAAATTCCGATTACTGCTGCATCTCAGTTGCTCTGACTGTGTTTGACATTAGCATAGCTATGGTCATCGGCCCTACGCCACCGGGAACAGGGGAAACCATGCCAGCTATTCTCCTAACATCAGGGTGAACATCCCCCGTCAAGTGATACCCCTTCTCGGAATCGTCGTTAACACGATTTACTCCGACATCTATGACAATCGAACCAGGCTTCACCCAATCAGAAGTCACCATATTCGATATTCCCACTGCAGCGATGATAACATCCGCCTCCTTACACAAAGTGGCCATTTCGACGCTTCTGGAATGTGCTATGGTTACTGTGGCATCGACTCCTTTCTGTGCTAGCAAGATAGACTGCGGCATCCCCACAATCCTACTGCGCCCGATTACAACCGCCCTCTTTCCACTCAGATCAACATCTGCCGACTCGAGCATACGCATGACTCCAGCTGGGGTGCAGGGCAATAATCCACTTACATCGCCCTGGACCAAGCGACCCAAATTTTGTGCATGGAACCCATCGACATCCTTCACTGGGTCAATTAGATCGGTAATTGCAATTTCATCCATACTATTTGGGAGGGGGGATTGAACTAGTATACCATTAACCGCTGGATCCGCATTAAGACGTCTGACATTTGAAACAACTTCTCCATATTCGGCATCTGCTGAGATGTCAACACGAATGCTTCGTATGCCCAAACGTGCACATGCACGCTCTTTCGAACTGACGTATACGTGAGAGGCCGGATCATCCCCAACTATTACAACTGCAAGGCATGGAGTGACTCCATTATCCTCCAAATTGGCAATCCTGACTTTCAACTCCTCCTCTATTTCTAGGGCGATTTGTTTCCCGTCGAGAACTATCGCTGCCACGTCAGTCCGTCTGGCTTCCGCCCTTTGACCTTGACGTATTGGAGCCCCAGGAGGGAGTCGAACCCCCGACCGTCTGATTACAAATCAGATGCTCTACCAGGCTGAGCTACTGAGGCCTGTACGTCACAGGGGACTACTGCACTTGAACCCTTTAGTCGAACAAACCCTCGTAGGGGTTGATGGATGACCTCCCTCTCGGGCTACTGTGGCAATGAGCGGGTCGGACCACGGAAAGATCAACACGGTCATCTCTGCTTGGCTATGTATTGCCATAGGAAGTGCAGTAGTACTCTATTCCGGATCGTCACCCTTCTCTCTGGCTTTAGCCGCACCCATTTCAATCGCTGGAGTTGTTCTTTTGGTATTCGGAATAGGTATGAAGAATGAAGAGTCAGTTGACTATAAAATAATCAAAAATTGGGAACCAGAATCAGATTTATTGCCAGATGCCGGAGGTCCAATGTATCGAATCGACACCACCCTGGTGGAGCCAATCAGAACTTCGGTGCTCTGTGGAAGATGCGGCAACGTACATTGGTCAGAAGGTGGGAGGCCACATTCCTTTGTGTGCCCTATTTGCGAGATAGAATTGTGGAGGGATGAGGAAGAGTAATTATTTTCCTCCTCGGGAACCGTCAAGTGGTAAACTCTACTCGAGAGGCCGGGGATAATCTTGGAAATGAGCAACAACGAGCGAACATTGCTCAAATTCATGCTATCCGAGCCTTCGAAAAATTGGCTCTTGGAAGAGCTTCTGGAGGGGACCGGTTGGGATGACCAGGTCCATGTTGCAGGATCTGGTAAGGCACTTTCCGAACTAGGGCTAGTGGATGTAAAGGAAGAAACAGAATCACTCGTTTCACTCGGATTAGAGGGGGAAAAGGCCCACTCAGAGGGGCTTCTAGAATTCAGAATTTGGAAATGCCTGTCCTCACTGCCCGAATCAGATAGGACAATGAATAGGCTGTTCGAAGAAGGGTTCGAGCGCCACGAAGCAGGTCCCGGAATAGGACTCCTGAAGTCACTCGGACTCGCAATTGAGTCTGGAAAGCTAGTTTCCAAGGACGAACCATCAATTTCGAAGGAAATATCGATGAGGGCAGACTTCATCTCTTCCCTGTCAGAAGGGTCGACCCCCAAGTCACAACTCGATGATGAAATGGTTAGTCACTTCCTTGGAAGGAAGGGGCTAATCATGGTCGACGACCAAGTCTCAAGATCATGGTCTCTTACCGATGCCGGTTCTTCGGTTGAGGAGTCAGATCTTGCGCATGTTGAGATGATTGGCGAGCTAACTCCCGAGTTGCTACAATCAGAAGCATGGAGAGGTGCGAAATTCAAGCCATTCGATGTCAACTCACCAGCGCCCATCCCCATGGGGGGGCGCCCACATCCGATGCAGGCATTGATTGAGAGGATAAGACAAGTCTTCCTGGAGATGGGATTCTCCGAGATAGAGGGAGATTTTGTACAGTCAGCAGGGTGGAATATGGATGCATTATACATCCCGCAGTCACATCCAGCAAGGACAATGCAGGACACCTTCTACTTATCCGAGCCAAGCCAAATTGATGTCGAAGAAAAATATCTCGATCTTTGGTCAAAGGTCCACGAGCACGGGCATGACACTGGGAGCAAGGGATGGGGCGGCAATTTCGACAAGGACGAATCACGTAAGTCATTACTGAGGACCCATACGACTGTGAACACTGTAAGGCATATCGCAGATAATCCAGATGAACCATCAAGGGTTTTTGGCATTGGAAGGGTTTTCCGCCAAGAGACAATAGATAGAACACATCTACCCGAATTTCATCAGATCGAGGGCATCATCCATGAGGAACAAGCCAGCCTCCCGATGCTCATCACGACTCTGAAGACATTCTACTCCAAGATGGGCTACCCAGACGTCCGGGTTCGTCCAGCATACTTCCCATATACGGAGCCGAGTGTCGAGGTAGATATCCTATGGAGGGGACAATGGCTTGAACTGGGCGGTGCCGGAATTTTCCGCCCAGAGGTGACCGAGCCTTTGGGATCAGAATGGCCAGTCTGTGCATGGGGCATGGGCCTGGAGAGGCTTGCTATGATTATACTGGATCTGGACGACATACGCCAGTTGTACCAACCAGATTTGGAGAGGTTGAGTCGGATGCCAATACTCTGACCAAGATTGCCGCCAATATTAGTAATGACAGGATATTTCCCCCACCGGGCGGAACTATCCCTGATAGGGCCCCTATGGAATACGATACTTCTGACGACTGCCCAGGAGGGCCTCCTCCACAACCATCGGGAGGTGGCCCAATTCCGGGACCCCATGTCTCTCCATGGCCCGAGCAGTCACTCCCTTCGCCCCCTCCTTCATTGCCATCGCCACCAAGGGAAACCTCTCCCCTGTAGCAGTTGATGAAGTAGGGGAAGCCAATGCCGCCTTCCCCATTCTCCCAAGTGGTGTGATAGTGGTAGATTCCTTCAGGGTAGTCAGGCGTAGGTCCATATTCGCCATTACAAGAATCTAGGTCTCCAAGTCCAGGGGCATACTCGTAATCATCTATTCCGTTGTATCCAGTTTCTCCTTCCTTGAGCCTGTAAGAGGATTTCATTTCAGTCAATCCACCTTCATCGTCCCAGCCAATGAATCCGTATATTGGGTATCCATCAAAAGCGAACCCAACAATCGGCGAGTGCTCCGTCACTGTCCGCGATGACTCAATACTGTAGTCACTCCATGATTGATTTTCTTCCTCATCGGGATGCCAGTGAACGCAGTTGGCATCTGCATGATAGTGATACCCTCCTCCTGGGCCAGAGTGACCATGACAGATTCCTAGCCATATGTGCTGCCTGTCCTCTTCATACGCGCCCTCATGTCCTGCAACGGCGTCTCCCCCCGGTCCATCTTCTGGCCCGAATATTGGAACACCGTTTACTGCGAACGCAACAGCATCTCTCTCGGGGGCCATCGTACATCCTTCTGTGGAGGCAGATGGATCGCATCCTGTCTGATTATTTGGTACAAGAGGGATCGTCCATTCAAGCCCTTGTTCACTGGTACAGCAACCAGGGCCAGACTCCAGGTCGTGATTTGGAATTCCGTTAGCAGATATTTGTATATGGGTCTCGTTGGTGCTGAAGCTGAGTTGACATATGTGATTGTCAAAATCACTGGTGTTGTAATCATCCACTCCCTCAACTTGCTCAGTGGAGTCACACAACAGAACCCCTTCCCACCATTCCTGCGATCCAACTTCGATATCATCCGATGGATCATCATATTCGCACGACCCGTCATCCTCATCCGCTTCTGAGTCGTAGTTGTTGGCTCCCGGGTCCGTACAACCAGTGACAGGCCCCACCTCATCATATTCGCACGACCCGTCATCCTCATCCGCTTCTGAGTCGTAGTTGTTGGCTCCCGGGTCCGTACAACCAGTGACAGGCTCAGGCTCAGGTTCTAGTACGGTGATAACTACAGTTTGCACACTCGAAGTCTCTGTCCAAGTGCCGCATGTTGCCTCCAGTGAAACAGTAGTGTTTTCTTGGATGTTGGAAAGCTCTAGCTCGTATGTCCCGTCTTCGCCCGTGGGTAAACCTAGGCTGGATTCCTCAATATCGGCGGTGCTCCATCTCAACTCACACGTAGAAACATCGTCATGCATTACGAGGCCAGAAAGAGGGGCGTCACCGCCCCGCTCGACTTGGTAGGTACTCTGTGATACAGTGAGTTCCGTTTCACTTTCTACCGGGTAATGAACAATGAAAGCTTTGGACCACGAGGTCTCCTGTCCAAGACTGTCTATAGCGACAACTTTCAGTGCATGGCTGCCTACCCCTAATTCTGAGATATCGATAGATATGGATCCTTCTTGATCGGGCAAAACAGAAATTTCATCCCCATCTAGGGTGATCAACAAGGAGAGATCAGAAATCTTTTCGTCGCTTATCGTGACGCTGATCGAATCAATTGTCCCTATCAGGATTGTATCGGGGAGGTCTGAGTCAACAGAAGGTGCGCGGTTAATTCCCTCATCCTCAACCCCGAAGAAAAGAACCCCTGCCATTACGCTGGTAATCATCAGCCCCGCTAGCATCAACGATCTCATGGCCCCGCCGTCTTCCATGTCCCAATGTGGAAGCAATGGCATATAATCAATTAAGTGAAAAAATCATGAAAAACTTGCAATGCCAAGAAAACTCTCATTCCTCAACGAGGGAGATGATGTCTTGAAGGAACTCCGAGGTGTCCCAAGTGATGCCCGAATAAGCGACTCTCTTTCTCATTTCCTTGTCAATGATGAATGTGGTTGTTGAGTGTCCTACCTCATACTCCCCCAGTGATTCATCATGAGGATCAACTGATTCACCGGACGAGTTACCCATTTCCGATCCCTCGGCGATACATGATAACCAGTCGCCATCAGACCTCTCAAAACCTTCATCACACATGCAGTGAGCACTAGATCCGGAGCCCATGATCCATCCATGGCTGTCGCAATCAGCACCTGCGGGAGCCAAACTCAGGTTAGCATTACTGGCCACCCATGCGAAGTGGGTATCAGACATCATATCTACCGAGTCTGGCTCCCCGGTAAATTCCACCCAGGTTTCGTTTGCCTTGTCCCATGAACGTAGTCCCCAGTCCCAAGTTTCATCAGCCACCCAACCGCCGATTTTCCCACTAGAAAGGTTGTGACTAGTGTTGGTTTCCGAGAATACAAAATCCATGAATTCAGAACCACTCATGCCAAATCCCGCGGCATCATACACGAATGTGGAGTTATCTGGGAAAAGTACCACCAGTCTGTTGAGATTATCTTCCGGTGGCTGACTGGCCGCTATGTGCTCATTGTCCACAATCACATTCCATGATCTGTATATCTCCTGGAGCTCAGTAACCGGACCAGTCAAGTGAAACCAGTCATAACCCCTCTGTTCGGTCCATTCAGATAGGTGCTCCATGGTATCTCTGGCTGGGTCAATAGTAACTGAAACGAGAACAACCTCATCTGAGTTATTCCCAAGATTCTCTTCCACATAATCCAAGTTTGACGATATGATGAGACAAATATCGGGACAAGCAGTATACACAAAAGCTACGACTATGACCTTACCATCATGATCCGAAAGCCTGAAAATATCACCATCCTGATCGAACAGGGTGAAGTCCGGAGCTTCAGGTGGATCTCTGTATTCGGTCCCAAGAATCTCTGTTGACTCACCCGTATCACCCAGACAGCCCGGGAGGATCATGAATGTCGCAATTATCAATACCTTGAACTTAGAAATGATATCATCCCCTATTCATCGACTAGTAGCATTATGTCCTCTAGGGCTAACTCAACATTCCAATCCATATCGCCCCACCAGACTCTCTGATTCATCTGCTTGTCCACGATAATTGTGCCAGTCGTGTGGTCCACCCAGTAGTCTAGCGGGTGATGCTTAACCGAAACGTCCCCCTCCTCTTCCTGCTGTGTCTCCACGCCACATCCTCTGTCGTCTACCTGCTCTCCCTCCGGAGTTTCAAGACAGGTGTCAAAACCATCTGCGACACCATCCCCGTCAGTATCTGTGTCATATGTAGTGAGGCCCACATCAAACTCCAACCACACATTCTCAAGGTCTTCTAACTCCCCTGTGAGGTGGGGCCACTCCAGGCCCCTTTGCTCCGAGTAATCCGACAAGACCGTGTGATTGTCAGTCCAGGGGTCGACAGTAATGCTCAGAATCTCCACTGTTTCGCCGTATTCATCTCCAAGCATCATTTGCAAGTAGTCCAGATTCGCACTCACAATCGGACAAATGTCCGGACAGCGGGTGAATAGGAAGGCAATCACAACGACCTTACCCTCGTACTGAGAGAATGAGAAGTACTCACCACCCTGGTCGACAAGGAGAAAGTCGGATACGGGTATCGGCGGATTGATGTCCTCGCCATAGAAAATGTCAGGCTCCTCGTTTCCAATACACCCTGGGAGGGCAATCAGTAGCATCACACAATACACCCAAAACTTACTCATCATAATCACCCTTATTTCGAACAAATATCGCCACAGTCAACGCCAAAGCAAGCAACGCCAAAGCAAGCAAACCTGAATCTTCGTCCACCTCGCTCTCGCTCTGGTCGTTGTTGAACGAGTATCCAGTCGGAGCTACATTCTCGGTGTGGTTATCCAACAATATGCTAAGGCTAAGGGTCTTCCAGAAACTGCCATTTGAGAAAATTTCGATCTCATAGTCCCCCGATGTCCAATTTATCGGGTTCAACCAGACTCTGCACTCGTCTTCAATCCCAGGGGACGACGCCCCTGTGGTACAATTGATTTCGTAGACTCCGTCCGACTCAACATCTAGCATTATCCTCCTCTCGTAATCAACGACATTGTAGAAAATCAGTGTGTCATTCTGTAGTACTTGTGCTGATTCTGGTTGCAGACTCTCCCCTCTCATTACGAAGGCGAATGTGTTTGCACCATGAGCTGACACAGTTGGGGCGAGCATCGCCATAATCACCAATGAGACAAGTATCCTCCTCATTCGTCACTAGCCTCCGCTGACCAAAGCGGGGGGTAGTTGTATCGGGGGTCATAATCCTCGTCGAACTGTACAACGTAGATGCCGCTCACCATCTCTGAAATGAATACGAATCCTCGGGGGTCATACTGTAGCCCCCAGTCGAATGGAATCATGCACGAGGCCCAGCAATCCGCCATGTCATATCCCAATGTATTGGTCGGATCTTCAATCCACGTAGGCCCGGCTGGAAGGTAGTAGCCAAGAGTATGGGTGGGAGCTAATTCCTCAATGCATTGGAACCCACACTCCGGATTTGGGACTCCATCGGTCCACACTATTTCATCCCAAATTTTTCCGTGGTCAGTCAGCCAGTTACCTGCATGGTAGTGAGTCCAATAGACATGCCCATTGATGCCCGTATCGCCATTGTGAGGGCTGAAGATGTATCCTCCCGGTATGTAGTGCTGTGGATGTTTCGAGCCATTGGCTAAGGTCCCCTCCCCAGGCAGCCTCCATTTGGATACCAGGAATGGCATAGTGGGGTCAGTGGTGTCGATTGTCCAAAGGAATCCAGTATGGCCTGCGTTGCTACCATACTCGGGAGCGATTATGGTGTAGTGTCGCCAATTCTCGCCATAGGTCGTGTCTTCTGGTCCTGTTCCACATTCTGAAGGCCATTCGGACTGAGGTACGTACTCGCTAATCCCATTGCAGACCAGATGGTCATATGGGACTGCATAGTGGATGTTGTCGTTGCCCTGCTCGGCATCTAGCCATTCCTCGGGAGTCATATTGGCGTGGCCCCCGCCATCGGGGCCATACCATCCCGAATCATCAGTAGGGCACCCTAGCCATCTACCGACTTCCGGTGGCCATGCAACTCCAAGTGGGTCCGCTACAGAGGGAGGGTCACTCACGTCAACAATTCGAAGACCTGCTCCCCAATAAGAGGCGACAAGCAACCTTTGCTTGGTAATCGGATGAACGAAGTAAACGTGATCATGATTGAATATCGAGCCGCCGCAAGTGGTGTAAGGCTCGGGAGTGTATCCGCCCCATCTGAGTATTTCCCTACTGGAGTTATCGCCAGTAATCCAAGAGTCGAATCCGTTTGGAACATAGAATATCTGAGTTCCCTTGTAGAACGTTCCACTGCTCCCTTCAACCATTTCCGGATATGGATCGGCCCCGAAAAGGAACAGGCTGCATTCCTCATATGGATCAAAAGCACCATCCCAGTCACAATAAACCGATAGATCCTGATTGTGGAAGCCAGCTGGTGGGTTGTTCCACTCGGCAACCTTCACAGGTCTAGTCTTGTCACTTACGTCGATAACGTCGAGTCTGTTAGTCCCGCTGTTAGCATCATCGTCGTTAGGTATTGGATCCAATTCGCTGTTCGTCAATTCGTGATTAACAAGGACCCAGTTATTGTCCTCAGTGACCTTGATGTCAATCATCCTAGCTACCTCGGCATAGTAGGTAGACAGCAGAACGATGTTATTCGGGTTGCTTATGTCGAGGATCTCGAATTGGTTGTAGCTAGAAACATATGCAAAGCAGCCACCAGTCCCATCGCCATATATCTCGCAGTCCTCGTGGAAGTTCCCTTCGATAGCTATCTCGGAGTTATCCCCTGGGGTCGGTCCGACATTCTTGAATTCCTCACTACAGGGCCTCCCAGCGGTATCATCGAGCTCCGCAGGAGGCTTGACGTTGCCATCACAATTCAGGTTGTGGTAGTCAATAAGGACAGCGTTCTCCGTCCATAGCCGATGAGAGAAGAGGTCGCTGTGTGAGTGATTCCCGTCCTCGATCTCAGTAACCGGGTCTATCCAGCCAGAATTGCCTCCCCCATCGCCCTCCGAATCACCCATGATCGACAAGCACCCAGAAAGCGGAGCCAATACCATCAATCCAACCATTACCAAGCACGGACTAGCCCGCATGCACCGACGCGCAGCACTAACGCCTATCAAATTCGCCATTGGTAGGTTCCGACCCTATGGGGTCGTCAGACCCCAGCGACCTGTCCGTATGGCCTGTCAATATCCAACTGTACGATGTATAATCCGCTTGTTATGCAGGACAAGTAAGTGTACCCTTCGTGATATTCCGCAGCCCAAAGGAATGGCGTCCAGCCGAAATCATAGAACGCGCTATCCAACGGAGTTCCATCGGCACCATGAGGCAGGTGGAATCCTACTGTAGAGTCCAAATGGACAGTGGTTTTGTTTTCATCTGAGAGGCCAGCCAGCATCAGCGTCTCGATGTCAATTACCCATAGTCCAGCGTGATAGCTCGAGAGGTATATCCTACCGTCCCAAGCGCCTCCGTGGCTGTTATCGGGAAGCCCTGGCAGACCGGTTTGGAATATCTGGGTATCCGCATTATGCGGGCTGAATAGCAACCACTCCTCGCCGTCTGGAATGTGGTGGTCCCAAGCGAATGGAATCTCCCATCCGTGAATCAACTGGGGCGTGAATCTGAGGTTTCCGTTGACCATTTCGTAACTGGTCGTATCTAGTAGGTAACCCATCCCAGTGCCCACGCTCGTGCTGAGAACTTCCGTTGCGATTATTGTGAGGTGGCGTTTACCAACAGGGTATCCAAGGTGGCTAGCATCCACCATGTCGTCTATTGGCTCTGCATAGTGTATGTAGGAGGCTCTACCCCCGTTTTCATTGCTGGTGCACCCACAGTCTATCTCCCCATCTCCGTCGAAGTCTTCGAACTCCATCCATTGTCCGACCTCAGGAGCCCTCCAAAGGCAACCAGCCTGGGACCCGCCAGAGGCCCTGCATAGAGAACCATGCCAGAGGTATTCTGCGAGGTCCTTGCCGGGATGGGGGACATCCGTTGTATCGAAAATCCTGAGTCCTGCCTCCCAATAAGCCCCGTATACATATGTCCTGCCAAAACGCGGATCATTGGAATCCTCCCCTGGCCAAGTTTGCACGGTCATGTCATGAATGTAGATCCATCCTCCAAGGGTGGATTCCCATGAGACTTCCGCCTCTCCGAGCTTCACAATTCTGGGAAGGTCCCCATAGGCTGCGAAATTCAGGTGTGCAATGGTAATCCCGCCACATGCATCGCCTTGTCCGACATCACACGACTCATAGTCCGGATTTGCAACAAAAATGTACCATTCGTTGTCTATCATGTGGGTGTATAGATTATGAGGGCCGCTGGGGTGATCAACATCATACCAAGAATCCACCCAGCTCGGATTTGTCTTGTCTGTGACGTCTACTAGTGTCACAGTTACCTGCGCCGGGTCCTCCCAAGATCCAACGTTGGGATCCGCCGCACCCGGGTCGACTAGTTGATTCTGTACTATCACATACTCCCTAGCATTGTATTGAAGATATTTCACATCCAGAACTTGCGTATTTGGGTCATAGTAAACCCCTGTCACAGTAGTATTTGCCGGATTTGTCACATCGACGATATGCATTTCAGACCACCCTGCAATGTACGCATATGTGTTCCCGTCAGGAGAATCTGCAACCTGTACCTCTGCATTCCCAGGCGCAGTTAGTGGATTATAGCTGACAGGCATTATATTGTCCGTGTAAAGAACGTGCTGACTAGCATTCCTGTGATCGTGACCCTCGACCTGTATTAGTGGGTCGACCATGCCCTCGACAATGGTCGCACTCTCCTCTGATTCATCTATCAGCATTATTGACGCCATAAGAGCGGCCAAGACACACGCTCCAAAGGCCAGTGCCAGAGCTACTTTCCCCTGCTCCATGCCTTGCGGGACAATGGCGGTCATGTTGAAGCCATCGCACCCCTACGGGAGGCCATGAGGGTATCCGAGTCCGTGCTCGCCGTACTTATCGTCCTACTATTTGCAACTCCTACAGCGGCCCATGAACCGAAGGAATACACAATGCTACTGAAGGAAGAGGGAGTGACTCCAAATGGCGTGCAAGATGGAATTCTAGTTTCTACCGACTACCTGTTCTTCTACAACGTCGATAAAAGAGAGAATGCGTCCCACAGAATACTAATCGACGCCGATTCCGATGGAATTTTCAATGGTTCAGATGATATTTCGACTGCATGGCTACATCCGTCTTGCGAACTAAATCAGACCGGCCAAAGAACCGATCCCGACTGCCAGGTAACAGAATTGGTACTCCTAGACCCCTCCAATGGGCTACTGCCTGGAAACATTTCGATGATGCACCAAGTATTGCACAATGGCACTACAGAAGAATCTCCCTTCATCGTTTCATTTTCTAATGATGAACATGCCACCCAAACTGCCCCGGATAACGGAATAGTGCTGGAAATTGAAGATGACTCACTCGACCCCATTCTGAAATCAGTACTTGTACTCTCGCTCATCGGGATCGTCGTGATATTGCCGAGACTTCTCTCGGAGCATTAGTTGATTCCTCTACAATTCAATGGGTGCCCTCAAGAACCGATGGCCTCCCCCGTGGCTTAGGGGCGCTTAGCTCAGCTTGGAAGAGCGCCTGGTTTGCAACCAGGCGGCCGGGGGTTCAAATCCCCCAGCGTCCACCATTTTCTCTAGAGAAGAATAGGGATTAATTTTAGTTATTTATTTTTTAATTTTTTAATATTCTCTTCAATTTTTTCAGCACATCTTTCAAAAACTTCTAATGATTTTCCCACTGGGTCATCAAGATTCCAATCTTGATCAATTCTAATCATTGGGCAATTAACGCCACAACCCATTGAAATAATTAGATCAAATGATTCCCAATCTATATTATCAATTAATTTTGGATGAAGTTCTTCAGTTTTTATTCCCTTTGATTTTAAA
>PBGL02000014.1 GCA_002718995.2 Methanobacteriota archaeon
CTGTCTGCACCTTCCAGTCGGGAGGCGCCAACATGGCAAACAGCCCGTCCTACAGCGGATCTGGGACCTCCTGGACCTCATCCATAGTGGTCGCTGACGGCGACACCAACGGGGCTGTCACCTTCTCCTGCACCTTCGAGGATAGCGCCGGAAACGCCGGGGCTGCCGCGGACACCACAGCCGACTCAGGCGCTGTATCCGTCGACAACACTCACCCAACCGTCTCCACATTCTCATTCGATGACACCGCCATGAAGAAGGGCGACACACCAACACTCACACTGACCTTCTCGGAGGCGGCAGCCGGATTCGCCAGCGGTGACGACGTCACCTGCCCCAACGGGGCGCTGTCCACGATGTCCTCTGCCAACGGCGGCGTCACATGGACTGGAACATTCACTCCGACCGATGACCTAGATGACGACACTAACACCTGTTCGCTGGCTACGAGCTACACGGACGCCAACGGCAACGCTGGCCCATCCGCCTCAACTGCAAACTACGCCATAGACACCGAGGCCCCGTCTGCAAGCAGCATCACCATGAGCGACACCGCTCTGAAGGCAGGCGACACAGCGACCCTCACCATCGTCTTCTCCGAGACGGTAGCCGGCTTCGCCAGCGGCGACGACGTCACCTGCGCCACCGGCTCTCTAGCAGCCATGTCCCTTGACAGCGGTACCACCTGGACCGGCACATTCACGCCGACCGACGACACCGACGACGCGACCAACGTCTGCACCCTAGCAACTTCATACACCGACTCCGCAGGCAACACCGGAACAGCTGCGACTAGCGCCAACTACGACGTCGACACCCTCGATCCAGCGGTAAGCAGCATCGCACTCTCCGACACCGACGTAATCACCGGTGACACACCGACCCTGACCATCGTCTTCTCGTCCGCCGTTTCCGGCTTCGCCAGCGGTGACGACGTCACCTGCCCCAACGGGGCACTGGCCACGATGTCCTCGAGCGACGACATAACCTGGACCGGTACGTTCACGCCGACCTCGAGCACCACCGACACGAGCAACACCTGCGACGTCGGAACCGGCTACACCGACGACGCCGGCAACTCCGGAGGCACAGGGCAGAGCGCCAACTACAAGGTCGACACAGTCGCCCCAACAGTTAGCAGCATCTCATTTGCTGATACGGCATTAAAGGCAGGCGAAACTTCCCTAGTTACATTCGTATTCTCTGAAGCAGTAGCAGGATTCGCCAACGGTGACCTGACGATTCAATCCGGGACACTGTCCGCTGTCGCCGACTCCGGTGACTCGATCACATGGACAGCAACATTCACCCCGACTGCCAACACCGAGGACGGCACCAACGTACTCTCCATCGCAGCCAACAGCTACACCGACACACTGGGCAACAACGGCGGCGCCGGACAGAGCGCCAACTACGAGGTCGAGACGCTGAAGCCGACCGCCTCCACGATCGCCATGACCACCAGCAACAGCAACAGCGCCTACGCCAAGAGCGGCGACACGATCACACTGACCATCACAATGAGCGAGTCCGTATCAGGCCTGGTCTGCACCATCGACGGCGAGGCCACGACCATGGGCGGCTCAGGAACCTCCTGGACATCCGCCCTCACACTCTCCGGGGACGAGACCGAGCAGAGCACGGTCTTCTCCTGCGCATCCGCCACGGACGCCGCCGGTAACGCGATGGACGCCGACACCTCCGCAGACACGGGCGCCGTAACGGTCGACCTTACTGCTCCGATCGTCGGAATAGGAACAGTCGCCGGCGACGGGTACATCAACGCCGCCGAGGCGAGCAGCTTCACAATCACAGGAACCGCCTCCGGGGCCAACGGGCAGACTGTAACTGTCACATACGGAGGCGCCAGCGAAACCGCGACCGTCTCAGGTTCCGGAACGTGGACCATGACGATGTGCGACGACGAGTCGTGCTCCCACTCCGCCGGTCTGTCGGCGGTCACAGCCAACGTCGACGACGTGGCAGGAAACTCAGCCACAGAGGCCGATGTCAACGCCTGGTACGACGCTGTCGCCCCAACAACCACGCTCAGCTCCGTCGACATCTCGGCGGACACCGGGTCATCGGCATCCGACTTCATCACCAAGACCGCCGCACAGACCGTAACCGCGACACTGAGCGCAGCTCTGGCATCCGGTGAGACCCTGCAGGTCTCTGTAGACGGTGGCTCGAACTGGGCCAACGACGACCACGCAACGGGAGACGGCACAGCCCTGTCTACCGCTGCAACCCTGAGCGGTTCGAGCAGCCTGCAAATCAGGATAATCGACACAGCAGGAAACGCTGGATCGGTATCCTCGACCAACTACGTGCTAGACACGACCGCGCCAACATCCACATCTGCGACAATCGCTGTTTCGGGATCTGGCAACGCCAATGATGGCGATGTAGTCACCCTAACCCTCGATCCATCAGAGGACGTTCAGACGCCAACATGCACATGGACAGACGGGTCCGGCGCAATGGAAGACACATCGGTCACGTACGGGACCACAGGAGACGACAGCCACACCGCGGCAGTCACCGTGGACAACGCTGACCAGGACGGTGCTGTAGGATTCTCCTGCACGTACTCCGACACTGCAGGAAACGCAATCGCAGCCGCAATCACCAGCGCTACATCCGGTTCAGTAACTGTCGACAACACCCACCCGACCTCAACTTCTGCGGTACTGGCAGTTGGAGGTAGTGGCGATGGTAACAATGGAGATGACGTCACTCTCACACTGAATCCATCCGAGGACGTAGGTACGCCAACCTGTAGCTTCACCTCGGGCGGGGCCGCTATGGCGAACTCCGTCTCATACAGCACAACAGGAGACGACAGCCATGTCGCAACAATCGCAATCGCAGATGGCGACACCAATGGAGCGGTGGCATTCTCCTGCACATACTCCGATACCGCAGGAAACGCAATCGCAACCGCGATCACAGCCGCATCTTCCGGCGCAGTAACTGTCGACAACACCCACCCAACCGCCTCTGCAGTAACCATCGCAGTATCAGGTACTGGCAACGGTAACAATGCCGACGTCATCACACTCACAATCGACCCATCCGAGACCATCGGTGCACCGACCTGCACATTCACCTCGGGCGGGGCCGCAATGGCCGACTCATCAGTGACCTACGCAACTGTTGGTGGCACAGACCACCACACCGCTGCAATAACCGTGGCAGATGCCGATACCGATGGAGCGGTGGCATTCTCCTGCACTTTCTCCGACTCAGCAGGTAACGCAGTCGCATCAGCAGTCACCGCCCTAACAGCGGGCTCTGCCATAACAATCGACAACACACACCCGACATTGTCGAACATCGCAATGACCACGAGCAACAGCAACAGCGGGTACGCGAAGAGCGGTGACACTATCACCCTGACCATCACGGTCAGCGAGACCGTCACAGGCCTCGCATGCACGATAGACGGAGAGAACGCGAACATGGGCGGATCCGGAACATCATGGACGGCAGCCCTGACTCTCTCTGGGGACGAGACCGAGCAGAACACGGTCTTCTCATGCGGCAGCCACGTCGACGCAGCTGGAAACGCCGGTGTAGCAGACACCTCCGCAGACTCGGGCGCTGTCACGACCGACCTGACCGTCCCGACTCTGTCGAACATAGTCGAGGCAACAAGTGGCTCTGGCAACGCGAACAACGGCGACTCAGTGTCTCTGACGATCACCGCCTCGGAAGCCATCCAGCAGCCGACCTGCACATACTCATCCGGTGGAGCTGCAATGGCCAGCACGCCTACATACAGCGGTTCCGGAACATCCTGGACCTCTTCGATCGCAGTGGCTGACGGCGACACCAACGGCGCCGTCACGTTCTCGTGCGCCTACAGCGACCTTGCTGGAAACGCCGGAGTCGCCGACACCACGCCCAACAGCGGTGATGTGACCGTCGACAACACGCATCCAACCCTTTCCGCGGCCGTTCTGGCAATAGGCGGATCGGGCAATGGAAACAACGGCGACTCGATGACCCTGACCATTACTCCCTCCGAGACAATCGGCACCCCAACGTGCACCTTCACATCTGGAGGAGCCGCTATGGCGAACACCGTGTCGTACAGCACATCCGGAGGTGACCACATCTGCACCATCGCAGTGGCAGACGCAGACACCAATGGAGCAGTGGCATTCACCGTCGACTTCTCGGACTCCGCCGGCAACGCAGGGACCCAGGTCACATCCGCAACTTCCGGAGCAGTGACAATCGACAACACCCACCCAACGATCTCAGCAGTTTCTGCGGCATGGGGCACTCACCTCAACGCCGCAGAGGACAACAGCGCTGGTACAGTGACCGTGACCACATCGGGCGCGGAGGACGGCCAGACCGTGACAACCACGATCAACGGCGTTACGGACACGTGCTCCGTTTCGTCCAACAGCTGTGCAGTCACAGTAGCTGCATCGGACCTGCAGGGGCTCACCAGCGGAACAACGTACACCATAGCGGTTGACGTTAGCGATGCAGCAGGAAACGCAGCTACCCAGAACACAGGGACCAGCTTCGTCTACGACTCCACCCTACCAACCGTCAGCTCGATCGCCGTAACCGGCGTGACAAGCGGCCAGTACGGAACAGCATCCACGTACACGGTGATAGTAACAGCCTCAGAGGCGATCGATGCCGCACCAACACTAACTCTCTCTGGAGGGTCGGTAGGTAGCGGCGCTTCTTCGAGCTCGGACACGGTCTGGACGTACACGTTCACGCCAACCGATGCCGACGAGTCAGTGACCATCGACGTCGCAGCAGGCGCGATAACAGACGACGCGGGCAACGACAACACGGCAGCGGCCACCCAGTTCGCCTTCACGCACGACGCGACCAAGCCGACCCTGACTATCTCCATAGCATCGGACGGCTCCGGAAGCTCATCCATTGCAGGAGACGAAATTACAATTACCATCACAGCAAGTGAATCGGTGACCAGTTTGGTATGTACAATCGGTGGACAGTCCACAACAATGGGAGGTTCTGGGACCTCATGGACGTCTGTTCGCACACTTACCGGCGCTGAGAACACCGTGATATTCTCCTGCGGAAGTCACGCAGACGCCGCAGGCAACGTAGGTGACACGGACACGACCGCAGACAGCGGCTCGGTAACCTTCGACTTCACAGCACCGACACTCTCGAACATCGCAATGACGACCAGCGGAAACTCCGGGTACGCCAAGAGCGGTGATACGATCACGCTGACCATCACCGCAAGCGAGTCCGTAACCTCACTAGCA
>PBGL02000015.1 GCA_002718995.2 Methanobacteriota archaeon
CAGGGCCAAGGTCAGGGCCAAGGTCAGGGCCAAGGTCAGGGCCAAGGTCAGGGCCAAGGTCAGGGCCAAGGTCAGGGCGGCCAAGGACAAGGTCAGGGCCAGAACGGCCAGGGCCAAGGACAGAACGGCCAACAGGGCCAAGGACAGGATCAGGGATCCCAGTCCGGTCAGGACGGTCAGCAAGGCCAGGACAGCGAGCAGGGCGAACAAGGCCAGCAGCAGGACAACGGTCAGGGCCAGCAGCAGCAGGGAGGCGACCAAGGTGGCCAGCAAGGCGACCAAGAGAGCCAAGACCAGAATGGTAACAACCAGAATGGCCAGAACCAGCAGCAGCAGGGTCAGACCCAAGGCGACAGCCAGGGTCAGCAGACACAGCAGTCAGACCAGCAGCAGAACCAGCAGCTCGACAACCAGAATCAGAACGGAGAGAACGACAACGACGGAGATGGAATCCCCGATGACTTGGATAACGATGATGACAATGATGGCATCCCGGACTCCCAGGATTCGAGCCCAGAAGACCACGACAACGACGGCATCGACGATGCAGAGGACGATGATGACGATGGCGACGGAATAGACGACCAAGAGGAAGTCAACGACGGCGACCAAGATACCGACATCTACGACCACGACAACGACGGCGTCTCGGACAACGTGGACTTCGACATCGACAACGACGGCATCGACAATTGGAACGACATTGGACCGAACGGTGAGGACTACTCGCGCGATCACGACAATGACGGAATGAATGACGGCGTCGATCCTGACGATGACAACGATAACATCCTCGACGTCGACGAAGTTGACGGCGTAGTCGGCGACTGGAGGTACGACCATGACAATGATGGTCTAACCGACAGTTACGACACAGACGACGACAACGACGGACTCTCGGACTGGTTCGAGCAGAACGATGGCTGGGACATGACCGGTCAGTTTGACCACGACAACGACGGAATCGACGACTATCTCGACGATGACGACGATGGCGATGGCATACCCGATGACCAAGAGAACAGCGGCATCCTTTGATGCATCTGTAATCGTTCGTTCGGCCCGCAGTCATTCATAATGACACAGCGGAGACAGGCACCCCGGGGGCGACTCAGTCCCCGGGGCGGCCGCAAACATCTCAGAAATCAAAGAGTGTAGGCCTGCTCTTTGACCTCAATCTGCCAACGCTACCCAATCTGTCAAGCGCCCGCTCCATCCTTGATTCAGAGAATCCCATCTCAACCTGAAGGAACTCTCTCATATCCTCCTCCACAGCCTTGGTAGACTCAGGTAGGGGCTCAGGCCCGACAGGATGACTCAGGAAGAGAGAACGGATTTCAGCCAGATTCTCGGGAACCTCATGATCCTTGACTTGTGCCACTGCCTCTAGATTGCCATGCTCCTTGATTAGCTTGAGACCAGTCTTGGGACCTATTCCTTTGAATCCTGGATGGAAGTCAGTCCCAATCATTATCCCCAGGTCAACCAGTTGTTCATGTGAGATTCCCAATTCCTCGAGCATCTCCGAAAGAACAATCCTCTCTGCCTGCATTACTCTGCCAAACTTCCTGGTTCCATGAGCTGTAAGATTTCTCACCATAACCGGGGATCCGTAGAGAAGAGTGTCCCAGTCCTGACTCGCTACGGCACCGACCTCGCCTCTCCTACACCTGACAGCACTAGCTCCCTCGGCCTCCATTGGAGCTTCTAGCCAGGTAAGGCCCATGCAATCGAAAAGACGCTTCGTCTCAGCTACCATCTCTCGATTGAACTCAGCTGTCTGAGGCCCCAATTTCTTGGCAGCTGCCATATCTCCCTCTTTCATTGCAGCCTCCCACTTCCCTACAGCCTCTACCTTCCTATCCTTGCGTCCTTCTAGTGTGGCTCTCTTCAATTCGTGAGGTCTTCCATCAAAAACAAAGACCGGATCAATCCCTTCTGAGACCATGATTGACGCCCTGTCCAAGAAACCCATCAAGTGTGAGACTGGCTTCCCATTGTAGGATAGGGGCTTTCCATCATCCCCTGTCATAGAAGTGATGAACTGATAGGCATTTAGGAATACGTCAACAGCCACCCTCTGACCGGAAAGATCACTCAGATCAATTGGCTGAGCTGGCGCCAAGTCCCTCAAATTACAGCCCATTTACTCGCCTCCGTACGCGTCCGCGGCACTTGGTATCGGTCGAGGCATTTAGGGTTGAAGTCCCCGACGCACCATTTGGAGGCGTACGTTTGCAGATGCTCACACTAGTTGGTAACGGCTGGCACCCCTGGCTTTTCAGGCAAGAAGTGACGTCTTTGATTGGTGAGTCAGAGGCCATACACCCAAGGTTAGTCTCAATTCCACTATCAGAAAACACATTCTCTAGAATTTCAAGGGCCGCCTTGATAGACGATGCATTGCAATACTCAGAAAGCTATGTCATCGGAGAAGGAACGAACTCCTCCCAGATAGCCCGAGCCATCTCAGAATGGTCGACCAAGTTTCTCATGCCGGGGACCTTTGCAGTCAGATCAAGATCTATCGGTATTCCCATAGATGGAATCTCAACCAAGGAAATTGAGATGGCTGTCGGAGATAGTATATCTTCCGACATAAACAATGTAGATCTCGATGACCCCCAAATCGAGATTTCAGTCGTCATTGCTGGCCAAACTGAGGGAGATCCTCACCCAGATCCCTTGGAGGACACACCACCAATAGCCGTATGGGGGATTAGGAATCCGGAATGGGAGAGGGAGAAATACTCAGGAAGATCACCAACAGAGAGGCCGTTTTTCAAACCCGTATCATTGGAGCCGAGGCAAGCCCGTCTGATGATCTCCCTTGGACACAGACCAGGTTGGGACGTCAAACAGGTGGTTGATCCATTCTGCGGAACGGGTGGAATTGTTATCGAGGCAGCCCTTCAGGGAATAGGGGTACTCGCGAGCGACCTCGACTCCAGGATGGTCGAGGGAACAAGGAAGAATCTGGATTGGATAAACGGGGATTACAAGGCTGAGATTTGTGATGCATCCGAAATCGACTCACTTTGGGGTGTCAGAGATGGGTGTGTATTCGCCTTCGACCCCCCGTATGGAAGAAGTTCGTGGAAGTCCGAAGATGGACTTGATCTCTTCCTCTCTGCAATATCCTCTGCTAGAAAGGTCGATCCACTGGGCTCAATATCGACAATGCTTCCAACAGGTCCCGAGGTCCTCTCCCTAGGCCCCGAGGAAGACTTCGTCGTTATGGGTAAGAAATGGTCACAGTTGGAGGAATTGATTACCCAGAGAGGCTGGAGAGTGGCACTAAAATCACCTATCAAAGTTCATCGAAGTCTAGCTAGAATGTTGATTGTTTGCCATCCGTCGGATTGAAAATGGGGGGGCCATCGTCAATGGCTGGGCGATTGGTGTAGTCTGGATATCATCTGGCGCTTCGGACGCTAGGACACGGGTTCGAATCCTGTATCGCCCACCACTACTTGCTCCAGCGAGAGACAACATCTCCCCCGGAATCGAATGACTCATTCTTAGTCAGACCAGCATCAGAAAGTTCACTCTCATCAAATGCCCTCCCTTCTCCCGATAGTTCTACTGGAGATACACAGAGATGGGCGACATCCACCTTATTCGCGTCAAGGAATCTCCTCCATGTGTCAGCCCCCCCCTCTACCATGAGAAGCTGAATCCCACGATCACCGAGCATATCCAAGATCCGTCCAACGGACAGCTCGCCATCATCATCCGCAAGAACGACCCTCTCTACATTGCCCGAGTCAGTAGAATCGCCATCCCCCATACAGTGAATGAGCAGTGTTGGTGCTTCCCCATCAGTAACTATCCTGCTATTTTCCGGAACTCTTCGATTGGGGTCAATTACAACCCTAACCGGGCCCTCTCTAGGTCCAATATCCGGACCCCTTACAGTGAGCGAAGGATCATCGCGAATAACCGTGTTAACTCCCACCAAGATCGCCATTGACTGGGCTCTCAAATCATGAACCAAACTAAGTGATTCAGTTGAAGAAAACCTGACAGAAGGCTCATCAGGAGAACAGTCAATCCTCCCATTCCGGTCAATCGCAGCCTTAAGCAGAACCAATGGCCTACGTGTCCGGCACCATTGCATGAATGGACGCATTTGCTCTTCGCATTCACTTTCCAGCACTCCACACTCAACTTCTATCCCATTCTCCCTCAGAGATGTCGCCCCATCTCCTCTGACAGTCGGGTTCGGGTCCATTGCCCCGATTACCACCTTGCTAACACCTGCCCAAAGCAAGGCTTCTGTGCAAGGGGGAGTCCTTCCGAAGTGGTTGCATGGCTCTAGAGTCACATATGCCGTACATCCTTGGGTGGCCACGCCCCTTGATTCAGCATCGGCTATTGCCATCTGCTCAGCATGAAGTCCGCCTAGGTGATCATGCCATCCTTCTGCTATCACTTCCCCGTCTCTAACAAGAACGCAACCAACCTGCGGATTAGGCATCACCTTGAACCCGCCACGTGCCCCCAAACTAAGGGCATGCTGCATGAAAGAACTCTCTTCACTCATCTCTAACGACGAGCGCCACTGGACTCTCGCTCATGATTGCTTGCTTCGGCAGAATTCAAGTCTGAGACGCTCGCTGGGACAGACATGACCCGAATCGCCTGCGTACTGAATCCCAAGGCCCGAGACGGATTATCCTCCAGACAGTGGGAGAAATTCGAGCCTGCATTGATCGAAGCAGGATTTGAGATAGACCTCCACAATACGGAGTACCCCGGGCACGCAACCCAGATTTCCCATGGTCTCTCTAGTGAGAATTACGAGATGGTTGTTGCTGTGGGTGGTGATGGGACCGTACACGAGGTCGCATCCGGGCTCAGGGGTTCTGGAATGACACTAGGAATACTTCCCATTGGCACTGGTAATGATTACGCTAGAGCCCACGGGATACCAACTCCGAAAGGAAACAAATTCCCGGATATGCAGGGAGCAGTAGACATCCTAGTCAGTGGTACAGACAGAAGCGTCGGTGCTTTCAGGGTTGAGGGGCTGCCTGCAGTTGGTCACAAATCAATTCCCGATCCCGAGCATCACGCGGTAGACGGTGAGCCAGAAAAGGGCGGCAATATGGTTAGATGGAGCTTTCTTGAGGTGGACAGTGGAGTAACTTCGGCTGTTAACCGAATGAAGAATGAGGGTAAATTTAGATGGATCAGGGGCCAACTGAAGTATCAAGCCCTTGGAATCAGGGCGATACTCGGTTGGAAGAACCAGCTTGGATGGATCAAGATTGATGATGAGCCAGGGCAGACTTTCAACTTCTCAGGTCTATTCTGCATGAGTCAGTGTCAGACATTCGGTGGGGGATTCAAAGTTACACCGGGAGCCCACCCCACACAAGGCCACGGATCATTGTTGATGGCCTTCGGATTGAGCAAGTTGCAGATGCTCCTGGTGATGGGGCCACTTGAGAAGGGCACCCACGTCGGCAAATGGGACAAGATAAGCATGAGGGATGCGACTAGACTGGAAGTCCGAGCTCTCGATGAGAATGGAGAGCCCAGCAATGATGCCCATAATCCCACCATGTTCGTCAACGTGGATGGAGAAGCAGTTCTGACCACTCCCATAACGATGAGTTATCACAATGGCCAACTAACGGTCCGTGGGGCTGAAGCCATACCAAACAATTGAGCAAAGTGAGTGGCGCAGACGGAGAGATTTGAACTCCCGAGTCACGAGGACACCGGATTTCAAATCCGGCGCTATACCAGGCTAAGCGACGTCTGCAGCAGCCCTGCGAGTACGACGTTATGCATGAATCCTTTTGGGGTTCAGATGTTGTAGTAACCCGGTCTGCACCATTCCGGAAGGCCAGTAGTGGCCTCTGGGTGGGTCAGTCCGATGAATAGAATCATGATTATGATGAAGAATGCTGGGAAGAGCGCGGTAACCGTAAGGATGCCTGAGTCAGGGCTCCCGTAGAGGTGCATGAATATCATTCCAATCATGATGAACTTGGGTATCGCTATCACGGTGAGAATCATCAGGGTGTAGTTGCTGAAGATGAATATCCTCTCTTCCGGCAGTTCATAGCCAACAGCAAGTACTTCGATCAGTGTAAGGATCATCAGTCCGTAGAAGTTCATCCAGTAGGGATCACGTCCCAAGATTTTGTAACTCGCCATTTTTTTCACCTCAATACAGATAGAAGAACGGGAACACGATGACCCATACTAGGTCCACGAAGTGCCAGTAGAGTCCGAAGTACTCGATAGAAACAGCATTTTCCGGGGTGTATCCTCCCCTGCTGGCCTTGTAAGTCATGTAAGTCAATCCGATGATGCCACCTAGGACGTGTGCCCCGTGTGTACCAGTGGTCACGTAGAACGTCGAAGCGCTGACGCGTATGTTGGCCATCATCTGGCCGCCCGAGTGCGTCCCCTCCTCCATCATCAGATAGAGGGCCGAGTCATGGTCCATCCCATGGCCATGAGAAGCTACATAGTCAGTATTGTAGTACTTGTGCTGATATGAATCAGCATTGATCAGGTACCCCTCTGCATAGAGGGACTTGATGGTGGAGTCCCCGTGGTTGTACTCGTGTAGGAACTCAGGCAGGGGGAAGCCTAGGAACCACTCGATCATCTTCAGGGTCAGGAACAGTACTGCTAGGAACCACGTGGTTCCCAGGTAGCGAGTTACAAGCTTCCTCCTCCTATCCGAATCGATATCTACCATCCCCGCGTAACGAAGGGCTTGGACGATGGTGAATGAAGAGATGATCAGTGCGAACGTGTTAATCGCCCCTGGGGCTATGTGGAACCAGCTCGAAGCGATTAGGTGACCGGCGGGCTCGAAGCATGTCACGGATGCCCCCTCTACCCACTCCCCTGACGCGAACACAGACTCACAGGACTCTATTCCGAACCTGTATCTCATGTATGTGCTGAAGAGTGAGGTGAAGACCATCATCTCAGACATGAGGAAGACCCAAATGGCGACCTTCCTGATCTCAATCCCCCTGAACGGCGTTCCAGTGGATCGAGGCTCATATCCCCCATCGAAGGTGTAGTCCTGCCTCCACCATACCGTCAGTCCGATGAAGACAATGGCAAGACCCGCTATGGAGACGCCTATGTAACTGGCATCAATGAACTCGCCCCACTCATACACCCCTGCGACAGAGAACAGGAAGACTCCTATGCCGATGCTCATGATCAATGGGGACCATGAGTTGTGCGGAGCACCGTGACCCCAGTCATGAGGCCCCCAACCACTAGGGTGATGGTCATCGTACGAACTCAATGTGCCACCTCCTCGTCTTCACTCATCATTAGCCTGTTGAATAGTTTACCAAGGGTACCTGGCTCGTTCGCTATGTGCTCATTTGCGTCCTTCAACTCTGGTAGGTTGTGCGGATCAAAGCTAGGTGTTGGTGGCGGCGATGCAGTCATCCACTCGAACGACCATCCTCCCCATGGGTCCGCAGGCGCTTTCTCCCCACGAATTACAGTCTTGATCATGTTGGCAATGAGGAAGAAGTTCGAGAAGAAGAATAGGAAAGCAGACACTGAGACGAACATGTTCCATCCAGCGGCTTCAATTGGGAGTGCCCCCATTGCCTCCTCCGTACTCACGAAGTAGGTGTGATGCCTCCTAGCCATCCCCCACACTCCCAGCCTGTGCATCGGCCAGAACAGTGCGTTGTAAGAGATGAAACCAGTCAAGAAGTGAATAACCCCAAGACGCTCGTCCATCATCCTTCCAGTCATCTTCGGCCACCAGTAGTATATTGCCGCATAGAATCCGAACACAGTACCTCCGACCAGTACGTAATGGAAGTGCGCTACCACGAAGTACGACTCATGCAGATGCAAATCCATAGCAATCGATGGGAAGAACATCCCCGATATTCCACCAAGTGTGAACGTAACCAGGAAGCCCAGAGTCCAGAGGGTGTGAGTCCTGTATACCAGGGATCCCCCATGCATCGTCTTCAGCCAATTGAAAATCTTGATTCCTGTGGGAACTGCTACTAGCATGGTTGTCAGCATGGTAACGAACCTCAGGGTCGGGCTCATCCCACTCGTAAACATGTGGTGGCCATAGACAATGAATGAGACGACCCCTATGCCGGCCATTGCATAGACCATTGATCGGTAACCGAAGATAGACCTCCTTGCGCTAGTCGCAATAACCTCTGAAATTACACCGAATGCTGGTACTATGACAACATAGACCTCAGGGTGTCCAAAGTACCAGAAGAGGTGACTCCAGAGCAACGGGTCTCCACCAGCGGAAACATCGTAGAATGCCGTTCCAATGACCCTGTCGAGATAGACTTGTATCAGTCCAATTCCGAAGGCTGGTATAGATAGGAAAAGCATCAGGTTAGCAATTAGTATGGACCATGTGAAGAGTGGCATTTGTAACCAACCCATCCCGGGTGCCCGCATTACTGCTATAGTGGTCAGGAAATTGATCCCGGTCAGAGTGGATGAGGCCACAAGCATGATTTGACCCGCAACCCACATTGTCGTACCCATGTGAGCAGTCTCACTGACCACATATGGGGCATAACCAGTCCACCCCGTATCCGCTCCCGAACCGGAGAATACGCCAGTGAATATCAGCAGTGCAGCAACTGGCTGCAGCCAGAATGACATTGCATTGATTCGGGGAAGCGCTAGATCCGGAGCCCCAATCTGAAGGGGGACCATCCAGTTCGCAAACCCATTAATCAGCGGCATCGCTGCAAGGAAAATCATAGTCGTTCCGTGGAGGGTGAAGAACTGGTTGTACTGATCCTGAGTAAGGAAGTCGTTACCAGGTACCGAAAGCTGAATCCTGATCATCATCGCCATTATCCCGCCAACTCCAAGGAAGAACATCCCAGCGACGAAGTAAAGAGTCCCGATCTTCTTGTGATCAGTAGTAGTCAGCCACTCGGCTATCCAAGGCGCAAAGTTGTCCCAGGTGAATGACTCAGGGTTTGTTCTGTAGAAAACATAAGTCAGTGTTATTGCAAGAAGGATAGCGGAAACGAGGATGAGGGTAGATAGTACGACGAAAGGATCTGCTGACTCAAGAACCAATATTGGAGGGGAAACCTTCGCGCTGAGCCTGTTCCACATATCTCCAGAACTGCCTCCGTTATTCCCATCCGCGTTTCCGTTGACCGAGTTGACGTGCAAGACGAACTCGACGTTCTTGTCGCTCGAGGGAGCTGTCCAAGTCAGAGTCCATGAAGTCTGGTCATTTCCTGCCTCTGTATGACTGACTTCGTTGACTCCGTACGCTTGGACAGTGGCATCGCTCGGAACGAGCTCCCCATCGCTGACCCAGAGGTTGAACCCTCCTTGATTCGAGTTCGCAGCATTCGCAGGACCCCCTGTGAAAGAGACCACTATCTCGTATTCCTCGGAGTAGTTGTATTGGTCAGGAAGGCCGCTAATCGATCCAGCTACATCCGGGCTAACCACGGCACCGTGGCAGTTGCACCCTGAGTCCTTCACGCCACTGATGCCAGTGGGGTAGGAAACGACTGCAGGAGAGATCACCATTGCTATGGAAAGTACAGCAAGAACGACCAAGCTCCTACTGATTCTAGTATTCATGACTAATCACCTATGAGTGAACATTCAACATCGCTGCCATTACCGAGTGCGCATCGCCACAGTACTCAGTACAGAGAATGATCTGGTCCGAGGTCCCCTCGACCACAGTAAGCCAGAGACTCGTGTCCTGTCCGTAGAGAACGTCCTCCTTTGTCCCCAGGCCTAGGAACCAAGGCGCATGAGTGACGTCCTCCGAGGTCATTATCGCTAGGTACGTCTCACCCTCCTTGAGATGGAGAACCGGAACAGTCCCGTAGACCTCTATTGTTTCGCTGCTCGTGTCGCATAATTCAGTTGCTAACTCTAGACAGTCGAACTGCCAAACCCACTGTTTTCCTGTTATCTCCATAACATGGTAGCATTCTGACTCCACTATGGCATTATATCCTTCACCGACTAATGCGTTATTGGATGACTCGCCCTCCTCGCATTCGTAACCGTGAAAGTCAGCGTCATCTACTGGAGCCCAGACAGAAGCCAAAGGCAACCAAGAGATGTAAGTGAGCCATACGATCAACAGAAACGGGGCAACGGTCCAAGCTACTTCCAGCTTCATATCGTCGTTGTGCTTAGGAAAAACTCCTACCTCAATCTCGTCAGGATTGTCATGCTCCCCCCCCTTGTCAGAGCGATACCAGAACGAATGATGGTATAGCCATGTGAAGGTGAATATGGACACCAGTAGTGATATCCAGATGTAGTAGTCCCACAAACCATCGAAGAGAGCGTTCTGTATCGTCAAGATGCTCCCCGTGCCTACGGGTGTGAATTCCCCTCATAAGCAATACGGAAAAGCAGTTACTTGGAAATACAGGTATGGCATTGAACAACTACAAATCACAATCCTACTTCTTGAGGTAAGAGGGAGTCCACTTTGCCAAACAGAGAAGGCCCACCGGATCGAGAAATAAGGTTCCGCAAGGCTGCTAAATCGATAGCAAGATCCATCTCTAGAAATGCCCCTCCAGAGGAGGGCGGATGTCACTGCCCAGTTATTGTCGAGGGGCCCAAAGATGAGAGGGCACTGAGGGAGCTGGGGTTCTCGGGTACCATTGAGAAAGTGAATAGGGGCTGGACAAGATCGAAACTCATCGCCTATCTTCATGATACATATGGAACCAGGAATATTATCGACAAGGGTCCTTCGATTATTGTCGCAATGGACTGGGATCGGACTGGAGGTCAGTTGCAGAAATTTCTGAGAGATCGGCTAATGTCATTGGACGTCACTGTCGACGAAGAGATGAGAACAACTCTGATGAGGGTGATGAAGCCAGAAGGCAGGACCATTGAGTCCCTATTGCCACACGCCAAAACCCTCCTTCCCATGATCACTTACCACTCCCGGGGGGCGTCGGTGGAGACTCCTTGACCGTATTTAGCACCAGATGGGTGACCGACCTCTCGATCCCATCAATTGACATCACATTCTTTGTCAAGTCGTCCAAGTCCTCCCTATCTTGAGCCCTCGCTATCACCATTGAGTCATAGTCCCCTGTAACGTCGTAGACACCACAAACCCTCCTATCTCGGGCAATTTTCTCTTGTATCTCAATGAGCCTTCCCTTCTCTATCCTAAGCCCCACTACTACATTCAGCCCCCATCCTAGCTTATCTGGATCGAGACTCACCTTGTAGCCTAGTATGACGCCGCTTTCCTCCATCTTGTTCACTCTGTTGCTGACCGTGCCTAGGGACACCCCGACCTCCTCCGAGATCTTTCGCAGCGATGCTCTGGCATCCTTCTCCAATACTGAGATTATTTTTCGGTCGGTATCATCAATCAAACCACTCACCTGGAAACATAGTTTGACAGTCAGGCTATTGAACATATGCAATACTGCTTTGGGGAAATATAGGTGTTTGTTCAGTCAGAGACCCCTATTCCTCTTCTATTTGGTCACTTAACCCTCTTTGTGAGTGAATGATAGTTTTCTCTGAGTCACTCAGCATCAAACTAACCCTTCCGCCAATCCAAACGGGAATGCAGAGATCGCCACAAGTCAGAACGTGGCCCCCTCGCACGTCTTCCAGACCCTCAATCGCCGAAGGAAGAGGCTCCTCTCCGACTAGTATGCTATCTATGGCCGCCTGACTAACCTCCGTGAACCCGAACTCAACTTCTTCGATTAGAGGCCTAGCTGCTTTAGCGACTATCCGATCTACTTCTCCCTTCCTCATCCTAGCGGCATTAAGTCCGATGTGGATGACCTTCAGAGGTCTCCACCTTCCACCAGGGACAACCGTACGACCTCCTCGAATCCTTCTCTCCGAAGACCAAACTTCTGTAATTTCGGGTGTCGACCAGAGTATTTTCTTGCCCCTGGTCCAGAGGTCAGGGGGCACTCTTCCCCATGATTCCTTGACGGCCTCAGATATTTCCTCACCTATCGGTTGAGGTGAGCTAGGAAGGTCCTCCTTGACTTCATTCGGACTTTGGTGGAATTGTGGCTCTCCCCACGAATCATCAATATCCGAAGACTTCTCAAGTACCGCTACGAAGAATCCACCCCCTTCTACCCTATCGTTCCACACTCTCATGCAGTAAGTTAGGGATTCAGAAATCCAGTTCTCCCCAGGGGGCCTCATCGCCCCTTCAATTTCTGAATCATCCGATATTGACCCGTCCTCGTTCAGCAGAGGCCACGATGACATACCAGCTTCCCCGGGAACCCCTTCTAGAATTTCCAAAGCATCTAGCAGCTTCACCCCAGTATTATTCCTCAGAACCTCTGCTACCACGGCCTCATTCTCTATTGGATCCAGGGAGCATGTCGAGTAAACCACCCGACCTCCGGGCCTAACTATTCGCAGAGCCCTTGAGAGCAAGTCAACTTGCAGCCCCTGTAGTGACCTCCCACTAGAAGGAGACCACTTCCCCCAAATCTCGGGGTTTTTCCTAGTGGTCCCTGAACCAGAACAGGGAGCATCAACCAGAACACCATCGAACCCTTCGTCTGGCATCCGGGGTATGTGTCTTCCATCATGATTGACGACTACAGCAGATCTAGAGCCGTGCCTCTGTACATTCGAGACCAAGGTGTTCACCCTCGAACTAACGACCTCGTTAGCAACCACCATCCCACTCTCCGAAAGATTCTCCGATATTTGTGTAGTCTTGGAACCAGGCGAGGCACACATATCTAGGACTAGGTCCCCCTTCCCAATACCGAGGGCCAGCACTGGAATCATAGACACTGCCTCCTGTCTAGTGATACGTCCAGTCTCATGTAAGGCAGCCAGTATTTCCTTTACTCTGCCTTCTGCTCTGCCTCTGTGGAAGGGCAACACCCAAGCACTCCCCGGACCATTGAACCAATCGATTTCTTCGGCCCCGACTTCCTCCAGCCAACCTTCGACCCAAACATCGTCATTCCTCAGTGGATTAACCCTAACTGTCTCCGGAAGCCTCTCGAAGGACCCTGCTAGCCAAACATCAGGATCACCCCTCCAACTACCGACCGCACGTAAGAGAGCACTGTTGGAAGCCATCTCCTCCCACGTCGCACCCACCCCGCTCATGATTCACCGGTCCGCCCACAGTGCATCAAGCACTCGGACAACGGTATCTCGGGCAGACTATGATTATCCCTTCCAGACACTAATCAGGATGGTAAACGGTTAAACCTCCAACGAGACGCTCTCGGTTTGCGGCTGTTGTCGCAGGTGGGATGCAAGTGAGGATACTCAGGAGGAGAATAGCAGATAATGCAGGCGAACCGGTCTGCATGGACGCTAATGGAGCGACAAGAAAATTGGTAGAATTGGTAGAAAGGGCACAGGCGAATGGTAGGGAGCAGGGACCACTCGTGCCAGTGGAAGCACTAGTCACCATTGAGGGGGATGATTGGATATGGCAGATAGTTGACCACGACGTGCTAGAGATGCTAAGTCACCGACTTGTATTCCAGAATCAAGTGGGTACCAGAAGAGAGATACTGATGACTGCAGGCCTTGAAACTGCGGTCAGCGCCGCCTCCCGCATAGTCGAGTTAGACGGTGGGTGCGTACTAATTGAGACATTGGAACCTTGATTTTCCCTTTAGCGGGCTTGAAATAGTGAGGGCAGGTGCGCGGGCCGATGGCGAAGGAGAAGAAGGGCAGCGGTATCCAACAAGCTGCGGGCCTGATAAGGTACTTCGACGAGGAGTCCGAGGACGCCATCCAGATTTCCAAGACTTCGATTTATGCTGCTTGCATAGTTTTCTCAGTGGCAATCTACCTCGCTAACCACGGCGTACTATCGTGGATCGGGTCGCTCTTCTAGTCGATCACTCCTCCTCGGAGAGATCCACGAAAGGAACCTCATCCTCCAGGAGTTCTCCAGCATCCACCTCATCGATCAAAGGAACAGGGCTCTTCGTCAGTTTACCGGGTCTTGAGGCGATGTACTCTGAGGAGCGAACCTCGGTACTTGGATCAGCCTCTACTATCGCACTTGCCGCCCTACCTAGAGCCCGCTCAACAGCGGGAGCGTTCCTGTCGGACAATGCCGACCTAGCCTCATCAAGGGCCTCCGATGCAGAATCTAATATGCGACCAATCCCCTCTTCCTTGCCTCTGAGGGACTTAACTGCCTCGTCTAACTCCAAAATCTCCTCATTCATGTCATCCTTCGCCCTTCTCTCTAGTTCCAACCAAGAGGATCCATGCTCGGCAACGAGTCCACCGGTCGACTTCTCGAACCTCCTGACCCTAGTTGCCTCCCACGGGTTCCTCCCCAGGGAAGAAATGATGTCGTGAACGCACCTTGCTCTGAGCTCAAGCGGCCCAGTCAGCTCTATTCTGTTAAGGAAGCACTTAGCAAACAGTCCGAATCCCCAGTAGGACTCGCTAGCAATCGTGATTCTCAACTCCCCTGCAGCTGACGTCAACTCCCACCTCTGTTCATCGTACCCGGGCTGAACTGAGAATTGCGGAGGGTCATGGGGGCCCAACGATCTGAGGGATGCCTTGGCAACATCGCCCAGGAAAACCTCCCTCCCTTCGCCGGGCCAATTCGCCTGCCTCAGATAACCCTCCACATCTATCTTCATCCTTGGAT
Source organism: Methanobacteriota archaeon (assembly GCA_002718995.2). Classification (GTDB taxonomy): domain Archaea; phylum Thermoplasmatota; class Poseidoniia; order Poseidoniales; family Thalassarchaeaceae; genus MGIIb-O5. Next base: position 14,648 of record PBGL02000015.1, read on the forward strand.
TTCCGTCCATCACCTGTGCATATAGCACACTTCGAACCGGGTCTATGCCAATCGGCCCACCCTCTGCCACGTGCCACTGTTGTAGCTACTCTGATTGAATATTCCGTGTACTCGTAACCGCTAAGTCCCTCCTAGCCAAACGGGGTACATGCCTCGTAGGAAGTATGGACGCCTTCAGAAGGTGGTGGACCATCCTCCCCGGGATAACTGCAGCAGATGCAGATCGGGTAAGTATTGTCCTATCCCGGGACACCCTGGTAACGAGTCCGGAGCCAGCAGGGAGTGGAAGGGCCCCGAATCAGTAGACAAGAGGTCAAACAAGAAGAACCCTGCAAGCAAGTAGTCACTCTACTCTCTGCACGGTCTCCTGCACTGGTAACTCTGTATCGATCGAGTCCCCATTCACCTCTTCTAGTAACTCAGTCAGGGGAGGACTGTTTTGGGCACGATGGTATATCTCCCTCAGAGTCTGATCACCTATCTCGAGGTAGACCCTTGTCGTCGCTATGCTGGAGTGGCCCAGAAGTCGTTGGATAGTCACTAGATCGGCGCCACGTTCCAGAAGTCCAGTAGCGAATGTGTGGCGAAGGGTATGAGGGCTAAGTCTTGATTTCGGAATGTCCGACGCCTCTGCGAGCTTGTCTATGAGTTTCTGAACCGACCTCGGATTCATCCTCCTTCCTCGACTTGAAAGAAGAAGCGCCCTCTCCTCTTTGCCCTCCGAGCTCAGTTTATTCCTGGATGTCCTAATTGGCATCCAAGCCTCGACTGCTCTGACTGTGGCTTCAGTGAATAGCACGGTCCTGTCCTTCTCCCCCTTGCCTCCTATCACAAGAGCAGAGAGATCCTCTAGGTCCAAGTCCTCAATGTCCAGGCCGCAAAGCTCTGATACCCGCAGACCTGTGTCCAGGAGTATTGTCACCACTGGCGAGGACAAAGGGTCTTCCGAGTTACCAGCTGCCTTCCTCAGCCTGATGAGCTCTGATCGTCCGAGTGTTCTAGGGAGGGTCTTCCTACGAGTCGGCCTCTGTATCCAGTCAGGAACAGTATGGCCAAACCAACCCAGAAGGTGCGATATTGCAGCTATCCTGGCATTCAGTGAAGATGGCCTCAATTCCCCCAAGCTATTCATCCACGCATCCATTCTTCCCCCGTTCGGGTTAGCAATGTCATGGAAGTCCTCCACGCTAGTCGTTTGCATTTGTTCCCAGTCCCTTTCCGTTTCCCCGGGAAGGCACGTGGTGCTGAATGTCTTGGCTGCGACCGTATAGGCCCTGATTGTGTGAATGCTCTTCTTCTCCGTCCTAAGTTGCTGGATCCAACACTCATACCAAGGCAGACTAGACAGCCTCTGGAGCCTTGATGGAAGGCGGCTGGAGTAAGAGCCGTCCTGGGCAACATGGTCAGATCTGCCGATCATGTTGGTCCAGGTCCCAGTCTGTTGACCATTCAACTCTCTTTCTACCATGTTTCCCGCCTTTTAGCCTCCAGAGGAGGTGCATCCCTGTCCCTAAGGACGAACCCAAGTCAACCACCGAGGTATTGAATGCTTCTCTCCCCGACTGTTCTAGGCGGTACGTTTGTCGATTTATTGAAGACCGCCAGGGGCCTAGTAAGCATCTGATGTGCCTTCACCATTGACTTCCTGATCAATTGGGGCCTCGGAAGAGTCACCCTGACTCACCTTTTTCTCCCATACTCGGTTCAGATGCTGGATTATCTTGCTTGCCACATTTACGCCTGAGGCAGCCTCGATCCCCTCCAATCCCGGGCTCGAGTTGACCTCTAGAACCAGAGCCCCCCTTGAAGACTCGAGCAGGTCCACTCCTGCGATATCAAGCCCCATAGTTTCTGCGGCTTTGCACGCGATTTCAGAATGCTTGTCGGGAATCTCAAGCTTCTCGACCTTGGCACCAAGGTGGAAATTTGATCGAAACTCTCCGCCCCTCGCCTTCCTCCTCATTGCAGCGACTACCTTTCCACCAACCACGAACGCCCTGACATCCTGTCCGTGAGACTCCTTGATGTACTCTTGAACAAGCGGCCTCATGTCCCTCTCCAGCATCTGGTAAACCAACTGTCTGGCTTGCTGCTCGGTATGCGCCAGGAACACACCAGAACCATGGGTCCCCTCTGTCACTTTGACTACGCAAGGAGTTCCACCGACTCTGGAAATCGCCCTTCTAGTATCTTGCCATGTACCAACATTTGCAGTGATGGGGACTGGAATTCCACGCTCGTTCATCATCTGGCAAGCCATCAGCTTGTCTCTACTGCTACTGATCCCCCCTCCCTCGTTCAGGACGATTACCCCCATTCTCTCGAATGCCTTGACTATCGGGACCCCCTTGCCTGTGATAGAGTTGCCAATTCTGGGGATTACAGCATCACAATCTACGGGCCATCCTTTGTTGAATACCTTGACGCCGTTATCGTCGACCACTGTTGTCAGCTTCAGGGGATCGAGTATCTGTACCGACCACCCAGCAGCCTCAGCTTCCTCGAACATTCTCTTCGTGCTGTACAACTCGGGGCCCCTTGACAGTATCACTAGACGAGGCTCCATGACCCCCGCCGACCACAAACCCCTCTTGAGCCTGTTGCTTCTTGGAATCCTCAATCAGGGCCGCTAGAGCCCTTTAGAGCATTCAGAAAGGCGAAGGGGTTGAAAGCCTCCTTATTCGGCTCACAATTGAGTCAGATGCCAGAATGGGATGTGCCAAGCCCCGAGGAACTATCCTCGATGAAGGTCGACGATCTTCGTGAGAGGTGCAGGGAACTAGGGTTAACTGTCTCCGGTAAGAAGCAAGATCTGATTGACCGACTCTTGGATTCTGAAAGAATTAGCGAACCAGAAAAGCAATCCATGGAGGACTCTCAGGAGGAGAAACCCGAGGCCGATGTCAGTGATGCTGTGGACAAACTCTTGGCACGTTTCGAGGGAGGCGTTGTATCCGAGCCCGAGCAGGAGGTAATCGAGGCTGAGGTAATCGAGGCTGAGGTAATCGAGGCCGAAGAGGAGGAAGAGGCCGAAGAGGAGGAAGAGGCCGAAGAGGAGGAAGAGGCCGAAGAACCCACACCAGAGCCTGAGGATGAGCCAGATCCATGGACCTCGACTCTAGTCGAAGACGAAATCTCGGAAACCACGGGGCCGGCGGATCAGGCATCGATGACAATAGTTCTTCCATCATTCGACGTATTCTTTGAGAATTGGAAGCCCATTTCAGCAGTCTTGGCGGCTGTCATGTTGGCTGGAGTCGGTGCATTCTACTTCTTCAGTGCAGACCAGTCGTTCCAAGCTAGACAGCTGAAGTACGGAGACGAGATGTCCTTCCAGGTGAGTGAGGGAGAAATTAGCATAGTAGGAGATGAGATGATATCGCTTCTGAGGGACGCTGCCTCACCGAGCGCCCTCGATGAAATATGCGACGAATTGTCAATTATCATAGATCATGGGTCTGGTGACATAGGGGTAAGGGAAGGGACCCTCAGTGATATCCAACATGCATCGGACCTAGATTTCGTAGGTGCTGTCAATTCACCAGATGCATATGGCAGAGATTTCTTGACTGCCGAACAGTCAATTGATTATGATCTAAATATGGATCTGACATTTAGGACAGTGACCTCCAGTGGTGAATGTGGAGGCAAGCTCAGCTCACCCGATAATGTGGCTGATATTTCCCTGAAGAGGTGGGTGGAGATAGCGGGGAAAGAGGCTATCCGCTCGGATCTACAGGTAGACTTCACGGACAATAATGGGGAATCCTCCAACCTCCAAGCGATCATCTATGATCTCGAGGAGCTATCGGGCCTGAATGGAATCTCCCCACTCATGCTCCCACTTACTCCCATTGAGCTGCACGAAATATTCGGTGACACGGTCCTGACTGAGGGAAGTAGCTGGAATGATGATCCACAGTGGAACTCAGATTGGAGATGGACTGTGGGGCCCGAGACTAAGTCATCGTATGGAAATGTGTATCCAATTTCAATGTGGAACCAGGACGTTAACGACTGCCTGGGCCATGCTACAATGGAACTCAAAGTGAAGAGTAGCAGTCCATGGCCAGTCGAACAGACCATTGACATCCTAATCGACAAGAGTCTCGAGACAAGCAACTGTGGTTTCCTCGCTGGCACCGTTTCGTCGTTGTCTCTGCCTGAGGGTACGATCAAGGTCAAGATGAAAATCTCAGAGCAGTCCAGCGGAAGTGGCTCTAAGGACGTCGAGTGGTACTCCACCTATGCAAGTAGGCCGGGCCCCGGGGAAGACAAGCCAAGTAGCTCGTCACAGAGGCAATGGGTCTCCTCAATGCCAGACGAGTCGACCAGCAGAGACTTTGATCTGGAGGAAGCCATAGAGTGTACTATTGTCAACCACTCAACCTCAGAGCTGGCCATCGCCCTGGAGAGTACTGGGTACATCTGGCAGGCATATTGGTCACAGCCCACCAGATCGCCCCAGTGGAATATGTCATGGGTCAATGAGGATGACAGGTCGGGATGGGCAGTAGTGAGGCAAATAGGCTCTGGGTGTGACATTATTGACTATGGGTCTCACGCATCAGGAACATTCAGCTGGAACAGGGAGGCAGTCCCCGATACCCATACAATATCCCTATTGGAGCAGAGGCTCCTAGATGACCTCAGGTATGCGGAGCTGAACCCCTACCTGGAAGGCTCACAGGGAACATGGCTAGTCGATGTGGAGATAGGATATCTCCTTACTTCTCCAGACGATGGACTACTGTCGAGCCTCCCTGACATTTTTGCTGATGGACAGGTCACTATCCTCGCCGACAGGAATTGGGGAAGCCCGGAAGACGGAGGGAGGGAGCACACCCTCAGGCTCGCCATGGATGCAGAGACCGGAAGGATGGCAGGATGGGTCCACACCCACGGCCCCTCGGGGTAGTGGAGCTTTCGGCATTGTTGGCACCATATCCATCGGCACGTTGAACACCCCTCCGAGCGCCGAAGGCGCTCGTATGGAAGCAGATGAGGAGGGCAATCCCCTTCCTGAAGTAGAGAATGCTCCCTTGGTGGTCGACGTCGAGTTCGTGGAGACAGAGGAAACGCATGACGCACCCCTGCTCAATGCGGCCGAGCAGGTCAGCACTACGAAGGCCAGCGGTCCAATGGAGCTCCCACCTTCCCTACCCACTCCCGTCGGAAGAGCCAGAGTCGTCACCGTAATCAACCAGAAAGGAGGGGTTGGTAAGACCACATCAGTGATCAACGTGGCAGCACAAATGGGACTCAGGGGACACAAGGTCCTGGTAGTCGATGCGGACTCTCAGGGAAATTGCGCTACGGGCCTAGGGGTCGACAAGAGCAAGGTCAGAGCCACTACGAGAGACCTCATCCTAAATCCAGAGACAGCCGTCAGTGCAAGGCACTCCACGGCCGTGGATAACGTGCACATGATTGTGGGAGATAGGACCCTAGTGGGTTTGGAGCAGGAAATGCTCAGACAGTTGGGCAGAGAAAGGAGGATGACTGAGGCGCTTACCCCTCTCCTGCCTCACTATGACCTGATTATTATCGACACACCTCCGTCCCTCGGACTCGTTACAATCAATGCACTCGTCGCGAGTGACGGCATAGTGATTCCCGTTCAGACCGAGTACTTCGCACTGGAGGGACTCGCCCTCCTATCGGGTACGATCAGGGAGGTCAGGGCATTCCTCAATCCCGATCTCGGAGTGGACGGAGTTCTCATGACCATGCATGCACCGACAAAACTCAATCAGCAGGTCGCCACTGAACTCAGGGAATCATTCCCAGATCTGGTTATCGAGCCCGCAATACGCCGCAACATACGTCTGGCCGAGGCTCCTAGCCATGGAATACCCATACACCTCCACAATCCAACCAGCGCAGGTGGCCAGGACTACCAAGATATCACATCAGTACTAGAGAGACGCTGGAGACTGGGTTAGATGGCCGAACAAATCTCGAGTGGGCGAGCCTACATCGCTCCGAACGATTCCCCGAGGATCGCTGTCCTCTGGATGATTTTCGGGAGCTTCTCTTTCGGCACCATGAACGCCCTTGTGAAGTGGACATCGACGGAGGCCGACGTTTGGATGATTATCCTCGTACGATCGGCAGTCATCGCCTTCGCAGTAGCTGGCTATGCCGCGGCAAAGGGCCTGAGCCTTAGGGCCAATGACCCTAGGACGATGCTCCTTAGATGCGCCGTCGGGCTTTTCGCGATGATCCTCTACTTCACCGCACTCTCGAGGATACCGATAGGGCAGGCGGTCACCCTCCAATACACTGCTCCATTATTCGTTGCACTGCTCTCTGGTACGATTATTCGAGAGAAGGTCTCACCATCCGTCGCGGGGCTTGTGGTATTTGCATTCGTAGGCATCGTACTCATCGTATCTCCTGACCTTAGATCGGTCGAGCCAGATGCCCTCCTAGCACTTGGATCGGGACTGTTCGCCGCCCTGGCCTACATCTACGTCAGAGAACTCAGGAAAACAGACTCGGCGTCAAGCGTGGTTTTCTGGTTCGCAGCTTTCTCTGTGGCAGGCAGCTTCTTCCAAGCCGCACCAGATATCCCCGACCTCTCACTGGAGGCGGCTGCTGCACTTGTTGGGATAGGGGTGGGCGCGGGATGTGGGCAGGTAGGCATCACCATGGCGTACCACCAGGCGAATGCTGCATGGGTTAGTGCGTTCTCATACCTCACGGTCATAGTGGCAACCTTCTACGGCTGGCTGATATTTGGAGAGACTCTGGCTTTAGCAGACTGGATCGGTGGAGCCCTAATCATAGGCTCGGGGATTGCGCTAATATTCGTCTCACCGAATTCCAGTGAAGGGGAGTAGGCTACTCCCTCCAGACAAGCACGTCCTCTACGTCCTTCCTCTTAATATCGGGAACCATGGCATCCCCCGCTGGGAACCCCACAGGGAGGAGGAGCATGGCGTGTTCGTGCTCCGGGCGCTCCAGTATGTCCTTCAGGAAACCCATAGGGGATGGAGTGTGAGTAAGGGTCACTAGGCCCATATTGTGTATCGCAGCAACGAAGAGTCCAGCAGCTATTCCACAGGACTCCTGGGAGTAGTAAGTCGGAGACATTTCTCCCGATGGCCTCTGCCTTTGGGAGTGCCTAAAAAGAACCACAACCCAAGGCGCCTCAGTAATGTGCTGCTTCACGTGATCAGTACCCAAGGGGTCTAGCACCTCCTTCCATGCTTCAGGAACCCTGTCCTCGTAGAATCTCCGCTCCTCCTCCTCTGCTGCCTCTCTTATCCTTGACTTGAGGGACTGGTTAGATATTGCTACAAAAGTCCATGGCTGGAGATGAGCCCCTGATGGGGCAGTACTAGCAGTCCTAACCGCCGTCTCGATAAGCTCCCTGGGAACTGGCCTGTCAGAGAAGTGGCGTGTAGTCCTCCTTCCATCCATCAAATCGAAGAAAGACCCCGCACGCTCTTCCATCTCTCCTGGAGGCAACTCTTCGAAAATCAGCCGTACGAAACCCTGGTCCCCCTCGTCCTCGCCCATGGTATGGCTCACTCGCGCCTACCCATCAAGCCTGCCATCGAAATAGCGAGAAGAGACGCCATGACGCCGAACCCCGGTAGTATACCGGAATCTTCCTCGGAGCTGCTCTCATCTATGCAATTCTGGTCCGAACCTCCCCATTCTCCACTATCATACCAGCAGTCGGACCATACCTTCCACCCGAATCCGGTGTCCGGCACGCTGGTCTTGTTACCATCCGCCCAGTTCAATTCGATTCTCCAATTGACGTATGTGACGGTATCATCAGGGACAATAGATGCCTCCCAGCCTCCATCTGAGTTCCGAAGCATCGAATGCGACTCTGGGGCGTAGCACACCCCAGAGTTGATGCAAATTTGAGTTATCCAACTAACATTGGTCCCGTTCCCACTCGCTTCTTCAGTCAGGGCCAAAGTCAGTTCGAAATCAGTCCCTGAAGAGGCCTCGTTAGGGTAAATGATTTCCTGGATTTCAGTCCCTTCGACCGTGGTATCCTCGTTGACGCCACTCTCTCCAGCGCTGGTGATTGGGGCTATCAAAACAGCGCACACAAGCAGACAAGCAACCGCGCGCATGGATGACTCGTGCACATCACTCCTCATGAATGGTGAGGCATCATGCCTCAATCATCCACAATTCATCGCCTACCCAGTGAATCGTCGAGATCGCCTTCCCCTTGGTCATCTCCATCATCTCGTCGCCATCCACCAGAGCCACGCCTATCGAAATCGGAGTGCCCCTGTCTTGGTCCCTGACCCAGACAAATCCACCAGCTTCCACTGATGGGTCAGCGATATGGACGCCCGCCCCCATGCAGTCCGCCCCGTTCAAGAGGAAGGGGGTAGCCCCATCATCGACCGCTGCCCAGCACCTATCGGGATTCCAGTGGAGTATCCCCCTGATTGTTGGAACCCATCTTTGGGAGTCGCCTATTTCCAATCTGATACCCACTATCGTGCGATCCAGCAGGAGTATGTCCCTGCCCTCGAAGTGAGCCAACTCGATGAATCCCCCCGACAAGTCAACATCCATCCCCATGACCTCCTCAAGCTGCCTCTCGACCTCTCGGACCTGCTTGTGCCTGACCGGCTTCCTCTTGCGCATCCGCGGCCCGCTCATGTGCCAGTGTGGCAGAGACTATGACAAGAACGTAATGCTGCTCGCTGGGAAACAGCCCCGATACGCTCCAATCCATTGAAATAAGGGTGGTCGGTCGGCGGGACGCATGGCGAAGTGGCACGGCATCTCCCGTCGCAAACCATCAGGCGGACGCCTGAAGAGGCCGAATCGCTACAGGGGAAAGCGCAGGACAGAGATTTCCAGCGAGGACCAGTTCGCATACGTATCCGCTGAGGACAAGAGGAAGAACTACCGCAAGAGGGGCAACTCCCAGACCGTCAGGGTCCTAGGAGCGAACCATATCAACGTCAACGATCCAAAGAGCGGCAAGACCTCTAGGGTCACGATCAAGAGCGTCGTAGATAATGGGGCAGACCCCAACTTCGTCCGACGTAACATCGTCACCAAGGGAGCTGTTGTGGATACGGACCTCGGAAATGTCCGCGTGACCAGCCGCCCTGGTATGCACGGAGTCGTCTCCGGCGTACTCCTAGAGGACTGAAGGCACGAAGCCCTCAAGTCACCCCGCATGTGAGGCATTGGTGATAGCATGGCCGGCGACCCCAGCAAGATGACCCTCTGGACCGGCTACTTCGACTCCAAGCTGACTAGGTCATCCGGTCGCAGGGTGGCGAAGGATGCCAGTATCCCCCAGCCCTCTCTCGATGCACTTGCATGGGCCGCCAAAAAGGCCGGTATTAGGAAGATGAAGAAGCAGCCCGAAGCTAGCCATCCATCCCGTCCCCATGCCTCTGAGGGAAGGCTCGTCCTAGACACCAACGACGCGATGGAGGCCACAGCATCAGACAGCAAAGAAGCAGTGATGCGACAGATCGGGCTCAAGATGCGCTCCGAGATGATGGAATCAAAGCAGGAGGGGCGGAAGGATGCCTCATCTGGGCCCGCTAAGGGCGATCGTAGGAAGAGGGCCCAACGGAAGTCATTCAAGCAGAAAGGCGGGCAGAGGAAGAGGAAGTTCGGACGGAAGTGATAGGCTGTTTTCCATTGAGGCCGCAGTTCCCGATGTAGAAACGTATCTGCGACTACGAGAAAAGGCAGGAATGAGGTCAAGAACAGTTAGCGGGGCTACCAAGGGCCTAGGCTCCGAGCTATTCTCAGTCTTACTCAGGCATGACGATTCCGACGAGATCATAGGAATGGGGAGGGTTGTCGGAGACGGCGGAACCGTATTCCACATCTGTGATATGGCGGTTGAGCAGGAATGGCAGGGAAAGGGAGCAGGGACGATGATAATGGATTCTCTCATGGAATACATTACCCGAGAAGCTTCATCCCAGTCTTACATCAATCTCATGGCCGATGTCGACGGGTTCTATGAGAGATGGGGCTTCAAGCCCACACTCCCGAACTCTCGTGGGATGTTCCTAAGGATCTCAGAGAATAAGTAGTGGTCATAATATTGGTCCGGATGGCCGGTTTCCCGACCACCCGGATTACGTAATTCTGGTCTGTTAATTCAGTGCTACCCGATGAAATCACTCATCGTGCTTTGCTGCGTACCAGATCATCATTCCGAACGCGCCCTTGTTGACCAAGTCAGCGACGTTGTAGAGGATGTTCATGTCGTCTGTTCCCATGCCACCGATGGTTCCAGCGCCCATTAGGTAACCGAGTGGGTATATTGCCCAGCCAAAGGTAACTATAATCCTCATTGATTTGAATGCGAACTGCACTCCCGGGCTGCCAGATGCTGCAGCCTCCTTGACGTCCCCGGACCATAGCTCGTAGAGGATGTATCCCCAACCAAGCATTCCGATGAACCACCAAACGGTCGAGCTGAGCTCGAGCGTACCATCCATAGCTCCGGACTCGCCAAAGAATCCAGCCACTAGCATGACGATGGATGCACCCATGAGGTTCCTGAACATCACGAAGGTACCGACGCCGATAGCGGCGAGGATTAGGTAGAACTCAACGACCTGAAGTGGTACTGTGACCAACCAGTCGATGTACCTGTAGACCAGTGGGGAACCGTCCCCCATTGCCCATACTTCCCTCATGTACGTGTAGTGGTACCATGCCACACCGGTAACCAGGGCGGCTACGGTCATGGACGTCTTCCACTTGTCCGGTACGTTCTGCCTCTCAACTAGGAAGAAGACGGTGAAAGCTAGCATCATCGCTGTTGCGATCCAGAAGCTTATCCCGACCCAGTCATTAGTTGCGAGGGCGGTTGCCTCGGCACTAACCGTCTGGGTTCCGAACAGTAGAGTCACTGCTAGGATTCCCAGAGTTGCTTTCGTTATCTTGTTGCGTCTCTTGTATGGATTCGAGTCCATGCACATGCCGACAAGGTTGAGAATATAAATGAGAGTATTCGACCATTTCGAATTCCATATTAACTCTTGTATTGGGAATGTGAGAAGGACAAACACCCCTTCAATAAGGGTAGGTAGTTCAGGGACCCCATGAGCAACAAGAATGCCACATTAGCCATACTAGTGATAGCCAGTCTGTTAGCATCGCCGATAGTGGCTGCTGACGGCATGAAGAGAGACTCTCTCTCCGACATACCCGCGAACGCCCAGGGAACTGGGGTGCATGACACCCTCGTCTCGGCACTATCGCATGCAGGCCTCGTTGGTGCCCTGCAGGGCGACGGACCATTCACGGTCTTCGCCCCGACGGACCAGGCGTTCGCTGACGCGGGCTTCGACTTAGCGGAGTTTGACACTGATGAGGAGAACGCGACCTTGGTTGACATACTGACCTACCACGTCGTTCTGGGCGCAGTAGCCTCCGATGATATCACCGACGGGATGGCCGTCGATGCGTACAATGGCGACTCACTGGGTTTCACTCTCTCGAGCGGAACGGTGATGGTCAACGACGCTACTGTGACGCAGTCCGATCTGATGGCGTCCAACGGAATCATCCACGTGATCGACAAGGTACTGATGCCCCCTGGCGAAATCACAGACATCCCAACCATAGCCTCCGGAACAGGGGTGCACGACTCGCTGGTCGCCGCAGTGGTTCAGGCCGAGCTACTCGCGACCCTGCAGGGCGACGGTCCGTTCACGG
>PBGL02000029.1 GCA_002718995.2 Methanobacteriota archaeon
CGCACCGAAAGACGCGGCATTCTTTGCGCAGCCCGGAGGTACAGGGCTCTTCCGATGCAGTGATGATGCTACTCACAACAAGCCACATGGCGAGTTCCCCATTCCTACGGGAGTTTCGACTAGTCCCCATACAACTCAGGCGACCAATGGGATTGAGATTTTGGAAGCAGTAGTGGGCAAACCCGTTCGTTTCAGAATCAGCAATCGTCCAAGCAGCAACGATGCTTGGGTGGGCATCTACCCGCCGAATGCGAGCGACCAAGATCATGGAGAGCAAAACAAGCGATGGAAATGGCTCCGGGAAATCGATGTGAATAACTCATCGTTCCCTGAGCAATCAGAAGGGGATTGGAGCATACGCGTCTTCTCGGACGGCGGACACAGTCTGCACTCGAGAACAGACTTCTCAGTCAGGCCGAAACATGTTGTAGCAGCAAACCGGTCACCTCAATTAAACAAGCGTCTGATTACCGCATTCGTGACTGGCATGTTCCTGTTCGGTATCGGTTTACCACTTTTTATTGCGGGACACAGCCCAGAAGCCGAGGAGAATCTCGGAATGATTATTCCGGGCGCGATAATGTTCGGCATCGGTGGATTTCTGTTATTGGGCGCTTCGCTTGCTCTCATCTCTTCGCGGGCTGAATCCTATGCCGCAGCCGGCAAGCCCGCTCCTAGGTGGACCTGGATGGGGATGGTGTTCGCCGTAATACTCCTTATTCCCGGCATAGCCTTACTTGTCATTGGGTCTATCTCAGCCGAAACTCTCCACTACGGGGGCGACTCCTCTGCTCGTTTGTGGATTACTGATGCAGACGGCCTGGGCGATCAGGGGTTCATCATTTTCATCCAGGCGGTACCGGGGGACTTCGATAATAACGGGATACACGACTACTGTGAGATTGTGACTGTGAATGCTACTCATTCGGGCCTCTGGATGAGCGATCCGTGGACGTCATGGGCGAAGCAGAATGATGCAGACCAAACGAGGCAGGTGTTCGAACTTGAAATCGCCCATGACGGGAGCGGGTGTGATGCAGACGTATGGCCTGAACAGAAAGGGGATCTGGTGAAGCTCGGCCAGGCCTGCTATGGTTGTATGGCAGGCTACACTGACATTTCCGCCTCTAGAAGCGATGCCTCGTACCCGATTCCAATGTGGATACAGGATGGAGAGAGAGTCGTGGAAGCCAGGGGCTTGATGATAGCCGGATCAATCATGTCCGGCATCGGCTCGCTATCCCTCGTTGGTCTGGGTATCACCCGAAAGGCGTTCAAGGCCAATCCCACTCCTGCTCGCAAGGACCCCGAGGCCCCCGCTATCGAGGTGTTGGAGGCGATTGAGGGCAAGCCAGTTCGATTCAGGATCAACGACCCCCCCAGAAGCAGCTCCGCCTGGGTGGCGATTTACCCGTTCGGGGCCTCAGACGAGGACCATGGAGAGGAGGGAGAGAGATGGAAGTGGCTGGAGGACCTCGATGTCTCCGACGCCTCGTTCCCCGAGAGGCGCAAAGGAACGGTGAGTATACGCGTCTTCTCGGATGGGGGACACACTCTGCACAGCCGGGCCGACTTCGACATCTCTCCAAAGGATGAGAGGTGGTGGGAGGACTGATGCTGGCATCAGTAGCCTTGCCGATAATTATGTAATTCAAACTCCGGAGTGCTGCTGCATCCTTCCATACCAGGGGGAAACCACATTGTGCCCCTCGACTATATCGAACCCATTCAGGCCCTGCATGGAACGAAGAATTCCGAAGTTTGCGTAGTCGGAGCCGTTTGGCTGCTCGCCCCCGAAGAAGTCTCCCTTGATGCCCGTGGACATCTCGTCCAGTTGGAATTGTAGATTCTCACGAGGGGGTAGTTCGAACATCTCTGCCCTACTCTTCCCAACCATGCGCATGATGAATGCCCCGAGCCACTTGTTGATTATGCGGCTTCCAAACGAGAAGTTGTCGACTCTCGTAACGTAATCGAGGGATTGGAGGGACGTCCTGTAGGAAGTGTAAATCACGGCCACGATGGATTTACCCAGGACCTTGTTTGAGAAGTCCATCCACCTATCCTGCTCAGGGTCTTCACCCATGCGCGGGAAAGAGTCAGAATCGTTTGAGTCGATGTAGTGGAGGATGTAATTGGAGTCAGTCACCTGGGTCCCATCTGAATCGACGTAGATCGGTACCTTTCCCCATTCCGACCACTTTAGCTGCGTCTTGAATGTGGGATCTACCTCGACCTTGGAGTACTCAATTCCCCTAGAGCCCAAAAGCGCCTTGACCTTGAAGCAGAATGGGCAAGTCTCGAAGCAGTACATTGTCGGAAGACCGTCGACCAACCTCTCAGGAAACAGTCCATCCTGTACTCCCGAAGTCGGCTCACCCTCAATCGAATCCTTGCTCATGGCTATGCGCCATCCCTAGTACTTGTCAACTCTTCTAAGCGGTAGTCTCTTCGGAGATTAGCAGCAACCATCACATTTGCAGTCTGACCCACAAGGGTTGCAATCACAGCATTCACAGTTCATGAAATTCGGTATTTACCGAATTATTTAGGATTATTCCGGATGTATGATGCCAGGGGGTAGTTTTCGGTTCAATCTACTGAGACGGGTAGAACCCTTGTGGTCCTATATCCCTGGAGGACCTTCAGATACTTCTTCTCCGAGAAGAGAGTGTCCAGTTCTGCTTCCCCCGTCTCTATCCTCAGGCTTCGAAGAGTCAAAAGTTTGGCAGGTGTAACAACGCCCAGAATGCCATCAATCCCAACCTTTCTGAGTACGCTCGGTGAAAGTTGGAGATTGCCACGACCAATCAGGAATCCTTGACCCCCCATCGGAGATAGCAGGAGCGTCACGGTTCCTACATGCGAATCCAATATCTCGAGAATTTCACTTTCGTTTATGTCTGTTCCCACCTGTTCAGAACCTCTTGTAGCATCGATTCCGAGTGTAGTCAGTTCGAAGCCAATCAACTCACCTATTGACCTGAGAGTTCCCCCGGAGCCCCATAGGACGAGCCTGTCTTCCTCGACGAGGGTCTCTTGTATATGCTCGGCGATTCCCTCGACTATCTCTCCCTCGCCCGAGGCCTCGACCCTCATCTTCGCCCCCTGCATCCAGCGTGGACTCGAGGGGGTCATGACCTCTGCATATATCCTGACTACCCATTTTCCCTGTCTGTAGAGGTCCTCGTCAAGGTCCAATACCTCGGTGCTGGCAACCAGAAGATCTCCCGATATCCACGATGCCAGTACCTCGGCTGCAGCCTTCGGGGATGAGGCGAAGCATCCTGAATGCATCTTCACCCCCGTTGGAACTCCGATTACGGGAAGTTCGGGGGCATCGTACTCGGTTAGGGCTGCCACTATGTCCCTGGTTGTTCCATCCCCTCCCGCGTAGATCAGGAGGTCGATGTCGGAGTCAAGTAACGAGGATATTGCTGTGGAGGTGTCTTCTGCTGATGTCGTACCTGACGAAGAGTGAGCGCAATCGACGTTTTTTATTCCCTCGGGAATCCAATCTGTGCCCATCCGGCCATCACTAGTGACCCAATGACAGTCATCTAATCCATCCCCCCCTATTGCGAGGAAATGTTCTAGCATTGCCCTCATCCTTGGACCGGAGCGATCCTCGGCGCCCTGAGACCTAGCATATTCGGCCTGTCCATCGGAGCCCTTGAGCCCTAGCCTACCGCCCAGTCCTGCATCTGGATTGGTCAGCAAGCCGAGTCGGGGCATGTACGAGCCTAGGGGCGTGTGGTCTTATCGCTTCGGATTTGAATGTGGCAATTCGGCCCTTTGGGCCGATAAGTGAATAGACGCTTTCAAACGAGAGAGTGTCAGCGGATAGAGCGGAGCGTGCAGCTATGGCGATGATCAATGTGGACGTCGGAAACGGTGAGCACCACGAGTATTCCGCTGGAATCACTGCAGGCGAGGTCATAGAGAACGTCCACGGCAGGAGGTCTGGAGCCGTGGCGGCCTTCGTCGATGGGACGGAGAGGGACATGTCCCACGTTCTAGATTCTGATTGCTCGGTGGAGCCAATCTCTGGCGACTCGGATGAGGGGTCATACATACTCAGGCACTCATGTGCCCACCTACTGGCCCAGGCTGTCACCGAGATGTTTCCGGAAGCCAAGCCTACCATTGGGCCTCCTATCGATCACGGATTCTACTACGACTTCCACATGGACTCGATCTCGGAAGATGAATTGAAGGCGATAGAGAAGAGGATGAAGGAACTCGTCAAAAGGAATCTTCAGATTTCAAGGGAAGAGCACGATAACGATTCTCTGCGTTCGTTGTTCTCTGACAATCCGTTCAAGATTGAGATAATGGATGACAAGATAGGCAGCGATGTGGGTTCCTCAGCTTACAGGCAGGGAGATTTCATCGACCTATGCAGGGGCCCTCATGTCCCTAGTACCTCACACCTAAGGTGGTTCAAGCTAACAAGCACGAGTCAGGCATACTGGAGGGCCGATAAGAACAGGGAGTCCCTAGTTCGAATATACGGGATGTGCTATTCTACGAAAGAGGGGCTTAAGGAGAGAGTCCGCCAATTGGATGAGGCCGCCAAGCGTGACCACAAGAAGATAGGTAGGGAAATGGAGCTGTACATGATTAACGAGATGATTGGCAAGGGACTGCCTGTTTGGCTCCCTAATGGCGAGATTCTGAAAGGTGAGATTGAGAAGTTCGCTGTTGAAACCGAGGAAGCATATGGGTATGTGAGGGTCACCACTCCGGTTCTCGGGAAGAAGGAGCTGTTTGAGGCGAGCGGCCATCTACCTCATTATGCAGATGGGATGTATCCCCCTATGGAAATGGACGATGGAGAATACTACCTGAAGGCGATGAACTGCCCTTTCCATCACCTCGTGTTCAGCAATAAGAAGAGGTCTTACCGCGAATTGCCGATGAGGATAGCCGAATATGGTACCGTATACAGGAATGAATTATCGGGAACTCTAGCTGGGCTACTTAGAGTTAGGATGCTTTCGATGAATGACGCCCATATCTACTGCACTCTCGATCAAGTAGCTTCTGAAGTCGCTGATAATGTAAGGATGGTTCAAGACTACTACTCCGCATTTGGATTTGATGACTACCACTTCAGGCTCTCTCTGTGGGATCCGGAGAATACGGAGAAGTACATTGATCAACCAGAGAACTGGGAGTCGACTCAAAATCACCTGAGAGGAATTCTAGACGAGTTGGGGGTCGACTATGTGGAGGCTGTCGGTGAGGCAGCATTCTACGGACCGAAGATAGACATTCAGTTCACAACACTACTTGGAAGGGAGGAGTCGATGTCTACGATACAGCTAGACTTCGCTGCGAAGGAGAGGTTCGGATTGTCCTATACTGACGAGACTGGCTCTGACAACGGCGAGGTGTTTGTGATTCACAGAGCGCCTCTCTCCACCCACGAGAGATTTGTTGCATTCCTCACTGAGCACTGGGCAGGAAACTTTCCAACATGGCTGTCTCCAGTACAGGTTCAAATAATCACTATTTCCGAGAAGCACAAGGTCCACGCCGCTACAGTGGCCTCCGCACTATACGAGTCTGGAGTCAGGGTAAAGGTGGACGATTCTGACAACACTGTTGGAAAGAAAATAAGGAATCACCGCAAGATGAAGCCCGCGTACATGGTGATAATCGGGGACGAAGAAACTGATTCCGGGACTGTATCAATCAGGTCCAGAGATGGGAGCCAGAAGAAGGGAGTTCCCCTTTTCGATTTCGTGGCTAGCATCTTTGCCGAGATTACCACACGGGATCGGAGACTTTCATTGGTCCCGGGGAGTGATGAAGTTGAGTGATGCCCAAAGCGGTAAATCACCGATGGCAGTACTCTTTCTTGTCGTCTTAGTAGACATGCTCGGTTTCACGATAGTGATTCCCTTTCTTACCTACTTCATTCAGGATCTCGCTTCAGGACAGGGGATCACCGATGTGGGAAACAGGGACTTCTGGGTAGGCGTCGTAATTGCGGTTTACTCACTTGCACAATTCCTCTTCACTCCAGTCCTCGGATCTATGAGTGACAGGATTGGAAGAAGGCCAATACTCATGTTTGGATTGATTTCAAATTCTGTTTTCTTCATTGTATTCGGGCTCTCAAATAGCCTAGAGATGGCAATTGCAGCGAGGTTCCTAGCCGGTGCAGGAAATGGCAACATTGCTGTGGCGCGAGCGTACATTGGAGATATCAGCGAGAGTGGTATGGTAGCAAGAAGGATGGGGATGATTGGTGCTGCCTTCGGCCTTGGATTCATGATTGGCCCCTTCATCGGAGGGATCCTTTCTGATCCTGCCTCGGGCATAGGAGGGCCTTTCGATACTGCTTTCTGGTCTTCCCATGAGTATCTCCTTCCGTGCCTTTTCTCCAGTATGCTTTCCCTTCTTTCACTTACTCTCGCTTATTTCTGGCTTGAGGAGAGTCTTCCGCTGGATCGAAGAAGTAGTGCGTGGAAGGGGTCACCAATCAGGCAACTTTCCGATACCATGTCCAGTATCATTGGCATTCTACGGTTGCCGACGGTTTCTACATTGGTTCTCGTGAATTTCCTTTTCCTGATGGGATTCAGCATGATGCATGGAACGTTCATCCTATTCACTGCAATGTCTCCCGAGAGTGGGGGACTTGGATGGAATGAAATGGACAATGGATGGATTTTCGCATTCATTGGGTTGCTGGGTGTAATAATTCAGGGTGGATTGATTGGCCCCCTGAGTGACCGTTTTGGGATGAAGGGCCTGATGCTTCTTGGAACTGTTCTGTGTGGACTGGGTATTGCCAGCCTACCATATGTTCCATCTGATGCATCTTGGCTGATTCTCGGTTCATCTGCAGGTCTGGCGATAGGTAACGGTCTCTTCTCTCCCACCCAGTCATCCCTTCTGACCTTCGAAGCACAAACGGGAGGGCACGAGTTAGGAATGGTGATGGGGGCTCAAGAGGGATACGGGGCCCTTGCACGGATCATTGGCCCGCTCCTAGCCGCATACCTTTGGTCCGTAACTGTGGAGGGAACGGGGATATGGACGTTTCACACCTGCTTTAGGGTATCAGGCGTGGTTTTCCTGATGGCTCTAGTATTGCAATTCACCTTGAAGCTTAGCGGAGAGCCCCAGTCTCGAGGGGCAGTCATGCAGGAAGAGTAGTTGCTATCTCTGAGTTTTCGGAGTAGCAGTAGGGGCAATACTTCTCCAGCAGGTACTTGTCGGATTCCATCTCATTGGGCGTAAGAGGCTCACGGCACTTGAAGCACATCTCATGGCTTGCCTCTCGTAAATTCTTGTCCAATGAAACGCGTTGATCGAAGACGAAGCAGTCCCCGTTCCAATGTGCGCCACCTGTATCCCTGAAGTATCCGAGAATACCTCCTTTGATCTGGTAGACGTTTTTCCAACCCTGATTCTCCATCACAACAGAGGCCTTCTCACATCGGATACCCCCTGTGCAAAACATCACAACTGGGGTCGACTTGTCCTGTTTCATTTTCTTAGCCGCCTCTGGAAACTCCCGAAACGATTTGATATCTAAATCAACAGCATTCTCGAAGGTACCTACTCTTAACTCGTAGTCGTTCCTAGTGTCCAGGACGATCACCTCGCGATCTTCATCGAGCCACCTCTTGAACTCGGCCGGCTCGATGTAGCTGCTAGTATAGTCGGCTGGACTGATCTCATCCATCCCAAGTGAGATTATCTCTTTCTTGAGTCTGACGAGCATTCTTCTGAATGGTTGGTAGTCACTGTGAGACCTCTGAAGCGGGATTCCCCGAAATCTATCGTCTTCTTCCAGGTATGAAGTGAACTCGTCTATGTCCCCCTCTCTCCCAGCTAGGAATAGGTTGATTCCATTGTGACTCAACAGGACTGTTCCCTTGAGTCCTAAATCAGTGCACTTCTCCCTAATAGGGGCTCTCAAAGAGTCTCTGTCTGGAAGATCAACGAACCTATACCCAGCTATGTTGACAAACATACTAGATCCTCAAGAAGCCTCTGAAAGCCATTTCTTCATAGTGCACGACTGACACACCAGCCTAGATGTTATCTCTCCGCATTCTGAACATTCCACAACTTCCTGCTTTGAATTGGGATAAGCATCTCTATGTATTTCTCGAATGTTGTCAAGGGAATGGAGGAGGCCGTGCCTGGCGCCCGGGGTTAGTGCCTCGAGCTGTGCAATAACTGCTCTGCTCTGTTGCCTCTGGGCGCCGGGTGCATGCGGGCATTCTCCATGATGAATGGGGAGTCCCCTGGAAATCGCCTGAGCGTGTATCTCTTGTTCGGGAATCCAACGCAGGGGGACTATTCTGGGAACTATTCCATCTATCGGTGTTGATGTATGAGGGGCGAGGCGGACGGATCTTTCGATCTCCCCCTTTTGGAGATTCATCAGTATGGATTGAGCCATATCATCAAGATTGTGCCCGAGGGCCATAATATCAGCACCCGTTTTTTCGGCGAGTGCGTTCAGACTTTGTCTCCTGAAGACACCGCAGTATGAACATGGCATCAAACCATCGGCCTCATCATGTAACTCGCCCATTGCAGGAATCTTTCTGACAACCTCGTCCATTCTCTGGAAGCCCATTTCTTCGTAACTCAGGGTCACAAATTTCACTCCAAGACTCTCTGAGAGTTCACGAGCCATCTCCAAAGAAGGGGACCTGTAACCATCGATCCCCTCGTCCACGCAACCTGAGATTATCTCCACATCTCGTCGATTGCCTATGATGTCATTCAGCATCGTAAGTAATACAGCCGAGTCCTTTCCCCCGGAAACCGCGACTAGAATTATGAATGGACTACCATCCTCGTGTCTTGCATCTCGAGGGAGTTTGAGTTGTCTTCTGAGTTCCTTGGAGGTCCGCTTTCGGATTGAAGCATGCAGGTGCTTTGCACATAGGTGCTGACCGCTGTATGCCTGATGAACTATTGCTGGGGACTTGCAACGACTGCAGGAGTTGACTACTATCGCCTCGCCCATGATTGGGGCCGGGAGTATGTTGACTTGAACCCAATGAGTGTTTTAGGACTGAAAGATAGCGATTTTTTGATAACTTATGGGGATTTCTTGAGGCCATGGGAGATGCCGGTGCACTGCCCCTTAGGTCGGAAATTCCGGGGAGGCATTCTAGCCCGTGGCCGGAGCGTCTGGTGTTAACGGCATGCATGATTTGTGCGATATTGCTGATTCCAGAAGTATCTAGCTTCTTGGGAGAAAGCCTTGGTAGTTACTCTCTGATTGGGGCGATAGTATGCGCACTAGTGATCACCCCCCTAGTGGCAGACTTACTGATTAGAATCATGTATAGAGCGATGAAAATGAGATAGTCATGTTTCCGTCGATCTGAATCTCAACAATGCTGTCTCGAAGATTCCCGTAACCCTCTGCCATGGAAGGATAAATCTCATTCCAGCCACCACTACTAGGAAGAGCCCTGCGGATATGACCTTCCCATAGGTCAACTGGAGTTCCAATGATTCCTTTACCTGGCCGGACCACTGTCCCCCCGAAAGAGCCCCGACTGTTGAAATCAGGAAGTCATCGAACTCCAGGGCTATTGCAGTAGTAAGAGCGACAAGCGACATGACCCCTATCAAGTGGACCAGATGGCCATTGACGACATTCTCGAATTGTCTAACAAAGTCAGGATCTCTTTTTGCATCCTTGGGGAGCAAGGATGCATACTCCAAATGGGAAATTACAGCTGAGCCAGATTCGAGATAGAGAAGGAGGAGTATGGCAATCTCAATCAGATCTAGCGCTAGGGGCGAGACTAGTCCACCCCACATAGTCGCCTCACCTATCTGCCCTGGCAGTGGGTTCAGACCTAGGTCCACTGACTCCGTTATTCCCTCAAATGTCAGAATGGCATGAATGCCGATTACTGTTAGGTAGTATCCGACCGTCCAGGTTAGGAATTTCTTTGAAAGGCCCCAGATCCCCATTATTCCAGCAAGTACTGGAGCGAAAACTACGCCCAGGAATACCAACTCGAACACGAATAGTAGAGGGCCCCACAGGTGATCAATGTGATTCAGTGGATGGTTCAACGCGGTAATCCATGAGATCAAGAAAGGAAGTAGCATCCATGCGAAGAACACAACGGCCGCACCGATATTGACCCATTTCCTAGTTGAGTCCCCTCGAGTGAGGGCGTATATCCAAGCTGCGGTGATTGCAAAGCAGAGTATGAGTGGTGCAGCCACGGTCATTTCTCCTGTTTGATCCAGGCCTGTTAGAAAATCGGGCAGTACTAGAGACCCGGTCTCTTGTTCAAACCACCTCAATCCACGGGTATGCTCGTATGCTGGACACCAATACAGTGAATCGCCATATGATTCAATAAAGCTGTCAGAACAAGTTCCATAGAGCCTGGTCATCCTCTGCATCAGTAGAATTAGAGAGGCGGTAGAGATTAGTTGTAAAATGATAATCTGCCATCGACGGCGGAGTTGCTTGATGTTGAGTGACTTGCTCATTGGAACTTCATTTGCTGACATCATACCACCTAACCCAACTTAATCTGCAATAGTGCCTGTGAGAGTTCCACGTCTGGCATCCAATCGATAACCTTGGCCCCATATCCTGCAATGGCAGTTAGTCTATTCTGCCTCTCCAATTTCAGGACCTCGTATGACATCCTTGGAATCCTACTAACTAGTCTCTCAAGATCTATGCTACTGGGTGACAGTACTATCACTTCATGGCCCTTTCCAGACAGGTTTCTGATTGCAGGCAGCGTAGTACCATCTCCCTCTAGACTGCTGATGATGAAAACGGGAGATCCTCTGCTCATCCTTGGAGAGAGGGCATTTGTAACGGCCTGAAGCGGCATCGAGCCCTTTGCCTCTACTGAGGCTAGGCCACTGAGTATCTTGAAGTACTGCTTATCCCCTGTCTCTGGGGGCAAGTAGTCCATCCTAGAACCGTATGTCACAAGGGATACGGAATCCCTTCTCTTCAGGAAATAATTGGATACGGAGGCGGCGGCGACCGTGCCCATTTCGAGCGGGTTCTTCAGAACAGTCCCGATCCTTGAGACGTCTCTGGTATCGACAATTACGAACACATCGGTAACCGCGTCTCGGGTTTTTTCGTTCACCATCATCTCTCCCGTCCTGGCCAAGGCTTTCCAGTTGATTGACCTGAAAGAGTCCCCGGGCAAGTATTCCCTAAGGGCATAGAACTCCATTCCGGGACCTGGTGTCTTCAGAGTAGTTGCACCGGAGTACATCTTGGGCACATCTGACCTTAGTAGCGCCTCCTCGATGTCTCTGATCTGTGGGAATACAGTGATATCTGATCTGTCGTCCATCTTCGTCTCGTTTACGAAGAGGTTGAATGCGTTCCTGTAACGGACTGAAACTGGGCCGATGGTGTAGTGTCCCCTGAGTGGACATCTGACTACATAACGAAGCTTGGCAGTTTGCCCGGGCCCTAGATTCATCCTCATCTGATTTATGCCCTTACGCATCTTCATCTCATGTGGTACGTTGTCGAAGAGCTCTAGTTGCTGTGTTCTCCGATAAGACTTGTTAGTGACCGTTAGTGAGACTACTATGTCGTCCCCCTTGTACACGTTTGTAGCAGATGTCTGTCTCTCGATCAGCAGGTCGGAATGCCCTGCAACCCAGCCGTTTATGGCCAGTAGGGAGATGAATGCGAGTCCCACTATCATTAGTTGGAAGTTTGAAATCATCATTCCGATGAGTATCAGGCTTATTCCACTAGTGAACATTATTGCCGCTTTTCTTGTCCACATTTCTAGGCCCCCGAATCGGACTCTGTCCTTCCCCATTCTTTGATTCTCTTTACTATACCCACAAGTTCGTCGGTCTTGTATCGCCTATCGTTGAAAATGAAGTCCGTCAGGACATTATCATCTACCATCTTCTGCAGGTCAGCAGCAGGTAGTGCGTCGAACTCCTCCCTTGACATTGCGTTAACATTCCTAACTCTTGTAAGGAGTACTTGTCTGATTTTCTCAGGCCTCTGGTAGTATTCGTATCTGCGAGCATCTCCAAACCCGTAGTAGATTATCCTGAAGACGTGTCTCCAATCGTCGGGGTCCTCCTTTCTGATTAGGACTGCCTCCAATGCAATGAAAAGTCCGAGGAAGAGGAGGAGCATCGCCATCCAATCGTTTGTGAAATATATCAGTAGGTAATACAGGAGATTGTAGGTGTCCCCCCCTATATTCGACTGCTGATGCCTACTCTCATCGAAGATCACGATGGCGTTCTCACTTGCCTTTGTACTGGAGTTTCCAATAAGAAGAGCCTCGGCGATTATGTCCAGAGCCCATTTCCTGTTGTCGTTATCGGGAACCAATCCGGAGTAATCCGGGACAAAATCAGGACTGTACAGTGAGTTGATCAGCATTGAACCATCAGAAACAAAGTGGACCCTGCCAGAATCTGAGTCGAGGCACAATCTGTCCTGGCAGAATCTTACGTATACTGCGAAGGGACCCTGCTCATCATCTTCTATTCCAGCTGCTTCGAAGCCAACGGTCAGATTTCCGTCGTCATTTGTATCAAGATAGGAGTCCAATGTTGATCTACCTATTGCGTATCGATTCTCGACGGGGTTGTAAGATGAAGCCTTCTCGAAGGCAGAGGGGCCATTAGTTAGGATATCATATCCCTCTGAGAAGTCCCATGTGGAAGTAGCTTGGTCGAATCTGTGAGCGCAAAGTCCGGCCATGTCAGAACTTATTCCCTGAGTGGTCACGGAGGGGTTCAGAGGATCCTCGTCGAGCAGGTCGATGACTCCGTCTTTATCCAAATCTTTCAGGCACGGATTAATTGATGAGAGGGATCCCGAATTGGTGGTGAAATTGAACGCAGAAGTCGTATTGACCCACACGAAGTTGTAGTCCAGTTCGTGGGCGTAAGCTTGCCCATCGTAGAGCCTATGTCCAGAGTAGTCTAATCCGAATTGGCTTGCGAGCTGTGCAGAGTAACCAAAGTCATCGAGAAGGATTACGGTGCCCCCTCTCTGTACAAAGCTCTCAATTGCTAAAATCTCAGATGTGGTGTAACCGTCCCCCTCGGTGAATTCAATCACATTCTCATCGCCGGTGAATCTGGGGAGTGAGATAGTGTCCCTCTCTACTCCTGAAACTACGAATATCGCCTCTTCTGGATAGTCTATCTCACTGAGAAGCAGCGGACTAGAGACCAACGCATTTGTTTCTACTCCAAGACTGTTTATTTCGGATCTAAATGCGCCCAAATCGTTCCAATCATCGCCATAAGCCGACTGCTGTGTTTCACCATCCACCAAGTATGTCTGAAGCACTTCAAGAACTAATATTCCAATAAGGACCCAAAAGGCAGCTATGGATGCCCCTCTCCTGAATTTAGGGGTTGAGAGCCTCCTGAGTCTAGCGTTGAAGTCGGTCATCCGCTGCCCTCCATTCCATAGGAATGGCCATCGAGCCTTAACTCCGTATTAATACCGTTGTGGGGCCATGAACATAGCCGCATCACGAGTTCAACGAGAAAGTTGTATGGCAGACCCTATGCTAGCGACCTCAGCAACAGGTACCGATAACAGTCCTTCCACGGTGGGCCAAGGTAGAAATGTCGGATCTATTCCAGATTCGATAGAAACCAGCAAGGCTACGACATCCCCCGTATCGAGGTCAATCCTGAAATCGGCCATTGTTCCCAATTTATCGTTCGATTCGTCGACAACATCTCTGCCAAGCAATTCCTTACCAAATGTTGTCGGCAGCTAATCACCTCATACGGACTCAATCCCAGCGAGACTATCAGGGAGCCTCCTCACCGATTGAAGACCACTAGTCAACAATGATTCCATGCGATTGTAATAGAGCATCATTTCGTCAGTTACCGTAGGTCTGACTCTTTCCACTGCCTCTTCGAAGTGCTTCTTCGAGACTGTCTTCTTCTCTGCCCTCATGGCAATAAGTCCGGCCTCCCTGCACACAGCTTCAATATCGGCACCGGTATAATTCTCCAGCCTGGATGCTATATCGTCCATGGAAAATCTGCCTAGGGGCATTTCGGCGGTGTGAATACTGAGAATCGCCTTGAGTGCCTCTGGATCTGGCGGGGGTACGTGGAGTACCCTCTCGAATCGACCACTCCTTAGCAGAGCTGGATCAATCATTTCTGGCCTATTTGTTGCAGCAACAACAATCACTCCTTCCATTCCCTCGACCCCGTCCATACTACTGAGCAGCTGATTTACGACCCTGTTCATCACATCTGAACCATCGCCTGAGCTTGAACGACGCATTCCAGCGATGCTCTCAAACTCATCCAAGAAAATTATTGAGGGGCTGGATTGTTTGGCTTTCTTGAAGACCTCTCTGACTGCCTTCTCGGACTCGCCGACCCACTTAGAAATCAATTCTGGACCCTTGATGGTGATGAAGTTCGCTTTGGCCTCATTCGCTATTGCCTTGGCCAGAAGTGTCTTGCCAGTGCCTGGCGCCCCGAAGAGAACTATTCCCCGAGGGGGGTTGATCCCGAAATGTTCGAACATTTCGGGCTTTGTCAGAGGCCATTCGATGCTTTCTTTGAGTCTGTCTTTTATCTCCTCAAGACCGCCTACTTCCTCCCACGAAACTTCAGGAACTTCGAGATAAATCTCCCTTAGGGCACTAGGTTCTATTTCCTTTATCGCCATCCTGAAGTCGGACATAATCACAGCCATCTTCTCCAGAACCTCTGGAGGTATCTGCTCTTCATCGAGATCTATCTCTGGGAGGTATCTCCTGAGAGCCTTCATTGCGGACTCCCTTACCAGGGCTGAGATGTCAGCACCAACGAATCCGTGGGTATTATCCAATAGCCATTCTAAATCGAAGTCATCACTTATTGGCATCCCTCTGGTGTGGATGCCGATAATCTCAGCACGTCCATTCTTGTCGGGGACACCTATCTCTATCTCTCTGTCGAATCTTCCGGGCCTCCTCAATGCAGGGTCGATTGCATCTTGCCTATTTGTAGCCCCAATTACGACTACGTTATCCCTTCCCTGCATCCCATCAAGCAGAGTCAACAGCTGGGCGACGACCCTTCTTTCGACCTCTCCGCTAACATCCTCCCTCTTGGGCGCGATACTGTCTAACTCGTCGATGAAAATTATTGCTGGGGCATTCGCAGCTGCCTCGTCGAAAATCTCTCGTAGTTGCTTCTCGCTCTCACCATAGTACTTTGATATGATCTCCGGACCGTTTATCGAAGTAAAGTGAGCGTTTGTCTCAGAAGCAACAGCTTTTGCGATTAGGGTCTTACCGGTGCCCGGAGGGCCGTGGAGGAGAACTCCTCTTGGGGGATCTATGCCTAGTCTCCTGAACAATATTGGGTGCTTCAGAGGCAGTTCTATCATCTCCCTGACTTTCTGAAGTTGGTCTCCAAGGCCACCTATGTCCTCGTAAGAGATGGTTTGAACCTCTCCTTGTTCTTCCTCGTCTACTGGGTCCTCCTTGATTACTATCTCAGTGTCCGGAAGGACCTGGACGGTTCCCTTTGGCTTGGTTGAAACGATTGCAAATGGGAGGGCCTCTGCGAACAATGTCATCCCAGGTATGAATATCCTGTCTCCAGCTACTACCGGCCTCTTGTTTAGTCCCCTTCTGGCGAATCCCTCGATTCCAGGGCCAAATCTTACCTTCTGCTGCTTTGCCATAACTGGGCTAAGTACCAACCTCTGACAAGGCTGAGTCTCGACCTTGGTAATGCCCACCCTGTCTCCAAGACTGACCCCTGCATTTTTTCGGATAATCCCATCAACCCTGATCACACCAAGATTCGCATCTTCTGGCCTACACCTCCATACTATGGCTGCGGTCTTCCTCTCTCCTGATATCTCAATAATATCGCCAGGCTTGAGGTTTAGATCGTTGTCAAAAGGCACTCTTGCTCGCCCGTGACCGACGTCACTGGGTATGGCCTTGGCTACTCTCAGGGTAAGTGAATCATCCGAGTCGTCTGTCATGGCGTCGTCTCCTAACAACCGTCTCTCGTTCACGGGGGTTGTTAAACCCACCAATCATCAGGTGTCCAATGTCCCCTATTGGTTATCAGAACTAAGGGGGTCGATGAGTAGCATTCATGGCGTGGTATGGATTCGCGAATCACATGACCCATGTGCTGGAAACTGGTTTCGAGACTATAGACAGAAAAAATCCGAATGGAAGCCCCTCTATCAGAGGATACAATATCATCGGAGGAAAATTGTCTCAATCAAGCGACGGGTCTACTTTCGAAAGTACCAATCCGGCTTGGCTTGAAGACTGTCTTGGCGTTTTTCCGCTATCAACCAAGTCTGATGTTCATGATGCTCTTGCAGCTGCCCGCCAAGCTTTCCCTGGTTGGGCGGCGACTCCTGCTCCCACTCGAGGGCAGGTCATAGGAAATATGGGGCGATTGCTCATGGAGCGCAAGGATGACCTTGTTCGCCTTCAGGCACGCGAGATAGGGAAGACTCTGAAGGAGTGCGGCGGCGAGATTCAGGAAGCCATCGACACTTGCTTGTTCTTCCAATCGGAAGGTCGTCGATTATACGGCCAGACTGTCAACTCGGAGTTGCCTAACAAGGAGCTTTTCACCTATCGCCGACCATTGGGCGTTTGTGGAATAATCAACTCGTGCAACTTCCCATCGGCAGTTCCTTTCTGGAAGATGATTCCAGCCATAATGTGCGGTAACACATGCGTATGGAAGTCCCCTCAAGACTCCCCTCTACTTTCTTTCGCCCTAGCACGCGTAATGCATGAGGCCGGGCTGCCTGACGGCGTCATTAATCTAATTCATGGAAACGGCAGCGGAGCTGGTCAGGCACTGGTAGATTCGGCCGATCTTGGGATGGTCGACAAGATCTCTTTTACCGGCAGTACTGCAGTTGGTAAGATGATAGGAGAGACCTGTGGTCGCAACCTGG
The DNA here is from genome assembly GCA_002718995.2 of Methanobacteriota archaeon. GTDB lineage: Archaea > Thermoplasmatota > Poseidoniia > Poseidoniales > Thalassarchaeaceae > MGIIb-O5. The sequence continues at coordinate 16,949 of PBGL02000029.1, forward strand.
TGAGTGCTTCACTAGAATTGGGAGGGAAGAATCCACTTGTCATCATGCCTTCGGCAAACATCGAGAATGCTGTTGAGGGAGCTTACTGGGCGGGTTTCGGTACTGCTGGACAGCGCTGTACCAGCCTAGGGAATCTGATTATCCACGAGGACATCTACGATGAGTTCGTTGAGCGTTTCATGGAGAAAGTGAGGTCAACTACAATCGGCGATTCGATGCGTCACGATGGGGTTCTGTACGGCCCGATGCTGTCAGAGAGGTATTCAGTTGACTTCCTCAAAGGTGTCGATATGTGTGAATCAAGTGGCGCTACGAAGATATGGGGGGAGGGGCGAATTACCGAAGACAACAAGCCCGACAGTTTCCATGGTGATGCCAGTGAAGGAATCTACATGTGGCCTCACGTATATGTAGATGTCACCGAAGACATGGAGTGCTTCCATGAGGAGATTTTCGGACCACTAGTGACCATAGTCAAGGCCAGTGATTTTGACCATGCATTGCACCTTGCCAATGCTTCCCCATATGGCCTATCATCTGCAATCTACACTAACGATCGGCTTGAGGCCTACCGATACAAGACGGGGATCAAGGCGGGCATGACTGGGATTAACAATTCCACCACCGGTGCCGAAGCGCATCTGCCATTTGGAGGAGTTAAGGGGAGCGGCAACGGTACTCGTGAGTCCGGGATATGGGTGATAGAGGCATATTCGTACTGGCATGCGGTAAATGACGAACTGTCAGGAAAGCTGCAACTGGCCCAGATGGACGTGGACGAAATTGAGATGGAAGAGGCAGATGCTGACTATGGCGGACTGGCCTAGTTAGAGGTATGGCTCTCCGCATACAGAACAGGGAATCCCGGGCAACCATGCCCCTGGCATATGCCCGCATTTCAGGCATATCGAAGACTCGAGGTCGTCACCCATCATGGAGGGCGGTCCGGTATGTCTCACTTCAATCTTGATAGATTGTCATACTAGGGAAAGCAATTGCTTAAGGATAGCCACCCGACCCTTCATACGAGGGCACTATGGTGGACTGGGATCGTGAGTATCTCAGTACTCGTGGAATTGGTGTCAAGCTCCCCCTGAGAAGTGGATTCGGCAGAACCGATAGGATCGACGGGTGGTGGAAGGGGCCCACTGCAATGGCTGCGTATCTGGGCATCATGATTCTTTACTCTACATGGAGGGGAATGATGGAGGCCGATTTCTGGATTTTCGAAAACTTTGGGAGAAGTGCCGGATACTCCACCATGGCAATAGAGTCCGAGGGTAGCCATGTCCTGAGTCCGCTATTTAGCCCACTAATAATTCCAGGCCAAGGAACATTCGGAGGGCCAATACCGGAGTTTCTATGGTGGATGAGTCCAGCGATGTTCATCCTTATTTTCCCTGCTGGCTTCAGAGGAACTTGCTATTACTACCGCAAGGCGTACTACAGAGCCTTTTTTCAGCAGCCGACTGGATGTGCTGTTTCCAAGCCATGGAATGAATACAGCGGAGAGACGGGACTATTGGTAATACAGAATTTGCATCGTTACTTCATGTACATCGCATTGGCCTATCTCCCTATCCTCTCATACGACGTTTGGCTTTCAGTAAACTTCCATGATGCAGCACATGTGCATCATTACGGCATTAGCGTTGGAACAATCGTACTGCTAATCAACGTTCTAATGCTAACAGGGTACACGATTGGTTGCCATGCATTCAGACACGTCATTGGTGGAGGTAGTAATGACTGGACTGGCACACCGATGAGCAAGCTAAAGTACAGAATGTGGAAAGTTTCCACGAAACTAAATGAGAAGCACAAGGAATGGGCTCTGTACAGCCTATTCTGGGTCATGTTCACGGATTTCTACGTCTATGCCTGCACGGACCCATTCTTTGGATGGAGAGACATTGTATTGTGGGGTGGTGTGTGATGACTGAAATCACGACCCATGAGCATGATGTGGTAATCATCGGAGCTGGTGGTGCTGGCCTCAGAGCTGCAATCGAGGCTAGCTCAAGAGGGGTCAGTGTGGCTATGATTTCCAAGTCCATGCTTGGAAAGGCCCACACGGTGATGGCCGAGGGAGGAGCTGCTGCTGCTCTAGCTAACAAAGATCCTAGAGACTCATGGGAGGTTCATTTCCGTGACACCATGAAAGGAGGGAAATACCTTGGGGACTGGAGGATGGCGAGGATTCACGCACAGCAGGCCCCGGACAGGATCAGAGAGTTGGAGCAATGGGGGGCCGTATTCGATAGAACGCCCAAAGGCCTGACAAGTCAGCGAAATTTTGGAGGTCACACATATCCGAGGCTGGCCCACATAGGAGACGCGACTGGCCTAGAGCTAATCAGAACCCTGCAGCAGAAGGGCGTCCACATGGGCATGGATGTCTTCATGGAATTTACAGTGCGAAGGCTATTCATGACCGATGGAAGGATATCTGGATGTTTTGCCTATGACCGGAACGATGGGTCATTGCATGTTTTCAAGGCCAAATGGATAGTTCTGGCCACGGGTGGAATTACCCGGTGCTGGGAAGTTTGTTCGGGCTCTTGGGAATACACGGGAGAGGGGCATGCGCTGGCATATTGGGCGGGCGCAGAGATGGGCGACATGGAGTTCGTTCAGTTCCACCCTACAGGTATGATTTGGCCTCCTTCGGTGAAGGGCATCCTAGTTACCGAGGGAGTCAGGGGGGAAGGTGGTATGCTTCGAAACTCAGAGGGGGATCGTTTCATGTTCAACTATGTTCCAGAAATGTATGCGGAAGAGTTTGCAGACACTGAAAAGGAAGCTTTGGAGTGGGTTGACGAGGTAGTATCTGGAAAGCTCGCAACAAAGCGTAGGCCACCAGAATTGCTTACCAGGGATGTCGTCGCTAAGGCGATAAACAGCGAGAGGGATGCAGGAAGAGCCTCTGAGCATGGGGGCGCCTATCTGGACATCTCCTGGAGAGATGAGGAAGAAGTGAAGAAGAAGCTCCCAGGTATGTACCACCAATTCAAGGAGCTTGCTGCAGTTGACATAACTAAACAACCCATGGAAGTGGGGCCAACTGCTCACTATGTCATGGGAGGGGTGAAGGTAGATCCCGAAACACAGGAGTCTACAATCCCGGGACTATACGCTGCGGGCGAGGCGGCTACAGGCCTTCATGGAGCGAACAGGCTAGGTGGGAACTCCCTATCTGATTTGATCGTATTCGGTAAGATTGCGGGTGGGCAAGCTGCCTCATCTGCGTCGAAGATTGGAGTCTTCGCGGAAATTGATAATTCTGAACTGGTGGAGGTCGTCGACGAGACATTGGCACCACTTCAGAGAGAAGGGGGGGAGAACCCAGCCAAGGTTGTCGAGGACTTGCGTAGGATGATGCAAGATAAGGTTGGCATAATTAGGACTAAATCGCTTCTAGAAGAGGCCCTGAAAGACCTCGATGAGCTAGAGCTGCGGTCAACCGAAACATTCGGAGGATCGGGGACAACTTACAATCCCGGCTGGCATCAAGCACTAGAAATTGGTGCCATGATAGACGTTAGCAGAATGTGCGCACTGGCAGCCCTAATGAGGGAAGAGAGTCGTGGAGGACACACAAGGGACGACTTCCCCACTCCTGATCATTCGCGATGGGGCAACATAAACAGCGTGATAGTAAAGGGAGATGATGGGGCCATGGGTATCGAATACGTTTCATACCCGCCAATTCCGGAAGACCTGAAATCTCTTCTTGATGAGGATGACATGAACTAATGGTGATGTGATGAGCGGGGAAGTTACTTTCAGAGTTTTCAGAGGGACTCCCGATTCAGTGGGGGACCCGTTCGGAAAAATGGTTGATTACACCGTGGAAATGGACGAGGGGATGGTTGTTCTCGACGTGATACACAGGATACAAGCTGAACATGCACCCGATCTGTCATGCAGGTGGAACTGCAAAGCGGGAAAGTGTGGATCCTGTAGTGCCGAGGTAAACGGCAAGCCTAGATTGATGTGTATGACCAGAATGGAAGACATAATGGAAGAAACGCCAGAAGATGTCCCAATACTGGTCAAGCCAATGCAGGCTTTCCCATTGGTAAAGGATCTCGTGACCGACGTTTCTTGGGCATACGAAACAGAGCGTAGTATTGCACCTATCAACGGTCCTGAAGAGATGGACTGGGAATTCAAGCAAGAGGAGGCAGATAGGCTCCAAGAGTTCAGGTCATGTATTGAGTGCATGTTGTGTGTCAACACCTGCCACGTTCTTAGGGAGCATCAGAAATTCGACGAGTTCGCTGGACCTAGGTTCTTCGTTAGACTGGCCAGTCTTGAAATGCACCCATTGGATAAGGAAAGTAGGATACCAGAAATCAAGGACGACTTTGGAATTGGATACTGCAACATTACCAAGTGCTGTACAGAAGTTTGTCCAGCTGGGATAAACATCACTGACAATGCGATAATTCCACTCAAGGAGAGGGTCGTCACAGAGTATTACGATCCACTCGCGATTCTGGCCCGGAAAATAGGGATGAAGTGATCCTGAAACAGGGCCAATAAGCTAAACGCCTGCTCGATTCTCTAATGACCCCCACGGCCAGTTTCCCAGCCGGGGGTTTACGTTGTTCCGTTGTTATGGGCAAAGGCCCAACTATAGGCGCTTTATGCCGGTCTTCTTTACGTTGGCCTTCCAGATCTTATCCGGAAGGTACGCTGGACCGCCTGCACCTTTTGCAACGAGATCTCTCCAGCCGTCGAAGCAGTGCACTCTGTTAGTGCCTCGCTCCCTTAGTTGGATGTTTGTGTGCCCTCTTCTAGCAGCCTTTAGTGCTGCACCTCGGGGTTGGTTATTCACAAACACCTGACTGGTGTCGTCGCCGTTCTCCATCAGTACGAAGTACTTCTTTCCTGACATTTTTAGCAATACCTCCGTGACTAGGGCGTTCCAGAGAGATAATGAAGTTATTGGGGAAGAAACGCTTCACTGAGGCTCTATTGGGGGTTTTTGCGATTTTCCGATGGGGCATTACTGCTCACATCTCGGCACATGCCAATGTCTTGGTATTAGCAACTCCAGGAATGGATCTGATGGATTCAACGACGTGTTTCGCGATCTCACCCATGTCCTGTGCCTCAATTTTAACAATCAAGTCGTAGTCACCAAACAACATGTTTGCGTCGGTGACACAATCGAGCAAAATAGCTGCTTCGTGAACTGAAGATTCGCTCCCCGGTTCGACATTCACCAGCACATATCCCGCGGACATAGCATCGGTAAGGGGCGTCTACGGAAGAATGCATCGCCGGAATTCAAGATTTTCATACGATGATTACTTATCGGATGGCTTACCCTTGAGATTTCATGGCAGAGACGATAATCGTCCGGGAGTGCCGACATGGGCAGGTCAGGGTCCAGTTTGGAAACATAATCAGAGTAGAGGGGGACGTGATGGTAATTCCTGCCAACAATAGGTTAGCCGGCAGAGAGGGGCTCGATGAGAAGATGCAGCTTGCTGCCGGACCAGAATTGAGGGAGGCATGTACCAAAATTGCCGTCGAGAGAAGGAAGGAAGGAAAGCAGCCATGTGGGGTCGGAGAGGCCGTTATCACACCGGCATTCAACCTTCCAGCTTCAAATCTAGTTCACGTGGTCGGTCCCGACTGCAGAAGGCCGAATCAGGATAATTTCAGGAGGGAGTTACTGGCCAACTCCTACAATGCACTTTTCGAAGAGGTTTCGAAGATAAAGAAGCGAGAGACGTTGGTGACGCCTCCCCTGGGGATGGACGTTTTCGCATACCCCCACAGGGAAGGAGCTAGATTGACTATGGAAATAATCCTAGCTTGGATGGATGCAGAAGAGGACCCGGGCGTCGGGATGGTGCTAATCGTAACTGACGAGGTTAACTTCCTCAACAATATGAAAACCGTGTATCGGGAAAGCGAAGACCAATTTCCGGGAGTGGACCGGACAAGGGATTTCAGAAAGGGCAAGATTCAGTGATCATTGACCAATGTTCTCAAGAACCCTGAGAATCCGATAGGGCCGTGGGCAGCATAGGGAGCCAGTACGAGAGGGAGTTGCGTTCGGTACTCGCTGGGGAAGTAAATGGCGTCAGGGCAATTACCAGATCTTGCTCGGAAACAGAGCGCGCCCGCGCAATGCAAGTCACACAGAGGCCGTTCCTTGTTGTTCGTGCACCGGGCAGTGGATCGGAGGGAACGGGAGACCTTCTCGTACTGAGAGGAGACATGTGCTTCCCGGTGGAAGTAAAGTCTTCAAAAACATCCAAATTATATCTCTCAGGCAGAACATGGGATCAGTATGAATCACTGAAAGAAACAGGAGAAAGATGCGGTTTGTTGCCTCTATATGCTTACAGACTGAAGGGAGTGAGAGGGGACAGTTGGAGAATAATGAAAGTCGAAGTTGAGGGGCTCAGTGGAAAATTGAGGCATCTTTCAAGGAGTATCCCCTCACTCCCCCTGACGAGAAATGGTAAGCCATTCCTTGATTGGGAACAGGGAATGCCGCTACATCGATTCTTGGCACTTGTTTGTAGATCCGATGGTGCTAGATTCATAGGAAGCTCAAGAGATCAAGATTCCCTGGGGGTAGCGATAGACTAGCTTTCCAGGATCTTCTCAATTGCGTCCATCCTATCCCTAATCACCTTCAATGAGTCACTCACATCTTGCAACTTGGCCTGATCAATCAAACGCTGGATACTGTCCCTCTCCCTTCTTAGCGAGTCAATCTCCCTGTTCACCTTGCGGTTGCTTTCATCCACATCCCGCATATCTCCCACGTACATGGGAGATGGCCACTGCTCAAGTCGGTTACTATCCGGGAACGCAGGTTGAATAGCCATGACTTCGGGCTGAGGGCATGGGCGAAGAGGCCGAGAGTAGGGTCTCAGTTTGGCCCATATTGATACTCACAATGATGGTGTACTACGGAGTAGCTCCATTCTGGGTAGTGGCATTAATCGGCATCTGGTACTTTTCCCTCAGATATCTAGAGGAAACCGGACATCTGGATAATTGGAACTTCGACAGGGTCCTTGGAATAATCCTAATGGCTAGAACGAACAGGGGAAAGTCGGTCCTGGAGTATGTTTCTAGAAATCGGAAATTCTGGAGGTTTTTTGGAGAGCTGTCGATATGGATTTGCTTCCTCCTGATGGCAGCGGTCGTCTACCTAATTTCAGTTTCATTGATCACAGCAATTAGAAGTCCCCCACAGGAGGTCCTTCCAGCTACCGATATTCTCCTTATTCCCGGGGTTACTAGTTTTGTCCCCTTCCAGTGGCCCGTACTCGCTTTGGTGGTGGCCTTGCTCATCCACGAATACAGCCATGGCATACAGGCGAGAGCGCATGGAATGGAAGTGCGGAATTTTGGGTTACTTCTAGTGGGCCCTCTTCCAGTTGGTGCCTTTGCAGAGCCAGAGCATTTGGATATGTCAATTGCTCCAAGGAGAGAGAGGATCAGGCTCTATGCAGCAGGCCCTTCGATCAATATTGTTGCCACATTTGTCTCACTGATTCTTCTAGGTGTTATTTCTAGTGGCTTCGTTGCTGTAAATCCAGGAGTTCATGCAATAGGGGTAATTGACGGAGGGGGAGCTGAAGAAGCAGGAATTATGCCCTATGACATAATTACTGAAATTAATGGCGTTAGTATCGAAGATAGGACTTCATTCTCGGAACAGATGGATACACTGGCAGCGGGTGACGAGGCCCTGTTCACTGTAATACCGCATTCTGGATCAGATGAGGGGGTTGCTTCGGAGAAAACAGTGGTTCTCGGAGATAGACACCAGTACTACATTGACTTGTGTGATGGCGATCAATCATGCATTTCTGAAACCGAAGAGGTCCTCTTATCCCTTGGGATAGAGCAGGGGGACGCATTCCTGGGGGTCAATGGCATTCGTTCTGGTACAGTTCAAACTGAAAGGTTCTCATACATTGTCGACGGTAGTTTATCCACGAGTGAGACTGTATTACTTACCGCCATATCACCACTGCTTATGCTAGGTACACCAATACAATACGATGGGCAGACGATGGACCTTAGAGAGAGGTCTATGCTTGAGGCAGGGGACGGAGTATTGGCCTCTGTTCTGGGGACCGATGGCATGCTAGAGTTATTCGACTGTATTTTCTGGATGGCATGGATTAATTTCCTTCTGGGATTTGCGAACCTAATACCAGTGATTCCTTTTGATGGGGGGCATATAGTGAAGGATACATCGCACTCACTACTTTCTAGGGTTTTCAAAGGCGAGAATCCTTTGAGGGTCGAGATGCTCGCCAATAAGTTCAGCTACTACACAACAATATTGGTACTCAGCATTGTGATTATCCCACTTGTAATTCCACTATTCAACTAATCACTCTTCTTCATCTGAACGGTGTTCGAAGATGTATTCGGCTACCAGTGGTGCGATAAATATCGCAGCGACAACGAATGCGAGGCTGGTCCATGTTTTCTGAGTGACCTGCGACGCCCCTGGGTCGGGAGAAAGAATGAGTTTTGCCGCTCCTATCCAGGGAATTTCTGAGGAGGCGATGCCGACTATCCATTCATCCTTGACTGCGGTTACAGGATTTCCAAACTCGTCCCTGAGACCTTGTCTCGGGTCATCCCCCGTTGCTATCCTCTGATCTATTTTGCACCCATTGGTCTCCTCATTGTCTCCGGTTGTTAGGTATCCCTCATGTGGAGGCTCCCAATTCGTTATCTCGAGATTATAGAATCCTCCATGGTATGGGCACTGGTAGTCGAGAATCCAGTTGACGGAGTTCACGTTAACCAATGTCGTACCTGGGACGTCCCATCCTCCTGATTCATTGTAAACTGCCTTGAGGAGTGCCCTGTGGATAACCGGAGTGTCGGAGCCCCCGTTTTTCTTGTAGACAATTACATCACCCGGCATTCCATGAGACTCATGCCCATAATTCTCATTTCCTTCTTCCGTGGCCTCTACGAAGGTAATCACATCTTTCCTATCTGGATTCATTACCAAAACCAAATCACCCGGGTCTATGGTTCCGACAGACCCTTCCTCATCATGCATCATTGAGCCGGACTCCACCACAACCATGGGAGGGAATGAGCCCGTGGCTAGCCACATCGACCCCAATAGTATGACAACTAGCCCCAAAGCGAGATAGGCCTCCCTGAGGATTGCATTAGACAAGCTCACTCCTCCTCGTCCAGAATTTGTCTTGGCGTTGTGGACCAAAGTATCATGCCCGTGAATCCGATGAGGAGGAGAGAAACTGAGTCATAGTGTGGAGCTAGGTAGTGAACTTCCTCTGCACCGCCCATGTATGCTGAGAGGTCAAGTGTATGGTCTCTGGAGCCACTGCTCCCAGTCACTATTCCGAAAATTGAGTTCCACAGCAGGAGTAAAAGCGCTGATCCTGAGAATGCGATAATTGACCTATTGGAATTCCGCTGCCCCAGTGAAGGGAGCCCTGGTAACCAAAATGAAAGTCTGGATTCACTGGTATTCCACCAATTGGATATCCTGCTAGTCAGTGATCCGTCCGATTCAATTCTCGTATCCCTGGAGGTCGTTATAGGTACCTTGTACCTCTTTCCACCCCTGATCTCAAATTCAGAATATAGGCTCATCAGCCTAGATTGGTAGGATCTACCTAGAATATCCGCAGCATCCTCGGCTTCCTTCCTCCTGCGTAGGATCTCGGGTCGAGAATCCAAAGATAGTATGTCCTCAATAACGGCTCTTTGGCCCATGTAGTGCTGGAACTCTGGGACAGCATAGAATGCGACAGCCCCTCCCAGAATGAGGCAGGCCCAGCTGAATGGAATCATGTACTCCTCCTGCGTAGGGTCGGTAGCTCCGCCTAGCATGAAAAGAAACATGAAGCCCCAAACCAATGAGGCAGTAGAAATGATGGTTGAGTATACAATAATCTGGAACTGATGATCTATTTGCGACTCCCACCATCTGGTGAAGAATCCCTTCCGGCTAGCTCGTGCCCGTGCCATTTTATCGTACTGGCGTCAGGCACACATGATTAGTGCCTTCCGACGAGACGTTTAGGTATTCGATTGGATATTTGTGTAGCAATCCGATTAATTCATGAGCAGTGTACTCTAGTGGGGACTATGGAAGAGAGGCCGTTATCCCTGTTGATCTGCTTCATCCTTCTCTCATCCGGCTGCCTTTCTTCCTCTCCTCCTGATTTGGACGGAGATGGAATTAGTGATTCAGAAGATCTTGATGATGACGGTGACGGGTGGAACGATGATATTGAATTGAACTGCAGTACCGACCCACTTGATGGGGATAGCTTTCCCGAGGATGAAGATTGGGACCTTATCTGCAGCATCCTAGACGATGACGATGACGGGGATGATTGGAGTGACTCCGAGGAGGAGGAGTGTTCTACTGACCCCAAGAGCGAAATGTCCGTTCCTAGTGACTTAGATTCGGATGGCCTATGTGATATCAATGACGAAGATGCAGATGGTGATGGGCTTCCGAATCTTTGGGAAGAGGAACGTGGTTTCGACCCGATGGATCCCGAGGATTACATGTCCTGTCATGGTGAATCTGTGTATTGTATGAGGTCCTATGACGACTTTACTTTCCCTGAGACGCATAACGCGTACTCGTCTGTCGAGGATGGCGTTCTGATCGGCGTTAACCACTACACTGGGCTCCAGGCTCAGTGGGATGGGGGAATCAGGGCATTCATGGTAGATTCACATCATAGAAGTGATGACAACACCAGCGCTGAGGATGTGAGGTTCTGCCATGGCACTGGTCAGTTCTTCCATCCGTGCCTATTCGGGGAAGTTGATGCATTCGAATGGATTAGCCTACTTGGCTCTCTGATGGACAATAGTAGCGGAGATGTAGTCACGCTTCTGATTGAGAATTATGTACCAGCGGAACATCTAGAGTTCCTGTTCTTGGAGACCGGAATGTACGATCGAATCTACACCCATACCCTAGGTGAGTCTTGGCCTAGTCTGGGCGATTTGGTTCTGTCGGGTACCGACCTAGTGGTGTTCTGGGAACAGTCTCAAAACGATGATTTCCCATGGCTACACGACTTCGGTGTATTCAGTTGGACAACAGATTATGCTGAAGATAGTCAGGAAGAAATGTCATGCACGGTTTATCGTGGGGATGGGTCGCAGCCAGTTTGGCACCTGAACAACTGGCTTTCCAATGCATTTGGACTCCCTGACCCAGTTAGAGCGGGGGAAGTGAATGACTATGATGCACTGCTCAACAGATCAATAGAGTGCTGGGAAATCATGGACAATAGGCCTACTTTCGTTGCGGTTGACTACTGGGAAGACGGGGAAATCACTAATGTCACGATCACCATGAACAAGATGTCTCACTGGTCGGACGAAGTTCCCCCGAGACCCTGAAGAGAGGGGTTTTCACTAGTCGACCCCAGCAAGGGCACATGGGAGGCGGGTCGGAGGGCTTCCTGCATCCTAAAGTAAGGGAGCTTGTTTCTGATCTGGGATGGAAACTGTCTCCAATCCAAGAGGCCTCTATTCCAGACCTCATGGAGGGTCTGGACAGAGTTTTGGTTGCTCCGACTGGAAGTGGAAAGACCGAGGCGGCCGTACTTCCCCTTGCCTCTAGGTGCCTAGGTGAAGGTTGGGAAGGGCTTTCCATACTATACATAACACCACTTAGAGCACTGAACAGGGACATTGACAGAAGACTTGCTGCCATGCTAGAGCCATTGGGGCTCACTGTTGGACTGAGGCATGGGGATACTCCCCAGAGTGTTAGGACAAAGCAATCAAGGAGCCCTCCAAATCTACTGGTGACGACACCGGAGACTGCGCAAATAATGCTTCTTGGAAGTAGACTCAGGGGGCATTTGGCAGGAGTTAAGGCTGTGATTTTGGATGAGGTTCACGATCTCGCTTCGTCAGAAAGGGGTGCGCAACTTTTGGTCGGATTAGAGAGGATAAGGGCATACTGTCCGGGTGATTTTCAGCGGGTTGGGCTGTCCGCCACGATCGGGAACCCTGAAGAGATGTCAAGATGGGTCTCCGAGAGTGCATCGGCGATTCACGGGCCCGCACCAAGAACTACAGATGTAATTGTACACAGGGAGCCACCGAACGTTTCTGATGAGGCTGAGGCGGTTAGTTGGTCTAGCACCCCCCATGCAGTGGCAGCACATAGGCGCCTGGTGGATTCACTACTGGAAGAGCACCCAGCACTAGTTTTCGTCAATTCTCGTAATGCTGCAGAGTCGGTTGCTCAGAGGCTGAGTAACATGAATGAGGATCTTCGCTTGGGCGTGCATCATGGCAGCCTAGCGGCAGAGACCAGGAGGGAGATGGAAGAGTCTCTGAGAAATGGATCGCTTCATGGGATAATCTGCACTAGTAGCCTTGAGCTTGGCATAGACATAGGGAGCATAAGGAGAGTGCACCAGATACAGAGTCCTCGTGCAGTAGACAGGTTACTGCAGAGAATGGGGAGGGCCGAGCACCATCTGGGAGGTTCAGGGAAGGGGGAGCTTCTAGCTTGGGAGATTGATGAGATTGCCGAGGGGGCTGTGATTTCAAGAAGGGCTATTGCAGGAGAATTGGAAGGGGTGGAATGGAGGGCAAATCCGGCGGTTGTAGCAGCAAATCAGTTTCTCCAGATGTCCATCGAGAGGGGAGTTGTGCCACTCAATATTCCTACAGAGATTATTTCCAATTGCTCTATTTTCAGGGATTGGGACGATAATGATACGATTTCGATCCTGAGAGTCCTCAATGATCGATGGATGATTAGGCTAATCGAAGAGCCTGCGAATTCTGACGTGACAACATGGCCTGCGAGTCTATGGAGAGAGCTGTCAAGAAGAACTGAGGGAGATGCTCCTGAAGAGAGGCCTTCTTGGGAGGAGGAGCACTCTGATGGCGATAAGGAGCGTTGGAAGAGGCAATTTCTTAGTGCACTGCCTGATTCTCTTTCCAAAGGTTGGTTCTCTCCTTCAGGAAGGCTCGGTAGGACTCGGGTTGAGCACATCTCAATGATTCCAGACGAGCTCTCCTATAGGGTCAGGGATGCGGTTGGCAGAGGCATCCTAGGGTCAGTTGATGAGGCCTTCGTCCTATCCCTAGGCGGTGATGATGAAGGTGATCTAGCAAGAACTAGGACATTCGTGATGGCCGGAAGGACTTGGCAGATAGTTGATGCTGATCCCGATCAAGAAGAGCTTCTTGTAATTCCAGTGAAGGATGCCGGAGAGGTGCCGGTTTGGTCTGGAGAATTGCCCCCTGTGCCAATCGAAGTGGCTATTGAGGTTGGAAAACTAAGGCGGAGTGCCGCAATCGCAATGGGAGCAGTGGAAGATGACGAAGGAATACTCGCTCTGGATCAGTATCCCCTATCTGATGATGCGAGGGAGGCACTTCTGGGGTGCGTTGCTGAGCATATGGATTCCTCTGGTGTCCTTCCCGATAACAGGACCATGACTGTCTCGGAAAGGGATGGGGCTGTGATCCTGAACACCTGCCATGGATCGAGAGTGAATGAGACTCTAGCGCATTTTCTACAGGCAATGGGGTCGCTGAATGAGGGAAGAATGGGAAGAGCCGTCATTGACCCGTACAGAATTTCCCTCCAGGTTCCAGGAGTAGGCCCAGGCGATGTGATTGAGTGGCTCACAGGAACTACTGCAGAGGCGCTTCCTTCGATAATGAGGATGACCATACCAAATGGCCGGGCAGTGAGGTGGAGGGTGGTTCAGGTTGCTAGGAGGATGGGGGTTCTGAAAAAGGGAGTAGACCCAAGGAAGGTGAATCTAGAAGGCTTGATGGGTCGATACAGGGGAACTCCCGTGATTGAGGAAGCTCTGGACAAATTATTCCACGAGAGGATGGACATCGACTCTACCCAAGACTTGCTAAGGGGCTTACAGGATGGGGCGATATCCATTCACCACACTCCAGCGGGTAGGTTGGGAATCTCACCGAGGGCTGAGAGGGATCTGTTGCTCCCTGCATGGAGTGATGCTGAGATCAGGGAACGACTCGAGACCCGCCTGCTGAATGAAAGAACTGTTCTAATTTGTCTGAACTGTGAGGGTAAGACAAGGAGAAGGGTTGAGCGTATGAGCAAAATTGAGCCGTGTTCATCATGCGGTGGAACCATGCAAGCCTGCGCTCCGGAGAGAATGGAGTCCATGCTCGCAGAGTGGGTTGCAAGTGATGATCCGAAGATCAGTGGTCGGATGCAGAGGAACGCAGAGCTTCTCAGGACCCATGGACAAGATGCTGTTCTCTGCCTGATGGGAAGGGGAGTTGGGGAGGATACTGCGACAAGACTACTTCGAGGACCGCCCGGAGACAGGGTCAGACTACTTCGAGCGATTCACAACGCTGAGTTGCAATATGCTAGGACAAGGCGATTCTGGGCCTAGAAACCCCTATGCCCGGGATGCCCGCGCGTCAGTACGTGCTCATCGGATTGACTGGGCGAAACGCCTCTGGCAAATCTACCGTTGTTGATTGGTTCGTCTCCAAGGGGATGGTAAGCGAATCGTGCTCGGATTCGATACGTGCTCATCTAAAAGAGAAAGGAATAGAGGAGACTCGAGAGAACCTGATTGAGGCTGGTAATGAATTACGTCGAATCGGTGGTGCTGGCATCCTTGCTGAAATGTTACTAGTGAGGTTAGAGGGAGAGGATGCTGTTATCGATTCGATACGGACACCTGGCGAAGTCGAAGCCCTGCGGGAACGTGAGGATTTCATTCTAATCGAGGTTCGCGCGGGCAGGGAAGCACGCTGGCAACGAGCAAAGTCACGTGCAAGGGCTGGTGATATTTCTGATAAAGAGACCTTCTTCGCCAATGAAGAGGCGGAGGTAGTTGCCAAAGATGAATCCGGCCAAGCGCTCGACGCTACCGCTGCTCTGGCAGATCTTGTTCTGGTCAATGAGGGCGACTTAGGTGGACTTTACTCCGATCTTGAGGAGCTTCTTGAGATTCTCTCCCAGATGTGATGACATGCTGGAGAAGATGCTCATTGGGATGGCAAAATGGAGCGAGGGTGCTTCCCCTGTGTCGATTGGGATTCTATCAGATTTGGCGAACTCGGACTCCGGCCTCTTTCATCATTGACATTGCAATATCGAAATCCTCATTCCACCTCTCTGGAATACTGAGGTCCTCAGGGAAGACGACCTCCTCGATACCAGCCTGGATTAGCGACCTGGTGCACCTGGAACATGGGGGCCACGTCACATACGCCGTATTTCCCTTGAGTGAGACTCCTGTTCTAGCTGCATGCATGATCGCATTCTCCTCTGCGTGGCAGATTAAGGGGTACTTCTGAGAGCGGTCGGAGAGCCTCTCTGAGTCGTCCTCTATCCCCCTAGGGAATCCATTGAATCCAGTTGACCTGATTTCCCTGTCCTCTCCAACAACCACGCATCCAACTTTGGTCGAGGGGTCCTTGCTCCATGTGGAGATGTGCTTGGCTAGCTCGATGAATCGATTGTCCCACTTGTCACTCATGGTTATGCCCCCTCTGCCCCAGATGGTGGGTCGTTATCTCGGTTCGCCTCGGAGCGGTTCTCGTCATAGCCCTCCCATACCTCGGGATTGTTGTAGCAATCTGGATCATCCTCATCAGCCTGCCCTCCCTTGTCATTGTCTATGCCATCACCGCAATTGCCCGAGCTGATGCCGCTTTTTGCCAGAATCCCCTCGCCCGCCTCAGTTGTCAGAAGGGCCACCAGGACCCCGGACAAAACTATGACCAATGCAAGCATGATGACCTTGGAAGCGGTATCCCGGGACTCTACTACCACGGTAATCTCAGGCTTGTTCTCATCTCTTGGCGGCATGCGATACGCATCTCACAGATAGTCATCATACTTGGGTTCTTAGTGGGCGGTCAGAACTTCCCATAGATTGAGTTCGTCTCTTTCGACCACATATTTGAGTAGGTCTCCGACGAGATACACACTACCTATGACTAACAAATCCGCATCTAATTCCCTCGCCATTGATCCTGCAATTTCAAACGCCTTTAGCGGATCTTTCTCGACCTTGGAGGGAACATATCCGATTCCATAATCCTCCATGATTCCAGAGAGTTCCTCTACGGTTACTGCCGGATTCCTTCCGCTGATTGGCTCTGTGAACACCACCTTTGGGAAAATGTGGTCCATGGAAATCTCCGCCATAAATGGATCGAGTGCCTTCCTAAGGTCGGCCTTCTTACTCATTCCGAAGAGTACCACAGTAGGAACCTCAATCTCGTTGAGATCGCTTTCCAAGCTTTCCGCATTGTGTGCTGCGCTCAGTCTCGTTGTCACTCCCTCGACCCAGTCTTCACCGAAGTTTGGGGACCTCCCTGGCCAAACGCATTCTGTGTCACGGGGTTTCCATCCGAGGAACTCGGATACCGCCTCAACCATCGGGTCGTAGGATTCCCACTTATTGGAGGAGGCCTGAATGTAGGGCCACCAAAGGAGATCTTCGCCCCCGATTTCTTCGATTGCCCCGATAACTCCTGGGTCCGTCTGCTGAAGTGCGATCATTTTGATTCCAGGTCGGTGAATGGCGGCCTTCTCGGTTGCTATCTCCTCGAGGGTTGATCCGAGAAACTCTGAATGGTCCATCGAAATAGTGGTCAACATGCATAAATCTGCATCGACTAATCTAGTTGCGTCTAGCCTCCCTCCCATTCCCGTCTCAATAATTGCTCGATCGACTCCCGAGATGCTGAATGCGAGCATAGCGACTAGGAAGGTTGTTTCAAAGTAAGTCGGGGAGATGGCAGGACTCTCCTCTGATGCCTGCCTGACCATTTCCAAAAGATCGTCGAAAAGAACGGGGGAGACTGGTCTTCCGTCTATCCTGATCCTTTCCTCGACTGTTACCAAGTGAGGGGAGGTGAACAGGCCGGTGATATTGCCACTTGAGGATGAGGCCGCGGAGAGTTTGACGCATAGGGACCCCTTGCCGTTGGTACCAGCAACGTGAATGGATGGGAATTCTAGATGCGGGTCCCCCATCCTGCTCAGTATTTCTCTACAGTTATCGAGCCCCAATTTAACCCCCATGGAGAGTCTCTCATCGAGCCAGTCCCTCTCGCTCATCCGATCTAACCTCTCTCCCTGTCGCATGGGCGTGAACGGGTCAAGGTGATATGGCCCTTGAAGTTCGTGCATACATGGCAGGGGGCGAGCAGGCGAGTATACTGGATGCGATGAAGGACCAGTGGACGTCTATGGTTGGAATGGCGGGTATGTTCATTGCAACTATTCTGATTGGTCTGAGCATACAGCCTGTTTATGACATTCCCGAAGCGAGGGCTTTCGGAGAGGCTGGAGCCTCGAAGGGTGGCTTCATCGCACTAGAACTGATGATGATCGGGATTTTCACGGTGGCTATCATTTGGCTCGCGCGTAAGGGGATTGACTGGCTGATCAAGGGAATCGTGCTTTTCGCTCTGTGGATGAGCATGTTCTACGCGGTACAGCCTTACGCTGCATTGCTACTAATCATCTTGGGAATGGAGTCGTTTGCAACGGTAGCGGCCACGAGCTTCATGGTTAGTGCTGGCTCAATCTACCTTCTCCATATTTTCCCCGAGTGGTACGTGGTGAATGGAGTTGGCATCATGGTTGGTGCCGGAGTCGTAACGATGATCGGGGTCTCATTCGTCCCTGTTCTCATCATTCTATTCATGATTGCAGCTGCGATTTACGATCACTGGGCGGTGAATGGAAGTAAGCATATGCTCGAATTGGCAGATACGATGATTGATCTGAAATTACCCGTTCTACTTGTTGCACCGAAGAGCTCTGACTACTCGTTCCTTGACGAGGGAGACAGGGTGATGAGGGATGACCCCCCTGAAAACTCAACAATGGACTGGGATGACCCTGTTCCGAATGTAGCCGTTGGGAAGGACAAGCCGAAGGGCAGGGAGGCTCTTTTCATGGGACTTGGGGACGTCATATTCCCAGGCATGTTGGTAATATCCTCCGTCTCCTTCCTTCCGGAGACTGGTAGTGAATTGACATATGTCTTCGGAACGATGTACACTGGCCCTCTGGCCGTCGGCCTTGGAACTTTGGTGGGCGGCCTGATGGGTTACCTTGCCCTGATGACGCAGGTGGCAAGGGGGAAGCCGCAAGCGGGCCTCCCGCTCCTAAATGGGGGCTCAATTCTCGGCTACCTCGTTTCTGGCTACTTCGCCCTCGGAATAGACCAGTTATGGCAGGACATCACCTTCCTGTGACCGATTTCTCCCGATTCCTTGAAAGTGAGCAATCCTGCCCTCGGGCTCGATAGCCATGCTGGACATCGCCATGTTCCGTGATCAATCGGACCTTATTCGGGCTGATCACGATAGAAGGGGTGTTCCTCATGACGCAATAGACGAGATCATCAGATTGGACGAGGAGTGGCGCAAGGCACAGTATGATGCCGATCAGATCAGGAGAGAGAGGAATGCGGCGGCGAAGGGGATTGCAGAGGCGAAGAAGGCGGGCGATTCTACCGCTGCTGAGTCGATTATTGCGGAGGTTGCCGATCTCGGGAACAAAATCTCGGACTTGGGGGCCTATGCTGACGAGTGCCTCGAGAAGAGGGACTCCCTTAGGATGAAAGTACCTAACATCCTACACCCGGACGTCCCGGTCGGTGAGGACGATCAGAAGAACACCCTCCACAGTCTACACGGAGATAAGGCGGAGCTGGGTTTCGAGCCCCGTAACCACAATGACCTGATCGAGATGAATGGCTGGGTGGATCAAGCAAGAGGGGCGAAGGTCGCAGGCAGCCGATTCTACTTCATGCAGGGGGACCTAGCTAGGATGGAGATGGCCCTCCAACAGTACTCCTCCGATTTCCTAATCAATAAGGGGTACACTTTGGTTCAGCCGCCATTGATGATGAACAGGGCGGCCTACGAGGGAGTCACCGACCTATCTGACTTCGAGACGGTGATGTATGGCATAGAGCCAGACAAGTACTACCTGATCGCGACTAGCGAGCACCCGCTAACAGCGATGAGGATGGACGAGATAATCGAGCCCTCGGAACTTCCGATAAAGATGGTCGGAGTGTCGCAGTGCTTCAGGCGCGAGGTAGGCGCTCACGGACTGTCGGACAGGGGGATCTGGAGAGTGCACCAATTCACCAAGGTGGAGCAGATAGTGATATGCCACCCGGATGACTCCTGGTCGCATCACGAGGAGCTCCTGGATAACGCGGTGGGCCTATGGGACAGCCTAGGGCTGCATTACAGGGTAGTCAATATCTGCACGGGTGACATGGGGACAGTTGCTGCGAAGAAGTACGATTTGGAGGCTTGGCTACCAGGTGCTGATGCGTACAAGGAGGTCGTTTCCTGCTCAAACTGCACCGACTACCAGGCGAACAGGCTCAGGATGAGGTACAGGACCACAGACGGGAACGAGGCCGTGCACACGCTCAATTCCACAGCAGTAGCGACTAGCAGGGCGCTGGTGGCCATACTGGAGCAGAATCAGCTTGAAGACGGCAGGGTATCCATCCCTGACGTGCTAAGGCCGTACATGGGAGGGCAGGATGCCCTCCAGCCACTAGGATCCTGAACTGGGCGACAAAGAGACCTCGATCCACTTGGACGTCGGCGTATTGCTCCCCTCCGCCGTACTCTCCAGAGGCACTAGGACGTTGGCCTCGGGGAAGTACGAGCACAGATTCCCCCGGGGGATGTCGTACGGCACTACCTTCCACCTCTCCGAGTGGATCTCCCTGTCCCCCCAGTGGCTCGTTATGTCTACCTCGTCACCTCCTGTGACGCCCATCTTGGACATGTCGACCTCGTTCATCATCACGATCCTCCTGGCGTTGTATATCCCCCTGTACCTGTCGTCCATCCCGTAGATGGTGGTGTTGTACTGGTCGTGGCTCCGGACGGTCATGAGGACGAACCTTCCTTCGTCAATCTCCCTCTCAGGTAGGTCGTGGCAGAAGAAATGCGCCTTTCCGGATGTGGTATCCCATTCCGGTCCGTCTCTCGGGCCATTGGGGAGGTAGAAGCCTCCCTTCTCCCTCGACCTAGTGTTGTAATCCTCGAATCCCGGGATGCATCTCGAAATCAGCTCCCTTACTGAGTCGTGGTCAGACAGGGACTGCCAGTCGAAGGGCCCTTCGGGGAAGCATGCGGAGCCTATCCTCCGTACTATCTCGGGTTCCGAAAGGAGCATGTGCGAAGCTGGTTCAATCGAACCGGTGCTGGAGTGGACCATTCCCATCGAGTTCTCGACGGTGACGAATCCGGATGGGTCCTTCTCCGTCCTTCCAAGGCAGGGCAATATCAGTGCGGTTCTCCCTGTGACTAAGTGGGACCTGTTCATCTTGGTTGAAATCTGCACGCTTAGGTCGATATTACCGATTGCCTCGGCTACCCTCTCTGTATCCGACATGGCGGAGACCAAGTTTCCGCCCATCGACATGTACAGCCTGACTCTGTCCTCCAGCGCGGCTTGGATGAACTCGACGGCGTCATACCCCCTTTCCCTCGGCATCTCGATTCCAGTTTCTTTCTCGCATGCGGAGAGGAAGTCCTCGCTCGGATGGTGATTTATCCCGACAGTGCGGTCTCCTTGTACATTGGAGTGGCCTCTAACTGGGCAGGCACCTGCCCCTGGTTTACCGAAGTGTCCGGCGGCGAGAAGGAGGTTCGCTATCTCCTGAATTACTGCGACGCTGTTCTTGTGCTGTGTTAGGCCCATGGCCCAGCAGACTATCATCCTCTTTGACTTGGATACATTTCTTCCGATGTGCTCTATTCTCTCCTTGCCAATCCCTGACTGGGAAACTATCTCTTCCCAATCGGCGCTTTCGATATGCTTCTTCCAGTCCTCGAATCCGATGGTGTGCTCCTCTACGAAGCTTCGATCGACATTCCCTCTCTCAAGCATCACCTTTGCGAATCCCTGTAGCAATGCGGCATCCCCTCCTATCCTGACCGGGAGGTGCTCATCTGCGATCTGAGTCCCAGTACCGAGCATCTGCAATGGATTCTGAGGGTGCTTGAACTTCTTCATCGCTGTCTCTTCTAGAGGGTTGATACTGATTACCGAGCCTCCATTCTTCTTACAGTTAGACAATGCTGTGAGCATTCTAGGGTGATTAGTACCCGGATTCTGTCCGATTACTAGAATCAGGTCTGCCTCATCGAAGCATGAGAGTTTGACGGTTCCCTTTCCTATTCCTATTGAGCCGCCCAAGGCGTGCCCGCTTGATTCGTGGCACATATTGCTGCAGTCAGGGAGATTGTTTGTCCCGAACTGTCGGGCTAGTGTACCCCAGAGAAAGGCCGCTTCATTGGAAGTTCTCCCACTGGTGTACAGAACTGCTTCTCGGGGGTCATTGAGTTCTTGTCTGGCTTCAGAGATGATAGAAAAGGCGTCATCCCAATCAATCTCTTCATACCGATCCGAATCCTCCCTGAGGATCATTGGGTGGGTTATTCTTCCTAGCTTGTCCAGTTCCATGTCACTCATTTCCGAGAGTTGGCTAACTGTCTTGCTGCCTATCAGCTCTGGAGTTGCCCTCTTCTTAGTAGCCTCGGTAGCGAAAGCCTTCGCTCCGTTCTCGCAGAACTCGAAGCCGCTCCTGTGATCATCCGGATCGGGCCATGCACAGCCCGGACAGTCGTAACCATCGAACTTGTTTACTGTCCTCATTGTCTTGATGGTGCGCATCAGACCAGCTTCACTTAGCCCTATGGCGAATGACTTCTGAACGCCAGTAAAACCGGCGGCGACCTTCTTCGGTGACCCTATTCTGAGCTTCTCCTCCTTGATTGGAGGCTGGGCCCTGACTCCGCGTGCCATTGAACTCTGGGGCAGGTAGGGGTTCTAATCCGTTGCCGTCTTTTCCCGATTCTTGTTGATTCTTCTGCTTATGAGTAGAGAAGCGAGTAGCACTGCGAATACAATTGCGAGGATTGGGAACAAGATTGCTATAATGGTGAGTGCCACACTGGCGATGTTCTCACTCGTAGCGACTACTGGATTGGCGACTCCCAATGTGAAGGTGGAGCTGATTCCACGGGTTGCGACCGTGGCTGTCTGTATGGTGGCGGACATTCCCCCTCCTGCGATTACTGCGATTGCCCACTGGACGATCGGCTCACTGCCCTCGAGAGAGATTGCAGTGACCCCTATCCCAGCGAGGATCGCGGCGGGAGTGGCTATTGTGTCTAGGATATTGTCTATCCAGGGGGTGTAGTATGCTGCGAACTCTGCCACTGTGGCTATTCCGAGGATGATGATAGCGGGCGTGGAGGTGAAGAATTCGAATTGCGAACCGACGAGGTCGATATCGATTAAACTGACTTTCACTGCCAGTGACATGAGGAAAGGGGGCAGGAAAACCCTGAATCCGGAGGCAGCGGCAAGGCTGATTCCCATGAATGCGGCAATTACGATTCCAGCCTCATCCACGTTTTACGGAGGAGGGGGGGTGATATTAACCCGGACCCGGAATTAGTCCGCTAGTTCGATCAAAGCGGAGCCCATATCCACTCTGTCGCCCTCTTGGAAGTGAATCAGAGATACCTCGCCATTGCTGGGAGCCTGTATCTTGTGCTCCATCTTCATGGCCTCCATCACCATAAGGGTCTGTCCCTCGCGGACCCTCTGGCCTTTCTTGACCAATACTTCTAGGATAGTTCCTGGCATTGGCGCCGTGAGTCCGGAGTCGGAGTCCTGTCCCTTCTGACTCCCTTTCTCATAACCCTTCACAACATGGGCCCTTCCATCAAGATGTATCCACCAGTCATCACCCACCCTTGCAATATGGGCGAATTTTGGGATTCCCTCTATTTCCACGATCAGCCTACCTGAAGAGGCATCGGAAGAGACTTGCAGATTGGGGAGTTCGATTTCCTGTCCATCCATTGTTATGTTAGAAAGTGACATGACCTCACCCTCGTTTGACATTACCACCGAGTATCTCTCAGATTCATCCCCAATTGACCATTCCATAATATCACCTAGGGGTAGCTCCTTGAGAGAGTCCTAAACGGATCCCCCGAGTGTCCTGTATGCTCGTCTACAGGATTCCCAGCAACTCCGGAGTGTGTCTTGTCGAGCCCCATCCTGAGTGCTGCCTCTGCAATGGAAACAAGTGTCTTCGCAGGAGGCTCTGGGTCGCTGAATTCTGAAATATCAGACGAGTCCAATAAATCGGTGGTGATATTTCCAGACAGGAATGCCGAGTGCGAGGCTGCGTTTCGGAGGAAGCTGATGTTCGTTACAACGCCCAGCGCTACGAAATTTGACAATGCCGAGTCGAGTCTCCTGATTGCCGCCTTCCTAGTCGGGGCATGGACCACTAGCTTAGCCAACATGGGGTCGAAATTTACCGTTACCTCATCGCCCTGTCTGACGCCCGAGTCTACCCTTATCCCAGGTCCGGAGGGAGCAACCCATGTTGAGAGCGTACCGATTGCCGGGAGGAATCCCCTGGTGGCATCTTCTGCGTAAATCCTAGCTTCTATTGCATGACCAGATATTGTGACTTGGTCTTGGGAAATGCCCATTTCCAGCCCAGAAGCAATCTCCAGCTGCTTCTGTACCAAATCAACTCCAGTGATCATCTCAGTTACCGGGTGTTCAACCTGGAGTCGGGTATTCATCTCCAGGAAAAAGAACTCTCCATTGCTGGATAGGAGGAATTCCACGGTTCCTGCTCCAACGTAATTTACCGCCTTGGCTGCTAAAACAGCGGCATCGCCCATGGAGCTCCTTACTGACTCACTGACCGCAGGAGAGGGGGCCTCTTCGATTACCTTCTGATGCCTTCTCTGGAGCGAGCAGTCCCTCTCGTTAAGATGGATGCAATTTCCATGGGTGTCGGCGAGAACCTGTATTTCCACATGTCTTGCCCCAGTCAGTAGCCTTTCCACGTACACGGTTCCATCTCCGAATGCCGCGGTGGCCTCCCTCGCAGCAGCCTCGTACTCAGTCCTGAGCATCTTTGGCTCACGAACCGCCCTCATGCCCTTTCCACCGCCTCCGGCACTTGCCTTCAACAATAGCGGGTAGCCCACCTTTGCAGCAGCTACAGCAAGAGGGCCTAGGTGAGCCCCATCTTCAGGTATGGATACTTCATCGCCAGGTATTACTGGTACGCCGGAGGATATCATTCTCGATCTGGCTGAAATCTTGTCTCCCATCACTTCTATTGATTCAGCTCTAGGGCCAATCCAAACGATTTCGCTGTCGGATACGGCTCTAGCGAAATCGGCCCTCTCCGAAAGAAAGCCGTAACCCGGATGTATGGCACCGGCCCCGGAAGATCTAGCGGCTTCGATAATCGCTTCCTGATTGAGGTAGTTTTCAGAAAGCGGTCCATCTGGGAGTAGTATTGCCTCATCTGCAATCTCTACGTGCAGGGACTCTGAATCTGGTTTCGAGTATACCGCGATAGCCCTCAGTCCTGCCTCCTTTACTGCTCTCAGTACCCTTACTGCTATCTCGCCCCTGTTGGCGACCAACACAGTATCAAATCGGTTGGGTGCACCCTGCATCCACTCTGGAAACATCTGCAGACCTCAATCCTCGTCATTAGGGGACCAATTTGGAAGCCTTCGGTCAAGGAATGCGGAAAGCCCCTCTTGCCCCTCCAAGGACCCCCTCATCTCGCTAGTCTTGTCCATGGTCCAGATACGAAGTTCTTCATCTGAGCCAGTCCACCGATCGAACTCCATGGTTAGCTTCTTTGATTCCGAGACAGCCATGGGGCCCGTACTTAGTAGGTCTGAGATTACGGAAGATACCGAGTCTGCAAATGAGTCAGGCGACTCTGCGACCTCATTCACCCAGCCAATCCTCAGAGCCTCCTCTGAACCAACTCTGCTCGCCAACATGGAAAGCCTACGAAACTGCGCGCTGCCGATTTTCCTGTATACATATGGTCCGATGACCGCTGGAAGAATGCCCAACTTTCCCTCAGATAGAGCGATCCTAGTGCTTGGCTCGGCTATGACGTGGTCCAAGCACGCAACCAAACCGGCACCTCCCCCTAGTGCTACTCCCTGAACACGTCCGATTGTGAAGCAGGGGTGCGACCATAGAGAGTTGAATAGTCGGTCCAAACGCTCTGAGTCTCTTCTATTCTCTTCTGGAGTGGCGGCTCCTGCGTCTCTCATCATATTGATGTCTGCACCAGCGCAGAAGTGCCTTCCTTCGCTCCCTAGTACGACGACCCTGAGATATGGATTTCCAGATGGGTCGTTCAGTGACTTAGTGGCGCCTACGGACCTCTGGGCAGTCCACTCAATTATCTCAATTAACTCTGAGATAAGCTGAGTGTTCAGCGCATTGTAGACTTCGCTCCTAGCCATTGTGACATTGGCTACGCACCCATCTACGGATAGTTTGCAAAGATCGGTCCCTGGGAAGTCGTCTGTCATTCTGGCATCCATCTTATCACATCCTGAATACTCCGTAATTCTGATCCGGCATCGGTGCGTTGAGGCTAGCAGAAATGCATAGGCCCAGTATGTCTCTGGTGTCCCTAGGGTCAATCACTCCATCGTCCCATAACCTAGCAGTTGAGTAGTATGGATTGCTCTCACTCTCGTACTTGGCCCTAATCTCATCTGGATCGGCGCTACCAACGGTTGAGAGGACGCTTGCTGCTTGCTCTCCACCCATTACTGAAATCCTAGCGTTTGGCCACATAAATAGGAATCTAGGATCATAGGCCCTGCCACACATTCCATAGTTTCCGGCACCATGTGAGCCTCCGATGATTACTGTGAATTTTGGCACGGGGACGCAAGATACAGCTGTAACTAGCTTAGCCCCATCCTTGGCTATCCCTCCGGCCTCAGCATCTCTACCGACCATGAATCCCATGATGTTCTGCAGGAAAACCAGGGGTATTCCCCTTTGCCCGCATAGTTCGACGAAGTGTGCCCCTTTCAGTGAAGACTCGGAGAATAATATCCCATTGTTGGCTACGATGCCCACTGGATATCCATGGATCCTAGCGAATCCACAGACGAGGGAGTTCCCGTATCTCTCTTTGAATTCGTGGAATCTGCTACCGTCAACGATCCTTGAGATCACCTCTCTTACGTCATACGGGGTCCTGTTGTCTGTCGGTACGATCCCCATCAAATCATTCGGATCGTGGGCTGGCTCTTCCACTGCCTGTACGTCAAGTCGGTGCTTTGGTTCTATGTTCAGATTCTCCACGATGTTACGAATCATGTCTAGAGCCTGTGGTTCATCATCGGCAAAGTGGTCAGCAACTCCTGATTCCCTGGTATGGACATCCGCACCCCCTAGATCTTGGGCACTCACCTCCTCTCCGGTGGCTGCTTTCACCAGAGGTGGTCCGGCGAGGAAAATGGTCCCGTTGTCTTTGACTATGATAGACTCATCACTCATTGCCGGGATATACGCCCCTCCGGCAGTACATGATCCGAGAACGGCTGCGACCTGAGGTATTCCCTTGCTTGACAGGATTGCCTGATTTCTGAAAATCCTGCCGAAGTGCCCCTTGTCTGGGAAAACTTGGTCCTGTAGTGGGAGGAAGGCTCCCCCTGAGTCAACCAGGTAGATGCATGGCAGGTTGTTGGACTCAGCAATCTCTTGTGCCCTCACGTGCTTCTTGACCGTCATCGGATAGTAAGAGCCGCCCTTTACAGTTGCATCATTGGCAACAAATACGCATTCCTTGCCATGGACTGTTCCTATCCCGGTGACAACCCCAGCGGAGTGTGCTCTCCCATCATACATTCCAAACGCTGCAAGGCTGGAGAGCTCCAAGAAAGGTGCCCCGGGATCACAAATTTCGGAAATCCTCTCTCTAGCCATCTTCTTCCCCCTTTGCCTATGCCTATCAACGTACTTTCCGCCTCCTCCTCCTTTGGCCTCCTCTATCTTGTCCCTTAGTTCTTCCAAGAGGGCGGTGTTGTGGGCCTTCCTGGAAGCGAATTCGTCGCTTCCCAAGTCGACTCTTGTTGGCAGCCGGTCCATTTCTCTCGGCACGCAGAGGGTGTGTTGGACTTCAATTGAATGGGGCCGATATCATAGATATCGGACTTCAGACCCCAATCACCAGTCTGCCGACGTCTCGAAGGCCGGGTGCCATTCCAACCACGAGCATCATCAATCCGACTAGTAGTCTGAGATGCCTTTCTCTGTGTTCGAAGTTGGCTACAGCAAAGAAGTACCATATCACAACCCCGAGGCCGGCTTTGATCAGTGTGAACCCAAAGGCAGAGTTTGCTATTTCGATTATCTCAGCAGATACAAGATGCTTCTCCTGGTACCCGAAGTATTCGATACCTATCCATGTTGCCAGACCATCAAGGACCTGTCCTGAAACAGCTAGGAAAACTACTGGATAAGCCATCGCAGCGGACTTCCTGTGCTTCTCAAGTATCTCCTTCTCCGAAGAAGATTCTGGGAGCATTTGGTAGTCATCCTCTGACATTCCAGGAGGGAGTATCCCGGCCACTAGCCCATGGGAAGAAAGAGCGGATGCTGCCTCTGAACCCCAAGAGTACATCGTCATACATATCATGACTGGCACCCCTATTACGACTAGCAGGGGCCAGAGGATGAGTTGGTCTTCTGGTACACTAGCTGCATAAGACGAGAGTGCGCCGAAGAATATCATCGACCCCCCTAGCCCCACGAAGTATACGACTCTCTGAACATGGGAGAAATATATCGTTGAACCCCTGAAGAACCACGGTGTGAAGATTGCTGAGATCCCTATGACAGCGAAAGGGGAGAGGTCTATTCCCCCTGCAACTACTTCGCTATTGGAAATGGAGGAGCCATAGAGGACGAATTGGGCCAATATGAGTATTGAAGATACCACCTCTACAGAGTTGTCTTTGTGTTCTGGATGCATTTCCCTACGTGATATCGAATAACCGAAGGCTCCTGCAATGACGACCCAGAGGGCCGTCTGGAAGTGTATACCAGGACTCACGAAGAATGCCGTCAGAGTCGAGTCGAACATCTCTGCATCCTCGGCGACTTCTCCCAGTGACGCCCACAGGACATAGGGCAAGAGTGCAAGTATTGTAGCCTCACTCGCATCTATCCCTAGGAATCTAAGCCATGCACTCAATGCAGCTACGAAAAGAGCGAGGACCACCGCATACGTGATGGTGTTAACTTCATTATATCCTGCATCGCTTCCTGCGTCGTCGAGAACAGGGTCGATGTAGAATTCCATGACCATGCTTGTCAGTTGATTTTCAATGTCCAGGGAGCCTAGGGCTAATGCTGAGAAAAAGAGGGCTGAAATACCAATCAATGCTTGAATCGACCACTTTTCATAATTGTACAACTCTTCCCATGAGTCGCCCATAGGGCTACCAGAGGACTCCCGGCCTTAGGTATGGCGGATGTATTCATTCCTCTTCGTAGATGATTTCCTCGTCTTCCGAGAGCTCCAGCATTTCTTCGACCGCAGATTCGTCCTCAGGTTCTACCTGGGAGTCCTTCAGCCTCCTCTCTCTCCTCTTCCTAGCTGCAGACAGTCCCGGGACCAGGGTTTCGAAGGCGCCTCCTGCTTCTTCTCTCCTTTCTTCATATGACTCCAGGCTCCTAGATCTCATCCTTTGCCTCTTCCTATCCTTCTCAAGGCCATGGAGTACATTTCCGTGTTCAGAGCCTCTGAGTATGGACTCTATTGCTGGCTTTGCAATCTCCAGCCCCATATCGTCCCCAATTACGATGACTGTTGACCCATAGATTGCGATTTCAGTTCCAGTCAAGTCTTCGATTCTGCTACGAATCATTCCGTTTCTACCGATCAGACGACTCCTCATCCTACGGATTTGGTTTGGCTGCCTGCCTACCCACTCCCTGATATCGAACATGTGCAGATGGACCTCGTCTTCGAGAAGTTGGATGGCTCTTGAGGGAGCCAGACCTCTGCCTATGGACAATATCACATCTGGAGTCTTCATCTTGAGGATTGGGTCTATTTCCTGGTCCTCCCAAGAGATACTTACTTCACCTGTTTGAGAGTCTATCTCCAATTCCCCCCCACATGCCTCCTCCAGCATCTTCCTAGTTGATCCACCCTTGCCTATCAGCACGGCAATCCGGTCTTTGGGTATGCGTACGATGGTCTCCACGGCTGCGGCCGACCAGCCTCCCAGTTTTAATCCCCGCCCGGAAGCTCGGGTAGTTCGGGAACGGGTTCATCCAGTACCCTAAGCATGCTATCGGCCAAATCAGCCTCAAAACCTTGCTTGTTTATCCATTTGACCAGCCTTGTTACGTCTCTCACCAAGAACTCCTCTGCATGTGGGTGCTGGTGGGTCACCCCCTGGCCCACGTCAATCAACCAAGGCTCTCCCTCATTCCACAGAATGTTGTACTCGCTCAAGTCCGCATGAACGAGGTTTGCCTTCTGCCAAGAGACCGCTACCATTTCCAGAAGATCGATGAAGACTTCGTATGGCTCATCGATAATCACGTCGCGTAACCTTGGACTCGCCTCAGAATCCCCTATTAGATCCATAATTAGTACATTTTTATGATAAGAAATTGGCCTAGGTACCCTGATTCCATGCTTTCTGAGTCTTCGTAGGTTTCTGAATTCCTTCTTGACCCAGATATTGACCAATTGCCTGTGCCTCCCCGAGAGTCCTTCGAATCTCGGATCTCCGTCGATGTACTTCGCTAGTCCCTTGAATACAGCATTGGTGGTATGAAAAATTTTGACTGCGACTGGACCGTTGATTGAGGATGCGTGGAAAACATGGGCCTCCTTTCCCCTAGCTATCGGATAGTTCACTGTGTCAATCTCTCCCTTCTCCATTAGCTTGTGAATGGATAGCAATGTGGAGCGGTCGAAGACCGCATCGAAGACCCTCCTGTCTACCCATTCAAATGGCCCCTTGCCGAGGACTCCCTGAAGTCCGTCCTCAATCTCATTGAAGATTTTCTTGAATCTGGGTTCTGTCATCCAGTCATGCTTTGTCTGCGCTCTCATCAGAGCATCGGGATCTTCCTCTTCCCAGGATTCCTCGTTAGACATTATCTCACCCGAAGAACGAGTCGATATCGTCATCTTGTGAAGCTGCCTCTACTGTTTCCTGCTTCTCTTCTGCGACTGGCTCAGGAGTTTCCCCCTCCGAAGGCTCCACCGTTTCAGTTTGCTCTTCGGCGGATTGTTCCATTTGATCATCCGAGGACAGTCCAAACATATCGACTATCTCAGGCAGAACTCCCTTCCTGGATAGGTATAGGGATTGGGTCTTCGTATATCGCATGCAGACGTTGGCCTTCTCATCTTGGAAGTCCCATGGCTGAACTACTATCAGGTCACCCTCTCTGACCCATTGACGCCTCCTCATCTTTCCGGGGATTCTAGAAATCCTACTAAGTCCGTCTTCGCATACGGCCCTTATCCTCCTACCGCCAAGAATTTCATCAGCAATGGCAAACATTTCGTTCACCTTCCTGTTTGGCAGAGGGACTCTGATTCGATCTCCGCTTCCCGACTCCAGTTGTGCTAGGCGCTCGAAGTCGACCTTCTCCTCTCTGCGTGCCACTGGGTCTCCGTCGAGAGTCCCCTATGTGAAGTTGAGCCTGAAAGCTCACCCCATCAAGGAGTCGATCGAAGTGCTGACTAGGGATACCAGCCATTCGCTAACTGGCCCTAAGCCACACAGAACCGTCAGTATTGAGCAGGCCATTATTGCCATTCTGAGGGATGAGGCAGACTTGATCTTAGGGGATTTCTCAGGCTCCTCGAAGAACATTACCAAGCTCAGTCTGAGGTAGTAGAAGAGGGAAAGGGCGCTATTGATTACAATGGCTGCTGCTAGCCAGAAGACGGGGTCGACTGTATCCATCCAGGAGTAGACATCCGTCGCAGAGGAGCTCCCAGTATCGGCTGAAGATGAGACGATTCCGTTCACCATAAGCAACTTTGACAGGAATCCGGAGAGAGGAGGGACTCCGGCCAGTGATAGCATGAATAGGAACATCGAGCCTGCAATCAGCGGCTCCTTTCTGCCTAGGCCGTGAAGGTCCTCCATCCGATGCCCCCTTCCACCTGTCTCCAGAAGCGCCAGTACCAGGAATGCACCCAGCTTGAAAAGAACCAGAACTGCAAGGTGGAAAGTTATCGCGATTAGGATCATCTTGGTTCCTTCTTCACCCGCAAGACCACTCCCTATCACGGAGATGGCAGCGAGCATGTAGCCCGCGTGAGCTACGCTTGAGTAGGCTAGCATCCTCTTCGGATTCTCGCTAGTTAGTGCTGCTAGGTTCCCCCATGTCATCGTAATAATCGCAATTATCGCCAACATCAGGAACCAGGAAGACTCCTCTCCGTAGTCGGGTGCTGTGATCATCACCAATACCCTGAACAGGGCAACGAAACCCATTGCCTTTGACGCGGTTGCAAGGAGTCCGGAAATTGGGGAGGATGCCCCCGAATATGCATCGGGTGCGGCGAGGTGGAATGGTGCTGCGCTT
The DNA here is from genome assembly GCA_002718995.2 of Methanobacteriota archaeon. Taxonomy (GTDB): domain Archaea; phylum Thermoplasmatota; class Poseidoniia; order Poseidoniales; family Thalassarchaeaceae; genus MGIIb-O5. The sequence goes on from PBGL02000029.1 coordinate 48,453, forward strand.
ACCTTGAACCCAAATGCGACCATCATCAGCCCTATGCCGAAAGCAGCGAAGGGATCGAGTCCTTGCATTTCCGCCCATTTTGTTGCTAGGGAGTCGAGAGCTAGGTCCCCCGCCCACAGGTAAAGGAGCGACATTCCGTAAATTCCGACTGCTGACGCGGCTGATCCCACGATGAAGTATTTCGCACCGGCCTCCCCGCCGACTTCCTCTTCTTTGTGGAATGCGACTAGTACGTAGGTGGAGAGTGAAGCCAGCTCGATGCACACCACCAGCATGAAGAGGTTGGTCGACATTGCCATGAGGCTCATACCGAGACCGACCATGATTAGCAGTATGTGGAAATCAACCTGCCTCCTGTTATCCATCAGAACTGAAATCTTCCTGGATGCGGTATTCTCTGAGTCGTCGTCCTTCGGTACCGCAGCATTTCGCTTGGCTGGTATTCTATGTGTTGTCGCTGCTGAAACCAGTAACAGCGCACCGATGAAAATTGCAGAGAACAGGCGGCTAAACGCGTCAGACCTCAATAGGCCACCAACTTCTTCGGAGCTGCTATCGATCATCAGGAGAGAAGCTGCGAAGGCTACTGAGAAGGTGAGTGTGGCGATTCTATTGGGCAATCGCGGGTCATTGGTTGATTCTAGCCTGGAGCCTCCGACAAGGATCGGGATTCTTATTCTGGTCAAGGGGAGTCTGAACGTCGCATCTCCGAGGTTTGGAATGACTATTATTGCCAATACTCCAGCCAGCATTACTAATTCTGGCAATAGAGTAAATGCGGTTTCAGAATCTAAGTCAAGCTGCCCCAATGATGTCATGGCTTCACCCCCTCTGACTCCATTGCTTGAGTTAGGAATTCGAGCATGAATCCTGAGCTCCAGTCAGACATCATGTCCCAGAAGATGAATGGTAGAATTCCGAATAGGACGGTGAAAGCGCCGAGGATAAGCATACCTGCATTCTCATGCCATGTGATGTCAGATGGGTCTTCCCCATGAAGGGACTCGGGGAGTATGCCATGGTGCGGATCGTCAGATTCGAATATGGTTTTCTGCATCGATGTTAGGTAGTAAACAGCTGTGATAATTAGGGTCAGGGCCGGCAATAATACTAGCCATCCGAATGTCATCCAGAATGCAATTAGGATTGTGACTTCTGCTACGAATCCAGCCAACAGTGGAAGGCCAAGGCTAGCCATCCATCCGAGCATCATGTGGCCTGCGAGCCATGGACTATGGTGAGCTATGCCCCTCATGGAACCGATTTCGAGAGTGTGGTAGTGGTGTTTGAATGCTCCAGCTACTGCGAATAGTAGCGGACTGATTATCCCGTGGGCGAACATCATGAACAGTGCCCCAGCAATTCCGAGAGGCTGCATTGTGGCTATACCTAGGAAAATCAGCCCCATGTGCGATACTGAGGAGTAGGCGACCATCCTCTTCAGATTAGTCTGCCCCATGCACACCCAAGCGCCGTAAACGAGGCTTACCATGCCTAGGAATATGAGAAGCGGAATGAATGCGATTGTGGACTCCGGAAGGGCTGTAACGGCGATTCTCAAGAAGCCGTACGCCCCCATCTTCAGCATGACCCCTGCAAGAAGCATAGATCCGGCGGTTGGGGCCTGAACGTGGGCATCGGGTAGCCATGTGTGTACGGGAACGCTTGGCATCTTCGTAGCGAACCCTATCAGTAGCATTATCCAGACAAGATGCCTAAGGCCCTCGCTAGGAATTCCTGACGCTGAAGAAACCATGACTCCAAGATCGAAAGTGTGGCCGGTTATTGTTCCCGAGCCGGCTACGTCCGGAGTATACAGGTACATCACAAGAATTCCGACCAGCATGACGACGCTTGCAGTGAATGTGTAGATGAAGAACTTCAGAGAAGCGTATCTCCTGTCCTCCCCTCCCCACACCATGATTAGGAAGAACATGGGGACCAGGGTTAGTTCCCAGAAGACGTAGAAGACGAACATGTCTAATGATACGAAGACCCCTATTAGCGCCCCTTCCATGACAAGAATTAGGGGGTGGAATAGATGTCCCCTCTTTGCATCCCACTCGACTAGCATGGATATTGGAATGAGGAGCGTCGTTAGCCAAACCATGGGGAATGACAAAGCATCAATTCCCACTTTCCAAGAGACACCTATCGAAGGTATCAGGAGAAATGATTCGTTTGTTAGTGAATATCCAGAGCCATAGTTGGTCCAGTCGACATTGCCTATCTCCCCCAAGAATACCATTGTGGTGATGGCTAGCATTGCTAGTGAAACTCCCATACTTATCGCCCTGGAGGCGCGCGCCAGACCCTCTGCTGAATCTACCAACTTGGGCAGGATGAGCAATGCCATTCCCACTGCTATCGGGGCCAGTGTAATCACGGAAAGGGGATCGTTAATCATGAGCTGATCCCCCATACTAGAACAATGATGGAAAGCATTCCAACGGCGGTCATGAGGATGTAGTCTCGGGCACTTCCAGTTGTAAGAGTCCTAACTTGCAGGGATCCAGATACGGAGTTTGACTCGATCTGTTTGATGACCCCGTCTATGACAGCCCTATCGAACCATGCAGCGAATGCAGCGAATGGGATAACGGTCTTTGCGAGCACACCCTCGTAAAGCTCATCGAAGTATAGCCTGTTTTCCAATGCTTCAGCGAGGTCTGATTCTGATAGAGATGTGACGTCCTGACTGCCAAACTTGCCGGAGAGGCTGACTAGCCAAGACACCACTGGGGTCGCGGACTCGCCCTTAGCGAGTTGGCCGCCGTGGACCCTGGCTGCGAAAATTGGGCCTACTATGAAAGATAGGAAAATAGTGGTCCAGCCAACTATCCTTAGATTCTGATTTTTAGGCAGGAACGCGTACTCCAGTTTGTAAATAATCGAGTCGAGTAGCGTTGATTCGTGGAGCCTTAGGTGTCCGGACCCCCCGTAGGACGAAGAGAGGTAATCTGTAGCTCCGAGCAAGGCGAATGCCATTCCGCCAAATGCGGATATTGCTGTTAGTATTATCAGTGGCTGCTTGATCCAAGGGGTTTCTTCATGGACGTGGTTGACAACATCGCTCTTTGGCTCACCGGCGAAAGTCATGAACCACATCCTAGACATGTAGAAGCCAGTCATTCCTGCAGTGAGGAGGACTAGTATGGCTGGGCCTATCATCAGGGGCTCGTGATCCAAGGCGGCTAGCCATGTCTCAGCAATTATGCCCTCCTTGGACCAGAATCCCCCGATCAAGGGAATACCGATTATGGACATGGAACCGACCATCATCGCGGTTGCCGTGACTGGCATCTTGGAGGCCAAGCCTCCCATATTCCGCATGTCCTGCGGATCGAAATCATGGTGTCCATCCCCGTGGTGGAGATGATCATGGGCATGGTGTACTTCGTGAATCACGGATCCGCTGGCCATGAATAGCATACCCTTTGCCATCGCGTGATTGAATAGATGGAACATGGAAGCGCCGAAGACGACTACTGCTGCATGATGCTCGTCATGATTGTAGAACCAAAGTGCAGCGCCGAGCCCAGTGAATATGTATGCGAGTTGGCTCATGGTTGAGTACGCGAGTACTTTCTTGATGTCATTCTGGACGAAGGCGATTGCGGCTGCCATGAACGCGGTTATTCCTCCGACGTAAGCGATGATCAGCCCTAGGTCCTCTAGGCCTGGAACGCCGTGGTGGCCAACGTCAACGAAGGGGACCATCCTAGCTACTAGGTAGAGGCCCGCATTGACCATCGTAGCCGCATGGATTAGTGCGGAGACCGGGGTTGGGCCCTCCATGGCATCAGGAAGCCAGACGTGCAGGGGGAACTGTGCTGACTTGCCAACAGCTCCAATGAACATCATCAATAGCGCCCAGAAGAGTTGTGTGGAGTCGACTGCTCCGTGCAGGGATGGGTCGTGGAAGATCACTGAAAACTCCAGAGAGCCGTAGATGTCGTAGAGCATGAATAGCCCGACCATAAGGAAAACGTCTCCGACCCTGGTGGTTAGGAATGCTTTCTTGGCCGCATACGCTGCACTCTCCTTCCAGTAGTAGAAGCCAATTAGCAAGTATGAGCATAGCCCCATTATCTCCCAGAATATGAATAGCCAGAGGAAGTTGTCCGCCAGCACCATTCCAAACATGCCTAGGGCGAATAGCACGAATTCTCCATAGAACCTGTGATTCCTATCGTCATTGATCGGGTCCGTGTTCATGTAGCCGAGGCTGAACCAGCAGATCAGGAAGCAAAGGAACGTCGCAACGAAGAGGAGCATCAGTGTCAGTGAGTCGACCCATACGCCGACTCCGAGGATATTTTTGGAGGATGTCAGTGTGTAGTCAGACTGCAGGAGGTCGAAGGACACCCATTCCAACCAATGTGCGATACTGTTCTGATCACCGAAATCCGGGAGTGCGTCGAAGTAGTCGTAAACCAGCCAAATCGCTGCCATCAAGGATGTTCCAAGGGCCCCGAGAGCTAGGATCCCACCCTCCTTGAGCTTGTCCTTCCACGTCTCGTGACCGTTGTATAACTGGCCGGCGACTAGAATCACCGGGAATGTTACGAATGGGACTGCCACAATTAGAATCGCTGATTCGGATGAGTCCCAACCCTGGCTGTGCAACGCCGGGACTATCGCTAGGAATGGGATGATGTAGACAAGAAGTCCTAACTCGCTCTTATTTTCGCCCATTGTCACACCTCAGTTTTTCAGGATGTTCGCCTCATCTAGAGAGATTGTCTCTTGTGTGCTGTATAGTGAGAGGAAGATTGCCAGACCGATTGCAACCTCTGCCGCTGCTATTGCGATAGCTATTGCTGTGAATACCCACCCATCAGATCCGCCCCAGTACATGACCCCGGCAACGAAGTTCAGATTAGCGGCGTTGAGCATGACCTCGATGCACATTAGGACCACTATGGCGTTCTTTCTCGAGAATGCACCTATGAGGCCGATTCCGAAGAGAATCACTCCGAGACCTGCTATCCAGCTTGGGTCAATCATTGGTCTTCCCCTCCCATATCCCAGACCAAATTAATCAGCCTCTCGTCGCGAACTAGGTAGGAAGCCCCAATCATCGCCATAGCCAGAAGGGCACCCAGAACGATTGTGGCCACTGCCCATTCGTCGAACAATGCATTTGCCATATCCAGTGTGGATGGTTGTGGTGCTTCCTCGATAGCTGGCCAGTTAGCAGGATCCATTGTCTCTCTCAGGAGCACTAGGACGAAGGCAACGACCCCTAGCCTAGTCGCTGTGGAAATGAACCTCATTCTATGTCGCCCTCCTGGATTTGCTTCCTTGTGAGCATTACCCCGAACTGCACTACGAGCATGACGGAGCCCAAGTAGACCAGGATTTGGATGGCGGCTAGCATCTCTGCACTGGCGAGGACAAAGATTCCCGCGACGCCGAAGAAGGTAAGCATCAGGAAGAGTAGTGAGTGGGCGACCCTTCTTCCATAAACGCAGCCAATCGCTCCGCCAACTGTTACAGCTGAGAGGATAACGAACACCAGTGCCTCGAAGTCGAGTCCCATAGCTTATGCCTCCGCCTGCGCCTTGGCAGCCTTTCGCTCTCTCTTCTTGAGCTCCTTCTCAGCACGCTTGGCGAGCTCCATGTCAACCCGTTCCTTGTGAGTTGATGGCAGTACTCTGGTTCGATCTGCATCCATCCAGAGGTCCTGGCGGGAGAATCCTGACATCCCATCATACTCATTGGTCATGAAGAACGATTCGAATGGGCATGACTCCATGCAAAGGCCGCAGAACATGCACCTCCCGAGATCTATTCTTCCGGAGACTATGTCCTTCTCAGCTGGCTTCAGGTCAGAGGTGTCTAGGGTCTCTACTCCCGAGCCGTCCATCCAACGAACGGTAGCCTTGTCGCCTGTGAGGTCGATTACCTCCGCAAAGTCATACTCAGACGGAGCGGCCGTATGTTCTGTCATGAGGTCGAAGTCTTCCGCTCCGGAATCGTCCCTAGGCCGAGCTGCATATCCGCCCTCCTCAACTTCACTTCCGTAGCCGTGCCATTCATCTCCTTCTTCTGCGGTGTCAAGGACGTTCACTCGAACTTCTGATGTCATGTGAAGGCAGTCATTAGGGCAAGCTCTGACACAGGCCTTGCACGCGGTGCATGTCTCCCAGATCACTCCAATCCTACCGTTGTAGTTGCCCGGGACGAATAGCCAAGGTTCCAGGTCCTCTAGCCTCTCGTACGGATACATCACAGTGACTGGCCTTTCCAGGAACGGCATAATCTGGCTAGTCTCCCTGTCTGCTGCGAACTTCTGACCGACACTTGGATGGTCTTCGCCGACTCTCTGCATGGTGGTTGCATCCACCATCTTCTCGTACTCCCCGTGGTAGCTGTTCCTGAGGAAATTGAGTCGGCCTAGGAATGGCACGGTTCGCAAAGCTGTCTTGAGAGTCATCCACATTGGACGTATGACTAGATTCCTAAAATTAGGTGTGGCTCTCGGGTGTCCTGTGTTGTACTTCATTCTATTTCCCCCTCTAATCCCTATGGCTCCCTGGTGAAGCCTTGATCACCGCTTGAGTACTATACGGGCGACTCTGCAGATCCAAAGCTTCCTCGTCTTCGTCCATGAGGTATATCACGAAAAGAATCAGTGACACGGCAGATACTAATGCTGGGACCCACAAGTCCCAGTTTCCTCCATGGTAGTGCTCCAACCTTAGGTATATTGAAACTACGAGATGTAGCATTGATAGTGGTAGTAGGTACCTCCATCCAAATTCGAGTATCTGGTCTGTTCTTACCCTGTGGAGAGAAGCCCTAATCCAGACAAAGACGGCGAATAGGAGCCATGCTTTCAGTAGCACCCAGACGAGTCCGGGAATGAGCCCGAAGATTGTTGAGAAGACTGTTCCGATGGTCGGTAAGTCTGAGAGTGTGTGCTGGAAGGGGGCCTCCCACCCCCCTAGGAAGAAGAGTGCGAACAGTATGCACGCTGCGTATGACCGCATGTATTCCGCGGAGAACATCAGCCCCCAGCGAATTCCGCCATACTCTGTCCACCATCCTTCTACAAGTTCGGCCTCGGCCTCTGGCATGTCGAATGGGATTCTCTCGACTTCGGCGATCATAGTAACTAGGAATAGTGCGGCACCCAGAGGCATCAGGAAGATATTCCAGACGTTCCCCTGTTCTTGTCCCATTTGGAAGTCTACAATCTCGATGATGTTGAGTGATCCACTGAGCACGGCCACTCCTAGTACGGTAATCAGGAGTGGTATCTCGTAAGCTGTAAGTTGGGCAGCGGACCTCATTCCCCCAATCAGTGTATACTTGTTATTGGAGGCCCATCCAGCGAAGAATACGCCAAGCGGGGCCACACCGAATATGGCCATCATGAAGAGGAGGGAGAGGTCTGGGTTTGCTGCATAGATGTGAGGCCCGAAGGGGACGAATGCGAATACCATCACGGTTGTAGAGACGATGATTACTGGTGCTACCTCGAATACTACCCTGTCCGCATCCTTCGGTACGAGGTGTTCCTTAGTCGCGAATTTGAAGAAGTCGGCGAACGCTTGGAAGAATCCGGGCAGTAGGAACCAATATCCATGGTAACTCCTGTTGTTGACCCTAGATACGGTCTCTAATTCGTGATCGTTACCCCAATTGGCATTTAGGGCTTTGACGACCCATCCGATGGGAGTTCCAATACCAAGGGGAAGTTGATTCCACCATTCTCCAGCAGTCACTCCGCTCTCTCCGACCCAGAGGCTCCTGAGAGTTGTAGTCGCACCTAATCTGTCCATCAGTCGACCGATGAATTTCCTCTCAATGTAGGGTATTGCGAGCATGGTTAGCATCAGGGTTGTGAATACCACTGTGCACATTATCGTTGCATGGAAGAAGGCCTCCAACGCAGGCTGTATTGATGCAAATCCTGATTGCGGGTTTACTGAACCCAGTGGACCGAGGCTGTAGTCTGAATCTGGGAGGAGGTCATGGGTTTGATCCATTGACCAGCCAATGGATGACTCGAACCATCCGCGCAGATCCAGCCAATCACTACTCGTCACACTATCACCTATCCGTTTCTCCGATGCATGGGTCGAAGGACCCCATTATTGCAGGAATGTCAGCCACCTTGTATCCAATCATGCACTTCGAGGCATAAGGAATCGTGATGAACATGGGCGATCTGATTGACACCCTGTATGGGTTCTTACCCCTGCTCTCCCCGCCCCCTGCGATATAGAACATTGATTCTCCTCTGCTGTCCTCAAAGTGATGGTATCCACTTGTTCCCTCGGGAGCTCTGCTGGGTGCTTTTGCCAGTAGCTTTCGATCTCCCGGCTCGTGGTAAGTATCTGATCCACCTGGTAGCTTTTCCATAGCCTGTAGGACCAAGAGTGCACTCACTCTCATCTCCTCAACCCTTACTCTGTACCTATCATAACAGTCGGCGCCTTTGATTGAGGACCTCTCCACAGGAGGTTCCCAATCTAATTCACTGTAAACCGAGTAAGGATGTGCCCACCTGACGTCGTGGTTGACCCCTCCTGCTCGGAGATTTGGGCCTGAAACGCCGTGGTTGATCATCTCCTCCGGCTTAGCATACCCAACCCCCTGGGTCCTGACTAGGAAAACTGTGCTTTCATCGAAGAGGGCCTCATACTCCTGTATTCTCTGGAGGAAAAGATGGAGTTTTGATCGGGCTCTTTGTACGAATCCATGCGGAAGGTCTCTCTTGACTCCTCCAATACGTGGGAAGTTGTAGTGCATCCTGGATCCTCCGAGCTCCTGCAGAAGATCCATCATCATCTCCCTCTCCCTCAGGCACCAAACCATTACTGAGAGATTACCGGTATCTGGCCCGTAAGCACCCATCCACATGAGGTGCGATGCAATCCTCTGGAGCTCTACTGCGATGAGGCGAATATATTCTGCACGTTCTGGGACTTCCACTCCAAGGAGGTCCTCGGCTGCGTAGATGTATGAATGGGACCACGTATTGGCGCTTGCATAGCAAAGTCTGTCGCAATATGTCGTAATTTGTGTGAAGTCCCTAGTCTCGCAAATCTTCTCCACGCCCCTGTGGATATAGCCCAAGTCAGGGACCGTGTCAACCACTGTCTCGCCGTCAACCTTGATCTTCAATGTCCACAAGCCATGCGTCATTGGGTGCTGAGGACCCATTGAAATCCACATTTCTGCCATACTCTAACCTCACTTTACCTTACCAATGTCATCTGGCTTCCGACCGAAGCCCTGCGGGTCATCGTACATCTCTTCAAATTCATGATACCTCAAATTGTGATGCCTTTGGAGTGGGTGGTATCCAGTGGGCGTTTCATGGGGTTGCAAAACCCTCCTCATCCCAACGTGGCCATCGAAATCTATGCCAACAAGGTCCCAGGTCTCCTTCTCATTCCAGTCAGCGCCGACCCAGATGTCCTGAATGCTAGCTACTGAGGGAGTTCTGGTATCTGGAAGCCTTATGCTAACTTCTATTTCCAGAGGGACTTCTTTGCCCTTCACACCATTTGGATCCGTAACGATTGGCTGAAGGACTCCGTCAATAGATGGTGGATTCTTCACTCCGGTTCTTAGGAAGTGGTAGATCACCTCCCACTTCTTTTCGTCCGGTCCTTCGGGCCAGTGAATCCCGGTAATCATCGAGCAGTAGTCAACTAAGTGTGTCTTGCTTAGCTTCTCAGCGAGGTTTCTCCAGTTTTCTGGCTCACAGACCACTGAAACAGTCCATCGTGACTTCGTTCCACTGGATCTTTCTAGTGGCTCCGCTTCAACACCCTTCATCTTCGAGATAGCATTGCAGAGCTTCTCGGCCGATGCCTTTTGAGTCGAAGTTGGAACTACTCTGCCCATTCAAACGCCTCACAAATCTCCGGTAATCAAAGGCCTCTGGGTAGCTGGCCTGTCGCTACTGGGCGTAGCACCAATTCTGATTATTTTCTGACGTAACTTATCGAATCCATCGATTAGGGCCTCGGGCCTTGGAGGGCACCCGGGGATGTAAACATCTACTGGAATTACCGTGTCAACTCCCTCAAGGATGTTGTATGACTGGAAGTATGGCCCTCCAGAAATTGCGCATTCTCCCATGGCTATGCACCACTTCGGTTCCGGCATCTGCTCCCATAGCCTAACTATTGGGTCAGCGAACTTCTTGCTGATTGGCCCGTTGACGAGAAGTACGTCGCACTGACGTGGGCTGGATCTGAAGAAAACACCGAATCTCTCTGCATCGAATCTACTAGCTCCAGCAGCGGCCATCTCAAGGGCACAGCACTTTATCCCCAAGTGTAGCGGGAACAACGACTTCCTCTGACCCCAGTTGAAAATCCTGCCTGCGAGAACTCCGATTATGTCTTTGATTCGACTCGCCTTGAGTGCTTCATCCGTTACATCGCCGACCGTGTCAACCAGCATCCTGCTATTGAAAACTGCATAATTCTGATCGTCCGACAATTCCTCACCTCAAATGTATATTCTTCCCCTCTTTCGGAATACGTGCCACACTCCGAGCCCCATCAGAACGGTGAATGCGGTGAGTGTTGCGAGTGCATTGTAGATTCCACTAAGCTCCACCCCTTCCTGTATTGCGACCACTCCTCCGAATGCAAGGAACATGAATGCGATATCGAACACTAGGAAAATTATGGCGTACCAGTAGTACTGGAAATGGAAATTGATATGCGCGTCTCCAACTGGGTCCGCTCCACACTCATAGGTGCTTTCTCTGCGTATGTACAGAGATTGGTCAGTCTCGTAACCAGGTAGTAGCCACGAGCTTAATTTCAGGGGGTCGTTTCCGGTCTTTCTTGGCCTTAGAAACCCAGAAGCGATGAAGCTCATTACCGGGAACCCTATTCCAACCAGAGCCATTACAGCCACCGCTAGGTAGTCCTCAGGGACAGTCGACATAGTACACACCCGCCGGTCCCGTAGGGACCGACAGCTCTGTCCACCTGAAATTGGGCAATAAGCCTATCCGGTGAGAACTCAGATTGAGGGCTAGGATTAATCCTCTTCCTCTAGGGCCCTTTGTATCATTCTATTTTCCGCTCTTGAGCGAAGGAAGAGTACTATCACCAACAGACCGCCAAACCCGGTCAGGCCGTAGACAAGTATCTCCTCTACGTCGTCTGAGAGGCTGAAGAAAGAGCTCGAGGCTACCGATGTGACCTCCAATTCAATTGGCTGACCTGCGACCGAGATGCCCTTGGGTTGAACTATGATCGTAAATCTATATGTGTCATCATCAATCAATTCTGATGGAGGAGTGACTCTGACTTCGAGACCCTTTGTCTCTCCCGGCTGTAGCTCGAACTCGTCTTCAACAACGTCGACGGTCCACCCCCTGAGGGAGTCGCTTGAGAGTATCTCTACCTCCTCGACGATGTTTCCATGGTTCGTCACGAAAAGATAGAAGTAGAGTTTCTCGGGGTAGTCTGCGGTCTGTTCCGACGGACTCTCCAGTGTGAATCTCAGATCATGAATCGTCATTACCTGCACGATTACGTCCACAGTGGTAGTCTGAGCAGCGTTTCTCTCAGAGGCGGCATTGACCTTGATTATCCCCGACACGCCATTTGCGACGCCTTCGAGGACTTCCATTCTGACTTCAACAAGTACTCTCTCCGCCTTGGCGATCTGGATAGTTCCGTCTATCTGGACCCCCTCTACGAACATCTGTCTAATTACCGAGGAGTCCATGCCCGTGATTGTAATTACAGCAGTATCGCCTGCTGGATAGTCTCCTGTATTCTCCACCCAGAAGAAGGTGGAAAGTTCACCGCCCGGGGGGAGTACCAAGTCTATCTGACTTGGTACTTCTCCGGGATTCTGGGGAGATACGGCCATCCCGTAGTTGTAGTTTGATACGACTACGGTAACGGTGTGTTCATCGGCCTCTGAGGTGCCATAGATTGCTATTCTAGCTAGTACCTTGGCAGAGTCCGCATCCTCTTCGCCCTCGACCAATACGTCTAGGTATACTGTCCGCTTCTCACTGGGATCTAGAACCACCTGCTGAATTTTGTTTCCATTGGTATCTGAAAATGACGCATCCCACATCGGATTGCTGCATCCTGTCTGATCGCCGGGATCACAGGCCTGCAATCTGAAGGTATCCTCTATGTTGCCAGAATTTGTTATCTCGATTGGGAATTGTACAATCTGACCTGAGCGCCCTGTTTGTTGATCCGATACTATTGAGGTGGTCACAGAATGACGAGCCGCAACTGAAACTGTAAGGTCCCTGGTGGCATATGGTTCTGACCCCCCGCCCCTTCCAACTGTGAAGGTAATCACCACGTCACTCTCTGCACTGGCATCGTTAGGTACCAAAACCTCTGCAGAAATCGTTTGCTTGTTGTTTGATGACTGGGAGCTGCCAAGCGTGACTGAGGACTGGGAAAGCGAGACCTGCCACCCAGGAGGTAGCCCATTAGCGCCTATGGCCATAGTATCCTGGCCATTGCCTTGGTTGGTAATTTGTATTGAGAGGGTCCCGGAGGTTCCCGGTTCGACGTTTGAAAGAGTTGATTTGCTCAGGGTCATCGCTGCCCCAAACTCCTGTCCCACGGTAACTGTGAGAACCTTCTCACAGCCGATATTTGTCCCAGCCCTTCCTTGAATGTTGATGGCAATCTGGGTTCCTGCTTCCAGGGAGTCGTCAGGAGTTACGTCGAAGGTGAATGTGTGGGAGTCATCTGAGCTTCCAGGCTCACCGAGCATCTTGCTCTTTGGACTGTCGAAGCTGACCCATCCGGAGATATCATGACCGTCTTGGGCCTGTGCGTTGGCCGTAACGGTCCATTCAGTATTTCCGATGTTCTCAACCTCGAATGAGTTTGATGCTGACTCACCGGGGTCTAGACTGTGAGAGCCGAATTGAAGTGAACCCTCGCATTCCTTGATCTCTGGAACGTTGAGGCTCATGGTTAGGTTGTCCTCTGCTTGGTCGGCTGCATTGGGATCGTTGGTTACTGTGGCCTTGAGGATGAAGCAATGAGAGCCAGCTTCGGTCTCAGCACCGTTCGGCATGTCGACAGTTACAGTTACGGATTCCTGGTCCTCGGGCTCTAGCTGTAGGATTGCGGGGTCAACAGTGGCTGTCAGATCGTCGGATTCGCAGTCACTGTCTGAAGTCATCTCCAACTGTACATTGGCTTGTTGCTCTCCATTATTCTCAACGTCGACATCCCAAGTAACCTCATTATCCTCCCCGTCATAGTTCTTGGTTGTCGGTTCGTCGGTTGAGAGTTTCACGGAGTACAACCCCCCTCCGTCCCCCGCGGTCGTGGTTACGGTGACATCGTCGCTTGAGGGGGAGCCTGGGACGCCTCCAGAGACTTGGCCCTGGGCATTAACGGTGGTTTCGCATTCGCCATTAGCCTGATCGGAAACGGTAACTGTCAGCTTCACTGTCTCTGACGATCCGGAGTCTACCGTAATTGTCGTGGTCTCCAATGTTGATGTGAAGCCGCTGCAGTCATTTCCCTGCTGGGTGCTTAGAGAAACCAGGGCATCATCGTCACCTGAATTCTGCACTATTATGTCATATTCAGCTGCATCATCAGTTGTCGCCTCCGCAGCCATGGGATTGGCGGAAACCGAGATGTCGACATCCGCAGAAACTAGTGGCGAAGCGACACTAAGAACGAGCAGGGCGACTATCAGACTGGCTGAATTGCTCGGCTTCATCGCATTTCGCACTAGACCGTCCCTCTAAGGGCTTCGCACCACGCGACCCTTAGGGTCGCGCTTATCAAGCCTCGACTAAGTCATCGGATTCGGCATCGCAATGCATGCATCTGCCCGTTTTCATGATGTCACAACCAGAAATCTGGCCTGCCTTATGATACCTAGCCCCACAGGACGAACAGGCCAACGCTTCGCCCACTGTGACGTCAATACTACATAGCCAACACGGAATACCGCTGGTTTCCTTTTCCTCAACCTTTGGAACTATCTTCTGGACTGCTCTGTTCACTTTGTCGTTGTTGAAGAGGGAGGTCGGGTTTCCATCTGTCCTGACATATGCGAATGTACCTATTCCAACCACCAATGCCACGATCAGTGAAAGTACTAGAATTGGCATTAGGCTATCCAAACCACCCTCCCCATCAACTGAGGGCTTGACATCTACATCGATCTCGAAGACGCCCCCCTCGATATCCTCGGCGCCAACTAAGGTCAGAGTTATGGTCCCATCAGCGCCGCTGTTTGGGAGGAAGTCAACAATTACACTCCTCGATTCGCCGGGAGACAGGATTAGCCTCACGCCATCGGCCACGCCTGCGTTCCACTGCGATGGAGCCTCGACCTGTAACGTGTGAGAAATGTCCGTGTTGCCCGTGTTAGTTGCGTCTAGCCTGAAAGATGCAGTGTAGCCCTGATAGGCCAGCGGATCGGAATTTAACGCCCAAACGATCCTAGGTGCTGACTCGACGAGTAATGACTGGGTATCCCTAATCTCGATACCTTCTCCCTGCATAACAAGTGTGATTTCTGGCTCTGATCCAGCCGGCTCCGAGACTGGTATTGTAACTAGGCAGGAGACCATGGATGTCGCGCCAGGTGAGAGCGATGTAGGGCCAGTGCAAGTGGATGACCACTCATCGTTCGGGAGCTCAAGATTGGTGCTTGGCCTCCATGTCCCTGAGCCCTCATTCCAAACCATCCAAGTCAAATCAAATCCTGGAGCGCCAACAGGGTGGTCAGGAACGCCTAGAATTGTGTCAGCCGAGGTTCCATCTGGAAGGTCTATCTGGTGGAATGAAATTCTAGGGGATGCCGCTGAGAGGACGTCGAGAGTGCGGTTCCAGTCAATTCTAAATCCGTCTTCAGTTGCAAATCTCATTTCTAAGAGGCCGCTAACAGCAATTCCGTTTCCTTGCAATGACATAGTCCAATCTGCTGTTTGCCCTGCAGGGATGGTGACGGTCGAGAGAGTTCCTGAGACTGACCAACCGCCCGGAATTGCCATTAGGTAGGGTTGTAGAACCAATTCCCTGTTGCCCATGTTATTGAATGAAATCGGAATCTCCAGAAGAGAGTCTGGGGATACTTGATTCTCGATGCCTCCCGAGATTGGAGTCGTAGATACTTCGTCTACCGCATCTACGACAAGAACAATGTCTTGAGTCCACGAATCGGAGCCAACACGCGAGTGGATAATTATCGCGGCCTCGTACGTAGATCCGGCTGGAATCATTGCTCCTGGTGGATTGATCGTGATGTCCACGATTTTATTGCTGTCTTTCTGGAGTGTGCCTGTTGAACCATGGGATGAGCCCTCGAATGCCCCGATATCATCCAGACCCAAGTGCCATCCTGCGGGAGAGACCAGTTCGACATCATATGACTGGGCACCGTTTCCTCCGTTAACTACTGAAATCTGGGTGTGGGTTTGAACCAACGGGCTGACTAAAATCTGTTCATTGAGTATCTGAATGTCAGCGTCTCCAAGAACTGGAACATCGAAAATTAGGGATAGTTCCGATTCTATGTCATTTTCGATATCATAACCGGTTACGGTCATGGAATAGGTCCCAGGAGGGGGCGGGGAAGGGTGCACCATGGTCATTCCAACCGAAATTGACTCTGTTGGCATCAGGTTGAATGTGTTTGAAGTGAATGACTGGAACCATCCGAATTCTGTGCCATCCTGAATCCTTACGGGGGGCGATGCGGTGATCGAGGCATTCGTTTCGAATAGAGCGGTGTTTGTTAGTGTGAGGTCCCATGTGGTGGTTGTTGAAGTGGGGTCTGAAAGAGAAATCAACTCAGAATCTGCGGTCACCCTGACTCCCGGAGCACTTACTATTATGACATCTCCAAAGTAGTTGTTTGACTCAGAAAGTTCCTCTATCAGGTTATTTGGATCAATAAAGAACTCAAAGGCTGCGTCGCCCTCATCGCCAGGAGTCCATTCCCATGAAATTTCTTCGGTCTCGCCTGGTGATAGGGAGACTAATTGCTCTCCAAGAAGAGCGCTATTGACCCTAGCGAGGACCGGTAAATCAGATACCGTTCCAGCACCCAGGTTCTTCACTGAGATGCTTACTTCAACTTGCTCTCCTACCTGTGGGATTGGTGTTGAGACCTCGAAAGAGTCGGTAACGAATGTTGGATCAGGGTTCAGGTCGTTGACATTGAATCCTCTCACGGCCAAGGAGAATGGCTGCCACGTCCTAGAGCCGCCGTGTTGTGCGTCTCTGACCCTCAAAGTCCATGTCCCCTGGGCCGCACTATCAAGGGCTACGACTTCCACATTGTTTACCGAGTCCTTAGTTCCGCCAGTGACCGATCTTCCATTTGTGAATACATTGCCCTTGTATGACTGGCCACTCGGGGAAACAAGTTCGAGATCGAGATCGTTCCTCAACTGGGTCGATGAGCTAGTTGACCCGGGGTAGTCAGACCATGTCAGTACTGCCTTAAACTCGTGGCCTGAAGATGTAACGTCGAAGTTGTATTCTACTGTTTGGCCACTCCTGATCCTTGATCTATCATCCACGAAAATAGCAACTTCGCCATCTGCTATCAGGGAGTTGACGAGGTTTAGTCGGCCCCACCCCTCGTCCTCGTTTGGGATGTCACGGGTGCCCATGTCTTTGGCACCGAGTATGAGCAACCCCTTCACCAGGGCTCCTTGGGGGGCCTGTCTACCAATTACCTCTGTCAGGTATTCCCTAACCAAGGCGGAAGCTCCCGCTGCAGCTGGCGTAGCCATGGAAGTCCCGCTGTATTCGAGATACCACGTGTTGTCCCATGATCCCTGTGCATCTGATGCCTCCTGGGCTTTACAAGAACGTACATAGTCTCCGGGGGCAACTAAGTCAGGCTTTATCCTGCCATCGTCAGTTGGGCCCCTGCTGCTCCAGTAGTACATTTCATCCGGAGCGCCGCTGTACCTATTCTTATGCCCGCCAATCGTAATTACGTTCTTCGCGGTTCCTGGGGGCGATACCCCGTCATTTCTCTCATTGCCAGCCGCGAAGAGGACTGTCATTCCATCGTATGACCAATACTGATCCCACGTAGAAGTCCTATCATCGGCATCCTCAGATTGTGTCGAGTAACTGCCAAAGCCGCTTCCGGCGCCCCAGCTGTTGGTATGTATTCTAGCTCCAGCGTTGTATGCCGAGTTTAGCATTGAGTTGATGCCATAGCTGTAGAGGGCCCCTGAATCATCGTCCTCCATGGCTTGGAAGTAGAGATTTGCTTCTGGTGCTATCCCCTTGTAACCGCCACTACTCCTGAAACCAGAGCCAAGAACGGTGCAGGCAACATGGGTCCCATGTCCGGAACTAGGGTCTGCAGTGGACGAATCACCGGGAGTCACGGAGGTAACTCCGGAAAGCCTCCCGGTGAAGTCACCATGGTCGCCGTCTAGTCCTGAGTCTCCTACAGCTACGGTCTGACCGCTTCCATTTAGTTCGGTGATGAATGCGTTGTCTACAGTGTTAATCCCCATGTTTGATCTTGCTTGATCGTTGTGAATCACCAAAACTGGTTGGGGTGCAACATACGCCACAGAGGGGTGGGAAAGGAGAGATGGGAGATTCTGCGAGGATAGTGTACCCCAGTACCTTCCTTCCTCAGGTGACCACGCATCTTCCAGCCACTTTGAAGCTGCGGCGAAGAGCGAGTCATGTAGTCCGAGTCCAGGGTCCTCTTGCCTTACCAACTGCTCATTCTTCCACCCTATAACCTCGACTTGTATCTCATCTCCAGCGAGAAGATGCATCAGAGAGTCGTGGGCAAGGAGGCCGGAAGGGACCTCGTGAATGGCTACAACTGAGTTTACTGCAATCAACGAGCTCAGTGACTCCTCTGTTCCTTGAATCAGGAAACCCGAGGGGGGTATCATGGAGCGAATCTCGATTCCTTCTATTTCTGAGATTTCAGTCCTAGCATCCCAAAGCCCGACTTCTCCGTCAACAAGGACTATGGCCAAATCTGAACGGGGTTCTGAGATTTGCGAGTCCATTGATACCCTTGGTATGAGTCCTAACTTGGTGTAGATTCCGATTACGGTATCGGCAGTAACCTCCCTAACATCCTCCAATCCATCGTAAATCGTGGGCAGCCCCAAATCCCTGATACTATTTGGATCGGGGGAAATCTCCACTCTGTCTAAGCCCGTGTTCAGTCCTTCGGAATTATTCGTGGTGCTGTCCGAACCGAAACCCATAGATGGGGCGTAGGAAAGCATGAGGATTCCGAGAACGAGGAGGGTCACGCGCTGGTTCATTGTAACTATCCCCTGTCGGGACCATTTTGAGCATATGGGTTAACTGAACTATAGTTCAGTCATCTTCAGAGTATTTTGAGAGGGGATTTGACCTTGAAAAGTTCCATTGTCCACTCGCCAACAGAATAAGGCTCCTTCACATATACTCCATTTTGGTAGTTATCATAGCTAAGGATGATCTCGATTGTATAGTTCTGCCACACGGAAACCCCTGGCACAATAAGCTCTAGTTCGTCACCTGCAATTGATGTGTGTGCGGCAATCACCTCAGTGTCATAGTGAGCACGATCTATCTCGACAATGCCATCTGAGTCTAGGAATCTGATATCTAGGGAAACCTGCTCTATTGACCTGCTTCCTTCATTGTTAATCTGCGCCAACACGACGTGCCCAGCAGCTCCCTGCCTATACACCACATCGACTGAAACTCTGTCATAAGGAACAACCCAGGCGACGACCACAAGGGTAGCTGAGATCATCAGCAGGGCCGCGACAGATGCGAACAGGACCCTGGTTGGGGAGACCTTTCTCAGTTTGTCCTCGATGTACTCAAGGGCCTCATGAGCAATTTCTTCCTCAGGGGTCTCTTCAGGCTCTTCCATTGACCTAAATCTCTCCAGTAGTCCCATTCAGTCACCTCCGATGAATGTGGCAAATAGCGTCAGAATACCCGAGGATATTGGCTCTACCACCATGATGTGATGAGTGGGGCCGTCGAATCCAGGAATCATGTTCAGCAACGAAAGATCCGAGGCAAGGCCGTTCACTCCCAATGTCGTCGCAGTTGGGACGCCAGAAGTTGTTTGGGCATCAAGAAGAACGCCTCTCAAATCAAAGGTCTGCCCTGCTAGTTCCGCTGATGCGCGAGCGGATACGATGATTCTACCGCCCTGTACGTCGGAAATTTCGATTACTCCATACAATCTTCCGAATTCATGGACATGAATTGTGGCGCTCTTCAGGTCCTCGCCTAGAGCCTCCATCTCTTCCATGGTGACTGGGGGGGTGGCTGGTATGTTGCTGGATCTGATGTATATCCTATCCACTCCATCTCCACCGGATCTGACTTCAAGTCCGAATCCTTCAGTTGGCCTAATGACAAGGCTATCCGTCATTCCCTCGGCCAGTAGTATGGTATCGCCCCTCGTATTGATGGCCCTACCGGATGCCTCGATATAGAGTGACATTCCCTCGCTCGAAGCGCTGAAGTCCAGTATTGGCATTCCCTGGAATGCGAGGCTTTTGGTGATGTCAAAATTTGGGTCTGGTTCGGTTGTGAGGTTGATTGACCCGGGTAAATCAGTGAGGAATACCGTGGCAGGGTGCCATGATGAGTCTAGCCATTGCATCTGTTGCATCATTATCGATTTGATTCCGATTCCTTCCCTGAGGTAGACGTCTGGCACCGTCATGTCAATGGATATCGCAGTACCCAGACTTGCAGTAAAATCGACAGTCTCGGGAATTTCGTCGATCATTATCTCGGTTCTACTGCCTGCTTCCCTGTTGACCAGTAGAGCATGTACCCAATCTAATCTGTCGGTCATTGAATAGTGGGTAGACGTGGAGACCTCTGTAATTCCAGCAACCGTCTTGAATTCGAATGTTGATTCCACCAGGAGTCCTGTCTGTACACCTACTTCGAGGCCATTGAGAGTCATGAAGAGGTCTTGGCCATTTATCCCCTGGGCATAAATCATGAGTTCGCTATGTGCTGGGATCCAACCATCCAGACCCAGTTTGACATCCCAATCCTCGGTGTCGGTTCCCGATGTTCTAGAAATTGACATGTCGACAACTGGAGGTAGGTCTGGAAGCCAAGTTCTGAGGTGGAAGCCGTCGGAGATTCCAGTTGAGGCAGCGTTGAATGACACCCCATGAACCCAAGGAGGGGCGACGAGAGTCCCGGAACCATGGCTGGATTCAACGGTTAGATCGAATGGTGCATCGGCCTCCAATTGCATTCCGAAAGAGAAATCTTCCTCTCCGGAACTTTCACCAGAGCCAGTCGAAATGTCAGTTGTAATCCCCGAGAGGACTGCATTCACCGAGCGCCCAAGGTCAGCAAATCCACCGAGGAAGAATGCTAGTCCAGAGAGGCCCATTGAGGTGTTGAGTTCGGGAACATCGAGTGTTGGACCTGAATCAGAGCCAGTGGGAATTTCTATTGAAACACTAGAGGGGAGAGGGTCGATTATTGCTAGGGCCGAAAGTTGGTCTTCATCACTTGTCGGGGCGTGGTCGACACTGATGCTAAGGGGCCTGTCTCCCGCAGCTGAGATGGATGCTGTTCCCCTTCCAGCGGAACCGGATGCGCCCTCTTCGAGAGGAGGTAGCCAACTAGCATCCGAGATGCCTGAGATTCTGGATGAGATTGTTGAAGTCCCATCGTTGGGGTCGTGATGGAAGAGGAAATGGTCCCCTCCCATGGTGACTGGCAAGGAGGAGTTGGTGATTTGGGCCTCTATACTTCCAATTGATGATGTTGAGGACCAGCTCGATGAGCTACCGAACGTTGAAGAGAACTCCTCGGGGAAATCGGATATCCTTACTGCCTGCCTCTGATCATTGTCAATTCCGGTGTATGTAATTGTCTCCATCGTGCTCGAGGCGGAGTACTGGGCATCTTCAGTAGTTAGGAACAGACTGATCTCGTCTGGGATGTCAGAAATTGAAAGTGCTTGATGGGACGAATCAGAAATCGTCCCCTCGTCATGCTCGATATAGATGAAATTGAATTCCTCGGAGGAATCTGTACTGAGGTAAACGGTCAACTCGTCAAGTACATCATCATCGTCCAGCGTGAATGCTGAAAGCCCACTGAACCCGATACTAGCGGCAATCGGGACCAGTGGATCGACTAAAGCCCCAGACCTCCCGACCACTTGAGTAAGAGATCTATCATTTGCTAGAACCAAATGATCCCCCTGTAAGACCGGATGCTGGCTCGATCCCAGTTCCATTCCTATCCTAGAGATCGTGGTCGGAGTCCTCTGGGCACCCCAGTGATCATGCATCAGGAGGTTGAACTCTCTGCCCTGGAGATCACCTCCCGATCCGACACCCCCAGTTATCGCACTGACCACTGTAGACGGAATGTCGTTTAGGGTAGAGCCGACATCCAAGTAAAGATCGACTAAATTGAGTATCAGGGAGTCCATTATTCTGGATACGAAATCCATATTCTCAGAATCATCGAGATCGGTATCATCGCCCTCCGAACCCCCGACATCGAATGACCCGAACAATACCAATGCAGGAGGTATGGAGTCCAATTCTATACTGACTCTTCTGTGGTCTTCGGCTTGACCCCCCCTCTGGAACCATGATTGGTACTCGAGTGAATCAATGGTCTGGGCTGACCTCAGTAGGATCATACTGACTGGCGGATGCGCTGGGTTAACGGGGAGTGTGGGGTCATCCACGTTTGGACTGGTGTCCCTGGAGAAATTCTTGATGCCAAGAATCATTCCTAGGCGGCTTGGCCTTCCCCCTGGAAGATCTGGTTCATCTTCCGATCCAAGCATTCTGAAAATTCTCGTAATCTCACCGGGAGAGAGGGAGCCCTCAGGCATGCCCCTAATCCAACCGAGAGACTCGGTGATATTGCCAAATGCCCCTCCATTGTCCTCAGGAGGGGAATTGGATCGGTCCTCGTAGAAATGTATGTGCAAATCCGCTTTGCGATCGGCGAAATACTCGACCGTAGTGAGGCTTCTGTCGCCTTCTATCCCACCCGCTGCTGGAAGGGTACTGTCTGTCCTGATTATCAGTTCCAGATCTCCCGGAATTACCATCGCTTCTTTGTTGGGGTGGATGTCTATGTTGATGTAAGCAAGCTCCCATAGGCCCCTCACCCCGTCTGAATCTGGGGGTGCGAAGTGGCCGTACCCTAAACCGACAGATACGCCGCAGTCAATCTCATCCGAAGGCAGGAAAAGGAGTTGGTCTGGAGTATATCTATCGGGGCAGGTATCCATATTGCTTGAGTCGACAGAGATGGAGTAGGGGGCAGAGATTCCAATTAGTGTCATTCCCGTACCATCGAAATTTGATGAGAAGATGTTTAGGATGGCCTGGATGAGGTCTTGCATTACCGCGCTGGCATTGAAGAACACTCTCTCGATACCGACTTCCAATGAGAACTGATTCGGCATTGTATTGAACGAGGAATCGACCACCCAAATGTAACTCTCACCATCCCCCAAGGCCAGTATTGAGTCGGGACTAGAGTATGCGAACGCCTTGATGAGGGATACCTGTAACGTGTCAACTTCATCCCACATTGGATCGGTTGTACTCGAGTCTAGAACATCTACTGAATACGTAATTGCTGGCTGTATCCATAGAGTCCCCGAATCTGAGATGATATTGTCAAGACCTATGGGGCCAAGAGATATTCCTAGGCCAACCTGGATATCGTCATCTCCGTCGTTATCAACGTCGACAGCGTGGCTCAGAGGATCAGTCTGGAGATTCAAAAGTGAAAGGAAATTTGCAGTGAAGGTGACTACCTCGGTATTCCTTATGACGTTGCCATCCAGATCCTTGAATTCAGTAAGAATGACGTAATCTGTGATGTTGACCAGAGTCTGCCAAACATTGTCAACCTGTCCGGTGGAGCCGTCCTCTATTCCGAGAATCACATTGTAGGGAAGTGGGTGATCTGGTGACGGTGGGGAAGTCTCGACCATAGATGAGTCAACCAGTGCCTCTCCTATCGACGACAGTGGTTGGTTCGGGCCGCTATCTGAAATTCCATCCCGAACTGCATCCAACGAGGGTCCTGCAATCTGTCCGACTGAATTCGAATCTAAAACGTCTTGACGCTGTCCGAGAACACTATCCAAGTCATCGAGAATCTGGAAGTCCTGAGACTCTATCCTAGCCTCGGCATTGACGCTGGAAATCGGTGAGAACAGGGGCAATAGAAGTATCATTACAATCAGGATGCTGGTTGAATTGTAAGATCGCGGCGCATGGTGAATCACCCTGACACTGCCACTGTTCATACTCGCACCTCATAGAGGTGCGCTAAAGGGTATTGCCCTGCTTGAGTTCGCTGTAGTCATTGTTATGTAATGCCCCATTGAAGATTCACGCTAAGCTGACTCTCTCAATTGACCCACAGTGTGGGCATGCGGTCTTGGCTGAGTTGACACCTTCCGGGAGCTCGAGCTCGAACAGCTTCCCGCAAGAAGAGCAAGCCTGCCTAACCTTCCTTTCTTCGACTGGGTCCGCCTGCTCGTCAGTAGGACTCCAATTCTCGGTGCTTGTATCCGGCTCATCATCGAAAGTGTACTCGACTACTCCCTCCTCCAAGTTAACCGGTGGCTCTTCATCGTCAAAGGCACTCAGTAGCTCCTCGGCAGCGCTCGGAGGGGAGTCCGAGGGGGCCTTTTCCTCGGGTGACAAAAGATCTGCCATCTCATCTCCGATCTCCATTGACTGGGGGTCCTGGGTTGCCGCTTCAGGTAATCCGGACATCCCACTTGAGAATCCCCCATATGGCTGGGAAGGGGCTATGTTGGAGCCGCCTGTGCTCCACATCGCCTTCTGTTCTTCAGCGGTCATCTCCCTTGGAGCCTCCTCCTCTGTCTTGGGCTCCTCCTCTGCCATCATGGCAGCCATTCTCCTGTTGGTGGATATCCTCATCAAAACGAGGGATAGAATTACGATAAACAGTATGGCGGCACCTGCAATCATCAACATCTCGGTGGATGAAAGTGAGTTGCCTTCCGTTCCGTCGGTAACCGTCAGGAGTATCTCTGACTCAGAGACTAATCCAGCCTCATTCTGTACTCTGCATATTACACGATACACACCAATTTCTTCGAATGCGTGGAGTACCACTGGTCCGCTGGCGTCTTCGTCATTGTTCGTATCGCCATCACCATCGGAGTCGGTCATTGCATCGAAGTCCCATGAGAAATACAGGTTGGTTGATTCTGGATCAGAGAAACCGATGCTCAGCCTAGTGGTCTCTCCGACGACTGTACTAGACTCCTCGTCATACTCCTCCGATACTGGAGGTGTCGAATCGTAGAGGCTGATCACTGCTGTGTCCTCAGATGACATTCCCGACCTGTCAGTAACACGCAGGGTGATGGTGTGCTCGCCCGAAGTCTCGTTTGAGCCGAAAGAATGTGAGAATGAGTCCGCTCCGGAGAGGTCCCCTGAGAAAGAGGCAGAAATTTCCCCATCTACCAACCACTCCACCAAAGAGACCCCCCAGTTATCTGAGAAGTCTGCACTCAGGATCACGGCCTCGTTGAATGATCTCTCAACTACTCCATTCACCTGAATATTTGACTCAGGGGGCGTGATGTCAGAAACCTGTACCTCTTGGTAAACACTGGTACTCCTTCCATCCGTCGAAAGAATCGTTAGCCTGATGGTTACATTTGTTGGCTCGCTCCAACTCACGTTTACCATCGTTCCAGAGTTGTCATCAAATCCATCGCCGTCTGTGTCCCACGAGAATCCTGATTCGGGTACCTGCTCAGAGAGATTTGGCGTTTCAGTGGCATCTAGGGTCACAATGGATCCCACATCAACGACACCAGTGGATGCATCACCGCCGATAACCGGCTCTAGTATTGGAGTTAGGACCATGACTACTGTAGTGGCGATGGGTAGAGTTCCAGCGCCGCCACCCGAGGGCCCTGCCCTGTTGTCGACGACCAAGTAGAGGTCGGTCCCCTCGAGGGATTCAGGTGCAGTCCAGACTATGCTCCTGTCGGCGGTAATTAGGAGCATGTCGGTCCCCGAGACCCTAGTGGCTGCGGTTCCTCCCGCCTCATAGAGGTCCACTTGGGATTGGGTCATCAAGAAGACGTCTGGCGCTCCTTCCATCGTGCTTGCCTGGATACTTACCTGTGTCCCAGCGTCCAAAACGAATGGTCCGTGAAGGAGAGAGTGTCCCCCAGCCTCCAGACGGACGATGGTATCAGCAAGGGTGAACGGAGCAGGGGAGATGATTCCAGCGTCCAGGGTTACCGATGCCGTGCCTCCTCCCTGCGCACCATTTGATGAGTCCTGAGGGTGGTTTAGATTATCGAACACCATGTACCACCTTGTTGGATCCCTGTCATCAGGTACCGTCCAGTGCCAAGAGCCGGTTCCATTGAACGACTCGAACACTGAGTCCCTCTCCCAAACCAAGTCGCTTCTGTAAGACTGTTCATTCTGATAGACTGTTATGGCGTTAGCAGAGAATAGTAGTATGTCTATTGCTGAGTCGGTTACAATATCAAAAGAGAGCGTCTGACCCGGATTCAACTCACCGAGATCTAGTCTTGCACATGCCTGGTCACCTAGCTCCCAGTTGGCCGGCATCATCGAAAGATCTGCGTTTACGCAGGATATTACCCCCTTGCTATCGGCCTCGGCGATTGGCCCCGCGAATGACAAGAGTAGGATAGCTAGGATGGTTGAAGACGCTGCCCTCATAGGCCGAGCGTCAACGCTTGCCTTTTGAATCATATCGGCCCTGCGTTCGTAGACGCATCACAGATTCTTCGGTAAGGGAGTGGGTGGGAACCATCGGAGAAGAACTACATCTCCCACGGATCTGACCCACTTCCAGGGTATTGCCAGATGAGTCCTGTTCTCAACTAGGTCGGCTGGAGGGTTTGAGACGAAGATGTGGGTGCAGCTCCAGTCGTCGGTATTTACGAACATGTCATAGACGGTTCCGATGAGCCTTCCGGACGGTAGAATCACAGGAAGGCCCCTGATATCCGAGGCGTGACTGTCTGCCATTGAACGCTGGCGCCCACCATGAGGCATCAATATGACGGCTCAGAACAATCACTTGCCGCGGTTCTTGTTGGCCTTCAGGCTCGGCCGTAGCTTCTCTGCGCCCTTGCCCTTGTTGTAGAGTCCTCTTCCGCGCTTACCTGCGCTCGTCTTACCCCTGAAGGCGCGACCCTTGTGGCTATTGCCATCTGAGACCCATGAGAAATCCTTGTCCGACATTATCACAGGGTGAGATGGGTCTAGCATGATAACCTCGTAGAACTTGTTCTTGCCATCCTCTCCTACCCAGTATGAGTTCAGGACCTCGAGGTTCGGATACCTCCTGCTAACCCTCTCCTCTGCTATTCTCTGAATCGACTTAGCCATGGTGATCTTCTTGATACCAGCCTTGGACGGTTTCCTCTTCATGTGGATCTTGCCCTTCCTGAGTCCGCCTCTCCTCACACGTGTTCGGACAACTACTACTCCCTGCTTCGCCTTGTAGCCGAGCCTTCGAGCAGCATCGAGCCTGGTTGGCCTCTCGACCCTCTGGAAAACAGGGCCTCTCCTCCAAGTCGCCATTCGGTCTCTTCGGTACAGGGGGGGCATACCCTCCTTGGGTCGCTTCCATGTCGCGCGTACGTGCTTTGAAATGCCCATTAGTGAACCCCCAGCGGCTGGCCGAGCAAAGTCCCCTTTATGAGCCTGCCCACAACTCCACAACCATGGGCGGGGAGGGCGAATCGGTGCTTCTCAGTTCAATCGATGGCCTGCTGCCACATGAAGAGGTAATTCCAAAGAATCTCAACAGGATGATGAGGTGGTTGGTCAAAACTGGGAGGTTCATGCAACCAATACTTGTGGACGAGGATTCGAAAGTGATACTCGATGGTCACCACAGGTGGAACGCTGCAAAGGCACTGGGACTGGATAGAATCCCCGTGGTCGCCGTCGACTACATGAATTCGGACGACGTCTCTGTGTGTGTCTGGCCGGGATGTGGGATAGACTCGATAAACAAGCGTCAGGTAGTGGAAATGGGTGTCTCGGGGAGTCTCTTCCCCCCCAAGACGAGTCGCCATACGTTCGATTTAGAGATTCCCAGAATAGGGTTCTCACTGGATGAACTGATGGATTAGTGGTCCGCGCTCCCGGACTTGAACCGGGGACCCCCTGATGGCTGCCAACAACCGTGTGTTTCCAGTCTACAGTCAGGTGCTCTAGCCAACTGAGCTAAGCGCGGCGCGTATGTTCGTGAGGACTTTGCCTTATGTCGCTTTCCGGACCTTGGCATTCTACGGGCTCTCATCAAACGGGGCTCTGACTGTCTCTATTCCCCTCAACCTTAAGAATGCGAAGAAAAGGAATCAGGGTCCGTAAGGCAGTAATGCCGGGGATGCACTGGGGGATATGGAGTGAGTGGAGCAGTCGGCACGCAGGCAAACGCCCCCTCGTCCGGCAGGACCGCCACAACACTGACTGACAAGGAGCTGGAGTCCTTCGGACCGCCGGACCCGAGGATACTGGTCTGCGGTTGCGGGGGATCGGGCAACAACACGATGAACAGGATCACTCACATCGGAGTGGAGGGCGCAATAACCGTCGCTATCAACACGGACAAGCAGCACCTCGATCACACTCGCGCCATGCAGAAGCTTCTGGTCGGTAGGCACATCACCCGTGGCCTCGGGGCTGGTGGCGACCCTACGATGGGACGTCGTTGCGCGGAGGCGGGACGCGACGTCATTCAGAAGATAGTCAATGGGGCTGACCTGGTTTTCGTCACGGCAGGCCTCGGTGGCGGCACAGGAACTGGCATCGCCCCTGTGGTCGCTGAGGAGGCCAAGAGGGCGGGAGCCCTCGTAGTCGCGGTAGTCACGACACCATTCAGCGTCGAGAGGCGTCAGAGGATGCAGAGGGCCCTGGAAGGTCTCGATCTACTCAGGAGCACTGCGGATGCAGTTCTCGTCCTAGACAACAACAGGCTCCTGCACTTCGTTCCGAACCTCCCTCTCGACGAGGCCTTCAGCATCATGGACCAGCTCATCGCAGAGATAGTGAAGGGGGTCGTGGAGACGATCACCCTCCCAAGCCTGATCAACCTGGACTTCGCGGACGTCAGGACCATCATGAAGAACGGGGGAGTGACCATGATGCTCTACGGAGAGAGCGACCAGGGTGCCGAGGAGGTCGTCCACGAGTCCCTGAACCACCCGTTGCTGGACATAGACATAGAGGGGGCGACAGGCGCCCTCATACACGTCACTGGAGGTCCCTACATGACGCTCGAGCAGGCAAACCAGGTGGTCGAGCTGATGACATCGAGGCTGTCGCCTGACGCGCAGGTGATTTTCGGAGCCAGGCAGGACCCCGCATTCGGTGACACGATCAAGGTGATGTCGATCATTACTGGGGTCGCGAGCAAGCGGCTGGAAGAGGAGAGAATGAGCGCTGACATGCTAGGAGAGGCCCTAAATATAGCCAGAAAGGGGAAAAACACGCCTGAGGGCGGGTTCCAGAGATTCGACTGATTCACGCCCAGACAGGGGTAAGTCTCAAACCGGTCGCTTCACGGGTGCGATGTATGGGAAGGTCACGCGTGGCAAGCGCTATCGGGCTCGCGATGCTGATGGCATTGTCAACTGTGGGCGCTCCAGCAACTGCTCAGGCAACTGCTCAGGACCCCAAGCAGCCATCGGTTGACAACCCTCACATGCATTTCTGGGGTACCAGCGACCTCAGCAACTGCTGGACCCACTTCGATCGTAACGACTCGTCGGGCTCTGCTAACGAGGGATACGGAGAGAGCTCGGTGTCTAGTGGCAGGCACACTGTAGACTTCGACTGCAGGATGCAGGACACATTCAAGCAGGACATGTACCTTGACAACAATGGCTCGATTCAATTAGAGTTCACAGTTGAGGTGTATGCCCCAGGAGCTTGCCCCACTGGGGCCCAGAACGACTGCGAGGAGCTCAATGTCACAATCATGCAGGGGACAAAGGTAGTCGCCAAGGAGCAGTTCAATGGCGTTGACGGAGGAGATCCTGACAGCAGGATTTGGCAAATAGACGTTGATCAGAACATGACTAGGTGGAACAGGTCGGCAGAGGAACCCATACTCAACTTCAGATGGATTGGATATGCCGATTCCGGGTTACAGTGCATTGTTTTTCTCTGTGAGTCGTACTTCAGGTTCTACTACTCTGATAGCAACGAGTCGGCCGAGATGAGCTTCCCAGTGGTCAACATGACGCAGCCCGGAGAGGGAGGGGGAGATGATGACGAAGGCGGCCTCATCGGAGGCGTCTCAGACTCACTCCCTGGATTCGGGCTCATGGCTGGAGTCGGCTCACTCGCTTTGGCAGCCGTCGCTGCTAGCAGATTATCTAGAGAAGAATGATCACAAGTCGTCGAAGGAGACGTCGGACTCCTCGCCGCTATCGAGATCCTTGATCCTGACTTTTCCTGATGACCACTCGTCCGGCA
>PBGL02000025.1 GCA_002718995.2 Methanobacteriota archaeon
CAATCGCAATCATGAGTACAAACCCGTATTGAGCGGATTCCAAGACTGCGACCCCTATGGCCAATCCTTCTGGGAAATTGTGTATCCCCAAAGCGATAGCTGTGAAAATTCCTGAAAAGTAAAGCTTATTCTGTTCTGTCATCAAATCTTCTTCTCTTCTCTTGACTACAATTTTGCCGATCAAAAAGATCAGCAAGCCTCCAATCGCGAATGAGGTTGTGACTGGGAAGTAGCCAAACTCCGAGGCCTGCCCTATCAAAAGATCTAGGATCGAAATAAGGAGCATGACTCCAGCCGCCATACCCAGCATGAATGCCATTAATTCCCGACTAATTTCCCTGATCAACAAAACAATCAATCCGCCGAAACCCGTGGCTAATCCGGCCAAAAGCGCTATTGTGAACGGGAAAACCCAGCTTTCCGAGCCTCCCTCAAGGCCATCTAATTTAATCAACGGGCCGTCGTTTCCTATTACCCCGTATGACTCCACTATGTTAAGCACGAGTTGGGGGGCCATTGCCGAGCCTACCTCATCGAGAGCTCCTACTTGGAAATCTGGAGGCTGATACTCTCGATAGTGAGCGCACATGGGCCATATCTCGCTAGAGGTGGGAAGATCTCTCTGCGGGCCGATTCCTATACTCTGAGACCCAATCACATTGAAGCTCCTATGACTGCTGCAGCCGTGAACAATGGAGTCCTGACCCTCATTAGCGATGACCAGAGCCGAATAGCTGGAGTGTCCCTCTAGCGATCTACTGACAGATGACTTAGCGATCTCGGCTAGTTGCTCACTAGATGCTTCTATCGTTATTGAGTTAATCCCATGACTCTCGCTTAGGACTGCTGAGTCTAGATTTATGTACAACTCTATCTCAGATTCGTCTTCCAATTGGTCCGCGTACGCCTGACTGCTCAGTAACCCGAGCTCCTCTCCCCCCCATGAGGCGAACCTAACAGTATGTTCTAGCTCATGCGAACCAAGCTCTCTGGCTATCTCGATAATCTGAGCAACACCCAAAGATTCACTTGGTCCCCCCTCGCTGAAATAAGCAGTATCGTGATGAGCACCAATCATAACCGTCGAGGAGGATTTTCCAGGTATCTCGCCAGTCACCACGCTGACTACCCTTGGACCGGTCTGTGCTGCCGCCCAGTTTCCATCGAGAATGGCGTATTTCGTGCTGTCTGAATCAGCCTCCTCTATGAAATCGATAAAAACATCAGCGGTGCTTTGAGTGATGAAAATATATGGTATCAAATCCAATTCTGGATATGCGACCGGGAACGGAACGATTCGCCCGTCGTCGCGTATTACCACAACCGGTTCAAAGTACGTGGTTTCCAGACCTTCCTCGTAGACCATCAGAACAGAAGCTCCTGCCTCAATTGCGTCTCTGTAGTAGTCCGAGAGGAGCCTACCAGTGGTCTGCGAATCATGCTTGACTAAAACTGCCTTATCGAAGATGTCTCCTGCGTCCAAGAACTCCTCAGCCGTACCAGTGCCCAAATCTGCCAACTCACTGTCGTGCTTGTGAGCTCCACCTGAGTAACCGAGGAAGGTGAAAGCACTCATGTGTTCCAAATCTCCCGTAGAGGAGAGCTGCACGCGTCCTGAGCCAGCAGTCCCGTCTGGGAAACCTGGTATATTCTGTGCTCCCTGCTCTATCTGAGCATGCATATGAATCCCCTCTTCTCCATCCTCCGGTTGTTGTATCCATGATCCTTGTATCTCGAACTCAGTGACTTCAACATCTACCAAACCCGCTTCCACGAACATCTCAGCAATCATAGACGAAGCGTTCTCCTCTCCCGAGGAACCCGAGACTCTCGGTCCGAAGCTGCTGACGTTGCCAGCGTCGGCTACTATATCTCTGCCATCTACTTCGAATTCTACTCTTTCATCATGGAGGAAAAAACTCGCGTAGAGAGAAGCACAGAGTACGACTATCGAAAGAATACCCAGAGAATCTATCCTGGATGGAGGTACTAGGCCCACATTCCGGCCAAGAGTAGTGTTTGTATATCTTTAGGGCGCCCAAAATTACGCATTTATCATAGAAGTTGCTCTAGATTACGCCAGCACGGCTCAATTCTCTATACACAATTGCTATGCAAATTATGCTGATTAGTATTCCAATAGGCCCTCTTTTGATTTTGGAAGATGGCTTTAAGCCCAGGATTGGCTCAGCCTTACTTGCCAGTTTTTCCTCTATTTCAGCTATGGGCTTCATGATAATGAAGTAAGGTACCCACTTTATGAAATACGCTACATGACATATGCATCCACTTCTGTACGCCAGATGACGTATACATCATAGAGGGGAGCCCTTAGTGACGAACATGAAAGAGGGGAAAGACGATGATGGTGGAGAAAGCGAGGGTCAGATGAACCCTCGTCGATTACTGATAAGCATATTCTGGAACCCGATTGGAATACAATTTGCTATAGCAATCATAGCCGTAAGCATCGGATTCATACTCAAGCAATTATCGATTATCTGACAGATCCATTGTAATCCGTACGGCAATTGATGTCTACAAAATGGTCAATTCCGTCCAATAATTTATTTCCAAAACCTAAGCGCTCCATTCTATGGGGGGTTTGCCTTCAACTCTGGTGATGTTATTACTAGTCTCCTCAATGATTTCCGGATGCATGTCTGAGCCTACAAATACAGATTCCGAGGAGGAGAACCCTTTGGATGAGAATCCAAATTTTGACACTCCTTTCTCGGTACATTGCATAGAATTCGATGATCTTGAGAGATGCTGGTTGCTTCTTGTTCCTGCTATCGTAAATGAATCTAGTACCGTGCCTCTTGTCGTTGATATTCACGGTGGTGGAGATGATATGTACCAGCAAAGATGGACTTCAGATTTTGCAAATCTATCAATGGAACAAGGCTTCATTGTCGCCTATCCTCAAGGATATAACGACTTGTGGAATCAAGGAGATGGTGTTTTACCAGGGGCGGATCAAGATGATGTTGGTTTCATACTAAAAATGGTAGAAAAAATACAAAATAATCACAGTATCGATTCTTCAAGAATTTATGTAACTGGTTGGTCAAATGGATGTGGAATGACTCATCGATTAGCAGTTCAATCTAGTGATGTTTTTGCAGCAGCTGGGTGTATGTCGATGTATCAGTTTGCAGAAGTGGCGACGGGGTACACCCCTATACCTTTCATGGAAGTCCATGGTATTCTGGATGAGATTGTTCACTATGGGTCCGCTGCCTTTGCAGGAGTGATTCTTGGTATTCCAGGTACGGGTTTGGAGCAGGGTGCAATACAAAATTTGGAGCAGTGGGCTAATCTGAATGGTTGTCAAGGGGTTATGCCAGAGATAATTGTTGTAGAAGATGACTACGATATTCGAGGATACACCGACTGTGAAAATGAAACTCAAGTTATGCTGATGACCCTCTTCTTTGCTGCCCACAACCCGTATGAGCATGATGATCCCGTCGCACAACCGGGAAGAGGATGGGCAAATCCAACAGGAGTTCCCACCTCGACAATCGTATGGGAATTTGTTAGTCAATTCTCTAAAGTAGATTGAGTCATTCTCAATATGGGTTCATGCCTTAGACCGATGTCGATGATCCTTATCATACTCGGTCTAAGGCGAGTTGCTGAACAAAACTTTGGCAGTTGAATTAAACAGTATATCATCAGGGATTTCGAAACCTGCGGCGGCAAATGATTGAATGATGCTTCCTTCTTTGATCTTGTAGTCTTCTGACGAACGGAACTGCTCTAGTGTCATTTCATCCATCCATCTTGTGTACACAATGATGCGTTCCTCGTCTTCGGCAAATGTAGAGCCAATGCAACCATTTTGGATTGCAATTGAGAGAAAGGCCTCCATGGATTCAATCATGCCCGCCGTAATTTCTCTGTCATTTTTGTTAGTAATCCACATTCGAACAACCGAAGATTTTTCCATGCAAAGGCGATAAAGTGGAAGTCTATACTCTTTAGGACGGATATGTCAGTAGAGTAGCCTTGTTATGTCTCAGGAGTTCGAGCTAATTATCGCGCTTGCCTCGATTTCCACCAGCAACCTATCATCTATCAGGGCGCCAATCTCTACGCCAGTAGAGACTGGCATTATTTCACCGAAGAATTCCCCGTGCACCTTTGCAACCTCCATCATGTACTCCCTGTCGGTAACAAAAATCCGAGTACGGACGACATCCGACATGGTACCGCCTGCCTGTTCTATAGCATGCTGGATTTTCTTAAGGACAAACTGGGTTTGAGCAACTACATCCCCTTCGCCAAAGAAATTTCCCTGCGCATCCACAGCAGTAGTTCCGGCTACCTCTATGAATTGGCCTACTCTGACCGCACGGCAGTATCCAGCAATAGACTCCCAAGGAGCACCCGAAGAAATATTGATTCTCTCGCTCATTGATTAACCCCCGAATTGTTCTGGGCGACTAGAATCCGAGGTCACCTAGGTCCACCTCGCTGTTCATGTTGACCCTCACCGGGAATGCGAGAGTCACTCCCGCCTCCTCGAACCTCCTGAGTATCTCAGTGACGAAGAACGACTTGGATGGCCTCATCTTGCGTGCGTTATCGACGTAGTAGCGGATCTCCATCACTACCTCCTGGTCGCCGAAGCCCCTCAGAACCACCTCGGGGGGCTTTGGCTTGCTCACGATGTCGGGATGGTTCTCGGAGATGTCCTTCACAATCTCCTCCGCCTTGGTTACGTTCGACCACGTGGCAGTGAGGCCCAGCCTGATTCTGACTCTAAGCTCCATGTCGGAGCTGTGGCTGAAGTTCGCGACCGCGTCCTTGGTGAGCAGTTTGTTTGGGATGGTGAGGAGGACCCCGTCCGTCGACCTGACCCTTGTCGTCCTGAGCCCGATGTACGTCACGTCACCCCACTTGGAGTAGGTCCCGCCAAGGCTCTTCGGCAGCAGTATCCTCTCGCCCTCCCTGAACGGCCTGTCTATGATGATGAACACCCCTGCGATGACGTTCTCCACCGTATCCTGGGCCGCGAAGGCGACGGCGAGCCCGATGAACCCGAGTCCTACCACCAAGCCCGTCACGTTGATCCCGAACTCGTCGGCGGCAGTCAGTATCACGATAGCCCAGAGTGCGACTCCCGTGATCCTGTACAGGAAGTTCTCGAGGCCGTCGTCGAAGTCGACCTTGTCTAGCAGCTTCCTCAGGTATGCCTTGACGATCCCTATCAGCGGTATTCCGATGGCGAGTATCAGCAGTCCCGAGGCTGGTCCAGCGGACAAGGAGTCAGAAAGGCAGGGGAGGGTCGGCTCTAGCTCGTTCGGGAAGTTATCAAGGCAGCCCGACATATGATTTCGCTAGAGGAGGAGGCACAATAGGTTAGCGCACTATTCTAACTGTATACGCTCGGTACCGGGGGCCAGCCTGAAGACCACGAACAATGCGGCCGTGCCGACCACCATGAGTATCGCGGAAGCCCAGATGGGAAGCACCACTGCGCTATCCGAAGGGAACCATATTGGCAGAACGTCGAACATGGACTCGCCCCTGACTAGCTTGCCACCGATGGAGGAGGCCATCGTGGTCATCAGGAACGCCATCACTGCTGTGGAGGACTGGAGGATTCCCAGAGGCCTGACTTCCCAGATTCCGGGGCCCATCCGAACTCTTCCAACCACGAAAGCCGCCCAGAATCCCAGAGCGAGCCCGCTGTAGACGAACTTGTTGTAGAGCAGGGCATTCCCAACGGTGTTGTCTGCAGCGAGGTTGCCGCTCATTATCGCGATCGGCATGAAGAGGAGGGCCATGCTGGCACCTGCCATGGAGGCCCTGTCCATAGTCACCATCAGAGACTCCCTCTTGTCGGCAGGTAGCGGGATGTAGCGTATCGATGCGCAGCCGACGGCACAGACCGTCGCCAGCACCATCGTACCAACGACAATCTCGGCCATGGCCGTATGGAACGTATCAGCCCCGAACATCACTGCTCACCCCCCTGGAAATTTGGGTCCGCCACCCACTCTTCCTCGACTGGGTCCCATAGCCAGCCGGGGTTTTCCTCCGAGTGAACCAGCCTAGACCAGTACTCCTCGTCGTCGTTTTGAGGGTCTTCCTCCATCCCAGGAGGGGGAGGGGGTATTTCTGGCTCTGATGCCACTACCTCCTGGGTATGGTCAAGCTCATCCTTGCCATCCCAGGGCGAGAGCCTGATCTGTATCGATACGATGAATGAGAGGATCAGGAGGGCGAAGGCGAATGACTGGAGCCTTGCGCCCCATATGTCGCCCTCGAACGGGGCGGACCCGGTACCCATGGTAAGCCATGGCAGTTCCATAGAGAAAGACCCATTGAGGACGGTTATTTGGTACTGTATTCGAGTGTCCCCCATGGTGGCGGGGATTTGTGCCTCCCATTGATTGCAGACTTCCGAGTCTTCGCAGTTGGAGCTTACCACTGCGTCATGGGGAGACCACTCGCCCTCCAGCATCCACTGCACGGAAAGCGAGGTAGAGTTGACGGTATGGATTTCAAGGGGGTCTCCGTTCCCACTCGCCCTGTAGGCAGGAGCGGTCCAGTCTGGTGATAGGCCGGGGAGGCCTTCGGGCACCGGTGAAACGTCGATTGAATAACCCCTTGATACGCCTGTGTACGCCATACCGTCGTAATTCGGCTCAGACCCATGGTGGATCTGCGCGAAGAGATTGTGCACGCCTGCTTCCTCGGGAGCAAGGAGGACCCAGGTCAACGTGACGGAGCCGCTTGACGGGACCACGGTCTCGACATAGTTCGAGGAGCCCCCATTGGGGTCCTGGATCACATGCCATCCGTGGTCCTCCGGATGGTCGTCGTTTCCATCGATTGAGCCTAGTATGAAGGTCCCGAGTAGCCTGTTGTCGGAGAGCGACATGCCTGCCACGTTTACGTGGATGGCTACAGCGTGCCCCGCGAAAACGTCACCATCCTGAGAGATTGAGATTGTGCCATCCGATGGGAGGCTCATCGAGGGATCCCCATGACATGAGCCCCCGCAGGTGTAGTCCCTGTCGGAGTCTCCATTCCCCCCCGGATTGGCCACGCTAGAGCTGGATAGCATCAGCAGTGCCACCACAGAGGCGATTACAAGCGACCTAGACACCTCAGAACCACCTCCTCTTCCTTTCGACTAGGGCGATTCCGATGGCAGAAGCGCCCAGTAGGAGCAGAATGGCCGTGAGTGCCATGGGCAAGATGCCGGAGGGCCCTTCGGAGTCCTCTGCTGAATCTCCCGCCGTGCTTGCATCGACGCTGACATGGTTCTGGCCATCCAATACCCAGACCACCTCGTTCCCATCGATTACGGTTGTTACGACGTAATACAGCGTAGAGGCGACCGGGGCCTGCTCGCTCCATGTTTTCATCGAAGTGGTACCCTCCGGATTCATCTGAACGGGGATTAGTTCTCCCCAGCCAGGTACCTCATCCATCGAGGTAAGTCCGACGACAGTGGTTATTGGGCTGGTGGATCTGTATATCCTGTACTCCTCGGAAGCCTCGTCCGTCCACGAAAGTGTCACCGTTGTCCCGGAGACCGTGGCCTCTAGGGACTCCACTGTAATGACGTCGCCATATGTTATCTGATTCGAAATCGTATCGGACATGCCCATGTCATCAATTACGGTGAGTGACACGGAATGTACTCCCGACGGAAGGAGTACATCGACCGTGATCCCGGTTAGGCCAACGCCGTTGATTATCCAGATGTAGGAGGAAATACCCCCATCCGGATCATTCGAGGAGGATGCGTCGAAGGTCGCCATGGAACCCGGGGTGGGAGGAGATGTTTGTGATGCCCAAGACGCGGTCGGTGCGACGTTCGCAATCACGACCTCGGTGAAAGAGGAAGACTCCAGTCCCCAGGGGTCGCTAGCAGTAACTTCGACGCCCCAGGTTGAGCCTGGCTCTAGACGGGACTGGTCCACAACTGACTGCCCATCAAGGTCAGGTACATGGAAGCCGTTTCTGGACCACTTGTATGTGTAGGAGATGGGTTCCCCGTCTGGATCGCTGGAGACGGCGACGGCAGTCATATCCGAAAGAGAGTCGGGGTGTTCCATCATGTTTCCAACGGGAGTATTCTCGAGGGATACTTCCGGGGCGGAGGGGGGGGCGTTGTCTATGGATCTGGAGGTCGTCTTCATGGAGGAACCCAGTGATTCACCGTCCCCTGGAAGTACTTGGACCGACCAATGTTGGTCCCGGATAGTCAGGGAAGATGGGATGGTTGTCATGTCATCGTAGTCCCTGACCCACTCACCGTCGACCCACCACCTGATTTGGCTGCCTGATTCCTGATCGCCGTCTATGTCCGTCTGCTCCCAAACTACTGACAGGTCCGTGGAAGTAGTGAGTGATCCATCCGGTAGCATCGATATCGATGTGACCACGGGCGGCGTATTTCCAATCAATACTGAGTCCGTCTCGAACCACTCGGACCATACCAGGCCATCGAAAACCCTGACTTGCGAGTACCAAGTTTCGCCCTTGGAAGTGAAAGAGGGGTCGACCGTTTGCTCGTCATTGAACGCGGATACTCTGACGCCATCCCTGTACCACCTGATCTCGACGTCTTCTATTATGTCCCCGTCGGAGTCGAATGATGAGTATGAGAGCTGTAGCGCATCGGAGGTCACGGCATTGCCGGGCGGGTTTACGTAGCCGTTTACAGTAGGCTGATTGTTCGAGGAGCCGATGATTATCTTCCCACTGGTCACAGTATCACCGAAGTCGGTGCCGTCGTGGGGAGTTATGGCTACCTCCCACTCGTCATCGGACCTAATCATGATACTGGATACGGATGTCTCCCCATCCAACTCAGTTACCCTTGAGCCGTCCAAGAACCAGTGGATAGTTGTCTGCTGAGTGTCCTGGGGGTTACCATCTAGGTCATAGTATTCCCAGTCGAGAGTGAGGTCTTCTGTATCAAGGGGGGCGTCCGGTGAGACCGCAAGATTCCTAGCAATCGGAATCGTGTTTCCAATTGTTATGGGGTTAAGCGAGACCGTGTCGCCTTCGTCATCCCCATCGCTCGGAGTGACTTCTACTCTCCAGCTCTGGCCCCTTGCTATCCAACTGTTGGGTACATCGGTTTGGTCGTCTATTTGTGAGACACGGAGTCCATCTCGATACCACCTGATAGTGGTGCCCTGCTCCGAATCCCCATCTGCATCATCGTAAGTGTAGGAGACGCCCAGGCCCGTGGCTTTAGTTGGATCACTGGGGACGTAGTAAACATTGGAGGCGGTCGGGGGATTGTTGGTTGGACCCGCCTCGGAAAGGGTCCATGTCCCTGTACCCCAGGAGTCACCAGAATTCTGGCTGTTTCCATTGGCGTATAGGACCGCAAGGTCGAAGTCGACATCGCCGCTTCCAGCAGAAGGGGCTGTCCAGTCTGCAGACCATGAGCGTGAGGCGTCGCTGCTGTGAGTCAGCTCGCCGCTCACCAACTGGACGTCTGTTCCGAGATTCGACCAGCCGCCGGCACTCGCAAGCAGGTTGAAGCCACCGTCCCCGGAGACGTGGGGGCCTCCGTCCCATACCAGCGAGTATGTGGAGCCGGGAGTATACCCTCCGGCCCCCCATGGTAAGCCACTGAGGGAGGGGGATATCGGGGAAGAGTTAGAATGACAGCTGCATCCGCTGGATGAGCTACCGATTTTCCCGTTTGAATTAGCGAAAACCACCTGAGAAGTTGAGGAAAGCAGGAAAATCAGAACAAGGCCGACTGTGAAGCCACGTCTCGTCATAACTCGCGATGGGGGAGGCGACTGAATATGTTGCTGATGGTGGTGGCTTCCATTCTTCCGTTGCATTCATGGATTGAACACTAGTGGGCGGTGCATGCGCCCCATAGAGAAAGTGGCAGTAATCGGTGCGGGAAACATGGGCTCTGGAATTGCACAGAAGAGTGCACAAGAGGATTTCGAGGTCCAGATGGTGGACCGTGAGGAGAAGTGGGTCAAGAGGGGGCAAGAGATCGTCTCGGAATTCCTCTCTGAGGCTGTGGAGCGCAGGATATTCAAGCCAGAGAAGGTTGAGGGAATCAAGAGCAGGATTACAGGCGTCGTTGGAACGGAGAACGTGGACCCAGGGACGGACTTAGTCATCGAAGCGGTTTTCGAGGACTTCGACATCAAAACAGAGGTTTTCGCCAAGCTGGATGAAGTCTGCGATAGCCACACGGTTCTGGCGAGTAACACTTCATCTCTCTCAGTGAACGAACTGGCTCTGGCCACTGGACGTCCTGACCGGTTTGTTGGTCTGCACTTCTTCTACCATCCAGCAAAGAACAGACTGATTGAGATCATTCCTGCTGAGACTACATCTTCCGATTCACTGAGAGCGGTAGAGCAGTACTGCAAGACTATGGGGAAAGTTGTGATTGTCTGTAAGGACAGGCCGGGATTCGTCGTTAATCGGTTCTTCGTCCCCTGGCTCAACGAGGCCTGCCTGCTTCTGGAGGAGGGGGTGGGGACAACTGCTCAGATTGATGCTGTTGCGCGGTCGTCATTCAGAATAGGCATGGGTCCTTTCGCACTCATGAATCTCACCGGGCCAC
Organism: Methanobacteriota archaeon; assembly: GCA_002718995.2. Classification (GTDB taxonomy): domain Archaea; phylum Thermoplasmatota; class Poseidoniia; order Poseidoniales; family Thalassarchaeaceae; genus MGIIb-O5. The sequence goes on from PBGL02000025.1 coordinate 10,586, forward strand.
CGATTGCACTCCACTCCACTGACTACCTTTCCGAGCAACTTGGAGTGGAGAGGTTCAGAGGGGCTGCGAATCTTCGTTCATTGGTTGAATCGGGTGAGATGTGGGAGATGAGTGAAGTGGAGGAATGCGATGACGCTTCCTCCGCGATAATCCGCGAGCGACTAATGGGTCAGGTTTTCTCGGTTGCAGCACAGATTGTCGAGGAGGGCATATGCTCGATGGAGGATGTTGACAGGGGTGCTAAGGTAGGCCTTAGATGGGCTATTGGCCCATTTGAGATTGCAAATAGGATTGGAATAGAGGAAGCTATTGGAATGGCATCTACTTATTCTGAGCTTGCTGATTTAGAGTTGCCAATATGGTTCAAGCAGCAGGGCCATGCGTTCGAGTTCTCGTATGTCGATGTAGACGTGTCAGAAGGAATAGCGACGGTTCGGATGAATAGGCCGGAAGCAATGAATGCGCTGAACGTTACATTGGTCAACCAACTGGGGGAGTGTCTGGACAAGCTGAATTCGAGGGAGGATGTTTCCACGATAGTTCTGGAGGGGGCCGGTAAGGCGTTCGTTGCTGGTGCTGATGTGAAGTTCTTTGTAGACAAGTTGAGAGCAGACTCTTTCAAGGAGATTTATGACTTCACGGCAAAGGGTCATGAAGTACTTGACAAGCTCGAGCGGAGTGAGAAGACCACTATCGCCCTGACCACGGGGCTCGCACTTGGAGGGGGCCTTGAGTTGGCCCTAGCCTGCGATTACAGGATAGGGACCAGGAGGACCCAGTTCCGTTTTCCTGAGACGAGCATTGGGATTTACCCAGGGCTTGGTGGGACTCAGAGAACGACTAGGATTTGCGGCATAGAGTGCGCTAGGTATTCGGTTCTAGCTGGTAATTTCATCGATGCCGTGACTGCTGGGGCGCTAGGTCTGGTAACTCATCTAGTCGATCCGACCGAGGTAGATTCTACTATTGTGTCACTCGCAGGAGAAAAGCCGGATAACAAATATCCGGGGATGGCTTCTGATGAGTCTAATCCTGTCGTTGCCTTTGCTTCCTCATTCTACTCTGATCAAAATATGGATTCGATATCTTCTGGGGTCTGCCCTGATGGCTTTGACGCCAGTGACAAGTCCGTAGGGATGCAGCTCAAGCTCCTTTCACGCGGAGCCCCAGTAGCTGTTCGCATGGCGAGCTCGCTTCTCGATGAAGCGATCCGGACGGGAGATGACCTAGATGCGGGGCTGTCAAGAGAGTTACAGAATCTGGAGTCCATTTTTGGGACGTCTGATGCTCTTGAGGGGCTATCGGCCCTGATAGAGGGGCGTAGGCCAGACTACGTAGGCGAGTAATCCTCTTACTCACATTCCCCTTAATGGGGACTGCGACCACGCGGGTGCCCTGTAATTTGCGATCAACGCGTAGATGTAATCTCTAATCCTAACTCTAGAGATCTTTACTTTCATCGGCATCTCGCTGCTATCAATTGTCTCGTCTATCCAGTTCTTCAGAAATTTATCCATTCGGTTTCCTCCTCATACTTAGTGCAGTATTCACACCAATCCACCAAGACAGCATATATGATTGGATAGGTTATGGTGATTACACGTAGGTGCATTTTATACACTAGATACCTTGTGGCCAATCTGTTTCACATGACCTCGTACCCTACGCTACAATTGACTAAGACTGACGTGAACAAAGTACAGCGCTCGATTGACGATGTTATGGTCGAAGGGAGCGATATCAGGAGAATTTTCGGGAAATACAATGACGAGGTGTTTGATGTCGGCTGGGAGGTCGATGCTGCTGTGGATGCGTTTTCTGTATTCAGCTCAAGATGGACCACGGAGATCCTAGCAACTCTGTACATTGCGGGTGACAGGAGATTCAATGAGATGAGGGGTTTACTCAGGGGTATCAGCAGCAGGACTCTGTCGGATAAGCTGACGACTTGCGTAGAGCATGGCCTCGTCCAGAGGGTTGTCGAGGAGGGCCCGCCTGTCAGGGTGAAGTATAGCCTCACGGAGCATGGTAGGATGGCAGGTAGATTGCTTGGACCGCTGGTAGCCTACATGAAGATACATCAGGGCCGAATCATCGGGCCTAAGTGATGCGTTTGTATAACGAGCATTTAGTGAGCTTTTAGACGCATCATTAAAACCCCCTAGGTAGACCAACAACAGTATGGCTCTGATTGAGCAGTGGAGAAAATCCCATCCTTGGTTCGTTGATTCCATTGGCGCAATGGCTGGTGCAGTTCTAGGACTGGGTGCCATTTCGCCATTCTTTGTGCCAGCCGCGCAAGGAACTCTAATCGCACCTAGGGAGAGGGATTGGGAGCATCCCCTCAGGAGGAGCATTCTCAATACACTCGAGAGGTCGCCTGGAATTCACTTCAGAGAGTTGCAGAGGAGTCTCGAGGCCGCCAATGGGACTCTTCGGCATCACCTGAACATCCTTTCAAGGGAGGGTTCAGTTACAGTGGTCCCTGTTAATGGTAGGACTTGCTACTACGCGGGAGCGCCCGCTCGGATAGAGATACTGGAAGGTACTGGTGTGGAGGATGAGAGGAGGGCAGCAGCCATGATGCCTGTTGGACTATCAGAGGTTCAGAGGGTGGTAGTTGCTAGACTTACCAAGGAGGATATACCCAGATCTCAGGCACAACTGGCTCGGGATCTTGGAAGATCGAGGGCATCAGTCCATTCTGCGATCTCTGTACTCCGAGACAGGGGGATTCTCAATCAAAGTGGACTATCACTGGCACCTCACCTGAGGGGATTGAGTGGATCGAGTGTTGACTACCCTTGGTTGGACATCAGAGTCGAGTGCTAGTCGCTACTTCGAATGAGTCTCGTAATGAGGTTCAGAGGCACTCATCACGGCGAATTCTCTTGAACCCCTTCTCCCGGGGTCGGCTCGTGTTCAGAATTAGGCTGGTGGAGCTACCGATGCCCACAGGAAGCAGGGACCCGGATATTCTGCTGTCTTGGCTCCTAGATTCGATGGGTCTAGTCCGAAGGAAGACTGAGTCAGGGACACTAGATGAGGGACAAGGTGCACTTCACAGACTAATGAGGGGGACGCTTCTCTCTGAGCCACTGGCTGGATGGGATGCGAAATCCCTCGGTGAGGAATCTGGTTTGTCTCAAACCGGTGTCCATCACCAATTAGTGAAGCTAAGGGAGTCTGGACTAGTCTCGGCGGAGACGGATGGTAGATGGCATGTTCACGTACTTAGGGGGGGTTCCATCACTGCTGCTGTAGAAATTATGTCTGCCGAGGCTAAAGCGATACTGAAACTTAGGATGTCTGAGTTCGAAGAGTATGTAGTTGATTCCGAAGAGAGGATGGCTATCTCGATGGAGGAAGATGCGCCTGAATTCAGGGTAACTATTTCTGAACCCCGTGCGAGTGTGGAGGGGATTGACAATTTAGGAGCGCTCGTCAATGACCTAGGCCTATCAGGAGACCGGGCTAGATCCGATGACAAGATTGCCCGAATGGTGCTTGAAGAATTGGCGAAAGGGACCTCTGCAATCACAATTCTAGCACTTTCGGAAAAAGTAGGAGAGACTAGGTCCAGAGTAGGTAGGGCGATAGAGAGAATGAGATCCGCGGGAATCGTTGAAAGGGTTCCCATGATGGATAGGATTGCCCAGGACGTCTATCTGGGCATCATGAGGCAGCATGATGCTCGGGGAGTAGACTGGTTGATGACAAGGGGCGGCCTTGGAAGAATCGACGAAGGCGTATCGAAGAAGTTACTGAACGGATTGAAAAAGAAGTCATTGAACATCGAGAAAGTACAATCGATACTGGAACCTGTCCCTCTCGATGCACAGAAAGTATTGCTAAACACTCTCGGAGGGAGGATGCCGTACGGATTCAGACTTGCAGGCAAGGACGCGAGTGCAGTTTCCGAGAGGGTGATGAGGAATACGGATAGGACGCTCAGAAGGTTACGGACCGTGGCCCAGCGCCTTGATGAGGCACTAGTCAATTAGGCTACTGTAGCCGTCTGAGCCAAGCCATCTAGATATCGACTAACTTCAAGCCCAAGTTCCCTGTTGTCTTGTATCGAATGTAATTTGACCCTCATTGCAGAAGCCCCGTGTAGTCCCTTTGTGAAGGAGACCGCATGCCTCTTGAGATTCTTGCTTCCTTGGTGCCCGTAGACTTCGTCACTTAGTTCCAAGTACCGGTCCCAACACCACTTTCTGCCCATCGACTTGTCTTCATGGCCCCATGGAGGTTTGGAATCTGTCCAACCTAGATCCCTCTTGATCTCATGAAAGATTGTCGGATTCCCAATCGCCCCCCTGCCGATCATAATACCAGATGCACCAGTGGACTCCAGGCAGGAGCTGGCTGAGTTTGCATCTATGACGTCCCCGTTGGCCACGACTGGGATATCGACAGATTCTGAAATCTGACGTATTTCTTCCCAGTCTGCTATTCCGGAGTACCTCTGTCTTAGAGTCCTGCCATGAACGCATATCCTCTCAACTCCTTCCTCCTCGAGCCTCTGTGATATCTCCAAAGCGGTATTCTCCCCACTGCCAGTTCCTAGCCTCATCTTTACCGTGATGGGCACATCTGACACTTCTATACATGCTCTGACCATGGAGACAACTCTGTCTGGGTCCCTGAGTAGGGCAGCACCCGCGTCGTTTCTACATACCTTGGGTGCGGGGCACCCGAAGTTGATATCGATCACGTCAGCCCTGTCGTGGAGCATTTCGACTGTTTTCGCCATCTCTGCTATATCTCCGCCAAAAATCTGTGGAATGAAAGGGTCTTCCCGTGGGTCTGTCTCGACCTTGAGCCAGGAGTACGTATTCCTACGTGTCAATCCTGATGCAGCAGTGAATTCTGTTACTGTGACGTCTGCGCCGCACTCCCTTGCGAGCAGTCGGTAGGCAAGGTCCGTGACGCCTGCCATGGGAGCAAGGAATAGTGGGACACGTTCGACGTTCACGTACATCGGCAGTAACTCCTAGTTATCACAATACACCCAATGAAGGCGGATAATGCCCTAGAATGAGGATTCCCAGTCATCGACATTCTGGGACCTTTCCCAATCAGCGTCGGTGATTGAGTCGCGAATCTTCAGTGTCTCTCTGGATAGGAGCCAGTAAATTAGTGCTAGTGATCTCCTACCCTTGTTGTTTGCTGGAAGGACGAGGTCGACGTTTCGCAGCTTATTGTTGGCGTCGCAGATTCCGACAACGGGCATTCCCGAGCTGACTGCCTCTGAGAGGGCCTGAGAGTCTGCTGCTGGGTCGGTGACTAGAATTACCTCTGGTTCGATGTAGGTCCTCAGCCTTGGATTGGTCAGTGTGCCTGGAATGAACCTACCAACTATCCTCTTCGCTCCGATCGCCTCGGCGAACTTTCGTGCAGGCCTCTGACCATACTGTCTAGCGCTGACAACTAATATGCGGCTAGGGTCGTAGTTGGCGAGGAATTTGGCGACTGTCCTGATGCGGGCATCTGTCTGACGGATGTCGATGTGATGAAGCCCGCTGCTGTCCTGTCTGAAACTGTCTAGGAAGCGCTTCATGTCAGCAGACTTCTGATTGGTTCCAATGTGAACGGCGTGCAGCTCGTACATGTCCAGAGGCACTAGGGGGCTCAGACTGTCATCCACAATGATTCCTCAGCGTCGCGGCGACCTGCCGGCTCCTCATAAGCGCTACGCATGGACTTGGGTGGGATAAATTGGCTCAGTCCATATCAGAGAGGGGCGTGCAATCGGGATAATCGTGTATTTCTGGGAATCTAACGCATGGTTTCGTAACCCACAGGGATACTCTGAATTCATCTTGGAACGAGAGGGTGTCAATTGGCGCGGCGAATGCATAGCCACGCGCTCTTACCTCTAATTTCCATTCGCCCTCTCCGAAACCGGAGACGTTGGAGCCGGAACCAGATTCGCAGTCATTCTCACCATCCCACTCCTCTTCCAGAGAAACTGTGCTTGTAGCCAAATAGCTCCAGCAGACTTCCTGGTTTGGCTTACGCAGCATGATCTCCACAAAACGGATTTCATCTGTGTTGTTACCTAGGTACTCGCCAATTGTTCCTGACCACTCAAAGGTCACTGAAAGATCCAGTGACATCTTGGACACGGTTTGGTCGACGCGGATGGTGGTGACGTTCGCATAGCAGTCAACCTCCTGCACATCCTCCTCGCCTCCAGGGAGGACGCATTCATTCTGAGAGAACTTGTGCTCCCATCCGGTGGGGTCGACAGGGATATTGTCGATTTCGTAGTCTTCTCTCAGATCCTCCATTACTTCTCTTTGGATTGCAAGACCCATGCATCCGCTAGAAAGGATCGAAAGTAACATCATCGCTACTAGCGAGAGTCCCAAGGTTTGCCTTCCCATCAAATTGTCCGAAAACACTGCGTGACTTGAATGCACGTATGAAATGGTGCCTCTCGGTACTCATAGGGAACGTCAGTGCCGTTGGCTCAGTCCACCTTCGTCGTCATTGAGGCGTCTATTCGTGATGGCGACTAGGGAAGAACCCTGCGAATCACTCTTCTTCTTCTATTGCCCTGGGTTCATGCACTTCGCGGAACACGATGGTGCCAACACCGATGTGGTCCCTGAGTGTCCTCACGAGACTGAACTTGGCGTATGACCAATTCTGGTCGTAAGCTATTGTGTCGGGAAGGGTGACTGTGAGGTCGTCCTTCTTGAATTCGATTTCGAAGTCATCTCGTCCGGTATTCATATTGAGCAGGGTCTCGACCTTCTCCTTGCGGTCCTCAACTACCTTCACTATCCGGTAGTTGTAACGAAGAGTTGACCCAGCGAGGGGGTGGTTGTAGTCTATTCTCGCGCGTCCCGCGCTCATGAATTGCAGTATTCCTTGTCTTCCCCCGATTTCCACGGGAGCTCCTATTGCAAGCGTATTTGGATCTCGGACGCTTCTCAACAAGACGTTCTGGCCTATTGTCTCGACTAGGCTGGCGTCCCTCTCCCCATATGCATCTGCAGGCTCTATGTCGATTTCGTAGTCCTTGTCAGCCTCTGCCTCGGCCAATGATGACTCGAATCCAGCGATGAGTCTGCCATCTCCAATTACGGTTACGAGAGGTTCGTATGTTCGGCCTTCCTCATGCATTTCGTGCTCCTTGGCGACCTCCTCGCGAGTGGTCTCAATCAGCCTCTCAGCTTCACCTTCGTAAAGGTCGTAGTCAATGTGGACTATTGCACCGCTATCCATGAATGGGCCTCCTAGGCGTCCGGCCGACCCGCTTCCCCTTTTTCATACAAACGGTGGCACTACTATCGGGCTAGGGTGTACTACTCCTCTTCTAATTTACTTCTTTCACTGGATAAAAAGGCTAGACCGGACGCAAGGATAGTGATTGCCCAACCGCCCCAAACAAGATGGCTTCCCTGGAGTTCGTGAACCGTCACGCGTATCCTGTCAATTTCGCCAGTCTCATTCAGGAATATCGAGGGCATCAGGTCCTGAACTTGGAAACCGTCGAGGATGAGAATAGTGTCTCCGAACAAACCAACGTGCCTGTCTACTTCGGATCTTCCCATGACTCCAAATCTGAGAATTCCTGGCTCAAGTGTATCTACCAATTCCCCATCCTTGCTCATCTCGACCACTACTCCGAGATACGCATCGCCGACGTCGAATCTGAAATCCTCATCTTGATTATCAATGGCGATGGTTTCTACCAGAGTGTAGTCGTAATCTCCATGCTTCACTGGTTCGTCTTTCACCAGTGTGACCAAGTGAGATGGGTCCGAGCGATCGACAAGTGTTGTCGTCATAACGTGGCCGACTAGAAGCAATAGGATTCCCAGGTGAGCCAGATGGCTTGCTAGCAATCTGATGCGTGCGGGGGGCAGTTTCCTTTTGCCTGCTTTAGAGACGGATTTGTAGGCGGATGAGGATGTATTCCATGCCTGCCTTGCAGCTGGCAGTAAGGAGAACGCCAGGAGGGTAATCAGGAAGATGGATAGAGCCCCCCTTGTTGCGAAGGAGGTGATTGGCAGGTGAGGATCACCGGGTAGGCTGAACATGTCTGCAAAGTATGCAAAGGCCAACGAGAGCAGGATTGCTAACGTTAGGAGCGCATTGCCGGTCCTTGAGTCTACGGAATTGCCCCATGAATATACGGCCAGTGAGAGGGCGAGAGCTCCGATAATGGGGGCGCCATAGAACTCGTGCGCCTCTAGACTGGTACCATCAATCTCGACAGTTAGAATCATCCAAGTCAGTAGTAGGAAGGCGGATCCTCCGTACCACGGGAAGCTCTTTGCCGCGCGCGTGCGCGAGGAAACGCTGTTGAAAATTCCCCATGGCTCGCCTTCTTCTTCCTCCGTGATTATCCATGGGACGAAGAATGGGATCATCCCTGCGAATGCCTGGTACCACTCGGAGTTCCAAGTCCAACTAGAGAAAAGCATCAGTGTAACTCCCAAAGCGACCCAGTGTGTTGGTGGCTTCTTCGCATCTCCCTCCACTAGGAGGACTATTGCCGAAAGTCCCACCAGGAAAGTGGCTACTGAGCCAATCCACAGGGAAATCGCGATGAATGAAATTACCAGTATCGACGAAAGGTTCCTATTTGACTCAACTAGAGTTTCCCTTCCCAACTTCCTAAGAGAGTCTGCCTGTTGACGCCTTAGGTGCAAAACTGAGTAGTAGCACAAGAGTACGATTGAGATGATGTACCCTAGGATCTCCGCTCCAATAGCATCGAATTCTACAATCTCGAGAACCCTTAGGTAGGGATCCTGTGGAAGGGAGCCCTCGCCATCGGAAACGAATGCGTGAACTGAGGCCCAGACTCCATTAGCTCTGGTTACCAGAGTTGCATGGAAGGCGAGGGCTCCTGCTAACATTCCGACAGCAGGGGACAGGTGTGTGGCGAGGCTGTTGGTATTGGCCCTAGCGTGCATCACAATGAGTAGTGCGAGCCATGGGAGAAGCGACCCCGTCTCCACTGGATCCCATGCCCAGTATCCCCCCCAGTCCAGGACTGTGTATGCCCAGAGACCGCCAAGCCCTATTCCGATAGTTCCGACGAGAAATCCAGCCCTAGCCCAATGCAGCTGTGAGATGTGGATTGCAAGGGGGTCGTCGCCTCTAATTACCCCGGCTAGAGCTGCACTGGCTGTAGCGATGCACAGTGAATAGAAGGCGAAAACTATTGGCGGGTGGATTACCATTAGATCGGTCTGAAGAAGTGGATTTAGGCCACCCCCAATCAGGCTTGATGAGACCTTGAATGGATCGAGCAGTGAGGCCAGAATTAGTAATAGAGACGTCCACCCGTGCATTATCCTGATTTCCAGAGGGGTCTCTGGTAGCTTCCTAGACATGCAAAAAGTAACTATTCCCATTATTCCTGCCCATAGGAGCAATGGCCCCGACCTGCTACTCCAGACGGCAGAGATGCGGTACAAGAGTGGAAGTTCTGATCCGCCATACCTAACTACGAGATCAAGGTTTTCGGCATCGATGATAAATGCGACTGCAAGCAGTAGGAAGGGGGATATTTGGGAAGCAGCAGTAACAATCCGAATGAATGAGTCAGCTGACTTTTCGGGTCTGAGAATGTGATGGAGGGACGCACAAATGGCAATCAGCAAGAGCAATTGCCCTAGAAGGGAGAGCAATAATTCACCAACCGTAATATTTGGCTCGACTGTAGCCGAATGCCAACATGGCCGGGACTATCTTCTTCAGATACAATCTCGGCTTGCGTAGTAGAATCCTGAAGCCGACCATCGCCTTTCCACCGGCACCCATGTCAGACATCTCGTCGGGGAAGCACCTAGCCATCAATGACATCTCATCGTCTGACAGATCGAAGAGTGCGTTCTTACCCTTCAGTATCTTTCCGTAGGGAGGGAACTCTTTCTTCCAGAGTGCGGGGTACTCGGCTAGCCTAGAGGCACTTAGGTCCCCTTCGGAGATAGCAGCAGCGGCTGTCTCAGCTGCAAAAACGGCGGACTTGAGTGCCAAGTGCGACCCTCCCTCGAATAATGGAGAGGTGAATCCAGCTGCATCCCCAACTAGCATCAGCCCATCGGCATGAGTATTTTCATGGGGGCCTGAAATTGGAATGGTCCCTCCAAACGCGGGATTGCCTTTCTTCTTCCAAGGCGGCAAAACTTGATCCAGATCCTTGAAGTGTGTGTTTTCGATGAAATCATCTAGGGCCTTCTTGGTCCTTGGCTTGTCCTCGGTAACTAGGCCCACATTGGCCCTTCCTTCACACTTCGGTATCATCCACAGATACCCCTTCTCAGCGTATTCCGGCCAGATGTAGAAATCCAAGTAGCCATCTGTTGGGACATCGATTAGCTCGTATTGCATCCCAGCGACGACCTTGCCCCTCGGATTGAGTTCGGTGATCTTGGAGCTTACCGATGCGACTCCCGATGCGTCTATGACTATCTTCGTCTTTATTGGGAAGAGTTCGCCCTTGCCCTCGCACAACCATCCCGAGAAAATCCCTTCCTCGTACAGCTTGCTCATTCCAGTGACCTTGTGTCCGAGGCTCAATCTCGCACCCTCATCAACGGCAGACTCGGCAATCCATCTCTCGAACAGGTGCTTCTCCAGGACATATCCGTGCTCAGAAAGACACTTCTCCGTCCCATCGGGGAAAATCACTCTTATCCCCTTGACTTCCATGCTAATCACGTCGTCAGGAAGGCTCAGTCCCAAGTTCTGACAGGCAATATCGGAGATACATTCGCCACAATGAACCGGCGTACCAATCTCCTCATGATCCTCGATAAGTATCGTCTGGAGTCCCAATCTGGCAGACTGAAGGGCTGCGTTGCCTCCACCGGGTCCAGCCCCTATTACTAGGACGTCGCATGACGTGACCGCCTCACTCATGGCACGTCGAGTGCGGATTACCCAATGAAACCGTCGGTCACGCCGCCTACGGCGGCGAGCAAAACTTCTCATTCTGAAGACTCTCCAGAGGGCTATGGGCTGGCGCAAACTGTCACGCTACATCCACTCTCTCGAGGGGGCTGGAGAGCTAATCAGAGTAGCTGATCCAGTCGATGTAGAATACGAAGCTGGGTGCTTCGCTGATCGTTTAGTAAAGAGGGGAGGGGGGGCGATTCTGTTCGAGCAGCCAAGACTCCCTGATGGCAGTATCAGCGAGTTTCCGCTCGCGATGAACCTATTCGGAACGAGGAATAGGACCAATCTGGCACTTGGTGTGGAGTCCCCTGATGAAATTGGAAATAGGATGGTGGCACTCATGAAGCCGGACATCGGCGGGATTCTGAAAGCCCCTTGGACTGGCCTGGGACTCGCCATGGAGGGGATATCTATGGCACCGCGGAGGGCGAGGAGAGGGGCTTGTCAACAGGTCGTTATGGATGATCCAGACGTTACCAGACTACCGATACCGAAGACGTGGCCAGAAGACGGGGGTCGCTACATTACGCTTCCACTGGTAGTCACCGCGGATCCTGAAACTGGGGTACACAACATGGGGATGTACAGGAGCCAGGTCTTCGGGCCAAAGGAAGTCGGGCTTCACTGGCAGGCGCACAAACACGGAGCTGAGCATGCCGATTCATCAACTGGGAAGATGCCAGTAGCGATTTGCCTTGGAGGGCCGCCGGAAGTGATGTTCAGTGCCATTTCACCTCTTCCTGACAATCTGTCGGAGTACGAGTTCGCTGGTCTTTTGGGCGGTGGTAGATTGAAGATTACCAAGTGTCTGACGAATGACCTATGGGTCCCAGCAGAGTGTGACGTGGTTATCGAGGGGTACATGGTTCCCGGTGAAACTAGGATGGAGGGTCCATTCGGAGACCACTTTGGACACTACTCGCTTCCGGATCTTTATCCAGTAATGCATGTGGAGGCCATCACTCACAGGAAGAATGCCATGGTTCCGATGACCATTGTTGGTGTTCCTCCCATGGAAGACGGCTACCTTGGAGAGGCCATTGGAGATGCGTTCCTCCCAGTTCTGAAATTCCAGCATAGGGATGTGGTGGATCTTTTCCTGCCGCTTGAGACTGGTTTCCACAATCTGGCAATAGTCTCATCCAAGCAGAGGTATCCAAGACAGGGGAGGAAAACTGCTCTTGGGCTGCTTGGTGCAGGCCAGATGATGTTTCTCAAAGTAATCATAGCGGTTGATGACGATCATCCAGTGAAGGATCTTGAGTGTCTTCTCGATGTCTTGGACGTCAGGGTGAGTATTCCTGATGATTTGGTTATTCTTCCTGGGATGGTAGCTGATTCTCTTGCTCATGCCTCTCCATGGGAAAATGTTCATGATAAGCTGTTAATCGATGCTACCAGGCCAGTGGCCGGAGATAGGCTACATGGAACAGCAACTCCACCTGGTTGCCCTGAGGCACTAGAGATATCCGCTTCAGGCATAGATGGGGTGGAACAGGCGAGGTTCCTCCGATCTTCCATGTTAGTGGTGACTACGGAGATTGAGGGAGGGCCCAAGCCCGAGGAGAGTGTGGAGCGAGTTAACGAACTCGGCGCTAAGAGGCAGCGGGAGAAGATTGCAAGAATAAGCAAGGAGATTTGGGAGCTGGAAGGATCCAAGAACCTCAGATGGCTCTTCATCACGGATACTGATGCGGACCTTTACGAGGAAGGCTGGAAGAGGCGACTACTCTGGCAACTATTCTGTCGATTCGATGTTGGAAGGGATTTTCATTTCGACGACCAGAGGAAGCGTGTTGCTTGGGATGCCACTGCCCCGATTCCGTCTAACGAGGGAAAGTTGCCTGTTCGCAGATGGCCAGGAGTTACGTTGCATGACCCAGAGGTGCTGAGCAGAGTTGACTCTTGGCTGGAAGATGGTGGTTTCTGATGGGTATCAGGGATATCCTGGAGTTCGTAAAGGTAGAGCACACACTTTTCTCGCTCCCATTCGTCCTTATTGGCTACGTTCTAGCTCACAACCAATTCGTTCACGAGCTTTCGTCGCCAATGTTTGGTATTGACCTTCTTTGGATTCTGATAGCAGCAGTGGGTGCGAGGGGGCTGGCAATGGCGTTGAATCGGATAATAGACAGGGATATTGACGCTGCCAATCCTCGAACTGAGAATCGACATTTGGTTTCGGGGGCGATGTCAATGGGAACGGCTTGGTCGCTATCCGTGATTTTTCTGGGCATGCTTCTTTTCGGAGCTTGGCAACTCAACGAAGTTGCGTTGATGATGGCATGGCTTCCAGTCGCGGCTTTCGTGATCTACCCGTATACTAAACGCTATACTTGGCTGTGCCATTCATGGCTTGGACTATGCCTGGGGCTTGCACCAGCAGCTGCTTGGGTAGCTGTCTCGGCTGATGTTCACGGATGGGCTGCAATTACCGGTATGGACGATGGGGCGACTGAATTCTACTGGTATCCCGAGGTGCTATTTATCTCGATAGGGGTCGCATTGTGGATTGCTGCCTTCGATATGAACTACGCCAGGATGGACGTTGAAAGCGATAGAGAAAATGGGATACATTCCTTCCCTTCCAGGTTCGGTGAGCGAGCGACCACCAGGACCTCGATACAACTTACGCTCCTTTGGCTTGCATGCTTCGCCATTTCTGACCCGATGGATGAAATCTGGTTTCTTGCTGCAGCAGGAGTAATGTCCATTCTGAATATAGCGGTAATTCTCTCTAGAGGACGATTGGTGGACTTCCAAACCACTCTATTCCGAGTTTCGATGCTTACTGGATGGGTCCTTCTAGCCGCCATTATGGCAGTCGATCCGATTACGTCTGATGGGATGTTTGACTGAGGTGCCATGATGTTCATCCTACGTTCTGAATATGGTCCAGCTGGGGATCAACAACAGGCAATTGACTCGCTGGTAGACCAGATAGAGTCAGGGCAGGAGAGGTGCATCCTCTTGGGTGTGACCGGTTCGGGAAAGACGTTCGCGATGGCGAATATCATCGAGAGACTACAGCTGCCAACTCTAGTATTGTCCCACAACAAGACGCTTGCCAGGCAGTTATGGCAGGAAATGAGTGAGTTGTTTCCGGGGAATGCAGTAGAGTACTTCGTGAGTTACTACGACTACTACCAGCCAGAGGCGTACATTCCCGGGAGGGATCTGTATATTGACAAGGAGTTGCAGATGAATGAGAGAATTGAGCAGGAGCGTTTCTCCACTGTGGCTTCTTTGGTCTCTAGACCTGACGTGATTACCATCGGAACCGTTTCCTCGATTTATGGGCTGAACCCTCCTGAAGTATTCGAGCAGAATCACATGAGGCTGCATGTTGGTCAGAAAATCGACCCCCAGGAGGTAGTAAGGGAGCTTGTCGGCCTCCAATACAAGAGAACCACGGGTGGTATGACTCGTGGCGATATCCGACTCCGAGGAGAGGTTCTCGATATCTGGATGCCAAGTAGGGATGATCCGATGAGAGTCATATTTGGTTGGGAAGGAATTGAGAAGATACAGATATGTGAGGCGATATCGTGGGAGTTGCTTGATGAATTCGAAGAGGCTTGGATACACCCCAGAGAGTTCTACATGACAAGCGAGGAGAGCTTCAATGAGGCTCTGCAGGACATAGAGCACGAGTTGGACGGTAGGGTTGACTGGTTCCAGGCGAAGGGCATGGACATGGAGGCCCACAGGATAGAGGGTAGGACCAGATTTGACCTAGAGATGCTAACCGAGATTGGGTCCTGCAAGGGAGTTGAGAACTATTCCAGACACTTCGATAGAAGGCAGAAGGGGGAAAGGGCGTACTGTCTGCTGGATTTCTTCTCGACAAATGCAGAGAAGTTCCATGGTGGTAGCGAGAGGTATCTGGTGATTATGGACGAAAGCCACGTCACTTTACCGCAAGTTGGAGGAATGCACGGAGGGGACTTCTCGAGGAAGAAGAATCTGATCGACCATGGATTCAGGCTACCATCCGCATATGACAACAGGCCCCTCAGGATTGACGAATTCCAGTCTATTGTGCCCCAGATGGTCTACGTCAGTGCTACACCGGGCGAGCGTGAGTTACGGCATCTGGCAGAGGTTACTGAACAAGACGTGCCTACCGAACTCATGCATGTACAGGGAGGCGGTGGTGCCTCCGAACCGGAGCTTAGCAAGAAGGCTGGTTCGACGACCTTAGAGGGCACACTTTCTCAGATAGAGGGAGTAGTGAAGATGGAAATTAGGCCAACGGGGCTTCTCGATCCGAAAATAATTGTCAAGGGCGTGGAGGGGCAGGTACAGGATCTTATGTCTGAGATTAATTCCAGAGTGGAGAGGGACGAGCGGGTTCTAGTCACAGTGATGACAATCAAGTTCGCCGAGGAAGTAGCTGATTACCTGGAACGTAATGGTATCAAGGCGCATTACCTGCACTCAGAGATTGACACTTTGGAGAGGACTGAGATAATCAAGGCGCTCAGAATTGGTCATATTGACGTCATTGTGGGCATAAACCTACTAAGAGAGGGTTTAGACATACCAGAGGTTTCTCTGGTTGCAATTTTTGACGCCGATAAACAGGGCTTCCTCAGGAACGAGAGATCCCTTCTCCAGACAATAGGCAGGGCATCAAGGAACGAGAACGGAATTGTCATCCTTTATGCTGACTCGATATCTCCCTCGATGGAGGCAGCGATGAGGCAGACCACTCAGAGGAGGGGGAGGCAGAAGAAGCATAACGATGAGAATGGAATAACTCCCAGAACCATACAAAAGCCATTACCTGTTATGGGGCAGGAAGTTGCCGATCTTCTAGCTGGTGCTGCTGGGAGAGCTAGCGGGGGTGGAAGAAGGCTAGTGGGTAAGGCACCGGGCAAGAAGGGGCTTGAGGGGCTAGCCCAGAAGTTCGCTCTGGGCGCCGGAATGTGGAATACATCAGATTCGGTGTTGGATAATGTGAGTCAACCGGATTGGGTCGATGATTCCGAGGATACCCATATTGAGGGCAGCGAGGAAGTGTCGAGGATTGTCGAGAAGCTAGAGAAGGAGATGCGGGCTGCTGCGGCACGCTTGGATTTTGAGAGAGCTGCGTCAATCAGGGATCGAATTATACAGCTTCAGAGTGCGACCAATTGAAGGGGAATGAGAGGTTCGAGGTGGCGTGGACGGGTACTCGCGCGACGACTTCGATGTGCCAGTCGAGGACTACGATTTCGGATCGGTTGAAGATGTCGGTTCCTTAATCGATCAGATGTCGAGGGCTGGAGGTTTCACAGCGACGAAATTAGCGAACGCACGCGACATACTACGGGATTCCATGGAGAACGTCGGCGAGGAGGGGGTTTTGAATTGGATTTCATTTCCCGCATGCCTCTGTGCGACTGGGACTCGAGGGTTCTTCCTAGAGGGCTTGAAAAGAAAGTCGTTCAATGTGGTAATTACTACTTGCGGGACTCTTGACCATGACATAGCGAGGACTTTCCAGGAGTATTTCCATGGTGACTTCGAGCTCGATGACATAGCCCTCGGGGAAGAGGGGCTCAATAGACTGGGTAACGTGATTGTTCCGAACGAATGCTATGGGGAAATTCTGGAGAACGTGGTTCTTCCTTGGTTGGAGGAAATAGAGGTAGAACGTAAG
The DNA here is from genome assembly GCA_002718995.2 of Methanobacteriota archaeon. GTDB lineage: Archaea > Thermoplasmatota > Poseidoniia > Poseidoniales > Thalassarchaeaceae > MGIIb-O5. The sequence goes on from PBGL02000025.1 coordinate 27,162, forward strand.
GAGAAGGATGCTGAAAATCCGTGGCTTGGTTTCGGGTCGGTCGAACTGTGTTGGGCATTGGGAGATAGGATAGACGACGAGTCGTCGTTACTGCACTGGATTGCAAAACATCGAATTCCCATGGTGATACCTGGGATTACTGATGGGTCAATCGGCGCACAGCTATTCATGCACAGGCAGAAGAATCCCCAATTCTTTGTCGATCTGATGGCGGATGAACAGATTTTGTCGGACTTGACCTGGCCAGCGAAGGAGAGCCACGCACTGATGGTCGGAGGAGGGATTTCCAAGCATCACGTTATCTGGTGGAACCAATACAGAGGCGGTCTTGACTCTGCCGTATCCATTACAACTGCACCGGAGTATGACGGTTCTCTGTCAGGTGCTCGACTTCGTGAGGCGGTATCATGGGGCAAAGTTAGGCCAGAGGCCCCCCAAGTAGTCGTAGAGGGCGATGCTAGCCTCATTTTGCCGGTCCTCGGTGCTGATTTGTTCTCTCAATAGTAGTCAAAATTACGATGTGCGGCGTGAAAACGGCTAAGAGCGGCCCATCACCCGGCCTGCGTTATGTCCGTCGAGAAGATGATGCATGATATGATTGAGATGCTAGAAGACGCCGTGGGTGACGCAGTCAAGCACGACAAGGGGAACAAGGCAGCTGGAACCCGAGTACGAAAGGCCATGCAGGCCGCAAAGGGAATGGCCCAGTCCATCCGAGTACAGGTCCAGAACGACAAGAACTGAGCCTATTTCTCCGCGTGAGCGAGAATCTCCATCAGCGCTACGCGCATTGGTACCAGCGGATGCCATCCATCTGTCCCCAATTTCCTCAATGAACTATTGAGAGGGCCCAGGTCAGGCCTACTGGACTCTTTCCTGTTGGAGTTTCGAACTGGACTAGGGACTGCAGAGAGTGACTCTGTGGTATGTGCATGGTTCAACGCATTGGTGAACCTGTCCCAAAGTATGGTCATCTCATCAATGATCTCCTCGGGACCCCATGCACGTCTTCCTGACATATCCAATACCCCGCGTGGCATGCTATCTGAGTTAGCCATGATCAGTAATGAGAGGGCGTCGGTGGCATCCCTTACGTGTAGCCAATGCCTGAGTTCAAAATCCGAAATTTCCACGTCGGTTTCGCCGTTCCTTACCATTGACGCGAATTCATGGATGTCGCTTGGCCCCCATTCATTGATTCCATCTGGAATCAGCAGATCGTGTACTCTGATACACAGTTTCGCACTCCCTCCCTCCACATGGGCAGGCAGGACGGAAATATCAGCACTAATGTCTCCATCTAGTGAGACTATGAGATCGGCATCATTTCTTTCGGGGGTCAGGATAGCCCCTGCTCTAGCTAGCCTGTCCGATATTGCATCGTGGAACAGGTCTGAATTTCCTGCAATGTGAATCTTCTTTGTCATTTGACCACTCAAGCTGGAGACTGCGCCTCAACCCCTTGATCTATCAGTGAGAAGTGATCCAGGGCCTGCTCAATGATTTCCACAATCATGTCTATTTCCTCGGATGTAATCGCGAAGTGAGGGGTGAATCTGAGAGCGTTAGTACCGCCATGGATTACCCCAAGCCCATTTCTTCTACACCACTCCTCAACTCCACCGAAGCCCACTACAGGTAGTGCCTGTGGTTCGAGTTCCGCGCAGAGGAGCAGTCCTGTCCCTTGAACATCGGTAATCTTTCCAGGATACCTCTCCATCAAATCTTCGAGCTTTCTCTTGAACTCAGAACCCCTATCGCGAATATTGGATCTGAGCTCTGGAGTAATCCTATTGAGTACTGCTATGGCTGTCTCGAGAGCGCGTGGGTTTGTCGTCATGGTGTTTCCATAAACCCCTACGACGTACGAGTCCGCGGCACGCTGACTCAATCCGACTACTGAAAGCGGATATTGCCCAGCACTGAGAGCCTTTGACCAGGTTTCCATATCAGGAGCGTCGCAGCCCTCGAATCCCTCATAGTCAACTATGCTAAGACACCCCTGACCACGAATCCCGGCTTGAATTGAGTCGACAAGGAGGAAGCTTCCATGATCGGAGGTTAGCCTTCTAGCCTCGTCGTAGAACTCCCTAGTCACGCACTGGCCGGGATTTCCTTCACCCATGACCGGTTCAATAGCCATCATTTCGATGAAGAATCCGTCTTTCTCCGCTTTCGCGAAAGCGGATCTTAGTTCCTCTACATTGTTGGAAGGAACGAAGATTACGCGATCACTATCGCCAAATGAGGCGAGATGCTTCTCATACTTGCTCCTGCAGGAGTCAGAAATCTGGGCTGGTCGTTGTGTTCTACCGTGGAAACCCTGCACCAATGCGAGTAGTTTTGTTGGTTTACCCTCGTAGCGCCCTCCCGTTCCGGTTAACCGCTTGGAGTTAATATCGGAGATACGCATCGATATTGCCACGGACTCAGTTCCACTGTTCAAGCAGATGAATTTGTCAAAGGGGCATTCCCCCCTGGTATGGCCGACTTCAGATCTGAGTTTGTTAGCAAGCCTCTTCTGGCTAAGTGATGGAGTCATGACGTTTGCCATAACCCAGTTATTCTGCATGGCCATGATGATGTCCTCGGGTCCATGCCCCATGCCAAGCATGCCGTATCCCCCATTGTCGTGTACAACCGCACCATGGGTTGTGATAATCCATGGGCCCTTGGCTGCTAAAGCGACGTACGGGTTTACAGTTTCCGGAGAATAGAAGTTCACAAAATCAGACTGTACCTCGTTGATCATTGATTTCTCGTCCATGGAAAAGATGGTTTCGCCAAAATCGCTCAACAAACTTTCGAAGTTAACAGAGGCCTCCTCGATGGCTATGCACAAAGAAGGGTCAATTTCTGAGAATCTCAGTATTGAGTCATCGGGAATTCCCTGGGTCCAAGATTCGCCGGTCCGTTCGCGAATCGCACCTAGTAGTCCTAACGCGTCAGTCATCACACCTCGGAACATCCACGCTCTCATCAAGGTTGTCTGTTGGAGATGAGAAAACTGGCCATATGAATGTCCGGCTGGAGGGGAGAAACCAAATTTCTGATAATCATACAAATAATCAAACACACTTTAGTTTTCTAATAGGAAAATTCGAATATAAATGAAATTTTCAATTAGATTATCAGTCTTGTTTAACGTATAGTATAAGTGCTAATCAAGGCTCTGCGTGCTTGGAGAGAAGCGCGGGGGATGCACACTCAACAACGGCTGGCGAGAAAATGAATGACGATTACAGGATACAGGAGCTATTGCAAAGAGACGTATACGTCGGAGACACATTCGTGGGTGTGATCACAGGAGAGAGGTTCCATCCGAGGGACGAATGTGTGCAGTCACTTAGGATCAAAGTGGTCCCAGGGGTTGCAGAGGAATACATGAGGAAGGCCGCTGATTGTGCGCCTCTCTCGAAAGAGTTGGTCCACAGCATAAGGCCAGACGGAGCAGTAAAGCTATCCAAGTCAATGCGAGAGTTGCAAAGAAGGTGGAGAAACACCGTTAGGATTTCAGAGGAGTTGTTTGCTCCCGACGAATTGCTAGACAGGGCTGTCCTAGACAACGATGGAATCGACATAGGGAATGTAGTGGGCATGGTCAAAATCAAGAGGACGTACAGAGGAGTGGTGGTAACTCCTCATTTCATGGTAAGGAAGAAACATGGCATTGAAGATAGTTTCATCATCCCTGTAGGGCAATTGGCCAGGACGACTTCTAGATTGGACGAAGTCATCCTTAGGTGCTCCCTGAAGAGGCTTCTAACGCTTCCAAGTTTCTTGAAGCTGAACGGTGAAGGTGACGAAAGTGACCTTTCCGATGTTGAGTAGGTTTCAAATCAGTACCCAATCTCGGATGGCTGCTCAAGGGCGTGTAGCTTAGTTTGGCTGGAGCACCCGGCTGATAACCGGGAGGCCACAGGTTCAAATCCTGTCATGCCCACCACCCAAAGCCCCTCTCACAAGCGGTAGCGTCATGAAGGAGGCTCAGGTCGCATCATCGTCACATGCCGGTAGTAAGCGGCTCATCCGGCCGCGAATTGGCCACCTCCCTAGCAGGGGTTCTTGGCATGGAACATGTTTCTCTTGAGAGTAGGAAATTCCCTGATGGCGAAGGTTACGTACGCGTTCCCAGGGAGTCTTTCGAACAAATAAGATCCGAGCCAGTAATTCTCGTCTCCAACACGTATCCCGACTCTGGCATAATGCGTACCATCCTGCTTCTCGAGGCCATCAGCGATGTTAGGAGGGGGGACTTGTCCAATTACAGGGGAGTGGAGCCTCAGAAACTAGATGACGTAGGGCCCGGGATTTACTTGGCAATTCCTTACTTCGGTTACGCAAGGCAGGACAAGCGTTTCTCCCCTGGAGAAGCCGTTTCAGCCCGTGTAATAGCGGACATAATGGGAAGGATATGCGACGGGATTGTCATCCTAGATCTCCACGAGCCAAAGGTCCTTGCGGACATGAGTGTCCCTGTGAAATTCGTCAGCTCCATGCCTGAGATTGCCGATCTGCTAGGAATGGAGAGTAAACCAGACTTCATCCTAAGTCCGGATAAGGGGGCGATTTCTCGCGCTTCTGAGGTAGCAGCACTGATGGGTTGCGAGTTCTCATACCTCGAGAAGACCAGGATAGATGCCCACACGATCGAACACACTCCCAAGGATTTGGATGTTGATGGAAAGGTTGTAGCCATTGTGGATGACATGATTAGCACTGGCGGTACCATATGTCGTGCTAGCGATGCCCTGAGGCGTCAGGGTGCTACGGCTGTCTTTGCAGCTTGTACGCATGGGCTCTTCACAGGAGGGGCGCTGTCCAGACTTGCGAACCATGTCGATGGGGTCTTCACGACTGATTCGCTTCCGAATCCGCGAGCTGTGGTAAGCGCCGCACCGGCTCTAGCACGTGGACTAGAAGAGCTGATGAGGTGATTTCTCGGTCTCGCTCCGAGCGGCTTGCAATACGTTGCGTTTATATCGACCATGTCCTGCGCCGGCTTACCCAACACGAGGAGATGTTCCAATGAGTGTTCACATAGCATTTGAGACCCCGAAAGACGTACAAGAACAAGTTTACGAACTTGTGAAGGCAATTGGCAAGGATGGCAAGGGTCGCATCAAGAAGGGTGCGAACGAAGTCACCAAGGCTGCAGAGCGTGGAAGTGCCATAATGGTAGTAATGGCTGAGAACGTCAACCCTGGGGAGCTTCTCGCACACATCCCAATGATCTGTAAGGAGAAAAGTATCCCATTCATCTACGTCGAAGATCAGGGTTACCTGGCCGACTCAGCTGGAATGACAGCTGGAACAAGAACCGCTGCCATAGCGGTACTGGGCGTCGACAATGAAGCTCAGGACCGCTTCAACGAGGTTAAGGGACACTACGAGACTCTCTCGAACTGAATGAAGGAGGCTGGACGTAGTGGCTCAGGAATCATGGCCCGCTGAGGTTGTTGAGATCGTCGGCAGGACGGGCATGAGTGGAGAGGCTATCCAAGTCAAGGTTAGGGTAGACGATTCAAACAACCCTAGAGACATTGGTCGAATCATTTCTAGAAACGTCCTAGGCCCTGTCAGGGTCGGGGACATTCTGATGCTTAGGGACACGGGTCGAGAGGCTCGTAGGCTGGGGACACGTTAGGTGAGTGGAATGCCAGAAACGAGAATCTGCAGCTTCACCAGTGAGGAGATTGAGCCCGGTACTGGACTGATGTACATCAAGAGGGATGGATCAGTCATGTGGTTCAGAGACAGCAAGGCTCGAAAGAACGCCCTGAAACTCAAGAGGAACCCTCGAAGGCTGAAGTGGACACAGCGCTACGAGAAGGGCGGCATCAAGTAACTGAGCCCTGTTCGATGCATATTGGACTCATGCAAGACGGTGGGTCGAATAGCAGCTTCTCGCTCGGGTCTATCAAGTCCAGTAGTAGGTTTGACGTCTGCCCCTCCTGCACGGTGACCACCGAACTGGTAGAAGCTGGAAGATAATCCTCTCCAGTACTTGACAGACTCAGCTTTATTGTGTGTCCAGCCTGAATCTGGACATCCATTGCAAAGAACTCCATCTTCGCATTTATTGTCTGAATTACAGGTAGCCAAGTCTGCTCCTCGGTACCACCCTCATGATATCTCAAATCCATTATCGCGTGTCCTATGTGGATGCAAGATCCCGCCTCGTCACAATCCTCGAGTAGTGCGTAAATCTGCCCGCCCACGGTTGCGGTATTCACATCTATGTGGAGCCTAGGGAGGCCTGCGATCCATATGCCCTCTTCCAAAGGCGCAGTCTCATAGACGGGGCCTGTTGAGCCAGTCGGAAGGATATTTGTCGTTCCACCGATGTTTGTCATGGCCCCTCCCAAATCAAGGGCTAGTGTATTCATTCCCTCTGGAGGATAGCGATCCTCTATGCGCCACTGTCCTTGATTAGTCTGAATCTCGACCCAGAGTCCTGGCTTATCGCCTTCGTCCAGCAAATAGTAATCGAACCACTCCAGAAGGTCCTGCATCCAATCAAATCGTGTCATTTGAGGGAATGCCTCACGACCACGCCCCTCGCCCGATCTGTCGAAGTGGTAAGTTGGACGGTCCGGGTAATCGTGATCCCACTGCCCGAAAAGGCCCTTTGCCTCTATGCCGACGTCCTTCAGTTGGTTAATCACTGGAATCGCCATGTGAGGGTCTACGTTCCAGTCATGCATTCCCTGGATCAAGTATACCGAGCCCTCGTAATTGTCGAGTACACGATCGAGGAAGTATCTCTCCCCCCAATAGTTCCCTGCGACTTCTCCGCCCCACATCCAAGCAGCCACTCCGGTGCCGGGTCCGATGATGTAGTCGGGACATAGGTTGCCGACATCCTCAGTATCACCGTCGATTCCATATGACCCGTATACGCCATTGTGCATTATTGGAGCTCGAGCCTCCGAGGAACCATTCTTCCACATTAGCTCCATGACTCCGATGAGGCCGGATATCGGTACTATGGTGGAAAGGTGCTCGTTGCCGAACATAGCTGCCTGCCACGGAGTTGAACCATCATACGACTTGCCGATCATGGCTACGCGTCCGTTCGACCAGTCCTGCGTACCCAGCCAAGTAACGGCAGCATCGACGCCGAGCTGCTCTGCATTGCCCATCAGATCCATGCAATGATTGGAACGTCCGGTACCCATTACCGAGACCTGTGCGAAAGCGAATCCATGGGGCAATATCTGATCAATGATCATGCTACCGAGCCAAGTTCCGGACTGTTCAACTGGGCCAGTCTCGACCGATGGTTCGTCAAAGTAGGGCCCAAACTCTGCTATCACCGGGACCTTGACGCCCTCTGGTACATCAGGGAGCCAGAGCCCTAGGCTAACCTTCCCGTCAGGGGCTGCCCCACCCTCAGCCATCGGTAGTGTGAATTCAACGAAATGATGTGTTGAGTTCCACTCATTGTCGGTCTCGAGGACCGAGTAAGGCCCTACCTCCATGACGAACGAGTTGTTCTGCGATGTGACGTAGGGCCATTCAGAGCGCTCCCACACGGGAACTCTCTCATAGATTCCGAGATCCTTCTTTATCTCGTCCTTGATCTGGTCGAAGATGACTGACTGGACTATTACCACCATGAAGAGGGCCACTACTCCTATCGCGAATGCTGCTGGTATCAAGATGCGGGGAGACCCTATGTTCCATGTCTTTGAGTCCTCTGGGGCCTCGTCGGGAGAGTCGTCTATCAGAAACAGCTCCGCCTCCAGAACAGGGGGTTCCAACTCCCCTTTCCTCGCATGCGCGTGGTCATCCGAGGCATGATCGTGGTCGCAGCACTCCTCGCCCATCAAGCACGTGGAAGAATGGGTACCCCTTGAATCCAATCATCATAATCTTCACATTTTGTAATGAGACACTTTCACACTTAGACCCAGCAATAACGCTATTACCGATGTACGGGGATAGTGCGTCTTCTGTGATAACCTACTACTCGTCTAGCATCGAGGGGGCGTACGAGACATACTGGAGGCTCGTATTCTCATGCATCATAGAGCACGATATGATGCCAGAGCCCGAGTTTGACGAGGAGAGCGGTGTCTGGGTTGTTTCGATCGAGCAATGAGTGCAAATGGGCTTTCTATGAACTCAGATCGAGGAGGCGAAGGCGACCACGGCATCGTAATCTGGCTCAACGCCGGGGTTTTCTGCGACCCAGCGATGCTGGACCACGCCGTTTTTGTCAATTACAATAACGACCCTATTGGCACAAACGTATCCCTCGATACCCCCAAGTCCGACAAATGCTGCATCGTAACTGTTGACGACCTTCCTATCCAAATCGGAAAGCAAATCGAATTCAAGGTTGTATTTTCGGGCGAATTCCGCGTTAGCCCATGGAGAGTCGACGCTGATTCCTAGAACTGCTGTATTCGCCTCGTTGAGCTTTGCCATGTTGTCTTGGAAAGCGCACATCTCCTTGTCGCAAACACCTGTGAAGGCGCCTGGGTAGAATACGAGAATGACGGTTTTGCCGGTGTAATCGGTCAAGTTGACGTCTTCCTTAGCGGTATTTTTCAGTGTGAAGCTAGGTGCTGTATCTCCAATATTGACCATGAATCGTCCGACAATCGCCGGCGTATATCGCTTTCGACAGGAATTCCTAGACCGAAACGGTCCATCCGAACTCATCTGGGGCCCTTCTCTGCTGGATTGCCGTTAGCTCCTCATACAGCTGCATTGTAACTGATCCGACTTCTCCTCCGCAGTATTCCACGACCTTGTCTCCATGCTGAATCTTGCCTATGGAAGAGACTACCGCGGCTGTCCCCACGCAGAAGCACTCGTCGGCGTCCATTGCATAGCCGACTTCCACTTTCTCCTCCTTGACCTCATAGCCCCTAGATCTGGCCAGCTCGATGATTGATGATCTGGTAATCCCAGGAAGTATTGTTCCTGTGAGTTCCGGGGTTGAGATTCTCCCTTCCTTGACGCAGAAGAAGTTGGCTGCACCTACCTCCTCGATGTACTTGTGATTGGCGGCATCTAGGTAGATTATCTCGGAATAACCCTCCTTCTTCGCCATCTTGGATGGTATCATCCCTGGCGCATAGTTGCCTATCGCCTTGACTCCTCCAGAGCCACCTGGGGCCGCCCTGTGGAACTCATCTGAGACCCTGAGGGAAGTTGGGGTTATCCCTCCCTTGAAGTAGGGGCCAACGGGGGACACGAAAACCAGGAAGGTGTATTCGGGGGCCGGTGCGACTCCGAGTATCGGTCCGCTCCCCATGAGAAGGGGTCTGATGTAGAGTGCTCCCTTGCCCATGGGCGGTACCCATCGCAAGTTCTCTCGAACGGTCTGCTTGACGGCATCCAGGAACATCTCCTCTGGGACTGGTGGCATGCCGAGTCTCTTTGCTCCTTGTTGGGCCCTCCTGGCATTGTGTTCAGGACGGAACAAAACCACGCTCCCATCGGCGGCTCGCTGTGCCTTCATTCCCTCGAATAGTCCCTGCCCGTAGTTAATGACGCCAGCTGCTGGTGAAATTCTCAGATCGTCGAAGTCCCTCATCGAACCAGGGGACCATTCCTCGCCGATATCGCACTTGGCGACGTACATCCTGTCAGTCTGGGTGAAGCTGAAAGTGAGGGAGTCCCAGTCGATTTCAGGTCGGGCTTCTGCCAAGATTACAACTCCGGACATGTACCACGGAAGCGAGTCGGCTTTCAACGATTGCGCAAGGACTGCCTCCCGACATCGTTATGGCCCCTCGCTGGGACATAGTTTGAAGGCGGTCAGTTACCTGCTGAGAGCGAGGCGAGCGGATGGAGTGGGAGGAGAGGATGTGTATCATCTCAGGTTCGTACCAGTCTACCGACTCAAAACCACCAAGAACTACAGTAGAACTGTGGTGCCGCTCGCAAGCGGGTCACTCCGTGGTACTCCTGGTTAACGGACTCCGTCCATACTTCGACATAGCCCTGCGAGGAGCTCCTCGACCGGGGGAGTCTGTGAATCTGGATGGTGTCAGATCGATCTCGGAGGTAGTAGAAGTAGAGGGTCCCGTTACAAAATGGACAAGGCATGGCGAGAAGAGGCACTGGAGGGTGTATGCAGACCAGCCCTACTCCGTAAGGAGGCTTAGGAAGAAGCTAGAGGACTGGGAGGTGACAAGTGCGGATATCCCATTCCAAAACCGTCTGATGCTAGATCTGGACCTAGGGCCCCACATCAACGCAAGAGGTGACGTCCTGTGGGCTGGCGAGAGAGCCCCTGATGAAGCGAAGAAGGGGGGCACCACTGACAGGCAATCGGCAGAAGTTGCAATAGCGGAAGCAGGGGGTGCGGGAATCTACCCGGTGGACATGATCGTTTCCTGCGATCTGGGTGGCCTATCCAGGGCCGAGCCTTTTCCAGCGCCATTCGTCACTTTCTCATTCGACTTGGAGACTAGCATAGCGACCAACAGGATACTGTGCGCTGCTGCCGTCGTAGACCGTGCTGGTGTGCGTTCCGAGTATGAATTCAAGGGTGAAGAGAGAGAAATAATGGAAGGTTTGACCTCACTCGTCAGGGAGTCAGACCCAGACTTCGTTACTGGTTACAACATCGATAATTTCGACCTTCCAAGAATGGAAGAGAGAGCAGAGGTAATCTGCCCCAGACCGAAGTACAACAGATCCCCCCTGTTTGGCTGGGGCAGGGTCCCGATGAACGAAGGCGAGAGCAAGAGGATATTCCCGACAAGGCAGCAGAACAGGGTTTGGAGAATTCCTGGTAGAATACCGATGGACGCTTGGTGGCAAGCACGGCAAACCCTCAGACCCCAGAGGGAGTCTCTGAGGTATGTCTCACAACTCCTTTGGCCCGACGATGAGGAAATGCAGAAACTGGATGTTGATGCGAGCAAGATGGACGAGGAATGGGCCTCGAGGCCGGATGTGGTGATGGAGTACTGCGTTAGAGATACACATCTGCCGCTAGACATACTAGGGCATCTGAAGGCGGTTGCCCGAAAGGAGGCGTTGGCTTCAGTATCGCTTACCGCGGTTGAGACAGCGGCCAATGGGACGACCAGCCAATGGATCGATTCTCTTGTCATGAGACTGGCCGACAAAGAGAATATCGCTGTCCCAATGACAAATGCCGGGCCAAGGAAAAGGGATCAGATTGCAGGTGGGTACGTCCATGAGGTCGAGCCCGGGATGGAGCCTTGGATAGTCGTCCTCGACTTCAAGTCGATGTACCCATCAATAATGATCAGCAACAACATATGCTCCACCACACTCGTAAGGGACGGTCAAGAAAACTCGTCACACAGCGTCTCTCCGACCACTAGGACCAGATACAAGTCAAAGGAAGAGATGAATGGGCTGGTCCCCAGACTCCTTGAAGATTTGATGGCAAAGAGGGACTTGTACAAGAGGGAGATGGAAGAGGCCCAGACGAAGGGCGATGAGGTCGAGGCCTTTCTTCTCGACCAACTCCAATATGCGGTCAAGATACTGATGAATTCATTCTATGGCGTCTTCGCATCTAGTTTCTACAGATTCACGCATCCGGACTTGGGGGCAAGCATAACGGAGTGGGCCAGGCACAACATAAAGGCGATTATTTCCCAAGTCGAGGAGGGCGGTAATGACGTGATATACTCCGACACGGATTCGATTTTCGTTAAATCGCCGGTGGATCAGGGAGCTCCCACGAACAAGCCAGAGGACCCGGAAGGGGCCGAAGTCTGGAGCGCTACCCGGGATGAGACTCTCAAATTCGGGGAAGGCCTAGCTCAGATGTTCACGAAAGAGGGTGCGGAGCTTGAGTTTGAAACGGCCCTCTCCGCGTTTTTCAGCCATGGCGCCAAGAAAAGATACGTTGGAAGGGTGGTATGGCCCAGGGAGGAGATGCTGATAAGGGGCTACGAGGTAAGGAGGACGGATTCCTTTGATCTGCTTTCCGAGACCATGACTCAGATGTTTGAGATGCTTCTGGACGGAGATACGGAAGGGGCGGTGGACATGACCAAGCTGGCAATTGACGAAGTGAGAAGCGGGAGTGTCGACCCATCGAGACTCGTGATTAGCAGATCTTGCAAGGGCAAGTGGAACTCGAAAAAGAACGAGTGGGACTTCAGCATATACTCGAATCCGGACGGGTTGCCCTATGTGAGAGCGGCAAAGCAGAGAATATCTGCGGGACTCCAGTTCACGCCGGGGATGAAGGTTGGATACATAATCACGGAGCCCGATCCAGGGGAAAAGAAGCTGGGCGTTAGTGCGTGGCTGGTCGACGAAATAGGCGGAGAGCCACCAGAATATGACAGGGATTACTATGCAAAACGCCTCGCTAAGTCACTAGGTCGCATAACTGAGGCATTCGGTGTGGACGAGAAAGAGCTCCTGAAAGGGGCTAGGCCCAAGGGCCAGAGTAGCATCTTCGACTTCTAACGGCTCATCGCAGGGTTGATTTCATACCGGCCCCCAGCGATGCACCATGAGAGGGGGGAAGTCAGCGGGCTTGATGATGGCAATGCTGATGATTTTCACTGCACTGGCAGGCTGTCTTGACATCTTGGGAAGCAATAGCCCCCCTTCGGCGAGCATGTCAATGGACCCTTCTGGGACCGTTAAGGCTGGAGATCCCGTTACCTTCAGTGCGGTTGGGTCATCCGACCCCGATGCTGATCCCATGACTTTCGAATGGACCTTCGGTGACGGGAATACCGGATCGGGGCTTACTACGAGCCATACATACGCGCAACCGGGTGAATACACGGCCAAGCTTGCTGTCAACGACGGGAATCACGAAGTGACCACCAGCATGTATGTGACCGTCATTGACTCATCGGCCAGAGAGCCGCATGCAGAGATTGTGACTGAGAAGGACAACGACTGCGATGGAGAATCGGCCCCAAGTGGTGACTTCGTTCTAGTTTGGGTATGCGAAGACGACAACGAGATTGACGACAGGGATGTGAGCGTCTCGACGACGGTATCATTGGATGGGTCTGCCTCGTGGGCGGGATGCGACCCCGATGACCCCAACTGCTACGCTGAGGAGTACATAGTGAGCTACGAATGGGATCTGGACAGGAACACAGACTCGGACGGGGACGGAATCGAGGATAATGACGTGGATGCCACGGGAGAGACTGTGAACTGGGAGGAAATGCCGGCTGGCGCTTGGGACATTCGACTGACCGTGACGGACGACAACGGGCTGACCGATTACGACGACTCGGTCGTCTACGTCAACTACAGGGGAAAGTGGGCGGACTTCGAGATGGACAGGAGAGTCCAGGAGCCGATCACAATGACCTGGAACTTCCCAGTCACCTACGATGATGAGAGCAAGGACAGGATCCGCTATCTCCGGCTCAAGGTCGACTACCCCAAGGAAGACGACGATCAAATCGGCGGAGGGGTCCCCGGCCAGACCACAGCAAACAAGCTGGACGTTTACCTCTACAACAGCACCGATGAGGAGATATCGAACACCACTGGAATAGGGAACGATAACCGCAATGCGGGCGATTGCGGCAGCAACGACTACTGCGTCTGGATGGTGGTCGGAGGATCGACGGTGAGGGGCTTCCTCCCTGGCGATTGGACGGCGGACCTGATGAACGAGGAGACGCATACCACCAAAGTGAATTATTTCATCGTCGAGTTGCAGTACAGGTAGGAAATATTACCCTCTGGCAACCACTAACGATATACTGCTAGCAAGTAGGGAAAATCATCGATGGGGAACGATTCATATACGCCCCTTCGGTCGGCGGGCCACACTTAGGGGTGAATAACTATGGGTTCACAATGGGAAGACAAAAGCAAGCCGCATCTGAATATCGTGTTCGTAGGGCACGTAGACCACGGAAAGTCGACGACAGTAGGTCGTATACTTCTTGACAGCGGGCACATCGAAGAGCACGTGATTGAGAAGAACGAGAAGCTAGCTGCTGAATCCGGTAAGGCCGGTTTCGGTCTGGCTTACGTCATGGACGGACTGAAGGAGGAGCGCGCACGTGGAATTACTATCGACGTCGCGCACAAGGAGTTCTACACCCCTAACTACTACTTCACCATCATTGACGCACCTGGTCACCGTGACTTCGTGAAGAACATGATCACTGGAACCAGCCAAGCAGACGCTGCAGTCCTGAACGTTGCTGCCAACGACGGTGTCAACGCCCAGACCAGGGAGCACGCCTTCCTAGCACGCGTTCTTGGTGTAACCGAGCTGATTGTCAACGTCAACAAGATGGACATCAGCGGTGTTAACTGGGAAGAGGGCAAGTACAACGATGTCAAGGCTGAGGTCGGCAACCTACTGAAGGGAGCTGGATACAAGCCTGACGAGATCACTTTCGTTCCATGCTCGGCTCAGCTAGGCGACAACGTGTTCAACAAGAGCGCGAACATGCCTTGGTATGACGGCCCGACTCTGTTCGAGGCTATCGACGCCATCACAATGCCGCCAAAGCCAACTGACAAGCCACTTCGCCTGCCAATACAGGATGTCTACAAGATAAGCGGAATCGGGACCGTCCCAGTCGGGAAGGTCGAGACCGGTGTCTTGCACTCTGGAAAGACAGTCGTGTTCAACCCCAGCCAGAAGTCCGCTGAGGTCAAGAGCATCGAGATGCACCACACGATCCACGAGAAGGCAGTGCCTGGTGACAACGTCGGTTTCAACGTCCGTGGCCTAGCTGCCACAGACATCCGCCGAGGAGACGTTGCTGGCTACGCTGACAGCGCTCCTGTGTTCGTGCGCCACGACGAGAGCTTCGTTGGGAACATCCAGATGATGGAGATTCCAAAGGCGATCGGTGTCGGGTACACACCAGTGTTCCACGCACACACCGCGCAGGTTGCAGTTCGATTCGTCGAGCTAATCAAGAACCTCAAGACCGGTGAGACGCCAGCATTCCTGAAGTCAGGAGACGCAGCTACCGTTAGGTTCCAGCCAACCAAGCCAATGGCTATCGAGGTCAAGGACAACTTCCCTGAGCTCTGCAGGTTCGCAATCCGAGACATGGGTAAGACCGTGGCCGCCGGAATGTGCATAGCCATAGACAAGAAGGAATAAGTCGACTAAGGTGAACAGATGCCCGTCGTCACGACCATCAGGCTGACGGGAGAGAATCACACTGATGTGAATCAGGTGTGCGACCAGATCAAGCACATCTCTGATGAGACGGGCGTGAAGCTTCGTGGTCCAATTCCCCTGCCTACTCGCAGAATAGTGGTGCCATGCCGAAAGAGCCCCGATGGAGAGGGAGCGGAGACTTGGGACCACTGGGAAATGAGGGTACACAAGAGGCTACTAGAGCTAGTTACCAACACCTCCAGGGATGAGAAGGCACTGAGAAAGGTGCTGAGGATTCCAATCCCCGATTCAGTGACCATCGAGCTTTCGCTTCGCAACCTAGGCTAGGCTACCCATTGGGTCCCAAGCGTCTAGAACGACTGGTTCGGTCTCAAGACCATCGAGCATCTTCTCCGTCAGGTAATCCTTCGGAGCGGCGATCTCGAACATGTGCTCGTCGTACCAGCTGTCGTTCATCGTGTAGTATCCCTTCTGTCCTGAGTCCGCCCCCCATGAGTTCTCGACCCTCCATCTTCGCGGCTTGCCATCGACAACGTCAACCCCGGTGAACAGCATTGCATGAGTCATCATTGTCTGTCCGAAACGGAGTCTGTCTGACTTCTCCATTCCATATTCTATGCCGTATAGTTCGTTTGTCTCGAATAGGTTCGCATCCCAAAGTCCCCTCTTCCTCTCCATCTGCTTGCCGACGTCGCATCCCATCCAAACTGGAAGGCCGTCCTCGAGTAGCTTCTGAGTAATCTCCTTCATCTCACCACTTGGAACGTTGAGGTAGACGACGGGAGGGTCGCCAGCGACGTTCTGTAGGTATTCCACCGTGTAGGTCCTGTAGTACTCGTTACGTGGATCGTTTACGATGCACACATAGTTCTCCCAATCGATATCGACAAATTCGCTAGCGAACTCTTGCGGAGTCATACTGCCCCTTCGGTGGAACTTGTCGTCCTTGTCCCTCCATTGAAGATCAAACTTCTCCGGGGGAGTACCGAGATGGATGCACAGGACCCTCCAGATGTCCTGGATCCTCTTCTCCTTGTGACCCCTGGCATCAGACTTGCTTCCACCTGATTCGATGATCCCTCTCAGTTCACTGGCAGAACTCCTGAGAATATCCTTCAGGATTGCGTTCATCCACCTTGTGGCGCTACTGCTTCTGGATTCCGGGTAAGCTGACTTGGGGACCAGTCCGTGCTTCCGAATTAGGTTGGTAGCCATGTTCCACTGCCCTCCATCACCTATTGGATCTGAAAGTAGGAAGTGGATTGTACGATCATCAACAGGTCTGTCTGATGTCTCAATTATGGCTTCGAGGAAGTGATTTGAGCGTTCGAACTTGTCCCAGAAATGAATGTGTGACTGGCTGAACTCGAAGTTCTTGACGTTCATCTTCTTCATCGTCCCTGGTCTGAAGAGATTGAGTGTAGCGAATAACCAGCACCTGCCACTGTTCTTCTGATTGGTGACCTTCCAATCGTCTAGTTTCGTGCTGAAGGTTGGATTCATTTCCTGTACTAGGTCGCGGCGTAGTGCCACGTCTGAAAGAGCATTACTAGTTACTGCGTTCTGAGCTATCTTGGCGGTTGGATCTTCCTTGAAGGCCTTCCTCATACTGCTAATCTGTTTCTTTGTTACTGTCTTACCCAATGTCTCACCTCTTCGTGTGCGGTACTGAGACGTGACGCCTCTAAGTCATTCCGAGGACTAGAGGTCTGCAGCCTCTGCCAAACCTGCGGCGATGAGAGTGTCAGCGATGATAGAAGGGCAATTCTCGATATCTCCCGCATTGAGGGTGATCTCAGAGCCATCCTCTGCAACTATCGGCTCGGACATGTCTTGGAGAACCAGAATCCTCCTCATGTCACTGACCGGTTGAATTGGGGCTGGCTCTGCAGGAGGGGCAGCACCGGTTCCCATCTCAGGGAAGGCGTCCATTTCCCTTATCCTGTCCTCCTCATCATAGTCAGGGTCTTCCCAGTTAGTCTGTTCTTGAGGAGGCGGTGCAACCTTCTTCTCAGGAGGTGTAGCTCTCTGCTCATCGACGGTGAACTCAGTCAGGGGAGCAGTGTGTGAAGGAGTCTCTGGAGCCATGGGGGGAGCCTCCCATGAGCTTCTTAATAGAGAGTTTAGAGAGACCTCGTGCTTGTACTTGTCAACCAGGTGCCCTATTCCTGAGTAGAAAGCCCTCTCTGAGGGATCATGCCTCTCCCACTCAATCATCCCAGGGCCGATGTCCTCAGACATCGAGTCCCCCTCAGGGGCACGCAGTAGGTTGGAGAGGATTGCGTGCTGGGTGAACGCGTTAAGTCGGAGCCTAGTGAGGTCGCTTACCTGCGTTCGTGTTACTCCGAGCTTACGAGTTTGCAACTGAGCCTTCGCCGTAGGGCCCTCAGTCCTCATGGTTTCAGCCAGTTCTGACTCAAGATGGGTTACCAACTGACCGACCGCGGCCCAGAAGTTCGGCATTGGTAACTCGACTGGAATGATTGAAGACCTCTGTTTTCGGCTAATCTCCATCAAGGCCTTATCGACAGCTACCAACTGGTGTGAATTGAGCCTTGGAATTTCATTATCGCCTTCCATGCCGGACACCCGGAGCGAGTGCATGCAAGGAGACTCTTGAACAATTCCTCCGACAGGAGGTGCGGATGTGCTGAGGCGCGAGTATCAAGAGGGTGATTACGCTCGCAACCGCCGCAGGTGTACCCGAGTGGTCAAAGGGGGAGGGCTCAAGATCCTCTGCATAGCGCTTCGCAGGTTCGAATCCTGCCGCCTGCACCAGAATTCATCATAACCTGTCAATCAGGGCTCTGAGAAGCTCCAGTGAGCCTTCCTTGCCATGGGCATCAGTTACCGTGTCCGCTGCCTCGACTACGTTGGAATAACCTGAATTTACGCAAACTCCGAAATCCACCATGTTGAACATCGGAATATCATTTGGGGCATCGCCACAAGCAATCACTCTCTTCGGATCTATCCCCCTCTGCTCGAAAGCGAACCTAAGTCCCGAGGCCTTGTCGTGCCCTGGGACTGTCAAGTGAACAGCGAATCCAGTGGGAATCACGGAGATGTCGGACCACTCAGAACCAGCTATTGCGTCCCTGACTTCTTCCCAGTCACCGACGTCGATAAGGCACCACTCCGTCTCCCTCCATCTGTTGGACTCTATTCCTGCAGCGTTCAATCCCTCGATTTGGGTCCCAAGCCACTGGGCTGCCTCGCGAGTTCTGGAGCCGTCTGCTAGGGCCTTGATTGGATGACCCTGATACGAATCCCAGACAATACCTCCGTTCTCACCGACTATGAATCCAGAAATAGCCAGAGACTGGTGTATGGGGGTGAGGTTTGGGAGAGTCCTCCCAGATGCCAGTGAAACGGTCATTCCCTTCTTTTCCAACTCTCTGACAAGTGTTATTGTCTCTGGTATCATGCCTTCAGCATCAAGGATTGTCCCA
>PBGL02000026.1 GCA_002718995.2 Methanobacteriota archaeon
CTTCTCTTAAGCCGCCCCTACGGGTGGACGATATGTTGCGGCAGTCGCATAGCCTGGCCATTGCGCTGGATTGCTAATCCAGTGGTGTTTCACCTCGGGAGTTCGAATCTCCCCTGCCGCGCCACTAAATACGGGGGAGCATTCATGCTGTCCGCCTCCCCACGGATGTTGTGGTCGGCGTATATGCGAGCCTCTCGGCAGGGCTCATCGCACTACTAACGATCTTGATACTCAGAAGGCATTTTGCCCTGTCCCCCTCCAATGACAGGTCCTGGGTGAACGACAATCAGCGATTAACTACAGCTGAGTTCCGAGGTGACATTGTCACAATGCGGAATGTTAGGGACTTCAATTGGAGGACCACGCGTGACTTCGATGAGAGGTGGATCGACGTGGAAGTAAATCTTAGTGAAGTTACCAAGATTTGGTTCATTTTGGAGTATTTCGAGCCTGATAGGAGGGAAATGGCACACACCATCCTGAGCTATGAGTTTGCAGATGGAACTAGATTGGCATGTTCAATAGAAGTCAGAAGGAAGGAGGGGGTTTCTTACCACCCCGTCAAGGGGCTTTTCAGGGCATATGAGCTGATCTACGTTTGGGGGACAGAAAGAGACGTTATTGGAGTTAGATCGAGGTGCAGAAGGAGATCCAGGACCCATCTGTTTGAGGGAGTTGTGCTGGGGCCTGGGAACGAAAGGAGGATGTTTGAGTCCTACTTGAGGAGGACCAACAAGCTCTCGGTCGAGCCCGAGTGGTACAACACGATCACCAACACATGTACGACGAATATCGTTGGACACGTCAATGAGGTGTATCCCGGCAGGGTCCCAAGGGCAGTGGCAGTACTGATGCCCGGACTGAGTCCTAAGCTACTACAGAGAAACAACCTAGTGGTAATCGAAGATTCTCTTGAGAAGACTATGGAGAATAGCATCATTGATCAACGGTCCATTGAGTGGGACGGCGAGTCTGACTTCGGAGACTGGATCAGGAATTCTTGATACGAGGATTGAACATTACATATCGATTCCGAGGTACATGCTCGCCATAGAGGCGGTCTCACTGAGCTCTCCCGTTGAGTGGCGCCTCCCCCCTTCCAAAAGTCACCTAATCAGGTGGCTCGCAATAATATCTCAGAGTGACCAAGAGGTCTTGCTTTCATTCGAGGGAGAGCCTGGTGCTGATGCGATATCCATGTCAAATTGCATGGGTGCCATGGGCTCGAAGGTGCTTGAACACGAAGACGGTTGGTTGGTCAGGGGCATGTCTGGAACCAGAATTGAAACAGTTCTTCAATGTGGAAACTCGGGTACAACAGCGAACTTTCTGACTGCAATTGCTGCTTGTCGAGATGGTGTTACGACCTTGGATGGCGATTCTTCCCTTAGATCGCGACACTCTGCTGAGCTGTGCTCGACATTGGAGCAAATGGGTTGCAGCGTGGACTCTGAGAGGCTGCCCAGAAAGGTTTCGGGAGGCGTTCTTTGCTATGACGTACAGCATGACTGGAGCCGGACGAGTCAGGGATTAAGTGCACTAATGGTAGCATCGCCCGGATTCTCAGATGTATTACGGGTCTCACTTTCGGGGGAGCCGGTAAGCAGTGGATACTGGATGCTCACCAGGGAAATATGTGTTTTGTGCGGCTCTAAGATGGTTATCGAGGACGGACATGCAGTACTGCCCCCTTGGGACATAGAGATCCCCGAGAGGGTCGAGATTCCAGCAGAGGAGAGCCTTCGGCCAATAGCCATGCTACTGTCGCGCCTCCATGGGGTGAATTTTGAGGCTGGCTTCGAAGATACCGGGATTGGGATAAATGAGACTATTCTTGCGATAGAGTCCGGTATGAATGACATTCACCTTGGCGAGGCCAGTGACATCATTTCCCCTTTGGCTGCAATGATGGCCATCGGGGATGGAGGGCGTATCACAGGAATCTCCCATGCTAGGGGGAAGGAGTCGGACCGTATTTCGAAGACTGTTGAGGTCCTGAATTGTTTTGATTTATCCCTTCAAGAGATCGATGATGAGTTACACATCCCCGGAGGGCAAATACCGCGGAAACCGAAGAGGGCCGTAGAAACCCACTCTGATCACAGGCTGGCGATGACTGCAATGGCATTGGCGAGTAAATGCGGAGGGGTCATCTGTGAGCCGGAGATATGCTCGGTGAGCGACCCTGGATTTATCCCCAGACTTCTCGGACTGGGTGATTAGATGTCATACCGAGAAAACCTGAGTACGCATCTTCTTCTTCTAATGGTGGCTGCAATTTGGGGCTCCACGTGGGCAATAGGGCGATTCCTGAGTTATGGACTAGATGACGCAAATAGGGCCAGTATGGGGCCTGCGACCTCTGCATGGCTGAGGTACGTCTTCGCCGTATTCGCGTTTGCAGCTTGGTGCTGGATCTACAGGAACAAGGGGGGTCCTCGAATTTTACCCAGAGAAAGAAAGGCCTGGAAGTACACATTTTGGATGGCGCTTCTGGGGACTATGGGGTACCAACTCCTATTCATGAATGGGATGAAGTGGACTGCGGCAGGAGATGCTTCTCTGATTATCCCCGTAAATCCCGTTTTCACCGTACTGCTGGCCGTTCCAATGCTTGGACAGAGGCTTAGTTCAAGGATGGTTCTTGGGCTCTTTTTCGGCCTTGCTGGGGTCGCTACAGTAGTGGGATGGAGTCCAAACACGGACATCCCATTCGAGCATCGCTTGATTGGTGATGTGATGATTGCCTTGGCGGCCCTTACTTGGGCAGCGACCAGTAACCTGACCAAGATGGCCCTATCGGAAGGAACGGTGGGGACCCCACTGGAGATTGTGGTTTGGTATTCAATCGTCGGTTGGGCGCTTTTGACGCCTTGGATGTTCATTGAAGTCTGGAACACGGGTGTGCCTGAGCCAAGTTCCGCCGAATGGGCATCTGTTGCATATCTAGGATTGGTTTCGACGGTTCTAACTTATGCTTGGTTCGCAAGGGGAATAGACAGGATTGGATCTACTGCTGCGGCTTCTTACGTTTTCCTAGTTCCCGTGTTCGGAGTTCTAAGCGGGTGGCTAATGCTGGGCGAGAGCATCGGGGTTTCCATGCTTGTCGGATTCTGTCTAATTGTTTTCGGGGTGCGCGAGGTTCAGAGGGAGAGCGAGAAGCTGAGCAGCTGAGCAATAATAATTTCACGCGCACTCACGGTTAAATAGAGGGGGTCGGTCGCCCGCGAGAGAGGCAGGTAAGATGGCACGCAAGCCCGCAAAGATGTACCGTCAAGTGAAGGGGCAGTCCTTCACTAGGAGAGAGTACTCTGGAGGAGTTCCCAACAACAGAATTCTGAGATACTTCATGGGTAACAGAAAAGTTGCGGAAGCTGGTGAATTCCCAGTTGTTTTGGAGCTGACCTCTGATAACGCCTGCCAAATCAGGGATACTGCACTTGAGGCTGCTAGGCAAGTTTCTAATGCGACCATCAGGGAATCTGCAGGCACTGAGGGATATGCCCTGAGAATTCACGTATACCCTCATCAGATACTGAGGGAGAACAAGCAAGCTACCGGTGCAGGGGCTGATCGTGTTTCTCAAGGAATGAGGCAGGCCTATGGAAAGAACGTCGGCACTGCTGCAAGGGTCCTAAGGGGTCAGAGGGTCATTTCTATACACACTAATCCAGAAAACTATGATGCTGCTCGAGAATCACTTAGGAAGGCTAGTTGCAAATTCCCAACTCCTTGCACCGTAAAGGTGGTCAAGGGAGCCGAGCAGTTGAAGGGCAAAGTCTGAGGTTGAGGGGCATGGAGCCCGGCGAACCCCTGTCTGTTCTGCATGATTCCCTCAGAGGTGCACCAATAATCTGGAAGGGGGAGTATCCCTACTTCATCCATCCGATTTCGGACGGAATACCTCGTATGGAGGCAGGAGTTCTCAGGGCTACAAGAGATCTCATTGTATCCATGGTAGACTGGTCAAAAATTGACCTTGTAGTCAGCGTTGAGGCAATGGGGCTACCTCTGTTAGCAGCAGTGGGAGAAGCTTCGGGAAAGCCAACAGTCGTAATCAGGAAGAGATCCTACGGGATGGAAGGAGAGGTTCGTGTCGATGTTTCCACTGGTTATTCCGAGTCTACCACGTACATCAACGACATCAAAGCAGGAGAGAGGATTCTGATTGTGGACGACGTGATCTCCACTGGTGGAACACTGGAACCCATTCTAGAAGCGATCGAGGAAATGGGTGCAATACTACAAGACATCATAATCGCCATAGAGAAAGGGGACGGTCGGGAGCGCCTTGCCCTGGAGAGGCCAAATTGGCCAATAAGGACACTGGCCAGAATCGATATAGTTGATGGAAAGGTAGAGATTGTCGAGTGATTATATGGATCTTGATAGGCATGACTTCCAGCTGGACGATCTGGTTAGCAGGATCAAATCAAACGACCACAGGCTAGTGGCACTGCAAGTCCCTGAGGGACTGAAGATGCAGGCTCTTGAAATGATGGACAAAATAGAAGATGACTCTGGGGCGAAAGTCGTCCTTGCAGCCGATCCTTGTTATGGGGCATGTGACTTGGTGCATGACAAAATGATGGCCATGGGGGTCGAGTTAGTCGCTCACATGGGTCACAGTCAGATGAATATAGACTCAGGCATGCCGACCCAGTTCATCCCAGTGACCTACGAAGGCGAGCCTGAGATCGAGCCAGTACTGGAAATCCTAGGAGAACACAGGGATCTTTCAATGGGTAAGCTGAATTCCTCCCCTTCTTCTCAGTTCACGGAAGAAGAGGCACAAGAGAGGTTTCTTGATGCCGTAGGGAGAATTTCCCCTCTGACGGATAACAAATTGGGACTCGTTGGATCGATACAACACCTTCACCTGCTTCCGAAATACAAAGAAATGCTGCAGAATGCAGGATTCGATGTAATCATTCCAACGGGAGGAGACCGTTTGACATTCCCCGGCCAAGTACTCGGTTGCAACTATTCGGGTGACGATTCTACCATAGGCCACTACCTATTCCTTGGCTCGGGTGATTTCCACCCAATTGGTATGGTCCTTCACACCGGGAAACCCCTAGCCCTCCTTGATCCCTACACGGGAGAGGCGAGTGAGATGTCATTCACGCGTATTGAGAGGATTCTCCGTCAGAGGTTTGGATTGATTATGGCGATTGGTGAGGCCGAAACATTCGGCATCCTGATTGGCGAGAAGCCTGGTCAGATGAGAAGGAACCTTGCGATAAGGATGAAGAGAATTCTAGAGAAGCATGGGAAGAAGGGGTACCTACTTGCATTGGACCACGTTAGCCCTGATTTGATAGATTTCTACCCCGTTGACGCCTTCGTCAACACCGCATGTCCGCGTATTGCAATAGACGATTCTGTGAGGTATGAGAAGCCCCTTGTCACTCCCTATGAGCTGGAAGTCGCCCTAGGCGAGAAAGAGTGGGAATCCGGTTACCAGTTCGACGAGATCCCCTGATGGCAGCTTTCCTTTCTTGGAACAACTCTAGAAATCGGGGCCGATGTTCAGAATATGTCTAAGAACGACGTTAGTACGACTAGTATGATGGCGGACTACCTAGACAGGATCGGTGCGGGCAAGGTCTTGCTGGACAGAAGCCCACTCTCATTCGATTGGACGCCCCCAACTCTGGTAGGGCGGGACTCTGAATTGTCGGAGCTTGCTTCGATGTTCCTCGGTATCGACAACGAAGGAGTGAGTGGTCGTGCCGTGATAATGGGGCATGTTGGAACTGGTAAAACAGTTCTAACCAAGAGGTTCGGAGAGGATCTATCGAGAGCGGTTGATGGAAAACGGAAGGTCGTTTTATCCCATGTTAACTGCAGAAATCACCCGTCTACCTCGCAAGTCCTTCAGCAGATTGCGTTGTCTCTTGACTCCAGGCATCCAGAACGTGGATTCAGTTCGGGGGAGATCATCCAGTCGGTGAGGAGAAACATAAGATCCAGGGGGATCCACTTGCTTCTTGTCCTTGATGAGGTCGACGTTCTGATCAGAAGGGATAGTAACGACTTGATATACAAACTACTGAGGATAGATGAGGGACAGGAAGGTCAGGGATCTCTATCCCTAGTTATGGTGAGCCAGGACAGTCATCTACTCGGGCAGCTCGAGCCGGCCATAATATCCAGGCTAGGCGAAAGCAACGTCCTTATGCTTGAGCCGTATTCAGAAAATTCCCTCATAGGGATAGCTAAACAGAGATACGAAGCTTCCTGCAGAAATGGTTCTGTGGGTGAAGAGACTCTCGAGAAAATTGGGAGATTCTCTGCAGAGACGGGTGACGCTAGACTGGCGATAGAACTGTTGGAAGCAGCTGTCAGAAGGGCGGAGAAGGAAGGTAGGGGAGAGGTCCTCCCGGAAGACGTTCTGCCGAGTACGGTCAGAGCGGCATCCATTGAGCCAAGCCAAGTTGATCATCTTGGCGAACACCAAAAGTTGGTACTGCTGGGAATATGTAGAAGGCTTCGAAAGGAGGAAGAGATATCCAGCGGGGATGCCAGGAAGCTGTATGAGATAATATGTGAAGAATTCGAGGTCAAGGCCAAAAGTTACACTACATTCTGGAAGTACTTGAAGACACTGGAAAAGGAGGGCTTAGTGGAGACGCGGTCATCTAACTCAACAGTAGGAAGGGGAAGGACTCAGTACATCACAATGACCAACATGATACCGGCTGAAATAGGGAGTCGTATTGAGAAGGAGTTCTCCAGGCGGTAAAGAGGCGTCTGGAACTGTGCCGAACCGCTCTTATAGGGGCCTCATGTCGGGATGCCGTCTGAGGCGTAATTATGGCGGGTGAGCAATCCTTCAAGGCAGTGGTAAATGATACCAATCCGAGTGCTGGTGGACGTGCATTCTCTGTCGATATATCCGGATCCAACTACAACCACTTCCTTGGTAAGAAGATCGGGGATGGAGTTGATGGCATGTTCGTCGGAGAGGGCGATCAGTCTCTGACCGGATACAAACTAGAAATCACAGGTGGCTCCGACCTAACGGGCAGGCCAATGCGGCCAGATCTCGATGGAGGGGGCGTCAAATCAGTACTGATTACTGCCGGAGTGGGGTACAAGGGCAAGAAGTACGTGAAGAAGAAGGGCAAGACCTACCGCTACAAGTACGATGGGCTTAGGAGAAGGAGAAACCTCCGAGGAAATGTCATAAGCCAGGATACGAGACAAATAAACCTGAAGATTGTAGAGGCTGGAAAAAGGCCTCTGGGAGTTATCTTCGGCCTCGAGGAAGAGGTCGCAGCTGTCGAGCAGTCCTCTGGTGAAGAGGAGTGAACGACAGGGGATGATTCAACTGACTGGAGACCTACCTAGTCAGCCTGAAGTCAATATCGGCATGGTCGGACATGTGGATCATGGCAAGACAACACTAACGCAGGCCCTATCTGGAACTTGGACGGACACCCACTCCGAGGAAAGGAAGAGAGGGATAAGCATCAAGCTAGGATATGCTGACACCGCATTCTACAAGACAAAAGAGGGGGATTTCTACGCGAGAGGGAAGCATCCGGATGGAAAGGAAGATTCCGAGAAAGATCTGCTACGTGTAGTCTCTTTTGTTGACGCCCCTGGTCACGAGACCCTGATGGCAGTCATGATTTCCGGTGCCGCCATAATGGATGGCGCTCTACTTCTTGTGGCTGCCAACGAGACTTGTCCACAGGCCCAAACAAGAGAGCACCTAGCAGCGCTGCAGATTGCTGGAATTGAGAACATAGTGGTGGTACAGAACAAGGTGGACATAGTCAGTAAAGAAAGGGCGATTGAATCCTATGAAGAGATAAAATCGTTTGTAGAGGGGACTATAGCAGAGGGAGCACCGATCGTCCCAGTTTCAGCTCACCACGATGTAAATCTTGACATGCTTATCCAAGCAATAGAGGAGACAATCCCGAATCCGGACAGGAGCGCCAAAGACAAGGGGCTAATGTACGTCGCTAGATCTTTCGATATCAACAGGCCCGGCTCAAGGCCTGAAAGCCTGAAAGGAGGGATAATCGGAGGGAGCATAGTCGAGGGCTCATTCAACGTTGGCGACTCGGTTCTAATTGCCCCGGGTCGCCGTGTTTCGGAGGGAGGAAGGACCAGATGGGAGCCATTGAAGACCAAGATAGAGAATATCCAAGCCGGGGGACTCGACCTAGGGGAGGCTCATGCCGGGGGACTTTGTGGCATAGCGACTCCCATGGACCCGATGTCCACGAAGGCTGACGACCTCTCCGGCCAGGTTATGGCAAGAGAAGGGGAGCTCCCTCCAATCTGGGAAACACTAGAGCTGGATCTAGAGCTTCTGGAGAGAATGGTCTCGGGAGAAGATGGCGAGGGAGGAGAGGTAAAGCCTCTGCAGACAAATGAGATGCTGATGGTAAACTCTGCAACAGCAACTAGCGTTGGAACTGTTTCCTCCTCGAAAAAGGGGGGAGCTGCGCTCAATCTGAGGTTGCCAATTTGCGCTAGGAGCGGAAGCAGGATCACGCTCTCCAGGAGAGTTGGCTCCAGGTGGCGACTGATCGGCCATGGGACCATAGTAGGGTGATCAAATGACGGGCGTGCTCGTCGATGCTTGTGGCTGGGTGGCCCTGATGAATTCGGGGCTAAACATAGACGCCGCAATGAGGGACGTCGTAGGGGCACCGGAACTGATGCTTCTTGAGGGGGTGCTGGAAGAATTGGTCGAGTTGTCTTCGGGGAAGAAGGGTTTGCTACTTCCTCTCCTTGAGTCGAGAAGTACCATGATTGGGAATCCAGCGGGGATGAGACATACGGATGATATGCTTTTGAAAATATCAATGGAGAAGGGTTGGCCGGTTTTGACAGTAGATATCAGACTCAAGGAAAGGCTGGTCATGTCCGGGTGTAGCTATGTCGAGGTTGTCTCGGGAAGGATGCTGAGGCTGATCGGCCCCTAAGGGAGGGTGAACAATCTGTCATCCCCGTGCCCGTCCATCAGTCCGATCCTAACTGCTGCATCCAGCCATGCATGAGAGTAGTTGATTGCTCCGAAGGCTCTGACTAGGTCCCCCTTCTCCATGAAGTGCATGGCATCGGAGTAGTAATTGTCACACATGTCAAGCATTGACTGCAGATGGTTGATTTCTTCTTCTCCTTTAGCCAGTGGAGTTGCCTTGCCCCTAGCCTCTTGTGTTATTCTCAGATACTTCTCTACCAGTTCCTTGGTCACCAATTCTCCACTATTCAACTTCATACCCCCCCGAAATGAATGGCTGCCGCTTCACTAATCTTGAAGAGTCTCTTTCTGCCTTGTTTTCTCACGGAAAGGAGTCCTGACCTGAATAACTCATTGTAAATCTGAGAGAGCCTTGGCCTTCCGACCTCCAATCTAGCCTGAAGTTCTGCATCGGAAGGTGAGATTTCCCTTGCGGATGATGCTTCAAGAATCATGGCCTCTGCTTCGTTCAGTGAGGCTAGCTTGGATTCATCTAGTGGATTATCCTCATCCCACTTGTTTGAAATTGAAATCTTTGGAGGTGATTGAGGTACAAATGGCTCGGGCATCTCATCTTCAATTATGAACTCATCAACAGGTGCATCCTCGATCCCAAATACTGTCTTTGGCGGCTCAGGAATGACGTCCCGGGAGAAATCAGGGAGAGATGATTCCGAGGATTCTTCGACTGACCAATATGCTGAATCTGTGGATATTACGCCCGATTCTGAGTTTGAGTTTATTGCAGTATCAATGGGTGCGGACGAGTCTTTGATAATGTTCTCTTCATAATTATCGACGGGGTCAGGAGAGGGGTATTGCCTAGTCATGCCAGGGGCATTGTTTTGGAAACTGGATGCGTCGATAATCTCAGTTCCGTCCGGGGTTTCTGGTTTGGGTGGCGCATTTCTAGATCTTGCCGCTAGTCGATTAAATCCGAATCCTGTTTCAAGCATTGGGGGCTCAGTTCCGGGCTCATAGACGAAATCCTCCAGAGTTCCCTGTTTTTCTGGGGAGGGCGAACTTTCTCGAATCTGTTCGTCTAGATCGTCCTCCTCGTCCCAAAGGTCATCTGGATCTTCGGAAATCTCCTCCAATATCTCCTGTCCCTGGATTTCCTCGGAAAATTCCACTTTCTGCAAAACGTCGATCTCTTCGTCGACGACGATTTCTGTTTCTGAAAAATTGATCGATTCAGACGGGGCTTCTCGATCATCCACTAACGTTTCCATTACAAATTCGGACTCTTGGACTTCTTCGACCACATCTGATTTGTGTTGCATTGTGGATTCACTAGCGAATTGAGGGGAAGGGATATCCCCCTCCCACCCCATAACTCTCTCCAGCGTCCCGTGCGAGCCGACATCCCTTCTCTCATCGGTCAAATCCCTGAGTAGCCTAATGACGTCACGGGGAGTGCCTCCCGTTATATCGCGAATTGCTTCCAGTAATCTAGGATTTATCTTCCACCTCTCCTTGGCCCTACGGGAAACCAATTTATCCGATAATTGCTGAATCTGGATGGTGGTTAAACCCTCAAGAAACTCAGGATTGTCAAACATCATCAGAGTTTCTTCATTCATATTCGAAAGCTGTGAGGGAGTCAATACGACTACTACGAAGGCCCGTAACCTCTGTAGGACGGGAGATATTAGGTCGACGAACGAAGAAACGTCAACTTCTGGGGGGTAGTCAAAGGCGATGAGAGGCAGAGAGTCAGATTCTTGTTCCAAATTACTGACTAAGCGATCAATCATGAGTTGGGTTGTCTTGGGCGGATTGAAGTCGCCAAAGTGGATCGTAAGTTCGTGGATAACAGAATTGACTGGGTCTCCATCTGGCCAATGTTGTCCAATGTAGCTCTTCCTAGTCTGGGAGGCCAGGGCCCTGATCAATGAAGTCCTTCCAGATCCCCTCTCGCCAACCAATATCGTCATCCTCGGAGATTTCGAAATAATGTGCTCCCTCCATTTTGCGAGAAGTAAATCTCTTCCGACTATGTCTTCGGCCCTTCCACTTTCTATGGGCCTCAGGTCGAAGGGATTACCCCTAAGTGGGGGAAGGCCGAGAAGGTCGACACCCCTCTTGTCCATCATTGTGGCGCCATCATAGTTAGTACATAACATTCACGCATACTTACGCATAATAACATACAATTTAACGCATTAATTATGTTTTGAGAAGTATTTTTTGATTGAATATATTCTCAGTGTATCATTTCTGAAAATTTAGTGTTAACGTATTTCTAACGCTTAAACAATGCGTTAATGAAGCGTTAACGATTAAATTAACGCTTTATTTGGCATTTATTTTACAATTATGTGAATACATATTGAAGAAAAAGACTGTTTGACCCGCATATCCGCAGAGGGACTCTACTACCGAACTACACCAGTATCAACAAGTCAACCCCGCAAAAAGTTAGAAGGCGTGGCCTGCCGACTACGTCCGATTGATATGCCAGTTGACAATAGCAGATTGAGAGGTTTCTACAAACTATCAGTACCTGAGAGAAGGGAGATGCTTGCAGGCATCGCAGGACTCGATAGCGATATGGTGGATGCATGGGCGGCAAATGGTGAGCTGGATGAAGATACAGCAGACAGGATGATCGAGAATGTCATTGGAACCTACTCCCTCCCAATAGGGGTGGCTACTAATTTCATAATAGACGATGAGCATTACCTGATACCTTTCGTAGTAGAGGAGGCCAGTGTTGTAGCGGCTGCTTCCAACATGGCCAAGAGGTGCCAGGCCAAGGGAGGATTCAGGTCCGATAATGACGAGCCTGTGATGATCGGGCAAATACAAGTTGTTGGTTGTGATGATCCAGAGTCTGCAAGGGACTCAATATTGGCTGCATCTGAGGATTTAATCGCCGCATGCAATGATGTGGACCCGATACTAGTGAAATTTGGCGGAGGATGCAGGGAAATAGAGGCTAGAATAATCGAAACTGGCTCGGGACCCATGGTAATAGTACACATCCTTGTAGATTGCAGAGATGCAATGGGCGCTAATGCGGTAAATACGATGGCTGAAACCATAGCTCCAAAAATCGAATCCCTGTCTTCTGGAACTGTTATTCTGAGGATAATTAGCAATCTTGCCGTGCACCGCCTTGCGAGAGTGAGTGCAATATTCACTCCCGAAGAGATGTCAGACTCGGGAGATGATCCGGTGCGTGGCACAGAAGTCATCGAAGGGGTCATTCAGGCCTATCATTTCGCGGCAGCTGACCCATTTAGGGCGACCACGCACAACAAGGGGATTATGAATGCAATTTCACCAGTTGCAATAGCTTGTGGGCAGGATTGGAGGGCCATAGAATCCGGTGCACATTCATATGCTGCCTTTCAGAGAGAATACGGTTCTATGACGCATTGGGAAAGGGACGTGGACGGCAATCTGGTCGGCTCGATAGAGATTCCAATGGCAGTAGGGTTAGTCGGAGGGGCTGTGAGGATACATCCTGGGGCTCAAGCCAATGTAGCGCTTCTGGGCCTAAGGACTGCGAATGATCTAGCGAAAGTGATGGCTGCAGCTGGACTTGCTCAGAATCTGGGAGCGCTTCGAGCTTTGGCGACCGTGGGAATTCAAGCAGGGCATATGAAATTGCATCTGATGAATATGGTAGCGGCAGCAGGGGCTGAAGGAGGCGAGATTGAGGTAGTCGCCAAGATAGTTAGAGAGAGCGGTGAGAGAATCACGATGGCAGTTGTAGAGGATGCGCTAGCTGAGGTAAGAGGGGATTAGTCACTCCTCTGCTTGGGCCTCGATCTCATCAGTCTCTGATTCTCCGGAAAACTCTGCTATTGTCATCTGCTCGTCGGGTGCTAATGAAGCAGCCAACTGGGCGCTAGTTAGACCTAGCTTTGCTGCTTCTCCCCTGAACCATGATCTGACCTTACGGTACTCTACCTCAGGGCAGCCGAAGTACTCAGCGAATCTCCTCGTTGTAGTGAGTCTCCTTGTGAGTCCCTCCCTCCTCTTGTCGATTAGGCCCAAATTGGCGAGGTCCCTTACATGGTCGTATGCTTTCTGACCTAGCATATCGACCAACTGAGCCTGGGGCATCGGTTGGTGGTATGCAATCAAAGCAGCTGCCGGCAATAGCCTCTGGGGGATTTCGGGCTTGAATGAGTCAGGCAGGAAAGGGGACAAGGAGGGATTGACTTCTATGATCCACCTACCACTGACCTCTGAGAGCTGGAGTGCGGTTTTCTGCCTTGACTCCATCTCTTTCCTAAGCTCATCTAATGACTCGGAAATCTGGAAATTTCTCTTGGACAATAGTTTTGCTAACTCATCAACGGACATTGAACGCCCGGCTCCGAAAAGTATGGCTTCTAGCATCGAGGAAAGGGAGGGTGCTTCAGTCAATCAACCACCCCCAGTGGACCGTCTCCGGGATGGAGCCTGTTTGTCAGATCGGAGAAAGTCTCCTCGTCCCCCCAGAGTGGCTTTAGTGTAATCTTGCCATCCTTGCCAGGCTCCTGAGCTAGTTCTGTATAACCCCTATTGGTCAGGAATAGTGCTGACACAAGTGCTGTGACCTGTGCCTCTGCTTGGGCCTCATCGACATCAACACCAGAATCCAGGGACCTATCCATCAGTTCTTCCGATATTTCCCTAAGACCGATATTACTACCGCTATCGGATGCTCGTGAAATCAATGCCTCCCATGTCCTTTCCAGATCTCCTTCGAGGTCCTCGACATGTAGGCTACCGCTGAATCTCTTTCTTGCAATCGACAGGGCGTCTCTCCTTTCTTCTGCTATCTTTTCCCTTATTCTCTGCTCTTCAGCCAGCTTACCGGCCTCCTGCAGCCCCAGTAGAAGTTCGCCGAGAGTCACGGGCCTTCCCTCATCCCTGTGGATTCTACCCTCAAACATGGAAGGCAGTACCTCGTCCGCGGCCCCAGAAAGAACGCCTACTGAGAAATTGTAGTCCGCGTCATCAAAATCCGTCTCCCAGCCTCCCTCAAAATCCCAGTTTTCATCTTCTTCGGTGAAATCGAATGCCCTCTCTTGTCTTTCAATGAGATCTGAAGCTTGGCCCTTGAGTATAGACCATGCCATCCTGATGAGTCGTCCACAAGTTGGGAGGTCAATATTTTGTGAATCCTCTATCCTCTCTGAGAACATCTCAATGAAGAAGGATAGATCGACGTCCCATGGATCTAAATCGCTAGACTGAAACATTTGGAAAACTAGGGCTACTGATCTATCGAAAGGATCGACCAGGAACTGGTGTTCGGCTTCTTCCATTCCGGCTAATTCAGAAATCCTATCAAGATACTTGCTGGTAGCTAGATCAGCCTCTCCTCCGAGAAGTCTGGAGACGATGTCTTCTCTCATTTCTTGACCATCTAGTACTGCCACATTTTCACCTCAATCTGCTTCGGTTTCAGCCTCCGGGAGTACCTCAGTTTCAGGATCTGACGTAGGAGTTTCTCCTGGTTCTTGTGGGAATTCCACCTGATCTCTTTCTTCGATGTCTTCCGACCAATCCTCTGTCCTTTCTCTTAGGGAGTCCATGCTTCCCTCGGGCGATACCGAAGACTCGGACTCGTCCTCTTCGACGTCGACGCCCGCCCTTTCAGCCAGGCCGCCGAGACTCTTCGGAGCCCCAAGGGGCTCTGGAACCTTAGGCATATCTTCCGGCTTGGGCAGTTCTGGCATTGACTCGAGTTCCGCCTTGGACTTAGCCTGGGCTTCCTCCTCCTTCTCCAGTTCCTCACTGAGCTCAATCGCTGCCGCCCTGTCAAAGTCGGTGATCCTCCTGCTGCATCCATCACCAGCGTGAGTGATTCCAATGTGGTGATCAGCTAGAGAGAGGCTGACCTTCCTCAGAGTGACCATGATGAATTGGGCCCTCTCGCTCCTTATCCTGCAGAGAGTTGCTATCCTGCCTGAGTTGAAGGGATCGAGATTCTGGTCAACTTCATCGAAATAGTAGAATGGGCTGGGCTCATAGTCCTGAATGGCGAAAATAAGTGCGAGGGCGGCCATTGACTTCTCGCCTCCCGAAAGGGCGGATCTCCTGGTGTTTCTGCTCTTTCCAGGAGGGACGCAGGCCATGTCTAGCCCTCCTTCAAAGGGATTCTTCTGATTCTCGAGCCTCAGTTTTCCACTACCCGATGGTTGAAGGATTTCATAGACTCTGCTGAAGTTACTATTGACGTGTT
The DNA here is from genome assembly GCA_002718995.2 of Methanobacteriota archaeon. Classification (GTDB taxonomy): domain Archaea; phylum Thermoplasmatota; class Poseidoniia; order Poseidoniales; family Thalassarchaeaceae; genus MGIIb-O5. The sequence goes on from PBGL02000026.1 coordinate 15,180, forward strand.
CGAACACCGTCATGAATCTTAGCTTACGCTCTGACTCTAGTTGCTCTGCAATGGAAACCAGGTTATCTCTGCGTGAACGCAGGGTCTTGCCATCGTCCACCAGGTCGGCTATCCTTTCTGCTGTGGCGTCATACTGCTCGATTGCCAGCATGTTGACGTCGCCTAGGTTGCCGAGGCGGCGTTCGAGTCCCTGCAACACTCGTTCCGCCTCGGCAATTGTTGGTAGTTGTACTTCCTCGGAGGGGATTTCCACTCCTGCTTCTTGGAGTTCTGATTCGGTCTCTCCGACCGCATCCCTCTTCTGTTGAATCTGGCCATTAAGCTCGTCGATCCTGTGCCTGATCGTCTGTCTTTCTTTGGAGAGTCCCTCTAGTGATGCTCTGAGGCTTGCTCGCTCCTCGAACAGGAGGTCCCTCTTCTCGGTGAGAATCTTCTCCTCTTCGTCGAATTGGGATGATTGATCCTTTAGATCCTTGAGTGTCTCGCGAGAGGAAGAAATCGACTCTTCGAGCTGTTCAATTGATGACTCGGCATTTTCAATTGCGCTGTTGTGCTTAACCAGCTGCCTGTCCAACTCAGAAATCCTCCCCTCCATGAGCGATAGTCTGTCTTGATTCCTAGTGATTGATGACTCTGATTGGAGCCTGGTCCTCTCTGCATCTGTTCTCGTCTGCTCTGCATTTCTAAGAATCTCGGAGAGATGGTCTGGAGTGTTGTCCTGAAGTGCCTCGGCAGCCAGTGATCTGGCCTCTATCGCGGCATTCAAGTCGTTTTGGGCATCATTAGCATTGGATTCTTTCTTCGCCCTAGTATCTTCGGACGAGTCGAATTCTGCCTTCGCGGCGATTACCTTGGACTCAGTTTCTTTGACGTCTTTTATGGCCCTATCCATATCGGCCTTCCAGTTTCTTACTTTGACGGAGTGGTCGCTGCCATCCATATTGTTAATCCTGTCACGTAGGTCTTGCATGTTGGTTAATGCCTCCCTAAGGGCTGCATCGACGGTTGAGTAAAGGAGGTCGGCGTCCTCAACTGCCCTCTCTAGTCTATCCAGGCTAGAGCTGCGTGAGGGGCCGCCTCCGAAAGAGGGCCTGTTTCCTCTGGACGAGGACCCCCCTGTCATTGCCCCTGAGCTCTCAATAAGGGAGCCGTCTAGAGTGACCATTCTGACTCCTCCCATATTCCTCCTAGCCACCTCCATGGAATCGACCAGGAGTGTATTGCGACTAGCGTAAATTACTGCAGTCTCAACCTCCTCGTCGTAATCGAGTAATTCATGGGCAAATCCAATCATCCCGGGATTCCTGGCGACCAAGAGTGTCCTTCCCTGCGGCCTTGAGACCTTCAGCTTGGAGAGGGGGAGGAAGGTAGCCCTGCCTCCGCTATTGTTCCTAAGCCAAGCTATGCACTTGGCGGCAACTTCGTCGTCCCTGACTACGATACTCCGTAGGCCGTTTCCAAGGGCCGTTGCCAAAGCGTCTTCATGAGCTGGTTCCTTTGGTGATGTAAGCTCACCCAAGGAGCCGAGGATTCCAGAAATTTGGCCACTCTCCCTAAGCTTGGTGAGTGCTGCTAGGGTTAAGGCGGAGCCCGGTGCGGAGGACCTTGCCTCTTGCCTCGCCCTTGCCTTACTCAGATTCCTCTCTGCGTCTCTTAGCCTAGTCTCAGATCTGTCCCTGTCTGTTCTGAGTTCCTTTTCTTGCTTCTGTAGTCTGCGGTAGTCATCTGCGAGTGTGCCCCTGTCGATTTCCCCATCTGATTCCCTGAGGTCTTCCCCGAGGAGCTCTAGATCATCCCTCACCATGGTGGCCTCCTCATACTTCTCCTCTAGATCTGCTAGATTTTCGGAAGCTATCTGGGATGCCTGAGAAGCCCTATCTGCTTCCAGTTGTGCCTCGGAGTGGAGGTCTTGGGCTGATGAAACGGCATCCGTGGCCTTGCCAAGAGCCCTGTTGAGGTCCCTGGCATGCTTGTCTCCTGATTGGATTGCCTCCCTAGCATCATTCTCGTCCACAGCTGCCTGCCTGAGTGAGTCATCGGCGAGCGATAGGGCCTCATTCGCCGAATCTAGGGCATCGCTTGCTTCCTGCCTAGCTTTACGGGCCCTTCTGATTTCCTCCGTCAGGACCTTGATCTCCTCGTCCGATTCCAGGATAGTCCTACGCTGATCCCCGATTCTGTCTGAGCCAGTTTCTATGTCGATCTCATGCTGGCGGATCTCCTGTATCAGGCTCTGGGCATCTCCGGCTAGGACTTCCTTGATTTCTGCCTCTATACTCACTAGTTCTTCATCGTAAGAAACTAGATTGGCATTACCTTCTGTGATGGATGAGTCTAGAAGTCCCACTCTCTCGGTATAGCCTGATCTTTCCTCGCCCAGAAGTTTTACCTCGTCCAGCCTATTCCTGTACCTTGACTGATAGAGGGTGACCTTGGATTTATCCCTCTCTTCCTTGAGCTCCCTGAATCTAAGGGCCTGCTCCCTTTCCTTGCCTAGCTGTTTGAGTTGCTTCTTTTTGTCGACTTCCAGAAGGTCGATCGTCTCGATGCTGTTCTCGACGTGCTTCCTCTGATTGTTCGCCCTTCTGATCTCGTCATCATATGCGGTTACCCCGGCGACCTCCTCAAGAACGCCCCTTCTCCTGTGAGGAGTCATTGTAGCTAGGTTGGTAACGTCCCCCTGAAGCACTATGTTGTAGCCATCGCCCCTAAGTCCGGCTTCGGATAGAACCCTCCTCATTTCAGTTGCAGTCGAGGGTTTGTCCCCAATCCTGAATGAAGAAATTGGATCGCCCTTGCGATTCAATCTGACAGAACGTGTGAAGGATACTTCGTCCTCCTGAATTCTGAGCCTCCTTTTCCCGCCATGCTCAGGGACATTCGCGAAGACCAGGGTCACGGACATTTGCTTGGCTGCTTTGCCCCTGCCCCCTCCGTTGAAAATTAACTCAGAGACGTTTGATGCCCTGAGTGCCTTGGTCGACTTAGGGCCCAGAACGAACTGTATTGCATCGCCACAATTTGACTTTCCACTTCCGTTTGGACCTGTTATAGCGGTGAAGCCCATATCGAATGGGATGACCATCTCTCCTCCGAAGGATTTGAAATTCTCAAGTTCAATCCGAATAAGATGCATCCCATCACCTAAGAATCAGCAAAATTTTTCGCCGACGCTAATCACCGGCTCCATGCCTTTTATCCTATGAATGTTGAGGCAAACAAAAGCGCAGCACAACGTTTCTGAGACTCGATTAGAAACGCCGGGGGGAAGTGGGGGATTGCGAAGATTCTAGGGTAGATTGCCGTGGGCGAGTTCGTGGGAAATGTGGACTCTGATGCCTGTCTCGGGCCTGTTGACGTGGTGGTGGTCGGCTCCGGAATAGCCGGACTGTTCCTCGCCGTAAGGTGCGCTAGGAGTGGAATGAGAGTCGCAGTAGTGACGAAGAAAGGAGTTAGCACCTCATCAACAAATTGGGCGCAAGGGGGAATAGCAGGAGTACTGGATGTCGATGATCATGAGGCCATTGAGGCACACGTTCGGGACACAATAGAGTCTGGTGCCGGCCTATGTGATGAAAATGTAGTTCGTAGTGTCATCAAAGAAGCAGCGATGAGAATTAAGGATCTAGTGGAGCATGGGGTTAGATTCGATCAGAAGGATGACGGAGGCTTCCATATGGCAAGAGAGGGAGGGCATAGTGGGGCTAGAATTCTTCACTCCAGAGATAGAACTGGGCAGGAGATAGAGAGGGCGCTAACACGAGTGGCCTCCTCAGAGTCCGACACTGACTTCCAGATTTTCGAGGATTGGATGGCTGTAGACCTCATACAGAGTTCTCATGGAAATCCTGAAGAGGGGGTTTGTGGAATTTGGTGCCTGAATGAGGAGGGCGAAGTTTGGACGCTTCCAGCAAAGGTAGTCGTTCTCGCGACTGGCGGATCCGGAATGATGCACAAAGTAACAACAAATCCCAGCATAGCAACTGGCGATGGAGTTGCAATGGCGCATAGAGCGGGAGCTGAAATCAAGGATATGGAGTTCATTCAATTCCATCCAACATCACTCTCTGTGAGTAGTCAGAAACCCTTCCTGATTAGTGAGGCGATGAGGGGGCATGGAGCAATTCTAATGACAATTGGAGAATATGCTGAATGGAGGTCTAGTACGAGTTCTGATCCCAGTGATATGTCATTCATGACGGGGTATTCGGAACTTGGTAGCTTGGGGACCAGGGATGTTGTGGCTAGGGCTATCGATCATGAACTGAAAAAGAGCGGGGACCCCCATGTACTCCTAGTTACGGAGCACCTCGATAGGATGGGCTTGCATCAGAGTTTTCCGACTATCTGTAGCAAACTCGAAGAGTATGGCATTGATCTTGGAATTGACCCGATTCCTGTAACTCCTGCGGCTCACTACATGGTTGGCGGGATAAGTGTCGATAGCGTGGGGAGGGCGAGTATTGATGGCTCCCCGATGCCAGGACTATTTGCTATCGGAGAGGTTGCATGTACTGGATTGCATGGGGCCAATAGGCTAGCCTCGAACAGCCTTCTAGAGGCGGTTGTTTTCTCCGAGAGGGCAGCTGAGGAGATAATTGGCGAGTGGAAGGGGGGCACCCTCAGGGATTCTTCCGACACTCTACCAAAGTGGCGTGCTGATGACCTCGATACTTTGGTTGAGCACGCGCCACTGAGGACCGATTTGGAGGCACTCAGGGCTACGATGACTCAGGATGTTGGCATAGTGAAGAGTGATTCACGATTAGACAGGGCCGAGAGGAGGTTGGAACATATCGAGAAAGAGATAGCAAGAACTTGGAAGAGATGCAAGCCTACCCAGGACCTAGTAGAGCTCAGGAATCTGGTGATGGTTTCCAAGATGGTTGTGAGCGCATCTAAAGACAGGGGATTCAACGTGGGTCTGCATTATAATATAGATTTGGCATAGTCATTGAAACTCCGAGGATGATTCAATTCCCTTTACAAGGGCCAGTAGCATTGAGTTCCTTGGAGTCGGGATTCCAGCGCTCTCACCCATGCTCACTATTGCTCCGCAAATTGATTCTACCTCTGTCCTTCTACCAGCCATCAGGTCCTGTAGCATTGAACACCTATTTTCGGCTGTTGATTTTACCACCTCTGACAGCAGTCCTTCCAAGTCCAAATCGGTCAGATCAGTACCACAGGCGCGAGCTACTGAAGCTGCTTCCGACATAGCCGAGAGAGACTGTTCCCACAGGTAAGGGGACTCCATTAGGGCACCATTCCTGACTCCTGCAATTGAGCATACTGGGTTAATTGCCACGTTGATCAGGAGCTTGATCCAGATGGACTTACGGATATTCGAATCCCACTCAGGGTTTAGGGATGAGTCGGCCAAGTAATGAAGCAACTTCTCGGCATTGCCACTTGCAGGGCCGCCGTCAAGGTAACCGAGTCTTATCGACCCCCTTCCGACCCAGTGACTTCCTGTCTCACCCCTCCAAGCTCCATGGGTGGTAGTTCCCCCCAGAGTCGATTGCTTGCCGATCCTACTGGCTAGGGCCTCGGCATGGCCCATCCCATTCTGGATGCTCATAGCGACTCCTCCCTCGCCAAGCATCTCCTCTGCAATCTGCGATAGTATCGGGGTCGAGGTCGACTTCCCTGCAATGATAATGGCGTCGCACGAGTTTCTAAGAGGGCCGGGGATAGGCCCAGATTCGCTATCCATGACATGGTATCTTTCGGGGGGAATTACCTCGATGACTCCCTCCGGGGAATGGATGACTAGGCCTTCATCAGACAATTCTTCGAGTCTTTTGCCCCTGGAGACAGCAATTAGTTCAGCATCGGTATCTGCCAAGCACCCCAGAATAACTGAGCCTATCGAGCCTACTCCGAGAATCGCTATTCTCATACTAATCACCTAAATTGGAACGAGTAGCAAGATTGAGATTAATGCCATTTTCATCAGTGTCCACCCAGTATACCAGTGGTGCATGGGAGTCATCATTACTGGTCATGTTAACAAAGACGCTTGACATTGCATCGATCCCCGATGGGACCGAAATATCCCATTTATCGAATTCATCTGCATCGCCCGTCCAGTCGATTGAAATTGGCATTGAGTAGTTCTCCCTGTTGTAAATAGTGAGTTCTTCCCCTGAGTAAGTAAAAACGTCCGGCCCCTCGACCATTGAGTACCATGATAGCATGTTTGTGCCTGAACAAATTGCCAGCCACCCGGGCCCACTCATCCTGATGGTCCCATTTCCAGAATGACCCGCTGGGATCAATATCGAAGACCTGTCTGATAGTTCCCTCTCCCAGTCGCCCGTTGAATTTACTTCTACGATGACATCAGTAGAGGGGCAGAATGCTGACTCTGATTCGCCGCGAGTAATCGAGAATTCGTATGGAAGATTCGAGGACGGCAATCCCCAATCTCCATCGGAGAATTGAAATTTGAGTTGGGAATTATCGATTGGCATGACCAGGTTTTGTGACGTCTGATTATTCCTCAAAATTGTGACTGTGGGACCCATGGCAAAGAAATGGTCAGGGGTCCGTCCCTGCGAGAAAAGGGCCCCCTCGTGACCCCTCATGCATAGGTCGTGGATTCCGGGTCCGAGGGAGGTCTCATTCTCAAAATACCAGAATTGATTGCCACTGGTCAGATTGATGTAGTCCCCATCCACTACAATAATCTCGACACATATCCTAGGAGTTTCTGTATCCTCCACCAAAATCCAAAGCGGATCTTTTGTGGTTGTCACTTCTGATGTCTGGAAGGCGATTGTATGCTCATCGACGTGCCCATGTACGTCAATAAGAACCACTACTCTGAAGGGCTGTGGAGTTGCATCTATTTCCCTAGATAGATTTACCGAGATTATTCCTGTCGAAGCCTGAGTGATTTCATCGAATCTGCATACGTCTCTTTCGTCAAAGCATTCCGAATATATCTGCCAATCTCCAAGGGGATCTCCCTCTATACGCACCTGAAGCCAACCTGAAACAGGCACAACTCCTGCTGGTTCGAGCCCTAGCTGAAAGCTTGCTTGCCCGCCTTCGAAGTGGACCTGGGAAGGCCAGTCTTCTGTGGAGAGTCCCTCGTCCCAATCTGGGAGATGGTACGCACCGTTGATCCCGGGGAATCCTGCTACGAGCAGTAAGACGACTGCTGCTATTGTTCTGTTACGGGAGAACTCATCGATAGAGGCATTTTCATCCACTACGAATGGGTCAAGCATTGGGTTCGGGCTAAACCTCCTCCATGTTGCAAGGGCAGTCAAGAATAGCCAGGGTATCCACGTGTTGCTCGAGAATACAATTACCAGCATGACAAGGGTAAATCCGAAGACATACGTCTGCTTGTCTTCTGCTAGTATTTTGTCGGGGCCGAAAATAGAGTGCAGTAAGTGGTCCCCTGGGAATCCGGGTACTGGCATCAGCATAATCCATGACACTATGCAAAGCCCCATGCCAGCTATTCCCGTTGGATGCAACCATTGTAGCCTAAAGTAGAGATCCTCGCCTAACCATGGATTTGAAATTAATTCCAGGAGTGGATTTGCTGTAATTACCAATGGTGCAGATTCCAATCCCGGAGCGTTGCTCGAGGTTAGACTGAGTCCAACTAGTGACAGTGCAATTCCGCAAAGAAATGTTACCAATGGGGCTGAAATTTCGATATGGGCCAAAGCCCTCCTGTTCGGGTAGGGGATTCTATCTGGGCGATTCTGCGGGAGTAATCCGGCCATTCCGAAGGGCCATACGGCATCTGCCAGAGGGAATCCCAAAGGAACCATGCTCTCAAGTCTGACTCCGTGCCTCTTTGCGACCATTCGCCTGATTTCGCTAGATAGGGCGGCGACGGAGATTAGCGGTATCGAGAAGGTGATGGCTGCCTGGGAAAGGACGTCCATGCCAAATTGGGAATCTGGACTGTTTCTGGAGATCAGCCCTACACCCGCGATTGTCATGAATGAGAACATGGAAAACCAAACTGCGAACTGCTGCCACCTGGGAAGTACCAGGGATCGGTCTGGAATCTCGGAAATTGAGAGTACCGGTGGGTTTCCGATGTCGAGAACCCCAATCAGGCCCAGTGGCTCTAGATGTCCGTTCAGGTCTTTGAGGCACGATCCTTCGTCCCTCCCGTCTATGCCCCTGGCCTTCCATGAGGCCATTCCCATCTCTTCATCGCCCAGTTCGAAATATCTCGAAGAAATGACTTCGGCGAGATCTCTGTGACTCCAAGTCTCGTTGTCGAGAACGAGTCTGTCTGGAGTCGGCTGTGCCTCGCTCATGGCTAGTGCTGGAAGGGGTGTTTTTTGACCCCTCGCTCTCTACGAGAGCGAGATGATCGTCACTTATTCTTGAATCTCTTGAGTCTGAAGGTCTCTTCCCTCTCCATCTCTTCTAGTCTGAGCTGGATGAAAGCCTGTGCCTCTTTCATCTCAGGAATCACCTTGAATTCCAGAGCGTTGACTCTCCTCTTTGTGGCCTCTATCTCCTCTAGTAGCCTCTTGAGGGTGGCCTCCATCTCAGCGGCCTTGACCACCTTCTCGATGAGAAGAGAGTATGAGTCAGCTGCCTCGTCGATGTATGGGGAGCCACCGACCAGTCCGAGTCCCCTGTCCTCCATCGATAGTTTCAGGTTCTCACCATCCACCTTGGGTACGACGACACCCATGATATTCCTTCTAGAAACGGTTACCTCGGGCCTCTTTGATGCGGCGATTGCTGCACTCTTGACTGAGAGCCCACCTTCTATGGAAGAAGCTAGGCTGATGGCCTGAATGGCTTCCCTGTACGTGCCCACTAATTCCTCCCTTGCAGCGATCATCTCGGAAAGAAGGGTCCTGAACTCATGGAACAGCCCGTCCCTCTTCATCTTGAGGAGGTTGTAGCCGCTTGATGTCTGCTTGATCCTCCTCTTCAGATTAATCAGCTCTGATCGGGTGGGCTTGATGTCCAGAGCCATATTAATTCACCTCCGGGAGTTATTCCTCTTCTGAGTCCTTGCGATCAGTTGGGTGGTACTTATCGATCCACTTCTGGTCCAGCCTGACAAGATACTTAGTGTCGATATTGGAAAGAAGATCCCATGCCAAGTCGAGAGTGCCTTCGTTTATTGAACGATCCTCGTCCCTGCTTTGCCTCAAGAACTGGTCCTCGAATATATCCGCGAACTTGAGCAGTTGCAGATCTCTCTCATTCAAGGCGTCCTCACCGACAATTGCAACCAGTCCCCTCAATTCTCTACCTTGCGCATACGCAGCATAAAGCTGGTCGGAAACGGACTTGTGGTCCTCTCTGGTTTTTCCTGGACCTATCCCGGCGTTCATCAGCCTGGAAAGGGATGGGAGGACGTTGATTGGCGGATAGATTCCCTTCTGGTGAAGCTCACGAGAAATCACGATCTGGCCCTCTGTAATGTATCCAGAAAGGTCCGGTATTGGGTGAGTAATATCGTCACCTGGCATCGTCAGGATTGGGAATTGGGTTATTGACCCCTTCTTACCCTTGACAAGTCCGGCCCTTTCGTATAGCATGGCCAAGTCTGTGTACATGTATCCGGGGTAGCCCCTTCTTCCTGGCACCTCTTCCCTAGCGGCCCCTATCTGCCTTAGTGATTCGCAGTAATTCGTCATGTCAGTGTAAATTACCAGAACGTGATAGTCGTGTTCGAAAGCAAGATATTCGGCGGCAGTCAATGCAAGCCTGGGCGTGATTAGCCTCTCGACTGCAGGGTCATCCGCGAGATTGACGAATAGAGCAGCATTCTCCAGTGCCCCTGTCCTCTCAAGATCGTGGACGAAGAAATTGTACTCTTCGGCCGTAATTCCCATTGCGCAGAAAACGACCACGAAGTCGTCATCGCTTCCGACCAGTTTGGCCTGCCTGGCAATTTGTAGAGCGATGTCGTTGTGAGGGAGACCGCTCGCACTGAAGATTGGTAGTTTCTGACCCCTTACTAGAGAGGTGCATGCATCTATCGCGGAGATTCCGGTCTGAATGAATGACTCCGGGCTCTGTCTTGAATACGGGTTTATTGCGGCCCCGATGATATCTGCCATCTCGTCCGCAACGATCTCAGGACCTCCGTCTCTTGGCCTTCCAGCGCCATCAAGGATCCTTCCTATGAGTCCCTTGCTAACTGGGAGCTTGAAGACGTCCCCTAGGAACTTCACACCTGTCTGCCTGTCTACGGATGATGTCCCCTCGAATACCTGCACGATTACTTGGTCGTCAGATGTATCGAGAACCTGACCGTTCTTCATTGACCCATCGCTAAGGCGGAGTTGGACTATCTCGCCGAAAGAAACTGGTTCTGTCTTGTTTAGGAACACTAGTGGACCCTTTACGTCTGTTATGGTTCTGTACTCTTTTCCGCTCATGATATCACCTCTCAGTTGGCCTCCATACTGGCAGCAATCTGCTTCCCCATTTCAGTCACTAATTCACCTATCCTCTCATCGTAGCCTTTCTCGAAACGGCCCCTCATCAGATCGGTCCTAGCTGGGATGTTGACGACGTCTTCCAACTGAGCGCCACCAGCTATAGCCTTCTTTGCTTCCTCTTGGAAGGAAAGGATAGCTCTGGCCATGTGGTACTGAAGGCCCAAGTCACTGAAGGTATCGACGTCGTGGAATGCATTCTGCTGAAGGAAGAACTCCCTGATCATCCTAGCAACCTCGAGTGTGAGTTGCTGGTCTACCGGAAGTGCGTCCGAACCCACTAGCTGTACGATCTCCTGAAGCTCGGCTTCGACTTGCAAAAGGGTGCTGATGTCGGTCCTAACCTCTGGGAAGTCAGATGCGATGTTATCCCTGTACCACTGATCTAGTGCTTGTGGGTAAAGGCTGTACGAGCTTAGCCAGTTGATTGCTGGGAAGTGTCTCTGCCTGGCCAAACCAGCGTCTAGCCCCCAGAAAACCTTGACAATCCTGAGAGTACCCTGGCTGACTGGCTCTGAAATGTCCCCGCCGGGAGGAGAAACTGCTCCGATCACAGAAACTGATCCATCATCGCCTGCGAGAGTCCTGACCCTTCCGGCACGCTCGTAGAATTCTGCAAGTCTGCTTGAGAGGTAAGCTGGATAGCCTTCCTCTCCGGGCATCTCCTCGAGTCTCGAGGATATCTCCCTCATGGCCTCGGCCCATCTGCTGGTGGAGTCAGCCATCAGGGCAACGTTGTAACCCATGTCTCGGAAGTACTCGGCGATTGTGATACCGGTGTAAACCGATGCCTCCCTAGCCGCTACTGGCATGTTGGAGGTGTTTGCAATCATCACAGTTCTGTTCATGAGGGGCTTGTTCGTGTTGGGGTCAATGAGATGTGGGAATTCATCCAGAACCTCGGTCATCTCATTCCCTCTCTCGCCACATCCGATGTAAACCACGATCTGTGCGTCTGACCACTTCGCTAGTTGTTGCTGGGTAACGGTCTTCCCTGATCCGAAAGGACCTGGGATTCCTGCAGTCCCGCCCTTAGCGAGCGGGAAAAGGAAGTCAAGAATTCTCTGACCTGTGATCAGCGGAACGTCTGGGGCGTACTTCTGTACGAAAGGCCTTGGGGAACGGACTGGCCACTCCTGCATCATTGCTATCTCGGTACCGTCCTCGAGAGTGCAGACTGGCTCGGTGATATTGAAAGTTCCAGATTTGATGGCCTTAACCTTGCCACCTGAGTTTGGCGGGACCATGACACGATGCTCGATCGTCTCTGTTTCCTGAACCGTTCCAATTACCTGTCCAGGGCCAATCTCATCGCCCTTCTTTGCTGTGGCATTGAATTCCCACTTCTTCTCCAAATCTAGACCGTCTGCATCGACACCACGAGTGATGAAAACGCCCATCGTCTCCTCTAGTTTGGGAAGAGGACGTTGGATTCCATCGTAAATCTGGGTCAGAAGTCCCGGTCCGAGTTGTACGGAAAGGGTCTGTCCAGTTCTTACGACTGGCTCTCCCGGCTTGATTCCGGAAGTCTCCTCGTAAACCTGTATGACCGACTGATCCCCGTGTAGCTCAATGACCTCGCCCATGAGGCCCTCATGTCCAACACGGACAACCTCGTACATTCTAGGTGCTATTCCAACTGCTGTCACTACTGGTCCGGATATCCGGTAAATTAATCCATTCTCTTTGCTCATTTTTTTCACTTCCATTATTCTTATTTTTTACTTCCAGAGGTCCACTCCTAGAGCTGACTTGATTGACTCGCGGAGGGTATGATCCTCCTCTGTTCCTATTCCCAACACCGTGGGGGTAACGCTCTCAGCAATCTGCATGCGCAGCCTTTCTGGGAGCCTATTGAGGTCCGAGTTGTCGATTACGACGACTCCCACCTCTGCCTGGTTGAGTAGTGTCCTGATAATGTCGGCCATCTCCTCGTGATCACTTGTATTGTGCAGGTTCTTCACCCCTGCCAACTGGAAACCAAGCGTGAATTCGAGTGGCCCTACGACTGCTATCTCCATAATTTCACCTCAGTAGTCTAAGTGCGCTTCGATTACCTCATCTGGGAGGCCTACTGACTTACCGCGCACGAGTAGTCTTAGATTTCTAACCTCGAGTGCCTTGCACTCGATGTAATGTATGACAGGGAATGGGGAGACGGGGCTTAGATGTGAGAACCTCTTCAGGACCGCGTGCCTCTGGTGCGACATTAGTTCGGCATAGGGGTCCAGTGAACCAAGAGACTTGGACGCTGACATGGCCTCCTCGAAACCCGTATCATCGAAGGATCCGCTTCTCCTAAGCGACTCGATGAGTTCTTCATCCGTCTCAGCCTGTGAAGCTTGCCTCATGGTTGCGGGATCTATCTTTCCGCCCGGGATAACGATGGAGGATCGTTTCTCCTGGGACATCTCTTGACGGATTCCGCGGAACTGGTTGATTACGTTCCTGTGGTCTATCTCCATTCTTAGGTACCTGAGTAGCCTTGGACTGCCATCTCTGCCCTTCACTGCTTTCAGGGCGTCTGAGAAATATTGCATGTCAAGGGTGTTCTCGAGTTCTTCTAGTGTGGGCTCGCCCTCAAGCTTGGAGAGGGCTCTGCCCCAAGAGGTTCCAGACATGGCGTCTACGGCCTCTTGGAGTCCCTCGGTGGTTCTGACAATTTGTAACCAGGGGGAGTTTCGGGGATTCTCCGACGGTAGAATCTGTGTCTCGATTAATTCGTCCGAAGCACCCCCATTGACTGCCCTCAGTACTGTCTTGGCCTTCTCATAGTCGAATCTCTCAACATAGATGGCAACCAGTGCCCTCAGATGGCCTTGACAGAAGCGCATGACTTGGGAAAGGTCATTGTCCATATTGTGGAACAATGCCGCTTCGACAGCATCCGCTCCACTCATCCTCGATGCGTATAGATCCATCTCGGCCCTGTATCCGAGCTCGCCTATGCTCACCCCTATCGATTCTGGGCCTTGTTGGAGAAGCTGGCGCATCCTGGTCGTATCAATCAATGTCGCCTTACGAGCCTTGGCTCGTGCTGACGCATTGTAAAGGTTCGAACGACCATTTGCCATGCTTGCCATAATATCGCCTCAATTACTCTCCAAAAAGTGCTGTGTTAACCGCTCCGAGGCTAGCCTTCCAGGCATCCTCTAAGCGACTATCGAAGCGGTAATCTAGAACCATTGATCCATCCTTTGACTCCAGTACGAAGCCTCCGAGCCCTTCGATGTCATCCCCCAAGGAGAACTTGGATGATGACAGGGCTTTTCGGTCGGTGGAGACAGGTCTCAGGACCATGTCTGAATCAGCCTTATCGGCCTCCTCGAGAAGACCCTCTATGATTTCAGAACGGCCTTCGAAGTCAGGTGATCCAACCTGCTCCATAACGGCCCCCCAAGTCATGTCTAGTTCCTCCCTTCTAGCGATTAACGCTCTCTTCTGATTGGCCTGCCTAGCTGATGCTACGACCTCGACCGAGAGCTGCTCACTATCGCGTGATGCTCGCATCTCAGCCTCAGAAGCAGCTGTCGCGGCCTGTTCCTTGGCATCATCCTGGATGCGCTTGGCCTCGGCCTTGGCAGCGTCGATGATTGACTTAGCTTCGGCCTTCGCCTGACTGGCGATTTCGGCCGCTAAAGCGTCTAATGTCATCTTCTAACCTCTCGTCAATAATTCGTATATCGGTCTCGCAACCTGCCTAGAGCAGGAACAGTGCAAGGAATCCGAACAGTACGATAGTCTCAGGTAGAGCTGTGAAGATCAGTCCAGTAACGAACTTACTGGGGTCTTCAGCGATCATTCCGACTGCTGCTGCTCCGATAGGTCCCTGGCTCAATCCAGTTCCAACACCTGCTAATCCGAGCGCAATTCCAGCTCCCAGCTTAGCTGCATCCCAATTGTAGGACGCGGCGGTCGATGCCTCTTGTGCCGAAACCACCGAAGCAATCATTGCAAACGAGGTCAGGACCATTAGGGCGCTCATTCCTTTCATCATATTTCTGTTGTTCATTCTTTTTTCCTCCATTTTTCTTACAAGCCTAGGCTTGGAATCTAATCTACCTCCACGAATCTGGAATTCAGGCCGAATGGCTTGAACTCCTCACCGCTTGAATCGTAATATTGTCTCATCCACTCAACGAAGTGGAGCCTTGCTGCATGGATATTGGGACTGAAGACACCTAGCCCCCATGCGAAGAATTGGACTGAGAGCCAGCCAATCAAGAGTAGTGGTATGAAGAGGTAGTCAATCGTTGAGGCGTGGGACATATCCTCCAGGATGTGTGCCAATGGCTCGAAGAGTTTCTCATTCCCGGTCTCTGCGATCTTGACCCCCACGACACCGACCGCAAACAGTCTGACATAGGAAATCACAGTCGGCATCATACCGACTGCTTCAATGGGGGCCAATCCGATGTTTATGGGGAAGGGGACCCCGTGGTAATTGTACAGAGTCCACATTAGCATCAGAGTAGCAGATACGGAAATCGCAGCCCCGGGCAAAAGCATCCATTCTGCATCGGAGGGCCCAAGGAACCCATAGGCAAACAAGAATCCACCAACGAGTAGAATCATCCAAACGCCCTTCTCGAAGAATGCGCAAACTAAACCAAAACCGCCATGGCCATTACCGTAGAGCATGATGTCCCTGAAACCGATTGAGAGGCCTAGGAACACATGTAGGACGCCTAGGTAAATCGTCAGCAGGATGAGGTGCTCGAGATTTCCATGGTCTTCAACCATAGTCACCCTGTGGAATGGGAATGCAAGCTCTATCCCTAGAGGGAGGGAAGCGTGCCAGAAGTGGTAGTAGTCAAAACTGGGGTATAGTATGGAGAGTGCCTCTGCAGGGTTGTGACTATGATGGGGGAAAATCTCCCAACCAGCAAATTCCGCGTAAATGTATCCGAATACCAATGTGCCGAAGCCAATGTATGTGAGGAACTTGCCTCCAAGCCTTAGCATCTCATTGGTGCCCGAGTTTCTTATCAGCATCCACCCGACCCCCATTGTGATTAGGCCGTAAGCCATGTCCCCAAGCATAATTCCGAAGAATATCGGATAGGTGACCATCATGAAAACTGTCGGGTCTATCCTCCCGTATGCTGGACGGCCAACAGCGTCGGTGAGAAGTTCCATTGGCTTGCTGGTGTTCCTATCTTGGAATGCTATGGGGGGCATTTCTTGATGGTGGGTATGATCTGAGTGCCCATGTCCACCTCCACCTGCCTCCATTTCGAAAGGTGTGACTTCCGTGTAAAGACAAACGGAATTGAGTTCTTTCTGCACTTCCTCGGCCCTGCTCATAACTAACCACCCATCCAATACGAATGCATGCTCGGACACAGCGATTCTAACGGGGGCTGTGAGGACGTCGTGATCTCTCTCTAGGATTTCAAGGCCGCAGGCGAGCATCTCTCCGTTGGAGTCTTCCCACTCGCCTATTTTCTCAGTTAGTTCCGACTTCTCGCTAACAAGAGCATCGCGTGAAGACCTGACCTCCTCAAGTCTCTCTGAGGGAGAGCCGGTTCCTTCTGGCAGTGCGATAGTCTCGAATCCAGCAGATTCGAGTGATGACGAAATGGTTGCGGAGTCTCCTGAACGACAGAAGACCGCCACGATGGTTTGATTGCCGTTCTTCGCTTGAAAGAAAAGGCTGCTACCGGCAACTTCGGCAGCGGCGGTTGAATCTGACACGGTGCCTACGAAGGAGTCTATTGAGTCATAGCCGCCCAATAGTTCGATGTCGATACCAAGCGGGACTACCATCGACAGGTTGTCCATCTCCTCCTGAAGAGAAGAAATCTCATTTTCAAGATCATCAACTCTTGAGCTCGCCTCCAGAAGTTCGTCGATCCTGGAGGGAAGGTCGCCTGACAGGATTTTCCTGATTGGCGCCTGCGACACTGGTTTATCCGGACCTTCTGTGGACACTATTGACGCGGCCGAGCGTGCCCTGACCAACACCTTTCCGATCTCCTCGGAAGATGGGTTTGGCGACCCAAGTGAGAATCCCTCCTCTGAGCCATCGTAGTCAATTATGTGGAGCGCCTCCAGACGTGCCAGGATATTTACCGCCTCATCCAACTTGTCAACGCTACCAGCAGCAACAAGCCTTCCCATCTGCTGGGTATTGACCTGTGACATGCTAGGACCTCCATGGTGTTCTAGGATCTGAACGCATCCAGAACCGTCTTCACTGCCGCCGTCCTGTTACCGTCGCTGCCCTTGTGTATCGAGTCTATTGACGAGTCACCCTCGTCGGAGACCTTCTTGGCCTCCGCCTCTGCAGTGGCCCTTGCGTCAGAAATCAGACCCTGGCTACTTGCCTCCGACTCTGAGCGCCCATCTTGGACAATCTCAGTAGCGGAGAGTCTCGCCTTGGAGATAATCTCAGAGGCTTCGGACTCTGCCTTGGAGACAGTGTTCCTCGCTTCATTCTCAGCCTTTCTTATGGCACGGAGTACGTCTTCTCTGCCCATTTTCAGCACCTACGGTGCATTGGCGACTATTGTAGAGTTTATGATGGTAACCTCGCGACTATCACCAGAGCAACATAGGGATGCGACGAGAGGTGTCTCGGGAACCCTCCAAATACAGGCCACATAGCGGGGGATACGTGGACAGCGAGAGGATAGGGGGCGAAGACTGGGCTGAGCTCCAGAGAAACCTCGAAGCGACAATCCCTGTGTACGACCGAGTGAATCGAATTGCCACTCTTGGACAGGTCTCAAGATGGCGTAGAATGGTCAGGGACAGGCTACCCAGAAACTGTCGACTACTCGAGATAGGCTGCGGTCCCGGCAGCTTCGCCGAGGATGTCGAAGGTGGGGAGCTCTTCTGCCTCGATCCGATTCCAGAGATGATCAAGGTGGCAGAGCCAAGGGTCAACTCATCACGAGAGTCCAGGGGCGATCCTGCTGCCACGTTCGTGGAGGGAACCGCGGAAGACCTGCCTTTCGAAGACGATTCGTTCGACGCGGTTTGCTCATTGTTCTCTTTCCGGGACTGGTACGACAAGAGAAAGGGGCTCTCAGAGTCCCTCAGGGTCCTCAAACCCGGAGGGAAACTGGTAATCATCGATCCGGCCAAGATGAATCGTTTACACGGCTTCCTGGGATGGCTTTGGATGAGGACTTACGTGAGCGCCTATGCAAGGACTATCTATCGAACTGGGGACCACCCCTGGAAGTGGCTGACCAAGACCTACTCGAGTTTCGGAACCACTCGCGATTACGTCAGGATGATCGAGGAAGAAGGCTTCACTGATGTCAAGGCGAAGGTCATTTTCCCAGGCATGGCGACGATCTGGGAAGGCGCCAAACCCGAATAGGGCCTTAATGACTCAAAATCCCCTCACATCATGATGTTGGCTGTGAACATTAGACCAAGTCCGAGTGCCCAAGTAATCACCATTATGTTGAAGAAATTTGGAGACATCGGTTCACCGTTCCAAAGCATTCCGTCTTCAATGCCCTCATCCCTCAATCGGTAGTATGAAAATAGTACCAGGAGTAAAGCGAGAGGCCCCGTTAGCGAGTCAATAGTCAATTGATCGGAGACCGGTCTAATCACTTCAGCTCCGGCATTATCCACCAGAGAGACGTAGTTGAGTATGGTGGTGGCGAGTAAAAAGAAGATGCCGGGGTGGATTATTGCCCACTTGCCCTTTGCTCCATCCATGATTGTGATGATGATCCAGAGCATGTAAATCAGGAATATCGAGCCTCCAACTGCAACAGTTACCTCGGATGGAGCGCCAAGGCCTGCGTCCAGCATCTCCTGTGTGGCTTCCCCTATTCCGAACGCTTCAATGGTGTCTGCTGGGAAAAGGATGGCCCTGAAGCAATAGTAAACGCCCATTACTGCGAGCAACGAAAGCGCTGCAAGCGCACCTTTGTCCTGAATGTTAATTCCCATCTTGAATTCGGATAGTCCGTCATCGACCTCATCTTCGGCCTTCAAAAGGAAATACGCCGCGATGTATATCAGTGTCGTAACAGGTACAACATATTTTGGAGTTGTTGAGGAATCAAGGTCCCCCCAATAGTACCAGATTGCGCCAGTCATTGTAACGAATCCCGCGATGACTGGAATCATGATCTTCCACATCCCTTTGGCACCCTCATTGAGCATTATTCCCGTGGAGATGAATATGCCAAACATCAGTGCTCCATTGAATGCTGTTTCGGGCCCCCCGTTTCCGTAGGAGATCATCCCGGTAATTGTTTCATTCGACATTAGCGTGAAACATCCATCTCCTCCAATAACATAGCAGTCGGCCCAGAGCATGAAATTGAGCGAATACACTAGAGTAACTAGCGCGCTTATGCCTAGACAAATTTTGGCTGGTGTTGACTTTATTGCATCAAACATTGTCGGTCCCAAAGTAAACTAGTCAATAATAGTCTCGTGGGCATATAGTTTATGGGACCCTGATGATATTCAGAAAATGAAGAACGGTTTCCTACAAGTCACAAAGCGCCAAACGAACGGCTTGGTCACGGGGTTGAAAGCCATATTTAGGATCCAATCAGGCAGTCGCATTATCCAACTTCCGACCCTGAATGAAATTTTCGAGTTTCGCATGACTGGGCCCATCTGACGATTCCATTCCACCTCATACTCGTGTAACGACGTGCCATTTTCCAGATGTGAGACAATGGTCTGACCTGCGATTCTTCCACCGATCATTGCGATAGTTATTCCTGCTCCGTTCGACGGCAGTACCATCCCAGCTGAATCTCCGACGAGAAGGTGGTTTCCCTTGACGAAACAATCGATGGTCCCAGACATTGGAAGTGATCCAGCACCACGGAATGTGATTTCGCCATCATATCCAGTCAGGAATTCCTCTGTGAAGACGTTCAGGGACTTTCCATTGGAGAACTTTTTCTGGATCCCGACACCTATGTTCGCACCGCGCCCCTTGGGGAAGACCCAAGCATAGCCGCCCGGGGCCATAGACCCGAAATGAAGCTCCACTGCTTCGCCGAAATCTCCGTCCATAAGAACAAACTTGATCGGGATCTTCAGCCCCGATTCGTCCCAGTGATCCCTTCTTATTGGATCATTGTGACCAGCAGCTCCAACAATCACTCTAGCGGTGAATTGCCTCCCGTCCCTCAGGATTACGGATTCACCGGAAACTGACTCTACATGCGAATTGGTTAGGAATTGGGCCCCCTTGGAAGAAGCCAGCTCGACTAGCCACTCGTCATGAGCCACCCTGTTTAGCATGATGCCCTCAAACGGGTACCTCAGTGGCCGTCCCGAGGGGGGGACTATGTGCATCTCGCTAGTCCTCTTCGATATGGCCCCATCCGGGGTTTGCAGGAGATCGTCGATTTCGGGGACATCGGGGCACAGCCTGCGCATCTCATCATTGGAGGGGACCAGCTCCCCGCACTGCAGAGGGGAGCCGATTGGATCCCTTCCGTCTATCACCAGAACCTTGCGACCGCCTTCCGCGACATACCTTGCTACGGTAGCTCCGGCGGGACCCCCGCCGATCACGATAACTTCCCAATCGGTTGCTAAATCTGACATGTTATCCTCTGGATCAGATTCTCCTCTTCTTGGAAACCAATGCAACTTCGGACATCAGCTCCCTGGCTGGTGAAAATGGAAGGGAGTCGAGAATCTTCAGGGCCCTGTCCACATGATTCTGAATTAGCTGCTTCACGTACTCCATGGAGTCAGAGATCTCCAACAGTGAGTGGAGCTCGTTCCACCTGTCGTCACTGAAGTTATTCAGGACGTCTGCTAGATGCTCCCTCTCGGCCCCGTGGAGGGTGGTTAACGCATGAATCAGGGGGAGTGTCATCTTTCCCTCATGCACGTCGGTACCCCTGGGCTTGCCCATAGAAGGATCGCCTGTAAGGTCGAGGAGGTCGTCTACCAGTTGGAAGGCTCTACCGAATTCAGTTCCGAATTCGTAAAGTGAATCTGCGACCCCCTGGGACGCGCCGGCGACGAGAGCCGCACAAGCACAGCTGGTCGAGAACGGGCCCACCGTCTTGCCATCGATAATGGAGTAGTAATCCTCCGGGGTCGTGGATAGATCCCCGATGTGATCGAACTGTAGTAGTTCGCCAGTCGCAATATTGGCGCAAGCTGAGGCTATCATATCGACGACCTCTAAGTCGTACCTCCCTCCCTTTGCAAAGCCGACTGAGAAAAGGTAATCTCCAGCAATTATCGCATGGGAAAGCCCATGGGAGGAGTGTAGTGTCGGCCTCCCTCTCCTGAATTTTGATTGGTCGTAAATGTCGTCGTGCACTAGAGTGGCAGTGTGGAGGAGCTCAGAAGAAAGTGCTAGATCCATGACCTCTGATACATCCTCGCCACCAGCTGCCTCGTATGACAGCATACAGAGAAGAGGCCTGAGCCTCTTGCCTCCTGCCAGGAGAACGTCTCTGGCAAGAACCATCGCTGGAGCCTCTGAAGAGGACATAGCATCGTGCACCAGGGATTCTAGTGACTCCTCGAAGAGATTCAAGCGCTTATCTAAGCGCCTCTTCACCGATAGCATCGTAGCCATGTCTACCGGACTCTTCTGCAAGGGTCGCATATATCAACAGGTGTGCGCGCGCCCCGTACGGGCACAAGGCGTGCTCCCTCCCTAGAGGTGGATGCGATGACGGAACAACTACTCCTTGCTATGTTGGACACTGTCGGATGCTCTGTATCCAATAATATCTCTAAATTGCTAGATTCTGGCGGTTCTCCCTCAATTGACGTCGAATGCAAGGGGATCCCAGATCTTGATAGTGGCATTTCGATGCTAGATTCTGGTGAGGCCGACATGCTGGCCGTCCCTGCTTCTATTGTTCATGGAAGAAGGATGGAGCTCCTACAAGCTGGATTGGAAATTGTTGGAGCTAGGACCCCTCAGAGGCCTTACTCCCTGCTGGTCTCGGATAACAAGTTGCAATATCAGCCCAAATCGGCCATAATCTTGTGTGAGCACAAATTGATCAGAAGGCAACTCAGGAGGGCCAGGAGAGGAATCAGGATTCTGGACCCATCGGCATATTCCTCGATTTCAGGGAGTGATTCTCCTCCAGAAGATCCAATCTCATTGATCAGGTGGATGGAAGGGCTAAGGGAATCCGGGGAAATTGATGGTTTCGTCGCTCAGAGAGAGGTCTACGATGCGGCGGGTTTGATGAGCAGGAGGCATTCGCTTCTTCCCGACCCTCAGAATGCGGGAGAGCCTCATTTCCTACCCATGCCGTATTCTGACCTGGTGGTACTGATAGCCAGAAGAATGTTTCCAGTTAGCATTTCTGAGCAGATTTCGGAAAAGGAAGGCGAGACATGTTGGTGGATCCAGGACAACCTCATCGGGGCTCTGGACGAAGGGATGCTGGGCAAGACCGGGATATTGGTCAGGCACCGCCAAGTTAGGTCGTTGATAAAACAGGCAGAGGAAACACGAGACCTGGTTCTCGAGCAGGTCTGCCAAGATCCGGACGGAGAGGTCAAAGAGGACGAGGTTCACGTTGAGATTAGGATCGAGTATGTCTCCAAGGATGGAAAGAAGACAGTGAGTTTGCATAGGGTAATCAGATACTCGGAATACGAAAGGGCGACCATAGCCTCACTCCGTGACTGGGAGATACTCATCAAGGAAACGTCTAGGGAGGTTCCAAAGGATTTCCACACTGATCTGGATACGCCCTCATTCATATCTCTGGATGATTGAGATAGGTGTGAGAAACGCCTTCCGGGATACTAATGGACACGCAATCGATATCATGGTATAGATTCCGGAGTACCCTGAGGGCACATGGATTATGACGAATACGTTCTAGATGGCCTCTATCGAGGAAGGCTAGTAGAGCTCAGGGAGAGGGCGGAGGAACTAGGGGTCTCAAAGAGCGGTTCAGTAGAAGTACTCAGAGCCAGACTGATCCACTATCTGGTACTGCCTGAGCAAGATCTTTCGTGGGATGGAATCCAGTCAATGTCCCACAGTGATCTGGGCGAGGTACTGAAGATTTTCGGGATCAAGTCATCTGGATCACAGAGAGAGAGGAGGCAGAGGCTATGGCTACATCTGAACTTCGACTCTAGGAGAATGACGATAGAGAAACTGGCTGAAATGGACCGTGATGATCTGCATGAGATGTGTGTGAGGCTTGAAAGTCCTCTAACCGGGAATAGGACCGTATTGATGGGCAGGGTTGCGGGGGTCCTCACTAACCAACTCAATGGCTGGGGCAGGATAAAGAGGAGTCTCCGCAGGAATGGGATCCCGGGTGCGGCGGAGAGTAGGCCGTTGGATGACCCTCCCTCTGAGGCCATTCTGGAGGAGGAGATTAGTCCGGATATTGACTTCCACGAGATTGTCCCAACCGCGGTAATAGAGGACGCCTCGGATGCAATGGTGATGGGGTTCGAGAGTCTGGACTTGGGTGTTCAGTCTGACCTGAGGTTCGTGGCTTCCAAGATAGAGGACCTGGAGAGAATGGTAGGAACTATCCTGAGAGGGCATGGCGGCAGATGGGGCGAAGGGCAGAAGGAACTGGTGCTGAGGCTCGCAAGGAGAAGGGGGTGGCCACTGGACAGCGATTCAGTCAGGGCTAGAGTCTCCAGAGTTGCCACGGACATTGCGGAAATCAAAGGGGCAAGAATGGGCGAGTTTGGAATAGAACAGTCGAGGCATTCGCTAAGAACGGAGGTTTCCGGTAGCGAATCCGCGGCAAGAGTCAGGGCTGCTATGAGGGATGCACAAAGGATCATCGATGGCCCGAATTCGGGCTAAGAAGACGACATTTCCCTGGAGTCGGAGGTAATCCGGAAGAATCCGAACCTTGGTTCGATGATCGAACCTTCCACGTCCCTGAGATTCTCAAGTGCATCTTCGGCGTCTTCCCTTGAAAAACCCGCTTCAACACATGATAGGATGATCGAGTCGTACTCGACCCCCTCTCCCGCATCTCTGGCATTGATTGTCGCTATGATTGTCCCATGTAAGTCTCCTGCTGGCTCGATCGGGGTCGCGGACTGGTTGCCCTCTGCTGCAGAATTATTCCCTGCTGCCTCACTTTCTTCTTCGGGTGAGGGCTCTTGGATTAGGCTAGACCTCCCAGAGGCCGCGGACAAGGCTTGTAGGACGCCTACGCGATAGTCCTCACTATCGAAGTCCGGGTAGTGCTCCCTGGACGAAACGAGCCCCTGGACGAGATCCGAGGGTATGCCGGCGCTCTCCATTGAGTTCCGGTTTAGCTCGGCACCGAGGGACTTCTCATACGCGTCTATTCGTCGCAGTGTTGCATCCGCGGCATCGGACAGCCACATGGAGTAGGCCTCCTTGTCACAAATTGCAAACTGCTCTGTTCTGAGTGACATGAAGATGCCGCCGTCCTCCTGTTCAAACCATCTCGACCGCCCGACTAGAATCATCAGGAACCTGTCTCCAGATTCAAATCTAGCGAGGAGTTCTTCGGCATCCGGATGGAGCTCTGGCTGGAATGGTGCGATATTGAAGAAGTGAGCTCCTGTTGGATCACGAAGGGCGCCTGAGTAGCTTGGCCCATTGTCTCCGTCCCTCCTCTCCATTCTGTCGATTACTCCTGCCACCAATGCCCTGTTTATCCTGGCACCTAGCTTGGTTACAACGAAGGATGGGTCGTACTCCCCTGCGCCAACCTCTGTCAGGGATGAGTCGGAGTATTCCCTTGCTAGCATCCTGATGGCGCTCTGCCTAACTCTCCTTTCGCCCTGCATCATAGAGTCACCCCCCACTTCTCCATTACTTGATTGGCCGCACTAGATGGGGAGAGTTCCCCCTTGGAGGCACTGTCCGCGAGTATCATCGCGCCTTGGTCGTCTATCAGGGCGAGTCCATTCACCGATACCCTTCTTCCGAGATACTCATCTCGGATGGAGGCGAGAAATGCCTCCTGTCCGTCCTTGGAAATCCTATCGGCGACCTCACTCTGTGACATATTCAAGAAATCCTGAGCGGGTTCCTTCGATAGCAGTAGGGAGACATTCGAGACGCCGTCGTCCATGACCAATCGTACACGTAGGTCCTCCTCCCCCCTCTGCGGCCCACAGTCGATGCAGTTTCCGTCCCTGAGCCTCTTTCGGCACTTCCTGTTCCCATCGGGCATTATGACCGAGCATCTTTCAATTATCCCTGAGTCGTTTGTTACGAATACTATTGTTCCAGTCGTCCTGATTCCCCTCCTGGTTCCCCCGCCCACCAGTTCAGTTAGTTCGACGTCGACCCAATGGTCATTGGGATCTATCTGATCCCATGCTGGATTCTCGAGGTTAGTCGCCTGGCTAATATCGTCAATCACCAAGTCGGGAGAGCCTTGCCAAGACTGAACCCTTGCCTCCTTGAGGTGGATGAAATCGCCTGGCTTGGGGTCGAAATCGCACCATGCAGTTAGCCTGCAACGGCCCGTTGGATCCATCACATCTCCACTACGGACCACTCTCTCAGTGCCGTCTTTGGCCGTGAATGATCTCTGATTCCAAGTTTCCACCTGTAGGGTTATCTCGATATCCCTCATTCCATTCCTAAGTTCCGATATGCTGCTCTTTGTGGAAGATGAAAGCTCATCCAGACTGGCGAATGAGTTGTCGTGGTAGACCTCTACACGAGTTGTGTCACTGATGTTGACTTCTGGGGTGTCCCTGAATCTCCTTACAGTCGCGCCCTCTATCCTCACCAGTGTGCCGGCTTCATGCTCGAAGTCCGCCCACGAAAGCATGCTTATGCTCCCAGTTGAGTCGGCGAGTCTCCCCCTGACTACGTGCAATTGCCCGGATCCGTCCTTCTTGACTATCACATCTGGCTTTGTGGAGACGACCCTCGCGACTAGATTGACGAATCCTTCCGACGCGGATGCTTTCTCTATAGTCAGGGGCTCGTGTGATGGCTGATGGACCGTTGCCCCGCCTTCCTTTAGGATAGAGACGCGGGAAGTCCTGTTGATGTTTATCGAACGCTTGTCGTTCCACTCGTTAACTGATACTCCTTCTAGGCGAACTATGGACCCAGGTGCCAGATTCTGACTGTGGTCCCCCCAATCCTTGTAGTCCCATCTCACCCTCTTGTCACTGGCCTCCCAGGGGTTGTCCTCTATCCACCCGAAGGCTATCTGCCTCTCTTCGCCGGACTTCATCTTCTGCACCCTAGGGGTATAGGATACGATAGCAACCTCGATGGTGACGTTGCGATCCTCCGCCCCTAGGTCGGAGAAGCGGTTCGCCTTCTTCTCGGGAGATTGTTGTGCGGACGATGGAGAGGACGACTTAGTCACCTCTATTCCCGCCTCTGCCTGGAACTTTCTCATCACGGACCTTAGGGCGTCCTCCGGCGGTATCAGGAACTCTTCCTCGTACCTCTTGAATTCCTTGACTATGTCTTCCTCGCTAGCATCTTTGCATTCTTCCTTTACCATGGCCACCTGTGTGGCATATTTTCCATCTTCACTCATTTACTCAGCTCCGTCTAATGACAAAATGCTGAGTATTCTTGAGTCGACGTAGCTTCAGTACCTGTTGGGACTAGGCTAGGCGATGCACGGGTATTTTTCCTGCGTGCGGTTTGGGGAAGACTCAGCACTTCATCACCTCAAGGAGAGGAGGTTGAACCCGGCGGTTCTTGAAGGTGTCCCCGTAAAACTGGATTTCGACCGACGGCGTTAATCGTGAGAGTCCCCCGTCCAAGTCCATGCCCGAGGGAGAATTGTGCAGGTTCGGGATTTTGACCTCATCCGATAGGGCTAGCTCTGGCGAATACGAAGACATCAGCGGCCCTGCAATTGAGGGTTTCCTGCGAGATGCTCTGACTTCCCCCTGGGAATCGGCGAGGAGGCTAGTGCCCGACGATAAGTCCGCGATTGAGGAAGGCATCAGGGATCTTGTCGATAATGAAATGTGCTCGGTTGTCATAACCACAGGAGGCACCGGGCCGGCACCCAGGGACGTCACTCCAGAGGCGACCGCGTCAGTGTGCGATAGGATCCTCCCCGGTTTTGGGGAACACATGAGGTCGGTTTCCATGAAGTACGTTCCAACTGGGATATTATCTCGTCAAATAGCGGGAATAAGAGGCTCCTCGCTGGTAATCAATCTACCTGGTTCCCCTAGGTCAATAAGAGAAATACTGGATGAGGTTTTTGCCGCAGTCCCATACTGTGTCGATCTGATCGGAGGGCCATACATAGAGACCGATGAGGGCGTCATAGAGGCGTTCCGCCCCCCTCACGCAAGGCGCGAATGATTCAACAAGGGGACTATGGTCGCAAGTGCATGGCGAAGATGAAGTCTGGAGATGTTTCTACTGATAGGGAGAACGATGAGCTTAGGGAAATACACGTAACTCTGGACTTCACCCCAAATGCACTCGCATCACTCCTCTACAGACAAGGGGATACCATCGTCCTCATTTGTGTTACAAAGGCCCCCTCCCTTCCAAG
This sequence comes from Methanobacteriota archaeon, assembly GCA_002718995.2. Lineage (GTDB taxonomy): Archaea > Thermoplasmatota > Poseidoniia > Poseidoniales > Thalassarchaeaceae > MGIIb-O5. Next base: position 42,079 of record PBGL02000026.1, read on the forward strand.
ATGGTTTCCCAGGAACTCAAACAGAGGGTGGGTCCATGCAGAGTATTCCCTGCTTCCCGGGTCTACTGATTCCAGATTCAGGAGAGAGCGGAGCGGAGCCAAGGGGAGGACCATGGAAATAGAGCGATTAGTCGCCAGATCCCTTAGAGGGGCAGTTGATCTAGAGGCCCTTGGACCGGTCGCACTGACTGTGGATTGCGACATACTGAACGCGGACGGAGGCACCAGATGCGCATCCATAACGGCCGCAAATATCGGACTCCGCCTAGCGGTTCGCCGGCTCATCGAATCCGGAGATTGCCTCCCTATCGAAATGCGGCCGACGAAGGAGGACATTTCCAACGGCTGGACCGCTCCCGAATTGTCACCCGAGGAGCGTGCTAATCACGAGTCCGCAGTCATGATGAATGACGTTGCCGCAGTATCTGTTGGAATGGTCAACGGCAGTGTGATGACAGATCTAGACTACATTCTCGACAGCAATGCCGATGTGGACATGAATGTGGTAATGACCAGTGACGGGGGATTCGTTGAAGTCCAGGGAACTGGAGAGGAGGCGACTTACACCAGGGATGAGCTGGATTCGCTGATCGACGCGGCCACGGTTGGTATCGAGGAGCTACACCGTATTCAGACAGAGACGCTTGACGGGATCAACTGAGCTCACCACTGGGAAAGAAATGGTGGGACTGGCCGGACTTGAACCAGCGGCCTCCGCATCTTCAGTGCGGCGCTCTCCCAGCTGAGCTACAGTCCCGTAGCACTCTCGCGAGTGTGATTGTGGCTTCAAGGCTTCTGAGGGCACGAGGGACTTCAGAAGACGTCGTCTTCGTCGACTTTGTCATCGAATGACATCATGCCACCTGCGGCCTTGGCCGGCGTCTTCGCCTGCTTCTTACCGTCGCCTTCGAGATTCTTTCGGACCTCGGCCATCTCAGACTCCAGCAGCTCAAGCTCCTCGGGAGTCAGTCCCCTCTCATGTGCCAACTTCACTCTCCTCTCGTCCCGGGCCCTTATCTCCATCAGACGCTGTCTTGCCTTGTCGTAATGCTGCATCATGTACATAGCATCGTGCTCGAGAAGGGGAGAGTCTGAGATGATGGTTATGTCCATCCAGTCGCCCTCTTCCGCTAGATACTCAGCAAATGGCTCGAACTTGAGGTCGGACTTCTTGATCTGCGTGTAGTGGAGTGCATTACCCATCCTGTGCTCGATACCGGCGAAGTGACAGTAAAACTTGCTACCCCCATAAGTCTCTCTGACCTTGTCAAACAGCTCTGCGTAGTCCTCGCTGGTCCTCATGCTTCCGTGCCCTCTGGCGTGGATGTGAGCCATGTTCAGGACGGGTACGGTTCCCTCGACGTGATTGCATACCTCGAGGACCTCTTCTACAGTGCCCCACAACTCCTGACGGCCAGAGGTCTCGATACCTACCAGTGAAGGTTCCATCTCCTCTATCCAGGGGAACGCTGCGTACGCATCCTCATTCTGGTCGCCCCAAATACTTCGAACTCTGTCGACTATTCCTGCGAATACGTTTGCGACCTGTTCGTTCGCCTCGGTTCCCGGGTCATACTCGCCATAGGGCCCTACGTGGTAAACGAGGTGTCGGGCATTGATCACCTTTCCAGCCTGCATCAATGCCTCCATCTTAGCGAGAGACCTGTTTCTCTCCCGTCTATTTCCGAGCAGCTCTGCGTAGTATGGGCCGTGTAGGTTCATCTCGATGCCCGAGTCCCACGAGAGTATTCCTGCTTGCCAATACTGGTCGAAGTGCTTGGGCTGAACCGGTCTTACGGTCTGAATCTCCATCGCCTCTAGTCCTAGCGACGTGATATCGTCCATTCCCTCTACGATAGTCCTGCCCTTGCAAGACAGTGGAACTCCTGCTGGACCTAGTCTGAGTGGCATCCCTTTGTCCCCCGCGGGTCGCGCCGAACGGGTGCCCCTTCAAAAGGGGTCTCTGCAATAGGGGCAAAAAACAGCCGCGGAATGGAATTACTCTACCGCCGTTGCTTTCCTGATACCATCGGCCCCAGGTCCAGTCTCCGGAAGCTTACAGAGAAATCTAGACAGCCATTCCGAGGGGCTCGGTTTGCCTTCTACCTCCAGCTTAACGGAGCCTGTCGAGTGCTCGACCATTGCCACTCCAGAGGAGGCGTCGAAGGTGCATACGATGGGGACCATTCCCTTGAGCCTGATCTGAGTAAGTAAGTCGCCCTCTTCGATGCCCTCAATTTTCGATATCGGGGCAATGGCTTCTGGATCGATGAAGAGAACCTGTATCTGTCGAATCTTGCTGATCACTGCACCCCATGATTGCCCTATGTCCCCTGGGTTGTCAGGGATGGTGACCACCATGACCGTCTTGCTTCCCTCGAGTTCTGCGAAAATCATCGAGGCCGCCCATGCCATCCTTGGGGACTCGCCGTCTAGAACGATATTTGACGAGTTGATTAGCCAGTTCGTTGAGTCTAGGACCTCCCTCCAGTCAATCGAACCGTGGTCCATTGAGTGGAATTCTTCGTTATCGGATGAGGAGACGTGTGTCGTCTCTGCTCCGGAAGCTATAGCGTGATGCAGTACCCTGGAGGCCGCATCCGTTCTATCAGGTCTGCCGAATGCGACTATTCGGACTCCACTGGCCATGTTGTGTGCCTAGGGTGCACGGTGAAGAGTGTTCCTAGTCCAACTTCCACCTGAGGAGAGCTATTGCTCCACCCATGCCAACTAGCTGCTGTCCTGCGTCATGGTCAACAGAGGCCTGAATGACGGTTCCCCGGGACGATTCTACTTGTCCCACTATGGATTCCCAATCTGACTTGCCGTCGCCGGATCTAAGCAGGGATGCGTCGATGACGAGGGTGTCTATTGCACCATGGGATGCCGCCTCTGAAATCGGTACTGAGCCGAATGCGACCGCCCCTCCCGTGGACATCCTGGTCATCGCCTCCTCTATCGCCCTGACCTCCTTGACGAGAGTATGCTCGCCCAGAACCGAGTCAGCCGCTCCTTCGGCCAGTACCTCATTCGCAGCAGCTCTGCCGCCTATGGAGGTCGGGGCGTTCGTAATCGTATTCTTGGCGCCCATGGCCCTCATGTCCTTCTCGAAACCCTCTCTTGCCAGCCCGGGACCGCAAATTACCAGAGGCATTTCGTCGGGGAAAACCATCCTGACCTCCTTGGCGACTCCCTCGGAGAAGCCACGGCGCACCCCGGTGGAGTCATCGGCCCTTTTCCCTCCGCCCCTCATTGAGAATTGTGAGACATCTCTGATCCCCCTCGCTGTGACCTCGAAAATTAGAATCTCGTCTGACTCGACCACGATAAGTCCGGCTTTGGCCCTGGAGCCTGCTGCCAGAGTTTCCTTGAGTAGGTTCAGATCCGCCTTGGGAAGTCCTCCCTCCCTTGTTATCTCGACATCGTCTCCCGGAGAGATGACGTGAGTGTGATGGCTGCCTATGTCTATCTTGGCCTCAGTAATCACACCATGCACCCTCAGATTGTCGGTGAATGATTGGAAGGCTGTCTCTTGCACGTCTAGGACTATCCACATGGGCTTCCTCTCAGCGCTCTTGGCCCTTCCGTCCTCCTTCGTGCCTGTGGTTGAGTCCCTTCGGTGCGAAAGCATCCCCACTAGTGAGGAGGGCCTGCAGAGCTGGGCCAGTACCCACAAGTCATCCTCGTCCTCGACCCTGAGCTTGACTCCCTCATCGAGGCGCTTGATTCGGCGCATACAATCACTACCTAACTGAAGACCCCAGTTAGCCTGCCGTCCTCGTCCATGTCCATGTCAAGCGCTGCTGGTCTTGTAGGTAGCCCAGGCATCGTCATCATGGAGCCGCAAATTGCGACTATGAAGCCGGCACCGGCATTGAGCCTAGCCTCCCTCACCTGCAGTGTGAATCCAACAGGGGCGCCGAGTACCTTCTTGTCGTGACTGAACGAGTATTGCGTCTTCGCCATGCAAACCGGGAGGTTCCCGAAACCCCACTCTTCGAACTTCTTGAGGGCCGCATCAGCAGATGGGCTGAGGTCCACGGTATGAGCCCCGTATACATTGGTGCCCACTCTGAGGATTGCCTGCTTGGCTGGCATCCCCGGCTCTACAGCTGGGGTGAATGGCCTTCCTGCCTCTTCATGGCGTGCACAAGCCTCCACAACGGCATCGGCCAGATCCGCCGCACCCTTGCCCCCCTTTGCGAACCCCTCGAAGAGAACTATCTCCTTGGCCCCGGCCTTGAGGGCCTCATCTCGGATTGCATCTATCTCAGCATCCGTGTCCGTAGCGAACCTATTGATGGAAACGACTACTGGAATTGAGGTTGTGGCCAGGTTTCGCACGTGGCGCCTCATGTTCGAGGCCGCTCCAGCGCGAACCGCATCGACGTTCTCCGTCTCTATTTCCTCATTGGTTGGCCTCGCTCCGCCGCCTCCTGCAAATCCGCCCCCGTGGAGCTTCATCGAACGTACTGTCACGTTCAGCACTATGCAGCTGGGAGGGACACCTGATGCCAGGGCCTTGATGTGTAGGGCCTTCTCGGCGCCCATCTCCGCTCCGAATCCGGCTTCAGTTACGACGTAGTCGGCTCTCGAAAGGGCGAGGTCGTCCGCGATAATCGACGAGTTCCCATGGGCGATGTTTGCGAATGGCCCACAGTGGACGAATGCAGGATTGCCCTCCAGCGTCTGTACTAGGTTGGGAAGCATGGCTTCCCTTAGCAGGAGAGCCATGGCTCCCGCTGCCCCTAGATCGTCGGCGGTCACTGGAGTTCCAGACTTCGACTCTGCGACGATGATCCTCCCTAGCCTAGCCCTGAGGTCCTCGTAACTGCCCGCCAGGGACAGGATTGCCATGACCTCGCTTGCGGCAGTTATGTCGAACCTCTCGGACCTAGTGATTCCTGTGGCTGGACCGCCGAGCCCGATACTGACGGACCTTAGCGTCCTGTCGTTCATGTCGATGACCCTCGGCCAGAATATCCGGTTGGTATCGATTTTCAGCTCGTTGCCCCTGTGCAGGTGATTGTCCAGAATCGCCGAGCATAGGTTATGGGCAGAAGTAATCGCATGCAGGTCGCCAGTGAAATGGAGGTTTATCTGCTCCATCGGGAGCACTTGGGAGTAGCCGCCACCTGCAGCCCCTCCCTTGATCCCGAATACCGGGCCTAGCGATGGCTCCCTGATGACGCAGCACGCATTGTGGCCCTGGAGGTTCAGACCCTGGTTGAGGCCGATGGTGGTGACTGTCTTTCCCTCTCCGAAGGGGGTAGGGTTAACGCTGGTGACGAGAATAAGGTGCCCATTGGGGGAATCCCTCTCTCTAGAGAGCGACTCCCATGACACCTTCGCGATGTGGGGGCCATGCATAATCAAGTCACTGCGCTCAAGTCCGAGCTGTTCAGCCACTGACTCTATCGGCCCGGGATCGGCCGCGCGAGCAATGTCCAGGTCACTGTCCATGCTACTTTGCGACGACAAGTCCGATTTGAAACCTTCATTGCTGACAATTCGGAGGCGCACGTAGTGACTGGACCGGCGTACTGGGGCATAGCGGGGCACCCCGTCTCACATTCCCTCACCCCGAGGCTCTTCGATTTGGTCGGGAGGCATGTCGGGATTGAGGGTCCCGAGGCCGTTTTCATCGACGCCAGTGGGATTGAAGAATTCATGTCAAAGGTGTCCGAGATGGAGGGCGATGTCTGGCTGTCCTGCACCGCCCCCCTCAAGCACTCCCCGCAAGACAGGCTTGGGGTCAGTGGCCCGGAAGGGGTGAATGCGATCAACCAACTCAAGAGGACGGGGGGAGAGTGGTCCGGGACCAGTACCGACGGCGCGGGTTTCGTGGCCTCCTGCAGGCACGACGGGATCGACCCCTCTGAGTCGATCCTCAGAATGAGAGGTGGCGGTTCGGCTGCTCGCTCAATTGCGGCAGCGTGGTCCGAGGCAGGGGGAAGAATCTCCACTGTCGCCGGAAGGAGGGAGCTGGTTGACGGACCATGGTCCGAATCTATCGTGGAGGGCGGAGACGCGGACATCGCGATTGATCTGGACGCGCCTCCGGGCGGTGGCGAGAGCGTCGACCTCGAGACGGAAAATCAGGTTTCCATCTCCTATGGAGATGGGGCGAGCTTCAAGGAATTCGCAGTGAAGATGGTAGCTGCACAGCATCTCGAGGCTTGGAGGGTTCTTTTCGCGCCTGATAAATCGGAGGAGCTGCCTACGCTTTCACTCCTCCTCGAGCTTCTTGGAGCCGGTCCCAAGGATGCTTAGGGCCAATACCGGTGAAGTCAGGAGCCACCAACTCAGTATCTCCCCCGGACCAACTTTCAACTCCCCATGAAACCTAACCAGAGAGTCATAGGCTGGCTCTCCCGGAGAGGGTGGCTGATCTATGACTGCCTGCCTTTCCCCCTCCTCCAGCAGACCGAGGTCGAAGCCCACGGAGTCGAAGTAGAATGATATCCCAGAAATTTGGACATTGACGTCTCCGCTCTCCTGGTAGTGGGCGAACTGGTCGACCCCGACTGAGTTTTGCTGAGTTGCAGTATCGAAACCCCCTGTTGACGAAGACTCTCCTTCGCCGCCGTCCCCGGTTACCCCGAAGTCATAGGCCACTGCAACCGGCACGGCGGTCACTATCACGACGGATCCAATGAGCCAAACGACGACTAGCCCAGTCTTGAGTTTCCAACTGGGCCTTATGGAAGACAGGTAAAGGGCCACGATTAGGGATATCATGGCCAATTGCACGATACTTCTGGACTGATCAAGGCAGGAGCCCTGGCACCCACTGGACTGCGATTCTTCGGAATTGCTAGATTCGCCATTCCCGCCGGAACTTCCGCTCTGCCCGTCTTCATCATTGGCCGTTACGTCCTCCCTTTCCACCCAGTAGAGCAGAAGGGGGGTCGCGTTTTCAATTGACATCTCGAAGGACTCTTGCTCGCTATCGATGGTATATTCCGTGGAAATAGTTGGCTCTCTCTCGAGCCCCTCGGTGTATGTTCCATTTGCCGATATCTCGAACCATGTTCCATTCCATGCCATCAGCAGGAAAAAGGAGGTTAGCGCCAAAGCGGCCTTGTCCTTGTTCTGCATCGTATCACTGAGGGCCTATTCCTCTCTTCTGGGGATGAGCAGGGCTGCGACTCCGAGGATAGATGCGATCGCGAGAGCTCCCAATCCGGGAACGGTGTCGATCTCCTCCTCCCCTGGCGCCCTGTATGGCTCGAGTGGTTCCTCGTCCTCCCAGTCGAATAGTCCATCGCCGTCGTCATCCTCGTCGAAGAAGTCCAATACCCCATCCTGATCGGTGTCGGTTTGGTCCAGGTCCGGGAGGAAGTCAGGACCTAGGATGTTGTACAGCTCCTCTACGTCGTGCTTGGACTCGGGGGCTATGTCCCTGATCTCCGTCAGGCCCAATATGTCTGCCTTCACATCCCTGGCGTCATCTCCATCATGATACTCGAGATTCAGTTCCACGTTGTGCCCCCTGACTCCGAAAATGGATGGGCCTAGGAGGAGTTCCGATGAGCCATCAGCGTCCTCGTCATTGAGGATCGCAATTCCAACGACCCTTGATTCGTCTGTGTCCCAGAAGAGTATTGCGCAGGATTCCGCGAGGTCCATCACTGGCTCGCTCGGGACGTTGTCCTCCACCAGCTCCCCCAGTTTCTCCCCGAATGCCTCCATGGTCTTCTGCAGATTTGAGTTGTTCAATGCCTCGAACATGTCGACATATTTCTCGATGGCTTCTGAGGAGCCGTCGTTCTCGTCGGAGCCGTCGGAGCAGTCCTCCTCCCCGTCGTTCTCCCAGTGTGCCGGGATGACCTCGCCGCTGTCGCACGTGAATGTGTCTGAGCTGTCAGACTCGTCGGAGCCGTCGGAGCAGTCTACCTCTCCGTCGTTCTCCCAGTCTGCGGGTATCTCCTCGCCGCTGTCACAGACGAAAACGCCCCCTTCCCCTTCTCCGGAGATCTCCCCGATCCATGACTCGACCTGCTGCTGCACCACTGAGGAAAGCTCACTGACCCCGTTGTCGAACGCGGGCATCAGTGACTGCCCCATCATGAAGACCATCCCCATTGGGATCGGGGGGGCTAGTCCGCACTGCACCTCGGTCGTGGCGTTGTCTATGGTCAGGCTCTCCGTCCCGCCCACGGGTGGGCATTCCCAGTCCCATGCTGCGCCAGACTGAACCTCGAAGGCGTCGCTGAATGTGCCCTGCCCTGGAACGGAGTCGGAGAGCTGTACGTTGAAGACATCCAGGTTGATTCCGAATTCCTCCGTCGGCAGGCCGTTCATACCAACTGACAACGAGTAGCTGGTCAAAGTGGAGTAACTGCCCTCGATGATGTCATTCGCATCATTTCGGTCATCATCGGAGTCGTTGTGATCGTCGTGGTCGTCGTGGTCGTCGTGGTCATCATCGGAGTCGCTGTCGGAGTACGTGGGATCGCTCAGAGCATGCAAGTAGTCCGTCGGCTCATCGACCCTCCACTCGGAGCTCAAGGAGGGAATCTCCATCGACAGAGAGTAGCCGAGATCTATCTCCGGTGCCTCGACCTCCCCCGCTGCGATTATCTGGAGATTCATCGAGAGTTCAGCCGAGTCGCTTACCTCTCCCATCATCTCCAAATCGGCGCCATAGACCATCATTTCTGAGTCTACGTACTCGGTGTAAGTTGCATCGATGACGAGGACTATCTCCTGAGATGCGCTGTACCAGACGTCTATGCTCTCCGAGTCATCGTTCCACGCCATTGTGAACCCCGCATCGGCGAGTACTCCGTGCCTCAATGTGAGCTCCGTAACCCTCTTCGAAACCTGATGGGAGACGCCATGGATATCCTGAATCTCGACGATGTCGGATTCGTCCCACGACTCGATGTAGAAGTGGCTAGACCCGCTGAGTACCTGATCGGTTTCCAATGTGAAGCCGGCGTATTCTGCAGCGTCCTCCAGGTCCTCGTTCGCGGCATTGGTATCCACCCCTGTCATGTTCTCGACATCCCCCTCGAAGTGGGCCCAGTCGTAGGAAAGGCCCCAGATTGAGGAGTGCGCCGGACCCATTGCCGAAGCGGTCGGGGCAAGTGAAGTCAGCATTATCAGGCAAACGAGCGTTGGCAGAAGCCTGTCTCTCATGGGATTGGGGCGTAAGGGTTGTGCTTGAGTGTTGCCCCGTAAAATTTCACAGGGGAATATTGCCATGCTTCTTCGGCGGGACCCATTCCCTCTTGCTCATGAGCGGCTTGAGGGCCTGCACCAGCTTCCTCCTGGTCTCCGATGGCTCGATCACGTCGTCCAGCCAACCATGCCTGGCTGCCACGTAGGGGTCGCCGAACTTGTTCTTGTACTCGTCAACGAGGCCCTTCCTGACGCTGTCTACGTCATCGGACTCAGACAGCTCCTTTCGATGGATTATGTTGACTGCTCCCTCAGCACCCATCACCGCGAGCTCTCCCCCTGGCCACGCGACGTTGTAGTCGGACCCGAGGTGCTTGCAGCTCATGGCGAGGTACGCCCCACCATACGCCTTCCTGGTCACGACCGCCATCTTGGGGACGGTGGCCTCGGCATAGGAGAACAGGAGCTTGGCACCGTGCCTGATGATCCCGCCCCACTCCTGGACAGTTCCAGGGAGGAAGCCGGGGACGTCGACGAACGTCACCAGGGGGATGTTGTAGCAGTCGCACGTCCGTATGAACCGGGCTGCCTTCACCGATGCGTCGATGTCGAGGCAGCCGGCGAGAACGCTGGGCTGGTTTCCGATTATGCCAATTGATTGGCCGTCCAGTCTTGCGAACCCTATGACCACGTTCTCCGCGTAGTCCTGGGACAGCTCCACGAACCTCCCCTCGTCCACGACCTCGGTGATCACCTTGCGCATGTCGTAGGGCTTGTTGGCGTCATCGGGGACTATCTTCTCCAGGCCCTTGCAAGCCCTGTCCCAATCATCCCCCGCCCTGAGGACTAGTGGCTCGGCCAGTGTGTGGTCAGGCAGGAATGATAGGATCTCGGCCGCGATGTCGAATGCGTCCTGCTCATCCTCCGCCACCATGCATGCCACGCCGCTCCTGCTGGCATGCTGCTCCGCACCACCCAGACTGACTTCGTCGACCTCTCCCTCTACGATCTCAGGAATCATGTACGGACTTCGCATGAACATGCGGCCGTGCTCCGCACCCAGCACGACGAAGTCGGATAGTCCCGCGGCGAGGGCGCTAACTCCCGATACAGTGCCCAGAATCAGAGAAATCATCGGTATCCTGCCTGAGCAGGCGACCAGTATGTCGAGTAACTCCCCAGTGGCGCCTAGGGAAGTGACTCCCTCCTCGACCCTCTGTCCGTCGCCATCCCATATGCCCACGATGGGGAGTTGCGACTTCTCTGCGAACTCCGCGACCTTCGCGACCTTGCGGGCATGCATCTCACCCATGGTGCCCGAGAAAACCGAGTAGTCCTGCGCGAAGCATACGACCCTCCTGCCATCGATCATCCCGTGGCCTGCGACCACCCCGTCCCCCAATGGGCGGTGGAGGTGCATGTTGTGGTCCCCGGACCTGTGTTGAACGTACGAGTCGACCTCCACGAAGGACCCATCGTCGAGCAGGGAGGATATCCTCTCCCGAGCCGTCTTCCTCCCCCCTGCCCTGAATTCGCGGAGGCTGGAGCTGTCTCCCGGATTCTCTGCCATCTCCCTCATGGCGTCGAGCTCGTCGCTTCGCGATGCCTCTGGCATGATGCCACCAAGTGCTAGTCGGTTCATCAGCAAGACGGCTATTCGACGAATCCCTTCCAGCTTCTCATGTAGTCGACGAATGTCTCGCTCAGGCCCTGACTGATGAGGTGCGATGAGGAGAAGGGGGGTCTTTGGGGGTCGTATTCGGTGTCTGCCATGTTGGATGCCCAGTCATGGTGGCCTATGGCTGCCCTCGCGACCGCTATCATGTCGGCTCCATGGCCAATCACCCCCTGGGCATCGGAAGTGGACCATATAGCCCCTGCGGAAATGATCGGGACCGAGTCACCGACCCTGTCCGAGAACCACTCCGTTAGTGTCCGGGGGTCCTCGGGGAACTCAGACGACCTCCATGAGCAGTCCCAGCATGATATGTGAAGGAAATCTATTCCGGCGTCGGCGAGGATCTCAGCTAGGTCGAGGCTGTCCTCCAGCCTGACTCCGACCCTCCTGTGCTCAGGAGAAATCCTGACTCCCACGAGGAATCCCTCTGGGGCCCTGGACCGGACCTGCTCGATTATCCTCAGCAGGAACCTGGACCTGGATGAGATGTCCCCTCCCCACTCGTCGTCCCTCCTGTTGGTCGCCTCCCCCAGGAACTGGCATATCAGGTACCCATGCGCGCCATGCAGCTCCACGCCGTCGAATCCAGCTTCGGCACATCTTACCGCTGCATCTCCGAATGACGAGATGAGGTCTTCGATCTCGTCGTTAGTGACCTCTCTGGATTCCCCTTCCATGCCGTCTGACAGAGGGTTCTGACTGGCGGAGATCGGCTGTTGCCCGGTTAGGGACTCTGGGGCGCTCATCCCCCCGTGGAATATCTGAGCGAGGCTGATGGCGCCATGACCCCTTATCCCATCTGCTAGCTTGGTGAGCCCCGGAATGTGGTGGTCGCCCCAAACGCCCATCTCCCCCTTCCAGGACTTCCCCCCTGGAGTCACGTGGGTAGCGGCCGTGGTCACTATCCCGAAGCCCCCCTGGGCCCTCATCAGAAGCCAGTTGACCTCATCCTCCGAGAGAGTCCCGTCATCGTTGCTCTGCTTGTTGGTCATGGCCGCCAGAACAGCCCTGTTCTTGGATTCCATCCCGGTTCTGGGGAATACGAAGGGCTCTGCCGGAGAAGGCATGCACTTGGGTCAGTGGACTGGTTTTTCAAGGTACTCAGGACCTAGTAACAGGAGGATTCTCCCCTAGGAGGTCTGAGTCCCACCCCTCTGCCACTGCCTCCCTGTCAGCCCCTCCCGAAAGGAGGAAGTGGAGCTTGACCAGGGCGGAGCCGGGCGGGCAGAGTGAGCCGTTCCCGATCATGCCGATGGACTGCTGGTCCCTTCCCTTGCTGTACACGTCCAAGTGTACGGGGCCGTGAACAGTCTGGGCGACCACGACTGCGACCCCTCCCGAGGAGCAGTAGTCCTCGATGAGTAGCCTGAGCTTCGTGTTCTCCGGGGAGTCCCCCTGGGGGTCCGAGATCGGGAGGTGGCCGAGGCCGGTGCCGTGGAAGAGGAGCGCATCGTAGCCTGACTCTATTGCCGAGTTGACCATGTCGGAATGGAGGTGTCCGTCCGAAACGAACTGCGCTATCCTGATGCCCTCGTCGAACATGGTTGGAGAAATCGCCTCGGGACGAGCGTCGTGGGGGTCGAGGTCGGCCATAGAGATGCTCGGGCCATCGCTTCCGAGCTCGACATGCGCGAGTGGCTCCTGATTGATCGCCTTGAACGCGTCTCTTCGAGAGGAGTGGTACTTCCTGCAGGCGCACCCGGGGAGAACAGCGCACCTGCCATCGGAGGAGGAGGCGTGTACTACGACCACAGAGGAGTCCCTGTAGCCGGTCGGAGAGGGGCCGTGGGCAGCCCAGTGCACGGCGGATATCAGGTTCTCGGCCGCATCTGACGAGCCTCTGTCAGGGGACCTCTGAGATCCTGTTAGGGCGATCCTCCCAGGGGGCCTTCCGCCTCCGCCCGACCAGCCGTACGACATGGCAGCGGAAGTCAGGTGGAGGGTGTCTGTCCCATGGGTGATCACAACTCCTACCGCACCTTCGGCGAACGCCTCCTCGGTGGCTCTCAGCATCCTGTTCCAGTGCCTTGGCCTGATGTCGTCAGACCACATGTTCCCCAGCTTGACCGCGCGTATCCTGGCTATCGAACGGAGCTCTGGTACCGCGTCCAAGAGCTCGTTTGGCTCGAAGCGAGCGGTGACGGCGCCCGTGGAGTAGTCGACCTTGCTGGCTATCGTCCCCCCCGTGTGAATCAGGTGGACCAGTGGGAGGGACTCGTCCTGTGGCACTGGCTCGGGCTCCTCGTCCGGCTGTGTCTGGGGGACTGGGTCGGTGATCTCGAATGACTCCACATACGACTCCGGGAACGACAGATTGTAGCCATTTACGAGCTTGACAGTGACCAAACCCGGGCCTGCTCCGGGAAGGGCTATGCCCGTATGCTCATCCAGTCCGGCCCATGTCTTCACGACCAGTCGGACGGGCGTTCCCGGGTCCGGCCAGCCCTCCATGGCACTCAGGGAATCGTCACGGCCCATCAATGGCTCGCCCGAACTGAGTCGGGAAAGGGGTTGGTTTATCCCCTGAACAGAAATCCTGAGCCTATGAGGGCAATAGCTCTGTCAGTCGCCCTACTGATGCTCAGCCTCCCACTTGCGGGATGCATCTCCGAGGAGGGCGAGGATCCCGACAAGCAGTGGATAGAGGATGACTCGGACCTCTTGGAGCTGGAGGACTCGGGGGTCTGCGGCGATCTGGACGGTGATGGTGAGTTGGACTGCCCCCTGACCGGGTACATCCCCGAGACAATGCCGTGGTGGTGCAACTCGACAGGAATCGGGGGCCATCACGTGGATCCCTTCTACGAGGGCATGGAGAAGGGGCCACTGTCCTTCAGCCAGTGCGAGACGCTGACAGAGGAGTTCCAAGCGGCCCTCGGGTGGGCCTCTCAGTGGCCGACCCTGGCTGACGCTGAGGCGGCTGGATTCCACATGCTGGTTGGATACACCGAGGGCATGGGGACCCACCACACCATGCTGAACGACTTCATGATGTCCGACGAGGACTTCGACACCAGCGCACCGGAGTTCCCTGGGACCTCGCTGGACGAAGAGTTCGACTACTCCCAACCGGAGTTCCTCATGTTCGCGGGCGAGGAGCCCGGCTCGGAGCTCGTTGGATTCGCTTGGCTGGTCCACGCGCCGGCCGACTCCCCTCCCGAGGGATTCACAGGAGACAACGACTGGTGGCACCGCCACGATTCGCTGTGCTTCCAGGTAGATGCGATGCTCGTGATGGGCGAGGACCTGACCGAGGACAAGTGCTCGGACAGGGGCGGCGAGAACGTGGCCCTCGAGGAGTACTGGATGGCCCACGCCTGGATAGTGAGGCCATGGCTCACGCACGAGGACGTATTCACCAACCACCACCCCTGCCTCACGGATGAGGGGGCCATCGAGGACCCCGAGGACGGCTGCTGGCTCGAGAGCACCGGGCACGTTGGCCACGACATAGAGTAGAGTCGCCACCATCATGTGCCACCACCCTGCCCCTGACGCGTGCTCGAGGACGTGCTGCCTGCGGCGATAGCTGCCGGAGCGGTCGCCATCCTCGTCACCGTGCTGATAGAGAGGTACGGGGGAGTAGTAGGGGGTGCGCTGGGCACGGTGCCCACCACGATCGTCCCCGCAGTCGCCGGAATGGCCTCGGCGCAGGGTGACGCCGAGCTCATGGAGAGCCTGTCCGTCGTGCCGGCGGGGATGCTCGTCAACGCCATCTTCCTCTCCGTCTGGATATTCCTCCCCTCCAGGCTCGAGGGGTTGCCGCTGAACCGCTCGCTGGCACTCACCGCCATGTCGGCACTCGTGGTCTGGGCCGTGGTGGGAACGGTCGCCGTGCTCGCCATCGGGAGCGCCCAGGATGGAGGGGCGTCCCCCGAGTCGATCGCAGCCGCTGGGATAGCGATGACCGGGGCATTCGGGCTGATCCTCGGATGGAGCCCCGGCGAGGCGCCATCGGGTAGCGAGAGCGTGGGGGCATCCGTCCTCCTGGCAAGGGGCGGCATGGCTGCCACCGCCATCGGAGCATCGGTCTGGGTCGCGGGCCTCGGCTACCCCTTGGTCGCCGGCCTCGCGTCAGTGTTCCCCGCGATATTCCTGACCTCGATGGTCGCCCTCTGGATCTCCCAGGGGCCCTCCGTGCCCCGAGGGGCGGCTGCCCCGATGCTCCTGGGGGGCGGGTCCGTGGGGGTGTACGCGATAGTGGCGATGACCGCGATAGGGGACTACGGCATGGCGATGGGGTCAGTGGTCGCGTGGGCCGTGGCGGTGGTGGGGTGGTCGCTGCCATCCTACGCCTTCCTGAACTGGAGGAGCAGGGCCGTTGGGTCTAATGATTAAGTGCCACCGGGAACCGGGGCCGAACGAGGAATCGGAATGAAGATACTAGTACTGAACCAGAGCGACTTCGACAGGCGCATCAGAGCCGCTGTGGCGGTAATCCTACTCACATTCTACGCGACCACCTCGGACCAGGGTTCGACCCTGGCCCTGGGCTGCCTGATGGTGGCCCTCGTGCTCGTCTTCAACGCGGTCTCGGGCAACTGCTACATCTACAGGACCCTGGGCATAAACACGTGCCCGCTCCCGGACTCAGAGTGATGCGGGCTTGGTCCCGATCATGGCGAGGGTGCCCACGAAGCCGTCCTTGAGCCCGACCCTCCTCATCTCGACGTCCTCGAAGCCGGCGTCCACCATGCCCTGCCTCCACTGCTCCTCGCTGAGCGTGGTCATGTGGACGCTGAGGCCCACCGGCCAGTCCAGGCTGTCCTCGTTCTCCAGGTAGTGGTCGACGCCCGCCACCAGGGTCCCCCCTGGCTCAAGCCAGTCGTCGTATATCGCGGAGAGCATCGAGAGCGGGTCGCGGAGGTAGTAGAGGAACTCCATCGAGTGCACGAGCGAGAACCTGCGCCCCGGCGCCCAGCCGGGAAGGAGGGCGTGGTGGAACTCCCCGTCCCCCCTGGACCTCGCCTTCCTGATCATCTCCTCCGAGCCGTCCACCCCGACGGCGGAGGTGCAGCCCTCGGTCTGCTCCAGGCTCCTGCACACCCACCCGTTGCCGCAGCCGACGTCGATCGCCGAGAACGGTCCATCGAGCCTCGACAGGGCGATGGATAGCATCTCGTGCACGGATGCCGCGTGGCCGCTCTCCATCCCCAGGTCCCTGTCCCTCAGGGCCCACTCGGAGAAGACCTCTGTCGCGTCCCTTTCGGCCATGCCCCGGGCTCGGTGTGCGGCCAATCAAGGTGACGGGGGCGGGTTCAAGTCGTGGCACGCCGCCCTCGGCGCATGGGGCTGTGGCTGGCAGGGATAGAGGGGTTCGCCCTGAGCATGGGCCTGATACTCGCTATCGGCCCCCAGAACATCTTCGTCCTGAGGCAGGGCCTCCTGAGGAGCCACGTCTTCGCGGTCTGCCTCGTTTGCTCGCTCTCGGACGCCCTCCTGATCAGCGCTGGCGTGCTGGGCCTCGGCTCCGTGCTCGCGGGGATCGAGGGCGCCGAGCTCCTGGTGTCGGTCGCTGCGGCCCTGTTCATCGGCGGCTACGGCGTGATGAGGGTCAGGTCGGCCATGGACCCGGTGGGGATGTCTGTCGGGGAGGACGAGGCGATGGCGCTCGGCCCCACCATAGGCACCGCCCTCGCGTTCACGTTCCTCAACCCTCACGTCTACCTGGACACCGTCCTCGTGATAGGCGGGGCCGCCAGCAGGTACTCGGTCGACGACAGGGTCGCCTTCGCGGTCGGTGCCTCGCTCGCCTCCTTCCTGTTCTTCTTCGCGCTCGGCTACGGGGCGGGGAGGCTCTCCTCGGTGCTCGACAGGCCTGAGTCGTGGAGGGCCATCGACATGGGCATCGCGTGCGTGATGTTCGTCATCGCCGGCGCAATAGCCTACCCAGTCCTCTGAGGCCCTTGCGCCTGGCGAGTATCTGCGGCGGCACCCTGTACGTGTAGTCCGTGCTCGGTCCGATCAGGCGGATGGAGGACCCCGAGTCGTCGATCTGCACCCTGTCGAAGCTGGAGTCTATCCCGTGGAGCGGCATGTTGGCCACCATCCCCCCGTC
>PBGL02000023.1 GCA_002718995.2 Methanobacteriota archaeon
GGGCTCTGGCTCTGGCTCGGGCTCTGGCTCTGGCTCGGGCTCTGGGATTGGGATTTCAGGAAGGGCCCCTGGCGTCTTGGCCTCGGCCCACTCAGGTAGATTTGGCTCGTCGTCGACCTCGTCTCCGAAAGTTGCACCATGATAATCTTGGGCGTCAGAAACCTTGTATTCGGACTCAGTATCTCCCTGAATCTCATACTGAACTGTTATCCTCTCTCCCTTCTCAATCCTTCCGACCTTCCAAGTGATATGCGTGCCTTCCCGTGCTGGCTCCTTTGTGTAAGAAGCATCCCTCTCCCCCCTTGTGCTTGACTTGACATTTGAACTCTCGAGCGAGAAGGTTCCAGGGACGACATCATGCATGGCCAGATCATCTAAGGCACTGTCTGAGTTATTCTGGAACACCAGGAGTATCTCATACCTGCCTTGCCCTCCGCCTGGATATACCTCCTTGCCTGTTGTGAAGCTTCTTCTCCTGTGGATGACGCTGATCTGTGGAGGCCTGATCACAGTTCTAGTCGCCACAGGCCCAAATCTCTCTGCACTGAAATCTGCCCTTGCTGGTGCGGCTAGAGTTCCATTGTCTTTAGACGGTTCTGGGGCGTGGAGTGGGTACCGGATTACCAATGTCTTACCGGGCTGTAGCCCCAACGGGGCTGATGTCCCAACTGTAACTCTCAGAGAATGACCGGGACCGTCAGGGGATACCATCTTCTCCTCTAATTGGATGCCATTGACTACCTCGACCCTGAACTGTTCTTCTTTTAGTTCGGAGCCGCCCATCTCTATATTGATTGAATCACTTGAGGGGGGCTCAAAAATACCTGGTATGTCATCCATTAGCCTCATGACATTTATCGTTGCTGAACCAGTATTCTCGACAGTGATTGTGGCTTCGACATCTGAACCGACAAATGACCTTATTCTTGACTTGTCATACTTCTTCAGAATCTCAGCGTCGAGAACGGTGAGTTTCTGCTCTTTGAGGCTAACTTCACCTCTCGATATGGCGGACGCTCTAGGGAGGATCGAGTATGACAGAGTGGGGAATGTGAATCTTGGTTGGTCTTCTGACTTAACCGTCTTCACCATTGAATCCCAGCTACCTTCGGGAGGGAGATCCACTCTCAAATCGGACGCATCCAGTATTGGTTCATCTCTTCCTGCCAACACCACCGTAATATCAGAAAGCGTAACCACGAACGAAGACTTGTTTTCGAAAACGAATTTACTATGCCAAATACCGGGCCTATCATCTTCTTGAGGAGTGACAAATGGTGCCGCGCGACTCCTCGCAGAAACCTTATCGAAATTTATCCTGGAAACTGTAGAGTCGGCTGAATAAGTAGCGGAAGCGGATCCAGCAGAAATCTTCTCTATATCGCTAGTTAGTACTGATGGCGATAATTCCAGAGTCTGGCTCTGGCCAACGGCTAGTCTCCCTACTGACCAAGACAACGTAGAGTCTTCAATATTGAATCCTGGGCCTTCTGGGATATCGAAATTGGCGGGAAATGTCCGATTGACCTCAACTCCTGTCAGAGGAACGGTTGAAGCATTCTCAACCTTGATCACTATCACAATATCCTGTCTTTCCGGGGAGTGGACTAAGGACAGGCTTGCTTCCTGTTCTCTCTCGGGCTCAGTATCAATTTTCTCACTTAATACAAGCATCCTGGGGCCGTTTGCGAGATACGGTATTACAGTCTCCTCGGTCGCCTCCAATTCCCTGACGGTTACCATGGGCCCACCGATGTCAGTAGATTCAAAATCGGTTAGAGAGACTGAAATATCCCATGCTCGGTCCTTGCGACTAGAGTTTCTCAGAACCAGTTCACCCTCTATGGATTGGCTCCTAATGCTACCATCTGGATTTAGGATAGATTCCTCGACCTCGCTCAAAGTGGCATGGAGTTTGTCCCCTGGAATGGAGTCGATCTCTGATGCGGTTCGAAGACTCTGTGAGCTGGGAGCAGGTGTACTAGCAGGAGGCTCCTCGACCTCGTCGTCAATCAGTTTGTCAAGCTCTGACTCGATCTCTGACTGCGAACCCCAGATAGATTCGTCGTCTGTGTCGTCGTCCAATGTTTCCAGGGCGGCGAGTGATTCTGAGAGGTGGTCTTGTTCATCAATTGCGTTGCCTGAGCCTCCCGCGGTTTCCATATCGATGTCAGACGAAGGCAGGGGCACCTCCAATCCCGGCGGGAGTGGCGGGGGTGGCGCCTCCAATCCCGGCGGGGGTGGCGGGGGTGGCGGCATTTCACCTTCGTTTTGATTAGATTCTGTGGTTTCGTTTGAGCTTGAAATTATCTCGTCTATCATTTCCCTTGACTCTTCTTCGGATGGGGTCATTGGGGGGGGTGGTGTCTGTGCCTGTTCAGTTGCCTCGTCATCATCGATATCATCCTCAAACCCCGGCGGCGGTGGTGGTGGCGGCGGCATTGGGAAACCGGGAGGTGGTGGCGGTGGTTGTTCTGACATGGCTCTCCCCCATTGAAGGCATACCGAGACGTGGCAGCAGTTGGTATAACGGTTGCTTGTCATAAATCTACACAATTAGTGAGGAATCCTTCAAGACCTGATGCCTTCGGGACATCTAATGAGCACCATGGACGGGACATCGCCACCTGTATTATTTGTAGTCGGGACAGCAGGTGCTGGGAAGAGTTCTCTAGTTACTGCATTTCAGAGATGGGCGAGATTTCTGGAAGTTGAGGCTCTGACGATTAACTTAGATCCGGGTGCAGAAAGGGTGCACTATGACCCTGAATTCGATGTCAGGGACCTGATTTCGCTTTCGGAAGTCATGGACGAATATGACTTGGGTCCGAATGGTGCTCAGATACTTGCTGCCGACCTTGTAGCAGCACAGGCAATAGACATTCACGAGGAATTGGATGGATTAGCCGGCGACATAATGGTCATCGATACTCCAGGACAGGTCGAGTTATTTGCATTCAGGGAGGCCTCAAGTCACCTTGTCGAGATTCTAGGCCAGGGGAGGGCCTGCCTAGTCTTCCTTTTCGATCCGATGCTATCCCAGACTCCAAGTGGGTTTGTCTCCCAGATGCTTCTTTCTTCAATAGTGCATTTCAGACTTGGCCTCCCTACCGCAAACTTCCTTTCCAAGGCAGACCTTCTTGAGCCAGAGGTACTAGAGAGAATTGTCGAATGGGGCGAGAATCTAGGTGCTTTGGAGGCGGCGCTATATGCCGAATCGGCGGACCAGTCAATGAGTCATGGAGCTGGTAGCCAGAGAGCCGAGTTTGCAATTGGGCAGCTGAGGATGATGCAGCATGCATCGATACAGCCCGGCCTCATTCCACTTTCTAGTGAGGAAGAGGAGGGTCTGGCGGATGTACTGACCTTTGTTCAGACCGTTTATGGGGCTATGGCGGATACCAGGGACGGTTTTGCAGGAGACATAGAGCATGAGCGGCAATAAGAGAGACTTGCTGGCGATTGATGACTTCAGGAGTGAGCTTGCTGAAATTATCGAGTGGGCTATTCGATTCAAGAACGACGATGGTTTTGCAGAGGATTTCAAGCCCCTTGATGGGATGTCTATTGGTTCGATATACGAAAAACCGTCCACTAGGACGAGAGTGTCATTCGAGGTAGGAGTTCGCAAACTCGGTGGGCAGCCACTGACCCTTCTCTCAAATGATATTCAATTGGGCAAAAGCGAGTCTATAGCCGATACGGCAGCTGTTCTTTCGAGATACCTTGATGGAATAACATACAGATGCTTCGGCCATGAAACTGTCGAGGATCTTGCGAAGCACTCCACTGTCCCCGTCATCAATGCGCTTTCGGATATGCATCATCCTTGTCAAGCGGCGGCTGATCTGATGACCATAACCGAACATAGTGATTCTGTTAAGGGGCACATAGCATGGGTCGGGGATGGCAACAATGTCCTACACGATTTGATGTTAGCCGGAGTTTCACTGGGTCATGATGTGAAATACGCTACACCGAAGGGATATGAGCCAAATTCAGATGTCCTGAAGAGGGCCATTGAGATAGCAGCGGGTTCAGGAGCTAGCATTACAGGCACTAATGACCCAGTTGAGGCCGTTACAGGTGCTGGGGTGATCTACACAGATGTTTTCGTATCCATGGGAGAGGAGGGCATGGAGGGCAAGTTTGCAGACTTTGACGGCTTCCAGGTCAACGAAGACCTAGTATCGCATGCCCATCCGGACTACCTGTTCATGCATTGCCTACCTGCGCATAGGGGTGAGGAAGTAACTGATGGAGTGGTTGATTCTGCCAATAGCGTTGTTTTCGACCAGGCAGAGAATAGAATGTGGGCTCAGATGTCTCTACTAACTATGATGTGCAATAGGGCCGCTTGGGAAACATTTCTCGAATTGAGCTAGTCACCCAATCAGTGAACTGGCCAAGAAAGCAGCTAGGCACAGGGTCATTGACTTCTTGAGCAGACTAGATGCTTGATGATCTTCTGAATTAATTAGTTTTGACTTTACCAACATCAGAGTAATCACCGCTGGTATTGTGAATACGACGTGCAATGGCGGGAATATCTCGAGTGCGAAAGGTGTGATCACCGCTGCGAATGCTAGTAGGGAAAGAACCCATGCGACTGTCCTAGCTGACTCTGCGCCAACCCTCATTGCCAGGGTGTTCCTACCCTCATCCCCGGCCATGTCCTCAATATCCTTGACAACCTCCCTAGATGTGTTGTAAAATATGCCAACGATGAAAAGAGACCACGCTCTATGATTGTAAGGTTGTAGGACTCCAGCGGCTCCGAAGACAGCTACCAACCCCACAGAAATACTGATTGCTATATTGCCCGGAAGCCCTCTATCTTTCAGCCTTAGGCTGTTAGGAAACTCGTAATTCGCTAGCAGGAAGAGAGCTATGAACCAAATTGCCAATGATGGAGCCCATTCGCTAAATTCGTACCCCATTGAGTCCACTGTCAACCATGCCAGTAGCATGCAAAGCAATGACATTGCCATCATCAGAGATGTAACCATCTTTGCCAAGCCAACGCTAATGACTCCACTCGGCAGCGGTCTGTCAGGGCGATTTACCTTGTCTATTTCGAGATCGAATATGTCATTGAGAGCATTCCATGATGCCATGAAACATAGAACCGACATAGCCTGCAGGGTGGTTATTACTGCGAGTTTACCAGTCGGTAATTCGCCTAGTGCAACTATCGCCCCCAGAAATACCCCAATGACTCCCGTCAGGGTGTTACCTATCCTAAAGAGGGTCAGCCAAGCTGGTCCGGTTCCCGTACGGCTCACGACCCTGTGCCATGACACGGGGACTTGACTTATTCGCCCTCAAGAGGCCTTTACGAGTGCTTCACTGGGGCGCAAGCCCCAGACACAAACCGTATACACGCTTCCCCTGAACTGCCCCCTAATGTGCCCGACCTTGTCGAATCGTGTGTCTTTGGCGAGAATATTTCCGACCTGATTCATGGTTGCCCCCCATCTGAATCGCTCGTTCAGATGATCGAATATCTCGACCGTGTTCGCAGTCCCGTTCTCCTCTAGCAGGGTTCGGACCTCTTCCCTTAGTCTAGTAGTCCTGGACATCAGGCCACCGCCTTGGCGGCCAACTTGCTAGCAAGCATCCGGGACCTGAGTCCCTCCCATGAAGATGGACTCACCTCCACAGGAGTTGGAAGGGATGGGAGTGGGGCCCATGTCCCTTCCCTGGCAGCAATACCGCTGCTGTTTACTATTCCTGTCTCATTCATCGTTAATTCCTCGCTTTCAGTTGGTACGAGGGATGAAAGGGGCACTACCCTAGATGGTTCCGGCCTCGTCCTGTAGAAAACCTCGTTACCAGTGTTTACTGCTCGGTTCATGTTTGTCTGTCAGGGCGTTTAGCATATGAAGAGAGGCAACAGGCGAAAGATGAAAGTGAAAGTGAAATTAACGAGATATGGTTGTAGCCACTGTTTTCAAATATGCGACAGGGGTGGCCGGACATACGCTCGTGTGGTGTAGTTCGGTCCATCATGTCGCCCTCTCGAGGCGACGACCCGGGTTCAAATCCCGGCACGAGCACCAATACGCCTCCGGTAAGGCAGTGTAGAACTTTAATAGCGAATTATACCTAGCACATGCATGAGACTAATCCCCATACTGATGATGCTGTTGCTGGTAACCTCGACCATGTCAGGGTGCACCGGACAAGATTCTGGCGAGGGAGCAGATACTTCCTCGTTGCAATCAGAGATTTCGAACCTTACCTCCGATCTGAATGATGCCAATGAGGCTAGGTTGTCACTTGAGACCACTCTTGGCGAGGCCTTCACCCAGTTAGGTGAGGCAGAGGACTCGATATCCGACCTGCAGGGGCAGCTTGAAGCCTCTGAGAGCATGAAGGAGTCACTCGAATCCCAGCTATCCGATGCGTTGGAACAGCTGAATTCTACTGATCCATCCGACCAATCGGCTATCGATTCCCTACAGGGGCAAATTGTCAACCTTACCGCGGAGCTCGCAAATGCGAACTACCAGATTTCGAGCCTCGAGGATATGATGGAACTGAAAACTGAGGAGATACAGTCACTGGAGGGTACGATCGCGGCCCTTCAGAGCACCATGAGCGCCCTTACCTACGATCTCAGGGAGCGTGTTGAGTCATGCCCCCAAGACAACCCTGGAATGGAGATGGCTGTCGGATACGATGACGGAGCAGGGGCAGCCATACCCGGTGACGGCAGAGTAAACTACGACGAGGTCCAATTCACTGTGGGCGAGTGCCCCGGAGATAGCGGAATGGTATCAGGCATACAGGCTGGCGATAGTCGTGATTGGGGTCCTGCCCTATTCGTAGAGATGGGAGGAGTGCTCTACTTCTCCGCCGATGACGGGGTACATGGGTGGGAGTTATGGCGTAGCGATGGGTCAGTTGGTGGCACATACATCGTCAAAGACGTACGGGAAGAGGAGTGCACTCCAGCCACAGACCCGGAGACGGGGGAAGAGACTGAAAATTGCGAAAATTATGGGAGCATGCACCAAATGTGCTGGCCGGGATATGCGACGAATTGTTTCATTCCAGAAATGGTAGCGGGGAACAACAAGATCTTCTTCACCGCTTTTGATTCCAATCCAGGTACCAACTTCGCACATATCTTCGTCAGTGATGGGACCGAGGATGGGACATACCGAGTCAGAGACCAGTGGGTTGGTTGGGACTACAATCATCCAGATTCTGATTTTGACTACTCCGGTCCCAGTAACCTGATGGCGATACCATCCAACGGTTTCACCCCGGACAGAGCACTGTACACAATCGTTCAGGCTATCTGCGTGGGGGACTATTGCAATCAGGCGTTTGATCCTGCTTCGGGGGAGGAGCTTTGGATCACAGACGGCACTGATACAGGAACGTACATGCTAGTGAACATGGTTCAAGAGGACAAATCATGGAACAATGGGGACTATTGCTGCATGGACGACAAAGGAGGCATTCCCAGAGACCTGATAATGAAGGGCAATACAATATGGTTCACAGCTCGAACCGATAGTTACGGAAGAGAGCTTTATCGATATGGGATGAATATCGGAGGCGGCCTTTTCCTGGTCAAGGATATCAATGAGGGAACTGGTGGAAGTAATCCAATGTATCTTACCTCAGTGGGCCCGGGAGTATACCTATCAGCGGACAATGGCACGAACGGGCAGGAGCTACACTACAGCCTTGGGAACACCTTCAACACCGTTGTTGTGAAAGACATAAACCCGGGCGCCAACGGTAGCAGCCCCCAGGAGCTGACCAAGCTTGGCAGCAATCTATTCTTCACGGCTGATGACGGGGAGAATGGCCGGGAGCTCTGGGTTTCTGACAGTACCGAAGAGGGGACATTCATGGTCAAGGATATCAACACCAACGGATCAAGCTTCCCAAACTGGCTCACGGTAATGGACGGGACCCTCTACTTCATGGCGTACACAGAGGATCACGGCAGGGAGCTTTGGAGGAGTGATGGGACTGCCGATGGGACCTACATGATGAAGGACATAAACCCTGGAAACAATTCCAGTTTCTACTGGATACCTGATGCCGCCCCCTCAACTACTGCCATCTATCCTCACCATGAGATGTTGATGGTCCATGGCGATAGTCTCTATTTCGCCGCCGACGCAGGGGAGCAATATGGGGTTGAGGTGTGGAGGACTGATGGGACTGTAAATGGGACTGAGCTAGTGATAGATATCGTCCCAGGTAGTGAAAGTAGTTGGCCCAATCGCTTCTTCAGCTTCGGTGACAAGTTGTACTTCACCTCATACAGTGAGGAAAGAGGGCGACAGTTGTGGTTCTACTGGGACAACCCGGGACCGATA
>PBGL02000004.1 GCA_002718995.2 Methanobacteriota archaeon
CTAGCATGCTACTGTTGTTTTCTTCCTCAATTCCTAATTTCAAATCACTCATCTCGATCATCTCAATGCCCTCTTGGGGGATCAATTGGAAATATGTGTGATATATGAACCTACGCTTCATATTCTTCATATCTTCCAAATCAGCCGCCCTCACAAGGAATTAAGTCTTCTCGATGGAGGGACTTTAATGATTGAGGAAGAGGTGGAACTGCTTTGTATGGAAGCACGGCCTTAGGCCGTGCTACGAATTATGGCCCTGGCTCAATCCTGTTGCTGCGATACTAAACCAGGGTTCCGTACTATGGCATTTTCAGTAACACTGTTGCCTTTCCTCGGACCATGTGCCGCCAGAGGCCTCGCACTCCTCCTGGGTGGTCGCTGACTCGTCGGATTCGTCCTCGCGGTCATCCTCGCGATCGTCCTCTGGCTGTTCCTCTCGGTCCTCGCCCTTGTCGCAGCCCTCCCTGTCGAACTCCGGCCACACGCAGGCGCTGTTCTCGACGTCGGTGACCCACTCGCCGCCGCGCTCTAGGCACGTCTCCTGGGACACCTGGATGTCTGCCATGACCCGTGACTCCCCGTCGTCCCAGCCCCCGCGGTCCAAGCGGGCCGCGTCGCGGACGTGTCGCTGGTGTCGGTCGATCATTCGGTCGTGGATAGCTGTGAGCGCGGCCTCGTCGGCCGTGCAGTCCTCGCTCTCTAGGCAGAATGCCACTGCGGCGGCTGCCGACTCGAGCATGGATGCCTTCCTGTCGACGCCGTCCCACTCGTGCCAGCCCTCGTCCTTCACCATGAGGGCGTCGCACCACTCCTTCTTCTCATCTGACCAGACCTCCTCGGTCCTGCAGTCGAACCTGATCTCTTCCTCGTCGTGACCGTCGTCATCGTCAGCCATCATCCTGTCTCGCTGCTCGGGCAGCTCGTCGCTCCCCTGGGCGTCGATCTTCTCCCTCATGTCGGCGTGCCTGGAGTTGATGCTGTCTATCATGAACTGGAGCTCGTCCGCGTCGCCGGTGCACTCGGTGTGCTCGATGCAGAACTGGAAAGCCGTCACGAGCTCCTGGCCCGCGGTCATCCTGTCCTCGAGGTGGTCAGTCCTGTCGTCCATCCTGTCGTCCATCCTCTTGCCCATCATGGCTCGTATGAACTTCTTCGCGGCCCTCTTCATCGGCTTGTCCTCGGACTTCATCGTGTCCCAGCCGTCGTCGTCGGTGGCGTCGTCGACGACGCCTTCCCTCCAGTCCTCCTCGGCATACTCCTGGGATGCGAAGTCCTCGAGCCCTGAGGCCATGGACGTCCCTGCCAGGAGGGTGAATGTCGCTAGGACCAGTATGGTCCTGCCTATTGTAGATCCGCTCTTGTCTCCGTCTGCTGCGCTGTCGAAACCCATGTTATCGTACTGCCCTAATTGCCGATATGATATCAAGTTAGGGCAGAAATGCTTGATTTTCTTGAGAATCCTCATTATACGCTGAGATTATATGCCCATGACGATTTGTGGCGAACATGAACAGAACCGGCATATTGGCGGTCACGGCGCTGGTCCTTCTCACGGTCTTCGCTGCGCCCGCCCAAGCTCAAGAGGAAGAAAGCGGAGAGGCGGAGAGCAACGTGATCGTTGATGTGATACTACCGGTGTCACTGGCATTCATCATGTTCTCGCTGGGCATCGGCCTGACTATGGAGGACTTCTCCCTGATATTCAGGGAGCCCAAGGCGTTCGGGGTGGGGATAGCGAACCAGATGATAGTGCTCCCGCTGATGGGGTTCGCCGTCGCCACGGCTGCGGGCCTAGAGGGGGAGCTAGCGGTCGGCCTCATCATACTGGCCTGCTGCCCGGGAGGAGTCACTTCCAACATAATCACGAAGCTCGCGAAGGGCGACACCGCCCTCTCCATATCGTACACGGCTGTGGTATCGGTCGTCACCGTGATCTCCCTGCCAATAGTCGTGGGGCTCTCGATGGACCACTTCATGGACGGGGCCAATGCGGACTTCGAGGTCCTGGGTCTCGGCCTGCAGATGTTCATGCTCACGGCTCTCCCGGTAGCCATCGGGATGGGCGTCCGGTCATACAGCCCCGACAGGGCCGATGCCATGGAGGGCGGCATAAGCAAGGCGGCAGCGGGCCTGTTCGTCATCATAGTGCTCGCAGCGATAGCGAGCGAGTGGGACACGCTGATGGAAAACATCGGCACCCTCGGGCCCGCGGTCGTCGGACTGAACGTCATCATGCTGACAATAGGGTACCAGAGCGCCAAGATGCTTGATCTGGAGGCCGTCAGGGCGACCACCGTCGCCATCGAGAGCGGGATCCAGAACGCGTCTGTGGGCATCACCGTGGGCGGGCTGATAATGGCCCCCGCGGCTGGGGAGACCCTCTCCACGCTGAGCCTGCCCTCGGGCGTCTACGGTGTCCTGATGTACCTCGTGATCGCCCCCTTCCTCTTCTGGAGGAGGTCGGTACACGCAGAGGCGGAGCAGTAGGGGTCAGTCCTCGAAGACCTCTATCTCCGCATTCCTCCTGACGAGGTCTGTGAACTTGGAGGAGTACCTGGTGGCGCGCACGACGTGGTTGTCGATCCAGTGGTAGTTACCGCCCCTCGGCTTGCCCATGAGCAGTGAGTGGTAGAGGAACCCCTTCTCCTCCAGCCATGCCTCGGTGACCGCCCTGTGGTCCTCGGTCCTCGCTGTGAAGAAGCATATCTGGTGGCCCTCGTCGTACCAGCGGTTGATCGTCTCTATCGCATCGGGGTAGGCCTCCGCTGTGGACATCCTCTCGGGCTCCTCGTTGGGTATGTCCTCCCCGACCGTCCCGTCTATGTCGATGAGGTAGTTCTTGACGTGCTCGGGGAGTACGGGGCTGGCTGCGTTTCCTGATCCGTCAGTGATATCGACTAGGTCCATGCAAGCCCGCGGCGCTAGGCCGTACATAATCCATATTCGGCAATCCTTTCCGGAATCCGTAAAGCGGTTTCCGAATTGTTAACAAACGGATGTCCGACCGGGAGTCGATGCCTGGCTCGTGTGACAGGACCCGTAGAGCCGCAGTGGCACGTTCCGTGTCTCCGAGCTTCGATAGTGCGGTTACTGGCTACTTCGGGACCCGGCAACCGAGTATGGCGGATGCGGAGGGCTCGCATGCCGCCTACGTGGCGGCCCTTCGGGCGCACGGCACGGAGGTCACGGTCCTGCCGGCCCTGGCCGAGCACCCCGACTGCTGCTTCACGGAGGACACGGCGGTCATAGTGGGGGGCACCGCGGTCATCCCCAACATGGGGCACCCCTCGAGGGAGGGCGAGCAGGAGGCGGTGGTCGAGCACCTGTCGGACCGCTACGAGATCGAACGGATGCCGAAGGGATCCACGCTCGATGGGGGCGACGTCGTGTTCTACGACGACCGCTACCTGATCGGGGTGTCGACCAGGACCAATCGCCTGGGTGCGGAGTACCTCGCGGCCAAGGCCAAGGCATCCGACTACCATGTGGAGATGGTCGACGTCCCCGGATCCACGCTGCACCTCACCACCGTGATGTCGTCTCCCAGGGAGGGGACGATCATCGCCGCCGAGGGGCACCTGGCTGAGTCCCAGCTGGGCCCGCTCGCCGAGGAGCTCCTATGGGTCCCGAACTCCGAGACCTATGCCGCAAATACGATCGGGTACTCGGACGACCGGGTCATCCTCTCTGCGGGGTTCCCTGTGACCAGGCAGGTCATGCTGGACGCAGGGTTCTCGGTAACCTCAGTCGACATGGACGCCATAATGCAAGCAGACGGTTCGCTCACGTGCCTCTCCGTTTTCACGGAATAGTGCGTATTTCGTGGTCTAGGTTATACATCGGCCTCTCTAGCCCGTGCCATGCATGTAGCAGGTAAGGTATTCCTCGGTCTCGGGGTAGTAATGCTGTTGATTGGCGGAATAATGACTGTAATGGGTGGAGATTCCCTAGAAGACGCGGGCGAATGGGAGCCCATGGAAATGAGCGACTATAGTGGAACTGCGGGATCCTCGGAGTATACATTCAGCGGAGAGGACATGCTTGTGATGGTCCGTGACGATGTCAGATGTGACGAGTTTTCCTTTAGTGTGACAAATGATACTGGAGAAAATAACGCCAAGGTATCTTGTGAGGAAGATGGAGAAAAGCCATATGGGCATGAGGATGATCCAGAAGGATGGTATCACATGGCCACAATCAGCGCATGGGATTACGAGAGGGGGGAATATACCATTGAGTCGAATGAAGATTACGAGCTTGTCCCAATGTGGGAAGTTCTCGGTGATGTTGTAACGGACGCTGCTGGTGGATTCCTAGGAATTCTGGGTGGAGTCGGTCTCGCCGGGTGCGGTATCTGCTCCCTCCTCCTAGGAGGCGTGCTGGCACTTGTGCTGAAGGACCCGCAGCCTCCGGTGATGGTCCAGCAGCCGAGCCAGTGAAGACGGCAGGTTTGAACAGCCTCCTCTCCCTCGCCACGCCATGCGATCTCGCGCCAGCACAGCGCTGCTGCTGGTCGTGCTGATGGTGTCCGCCCCACTGAGCGGGTGCTTCGGCGAGGAGGACAGCGATCCGGTCTCGACCGATCTGTCGGTGAACCCCGACGTCATGGTAGCCGGGTCGTTCCAGCTAGTGAGCCTGAGCGCCGACGAGCGCATGTCCGTATACGTCCCCTACCTGGTCAAGGACCCCGAGACGGGGTTCGTGCAGAATACCACCGTGGTTGACATCGGGCGCGGGGACACCGTGCTCTTGGAGATGCTCGCCCCACCGAGGGCGGGAGGCGTGTTCCTGCTCGTCGGGGAGTACGGCAGGGGTCACTGGCCCGTCAGGGCGCAGGACGAGTCATGGGGCACCTGGCTCTCAAGAGGGGGGGATAGCGGCATGGACGACCACGGTGCCATCAGAGTCCCGGCCAACAACTCGACCTTCGATGGCACGGAGGTGCACTCGATGGTCATGCCAGGCCCGGTCTCCGTGAAGTTCGTTCCCTCGATCAGGCAGTCGTCCGTCTCCATGGAGGAGGGAGGTGCCCACTCGAGCGGCATGGTCCATGGCAGGGTGGTCTACGAAAGGCTCTACGAGCTCTCGGACCCTACTGACACGCTGGACCCTGTGGACGGCAAGGCGGGGTACTTCGACAGGTGGGCTGGCCAAGGAAACCCTGCTTACGAGGACGCCGCCCAGTACATCATAGGGGAGCTGGAGGGCTTCGGCCTGGAGGTCATAGCGCACAGGTACGAGTACACTGACATCATGAACGTGCAGAACCCGGAGGCGTACAACATCTGCGCGTACAAGTGGGGCTCCGTGTACCCTGACGAGTGGATGGTCTTCGGGGCGCACTTCGACGTCGCGCCGCCCGCGAACGCGGTTCTCCTCGATCCGCATATCGTCGGCTTCAGGACGTACGGCACAAGAGCGGGCGCCTACGATAATTCTGCAGGGACGTCAATGGTAATGGAGACCGCTCGGGCGCTCGCCGACTTCGAGACCAGGAGGACGATGGTGTTCTGCCTCTGGTCCGGCGAGGAGGGTGGCAAGCGCGGCTCCGACTACTGGACCGATTACTACGTCAAGGAGGACAATCCGCAGGTGACGGTGATGAACTACATCAACCTCGATATGGCCGGCGTTAACTGGCCCGGGGGAGGAGGGGCGCCGCACGGAGACCCGGACCCCGAGATCGACGAGGACGGCTACCCCAAGGACAGCGAGGTCTGGCCGCTGAGGGTCTACATAGGACCCGGGCCCAACCACGACCAGATCGACCAGCCGGGCATGGTTGGCCTCTCGAACTGGATAGGGTCGGACGCACTCGGCCTCGAGGAGCAGATGGGGACCCTAGTTGGCACCAACTACTCCGCCGACACCTGGAAGACGAACGTCTGGCTTGACATGGACCGCCCGGAGGTCATCGTGTACGAGGACACTACCGCCAGGAGCGATCACGCCAGCTTCCAGGACAACCTGGGGACTGTCACCATTGGGTTCGGAGGACTGGTCGACGGGTACTGGTGCTACCACCAGGTCTGTGACACCCTGGAGGAGATGGAGGACTGGATGGACACCACAGGAAAGGGATATGGCGAGGAGAACACCGGCGTCGCGAACGTCGTGAACAGCCTGGATATGATCACCTGGTGGGCCATGATGACGTTCTTCCACTGCGACGAGGAGCCGATATTCAACGCATTATGAAATTCAAAGTGTACCCTCTGAAAAGGTTTGAATCAGAGGTAAATCAGAGGGTTATTTCCCCTCGGCTTTATGGAGCCTAGCGATTAGTTCTGCCTTATTCCCGGATGTCGAAAGTTCTCTGCTTTTGAGAGTCTCTTTAAGTTCTACAACAG
>PBGL02000016.1 GCA_002718995.2 Methanobacteriota archaeon
GAGCCCGAGCCGGAGCCCGAGCCCGAGCCCGAGCCCGAGCCCGAGCCCGAGCCCGAGCCCGAGCCCGAGCCAGAGCCAGAGCCAGAGCCAGAGCCAGAGCCAGAGCCAGAGCCCGAGACTCTATCTGCTATGACCGTGGAACAATTGAAGACCATGGCAAGTGAAAGAGGACTCTCGGGGTATTCTAAGATGAAGAAGTCGGAGATAGTTTCACTTCTAGAGGCCGAACCAGAGCCAGAGCCAGAGCCAGAGCCCGAGCCAGAGCCCGAGAAACCCATACCCCCTCCTCCAATCGACCTACCCCCTCCCAGGCCACCGATTGTCGTACCCGAAGTCGACGAGGATCAACCGCCAATGCCGATCCCCCCTCCTCCGAATCTCTCTTTCATGATGGAAAGCGCGCCAATTGAAGAAGAGCCGGAAATTGAGAATATTTGGCCTTGGGCTCAGCAGGAAATGTGGCCGGGCAGAAAAGTCGCACAGATGGTCAAATCAGCTATGGAGGCGGCCAGATCAAAGAATATGGCCCAAGCCACGGTAATATTGGATGAGGTCGGACCTCATCTTGGTGATCGGACTAAGTTAGTCTACCCTATCGGAGCTCTTCTTCAGAGAATTGGGAGAGCACAAGCCGTAGATAGGCTCCTAGATGTAGCGACGAAGACATATCCAGATGACTCCAATGTATCAAATGCCAAGGCAAAGCTACGCCCCTGAAACCATTCTTTATCCGGAGAACTGATGCTACAGGACTCTTTCGCAAGTACGTGCTACGACGAGCCACCTCGACAATCAGGGTCGATGAGAATCTTATCTTGCGCCCTGCCTCTAGTATTCTAGTCTCAGACATAATTGAGGCATTCGAGGAGACTTGGCCCGAAGTTAGCAGGGCCATGCCTTGGATCATCCCAGACAAGGACATCGAGAATCAAATCAGGGATTTTCTCTCCGAGACAGAGAGGATGGGAAGATCCGGCCTTCTCCATCATTGGGTTATGACCAGGCCTTGGGATGACTACATATTGGGACTTATTGGCTTTGACAGGGTCACGAGATCGGGAAAGGCAAACTGGAACTTGGGCTATTGGGTCAGGAGCTCAGAGCAGCAACATGGAATAGCTAGTCGTTCCATAGAGGCCGCTTTGTCATGGATGGGAGAGCTAGAGGATGTCAACATCGAACTGAAGGTCGACCCCCTCAATCCTGCTGGAAAGAGTACTGTGATGAAGGTAGTCGGAAAGTGGTCCGGGCAGCGCTGTATCGAGGGCGACTCATCGATTACAGTCGCAGGAGTGAGAACCCTTCACGAGTGTCATGTAATCACGGTCGGCCCCAATAGGGGAACTAGCTGAGTGGACCCAGCCAATATCGAACATTGAATAAACCACTAGTGGTCGCAGGCCTGCCCCATAGGGGCAGGAGTCCGACTTGACAGGCCCAAGAACACGTCCTAAACTCCCTGACTTGGATCCAGAGGAGACCGATGAGTGGCTCGAGTCCCTCCGCTCCGTTGTTGATTCCCACGGCGTGGAGAGGGCTCGGCTACTTCTGCATGAGCTAATGATCGAGGCAGACGATCTTTCAATCCCAATAAGGCCCCCTTCCAGGACTCCCTACCTCAACTCGATCGCAATTGATCAACAGCCTCCTTACCCGGGAGATTTGGAATTGGAGGAGAGGATACAGAACATCATACTCTGGAACGCAGCTGTCGTAGTCTCAGACGCAAATCGAAGAATAGATGGAATAGGCGGGCACATCTCCACCTACGCCTCTAGCTCGACACTGTACGAGGTCGGATTCAATCATATATTCAGGGGGAAGGATAGCAATGGCATAGGAGATGCCCTCTATATCCAGGGGCATGGAAGCCCGGGAATCTATGCTCGTGCATTCATGGAAGGGAGGGTCTCCAGAGAGCAACTGGTCAATTTCCGTCAGGAGGCTTTCTCTGATGGACTGTCGTCCTACCCCCATCCTCGTCTGATGCCAGAATTCTGGGAGTATACAACCGTCTCAATGGGGCTCGGGCCCCTAGCAGCGGTAATGCAAGCAAGATTCTGGAAGTACTTGCATCATAGGGGTCTTGCTGACACATCCGAAAGTCGGGTATTCGCTTTCTTGGGCGATGGTGAGATGGACGAGCCCGAGTCTATCGCCTCGATAGCCATAGCCGGCAGGGAAAAACTGGACAATCTGATAGTAGTCGTCAATTGTAACCTTCAGCGCCTCGATGGCCCTGTGAGGGGCAATGCAAAGATCATTCAGGAGCTAGAGGGGCTCTATCGCGGAGCTGGCTGGACTGTCATCAAGGTCCTATGGGGTTCCGGATGGGACCGGATAATGAATCAGGACACAATGGGCGCGGTCCTCACAAGAATAGAGGGCATCACCGACGGCGACTGGCAGAGGATGAGCACCTTGGAGCCATCCGAGTTCAAGGCGGAGTTCTTCTCCGGGAACGAACAACTCTCCTCAATCGGAGACTCACTCGGCGAGGGAGAAATAGAAAACCTCCGAAGAGGCGGTCACGACCCTCGTAAGGTGTATGCAGCCTACAAGGCCGCGGAAGCGGCTGACGGGCCAGCTGTCATCCTCGCTCACACCGTGAAGGGATGGGGAATCGACTCCTTCGAAGGCAGGAACTCCACTCACCAGAAGAAAAAGATGGCCTTGGACGACCTAGTCGCCTACAGGGACTCTCTAGAATTGCCAATCGAAGACGACGCACTGGAGGACACCCCCCTCCATCATCCCGGCGAGGATTCCGAAGAGGTCGATTACATCAGGAAGATGAGAACCAATCTAGGTGGGTACCTCCCATCCAGAAAATCCCCTCTGACCGAGATAGAGCTTCCCGTTGAATCAACATTCTCAGAATTCGACGATGGCACCAGAGAGGGCCAGCTGGTCTCTACCACCATGGTTTTCGTAAGGCTGTTGAGGAACCTGCTCAAATCGGACATCGGTTCGAGGGTGGTCCCGATAATCCCAGACGAGGGCAGGACCTTCGGCATGGACCCACTATTCAGCGAGTTCGGCATCTTCTCCCAACAGGGGCAGAACTACACTCCAGTCGACCACAAGATGCTGATGAATTACAAGGAGTCCGAATCGGGGCAGATCATCCAGGAGGGAATCGCAGAGGCCACTTCAATGGCAACCTGGACGGCCGCAGCCACATCATACTCACACTCATCCTCTCCCACGATGCCATTCTACACATTCTACTCAATGTTCGGATTCCAGAGAATCGCCGATCAAATATGGGCAGCTGCGGACTCCAGGGCCAGGGGTTTCCTAATGGGCGCTACAGCTGGTAGGACCACCTTGAACGGAGAGGGACTGCAGCACCAAGACGGGCATAGCCTGCTCTTCGCCTCCACCGTTCCAGGGTGTCGCGCTTGGGATCCAGCATACGCCTATGAGCTAGCAACGATAATCAGGCATGGAATCGACGAGATGTGGGGCAAAGATCTCGACGTATTCCACTACATAATGCTGTACAACGAGAATCAGCAGCAGGTCGCGAAGCCCGAAGGGGCGGACGAGGGAATAATCAGAGGTGCGTACAAGGTCCAGCAACCCGGGGGAAAAGCCCCTCCTTCAGTCAGGATACTTGGCTCGGGACCAATTCTCCAATACGCCCGAGAGGCCTCGTCCATCTTGGAATCGGAGTATGACGTCTCTTCGGAGGTATGGTCGGTCACTTCCTATGGGGAGCTACGTAAGGACGGCCTGGACTCAGAGCGACACAATAGACTCAATCCTCAGGATAAGAGGACTCCCTATGCCTCGGAGTGCTTCGGTGATGATATTCCAACCGTAGCAGTATCGGATTACATCGCGGCCGTGCCGGAGATGATACACAGATGGGTAGGGGGCCGCTACGTGGTACTGGGGACCGATGGATTCGGACGCTCGGACACGAGGGAGAGCCTCAGGAGGTTCTTCGAGATAGACACCGAGAGCATAGCCCTAGCCGCCCTCTCGGCACTCGAGCAGGAGGGCGATATGCCCGAGGGCACGGTCAAGGGAGCAGCTAGCAAGATGGGTGTCAGCCTCACTAGGGAAGACAAGGCGGAATGAGCATGGGCAAAGTGAAAGGAGCCTTCAAGCTGGTTTCCTGGTTGTGGAGGAACAAGATATACCTCGCCACCATAGGTTCGATGATCGCCAAGATAAGGGGCAGGAAGCAGCCCTAGAATCCGCCGCCATCGCCAGAGGGGGCGGGCAAGGGCCCTTCCAAACGATTCACCCCATCCTTTCCAGAGCTGGCGAATTTAGAGCATAGTTGTGCTGAAGGGCCTCGCCGACGCTCACCCAGTCGGGGGTGGTTCCGTCAATCCAGTCATACCGATGTCCTGGAATCAGGCGCCAATCTCTTGGAAGCTCCATTAGGATCCCCTTCGCATTACGTATGCTCATCCATTGAGCTCGGGGGTCGCTACCGGGTAGGTCAACCCTCCCCATTCCGTTAGTGAACAACAAGTCGCCAGCGTGATACACCCCATGTCCATGCAGCGTGACATGCCCCGGTGCATGCCCGGGTGAATGCGTCACTCCGAGGGTAATCGAGCCCGCAGACCACTCCACAGTGGTATCCGGGTCATTGGACCAAATTTCCGTGAAGTCGACCTTCTTGAATACGACGTGTCCAAGCAAGCTGGGTACGCGCGCCTCGTCGTGGCCCCAAACCTCCACACCCGGAACCAAGGACATCATGGAGGAGTATCCAGCGACATGGTCACGATGGGTGTGGGTGTACAGCAGATGTGTAGGCGAGAGCCCCTCTTGTGCTAGCTCCTCGACCCACCTTTCCGAGTCGAAAGGGTCGACTATCGCCACAATTCCCGACTCTCTGTCGATGAATGCGGTGTTCATGTTCATGTAACCCCCCATCTGGGTGACCCAGACCTCTACTCCATCGTCCCCGACCCTCTTGTCGAACTCCCCGTCCCTCAGCATCAAGACTCGGACGCAACCATCTCCCATAGGTGTGGCGGACCCCCACTCTCGGGGCAGGCTTCAAAGCAGAACGTCCGAGTCGCGATACGTGACACGAAAGCCCGCTTCATACACCCTGCAAGGCGGGCTACTGGCCAGCCTACTGCTTCTGCGGGGAGCCTGATGGCTCCCTTAGAAGCCCAATGGAGTGAAAAAATGGACTACGACGCCCAAGAAATAGAGACACGCTGGCAGAAGGCGTGGGCAGACTCGAAGTCTTTCGAGGCCGAAGTTGATCATAGCAGAGAGAAATTCTACTGCTTGGAGATGTTCCCGTATCCCTCAGGCCACATGCACATGGGCCATGTCAGAAACTACTCAATTGGAGATGCTATGGCAAGATTCCACAGGCTGATGGGGAGAAATGTGCTCTACCCAATGGGATACGACTCATTCGGAATGCCTGCAGAGAACGCCGCGAAGAAGGAGGGGGGCCATCCCCATCACGTCACACACCGAAACATATCCAGTATCCGTGAGGACCAGGAGAGGATGGGGTATTCATACGACTGGAGGAGATTCCTAGCAACCTCGGACGTCGATTACTACAAGTGGAACCAGGAGATATTCCTCACATTGAACGAAAGCGGATTGGTCGAGAGGAGAACAGCCCCCGTCAACTGGTGCATAGATTGCGACACGGTTCTTGCGAACGAGCAGGTCAAGAATAACCGTTGTTGGAGGTGTGGACTAGAGGTAGTCCAGAGGGACATGTCCCAGTGGTTCCTGAGAATGACCGACTATTCGGACGAACTTCTCGATGAGTTGGATAACATCTCATTTCCTGAGAATGTAAAGGCCATGCAGAGGAATTGGATAGGACGTTCGCATGGGGCTCACATAGACTTCAAGGTGAATGGCTCAGAATCAGTGATAGGGGCCTTCACAACTAGGCCGGATACCATTTTCGGAGTTACCTTCCTGACTCTCTCTCCGGAGCACGAGCTTTGCGAGGAGCTATGCGCCGGAACAGAGTGGGAGGGCGCCTGGAGAGATCTTCTCGACGAGTGCACTAGGATGTCTGAGTTTGAGAGAATCAACATGCTGAAGGAAAAGAAGGGCGTATTCTTGGGCAGATATGCGATCAATCCCCTAAGCGGGGAGGAGGTTCCGATCTATGCTGGAAACTTCGTCGTCGCCTCATACGGAACCGGCGCCGTGATGGCTGTCCCCGGTCATGACCAGAGGGACTTCGACTTTGCGAGTAGGTATGGCTTGGAGATCAGAAGGGTATTGATCGCCTCTCCGGGTGATGATCCTGAAGCCGAACTTTCCTCCGCCTTCGATGGCTATGGGCCAATGGTCAACTCGGCCATGGATGATTTTGACGGACTCTCCGGAGATCATGCGAAAACCGCCGTCATACAGGAACTTGAGAAAAATGGTGCAGGACATGGCTCCGTCCAATACAGGTTGAAGGACTGGCTATTGAGCCGTCAGAGGTTCTGGGGTACACCAATTCCCATGATACATTGCGAGTCTTGTGGTATAGTCCCGGTCCCATCCGAGGATCTACCAGTCGAACTTCCACTGGATGTAAAATTCACTGAAGACCAGAAGGGCAATCCTCTCGAGTCGCATGATTTCTTCGTCAATACAATCTGCCCCGAATGTGGCGATCCGGCTACTAGAGAGACCGATACCATGGACACCTTCTATGACTCCTCGTGGTACTTCATGAGGTTCTGCGACGCTGGAAACGATCAATCCCCATTTGATAGGGAGGCAGTCGACTATTGGATGGAAGGGGGAGTCGATCTCTATATTGGGGGCATAGAGCATGCGGTCATGCACCTTCTCTATGCCCGATTCTTTACCAAGGCAACTAGGGACCACTTGATGAACGAGGTCGGAGAGCCATTCGGCAGACTCGTATGCCAGGGGATGCTGAACGCGCCAGCACCGTTCTGTATCGATTGCAATACTGAGTACCACGTTGACCACTTTGAGGCGGACTGTCCTTCTTGCGGGTCCCCCCTATCTTCAAGGTCGGCTAAGATGAGCAAGTCACTAGGCAATACGGTCAGTCCTGAGGAGATGATTTCCAAGTATGGGGCGGACACAGTACGCCTATTCATTCTATTCGGGGCTAATCCGGAGGCCGGTATGGACTGGTCTGACAGTGCGCTTGAGGGCAACCATAGACAGATGTTTGCGATTATCGAGGCTTTCCAATCCGTCCAATCGATGGATGAAAGCCCCTCTGAAATCGACGAGTGGCTTATGGCCAGAATTAGATCCAATCAATCCACATGGAAGGAGGCAATGATGGATGTCTCGTTGAGAGAAGGGGTGATGATCAGCCATTTCGAGATGATTTCTGACTGGAACTGGTACAGGAGGAGGGGAGGCGCTAATCGCAGCACTGCTAATGATTTCCTTCGAGCTTGGATTCCCATGCTAGCCCCCGCTACGCCCCACATAGCAGAGGAGTTCTGGAATATCATGGGCAATGAGGCCCTCTTGGCAGAGCACGTAGTTGAAGCTACAGAAACCCGATCTGGTGACACCCATGTTCTTGCCAAGGAGAGATACCTTAGGAATGTGATTTCCAGCGCTAGGAACCTTAGATCAATGGCCGAGAAACATTCTGAAGGAGGGATTAGCAGAGTAGTTATTCAGACATCGGCCCAATGGAAATCCGATCTGGCCAGAGAGTCGCTGAGATTGGATTCAGAGGGCTTCGACTTCAAGAAAGACGGCCAATCACACGTCCAGTCTCTCCCGATTTTCCAGAACGAAGCCATGAGAGGCGAGATTTTTCAAACTTGGATGGCACTAACCGTAGGCAGTAAGAAGAAGAGAGGCAGAATTCACACTTGGCCAGAAGGAGATATTTCATTGATAGGCTCAGAACTGAACGAAGCAGAGGTCCTGTCTTCTAACTCAGATTTCCTAGCAGAGGCACTAGATGTCAAGCATGTTAGCGTGTATTCCGTCGGAGAGGGAGAAGACGTAGCAGGGAAGGCAAGAGTCGCATTCCCACTGGAGCCAGGTATAGCATTCCTATGACTTGGCCAATGGAAATAATCCATGTAAATTCCTTTGTGGATTACCAGTTAGGCACGCGGTGGGTTCATGGTGCTCCCGCGGCTCGAAGGCTCGTTGAGTGAAGAGAAGAGTGGCGGGAGACGCAGAAGACGTCGTAGGTCCCGTCGGAAATCTGGGGGCGGAGGAAACGCTCCCAAGGAAACCGTTGAGGATATGAGTTCGGATTCTGTCAGCAGGGCGCTAGCCAGATTCAAAGCAAATCCGCCTCCAATCGGATTCCCTTCTGAAATTGACCCTCCTCCGAGGACTATTGAAGTCAGCTGGGAGCTGAATGCCGTTCCTAAAGAAGTACAGAAGAAGGCAGGTGAAATCATCATGCGCCGGGGCGAATTCGGCTTCTTGCCCCAAGAGAGAGTCGACGAAATAGCAGATCAGATCAAGGATCTGTCGATAACTCTCGAGCAGGCCCTCTCTCTGAGGAACGCATTGAATCAGGAGAAGAGTGTGTATTCCCATCACAAGCTCATGCGTAGGTCCAATGAACTCAATCGGCGATATGACTCGGGAGAGGACGTCATTTCACTATCGAAGAGATTCGACGCACCACCCGTCAACACATTCAGGGCTATTCTAACAGGCAGGGGCTGGTCAAAGAACAGGATCAAGGAGTCACTGAAGGAACCCTCCCGTCTCAAAAAGAGGGACCGAGAGCAGTTTGAGCTAGCAGAATCTTTGGATAGGGTAAGTTCAGTAAATCAGGAGGAGACTCACAAGGCATCAATGGTTTTTGAGGACGTTCTTTACGCATATTTCGACTCCATAGGGGTGAGATATAGGACCCAAGACGAACTAATGGTCGAGCAGAAGAAGGCCGAGGGAAGGGCCGTTATAACCCCTGATCTACTGATGATTGACGATGTCAGGATCAATGGAGTGCCCTGTGCATGGATTGATGCCAAGCACTTCTTCGGTGCAGATCTGAAATTCCCGAGGAAGAAGACACAGAAACAGGTCGACAGGTATGTCGCTGAATATGGCCATGGCGCCATAGTATACAGGCACGGTTTTTGTGATGGCTTGAGGATTCAGGGGGCCGAACAACTGGATGCAAGCCCACTCGATCTTACTATGTTGGATGAGTTTCATGAGAGCTCAAAGAACTCATGAAGAGCCGTTCACTCTCGTGATGCATCCTGAGAGCCCCCCTTTTTGCATCGAAGATAGCAGGGTACTCATTTCTACCCCCTTATCCTCCAGATTACGAGGAACTATCACGACGCTCTCCCCTAACATGCAGAGAAGCGGGACGACCAAGTCACTCATTCCACACTCGGCAATTGCCTGATTTGCCCTATCCAAAACAGAAGCCCTGTTGGGCTC
This sequence comes from Methanobacteriota archaeon, assembly GCA_002718995.2. Classification (GTDB taxonomy): domain Archaea; phylum Thermoplasmatota; class Poseidoniia; order Poseidoniales; family Thalassarchaeaceae; genus MGIIb-O5. The sequence continues at coordinate 9,379 of PBGL02000016.1, forward strand.
TTCGAGCAGACCACTGGCCTTTGAGAATCTTATCGCACTCTCGATAAGATCAGACCACTTCCCTTCATCCCAATTTCCCTTGGCAAGCGCGATCATTTCCATATTCCCAGCAGAAGAAATCGAGTCCTTCCAGTTAGGATCATCAATGTATGTCGAGGTATGTTTCCCAGAACCATCGCCCCAAGCCAAGACCACTTCCATGCCATTAGACCAACCGATAGCCCTCCCAGGCCCGGTATCTAGGAGGTGGCCATGAAAAGGAGACCCGGGAGAGATACGCAACTCGACACCCCCTGCAGAAAGAGCAGAAACATCGCCTAAACCACTCGAACGCTTCCTATCTACCAAGTGAGCCACCAGGTATGATCTTCTCAGGCTATCTTCGTAAGGCAGTCCCATGGCGCGTTGTATTGCCATCGATGCAGAAACCGCTCCCGATGCTGACATCCCGAAGCCCTGTCCGACTGGAACATTCAGCTTTACCGTAATTTCCCAATCAAACTCCTTTACTTCCGGAACAAATTCAGCCAGAGTCTCACCCACTTCGTGGTATAGCGCTCCCTCTCCCTCGCCTCCAATGAACCCAATAGAGAAATTCCCAGATCCCTCCTTGCCCCTGGCTATGGCCTCTGAGCCGTCTTCAAGACAAAGCCCAGAACCGAGGCTCCCCTGTCTCACCAACTCCTCAGAATCATCTTCGATTGAGAACAGAAGAGTCACATGCGAACCGCATTCGCCGCGTCCCAGTATGTCCGGCATGCATCATCCCTGCAAACCAGAAGGAAATAACTGCATCTAATTCAGAGAACTGCCTTGAGGTCTTCGTCAATGCTGCCGAATCTACCGGAAAGCTCCTTTACAGCCATTTCGAATGCCACCCTGGGGGTCATCGAACTATCTGTTTCGAAGCTCAAGATGAACTCCCCTGCAACATCTTCCAGAACTATTGCTTCCTTGAAATCTCTGGACTCCTCTGTTCCGGAACCGACGTGATTGAGATCCGACTTCAGTTGCTCTACCATCTCTATGTCTTCCAGTCGACCATCCTTGAAGTCCTTCGCCTTGATGGTGAGTCCAAGGTCCCACAGAACCTTGGACCTAGACTTGACCTTCAATACGCCGACTTGCCTCGAATTAAATGTGACCGCGCTAACTGGAGACCACTTCACGTGTTCTCTTCCACGACCCATTACCGCCGTAGCCGAGAACTCAATCATCTGGCCCTTGAAGAGCTTGGTAATCGGTATAGGCTGGTACTTTTTGGGGATGAATCCATCAGCATCACCTAGGAAGTTCAAATCCCCTGCAGTAACCCATGTCCCTTCTTCGGATCCCTTTACTTGGCAGTAGTACAGCATTGTGCAGAGTGCGCATCCCCTGTCTTCCTCCACCATTTCAGCACAGTTGGGGCACTCGTCTTGGAAGTAGAACTCGTCATGTTTAGTTGGGATTGGTATCATGGCAAGCCTCTGGGCAATCACCTCATCGGGAAGTGGGCCATCAGTCTCCCAGAGCTCATCTCCTTCCTCCTCGGTCTTCTTGACGAACCTAACAGTGTCAATGGCCATCTTTGGAGTATCTGACATCAGAGTTCTCCTGATCGCATTGACGAAAGCTCGGTCCGTGTCTGTGAGAAGCACCTTGATGCTCTCCTCGTCTTCTTTCAGAATTTTTACCTTAACCATTTCATTCACCTCAGACGCGCCTACCGCGTCGACCTCCCTTTGACTTGGTCCCATCAGTGGGTATTGGAGTGACATCCTCTATTCTCGTAATCTGCATCCCAGCTCTGGTGAGAGCCCGAATGGCGGATGTAGCACCGGGAGCGCTGTGTGAGCGGTTCCCTCCGGCCCCTCTGTATTTGACAATCACTTGATTGAAGTCCTTCTCAACAAGCATCTCAGCCATCCTCTCGGCCGCTCTCATTGACGCGAAGGAGCTGGACTTCTCTGATCCGCCCTTGGTTACCATGCCACCAGAAACCTTGCAGATGGTTTCCGAGCCGGTGAGGTCCGTCGCCGTCATCAGTACGTTGTTGTGAGTCGTATAGATGTGGAGAACTGCTTTGCGTGGCATCAATTGTCACCCCCAGGAATCGTGTCCTCAACAGTTGGTGCAGCGGCCTCTCCGGCCTTGATGTCCTCTACGAAGTCCCCAGTAGCCTGAACAGGCCCACCTACTTCAGAGGCCTCTTCCTCAGATGCGTCAACAGTAGCGCGCAACTTCTCCAACTCCTCTCTGAATGGATGAGTTGGATCCTCGTATTTCGAGCCACTGGTGTAGCGGAGCAACTCCTCCTCCTCTCTCATAACGTGGTACCCGGGAACAGTCATCTTCTGGTCCCCAATTGAAATGTGGCCGTGCACAATCAAGTTTCTTGCTGCCCTCATGGATGGTGCTAGGCCCTTGTAGTAGACTTGAGACTGGAGCCTTCTGGCCAGCATCAACTCTACATCAATCTGCAGAATGTTATCGAGACTCGATCCATCCGAGAGTAGCCCCTTCCTCGTAAGAGATGCTAGCAAATCGTCCTTCTCTCGAGCGAAGTGTCCCTCCGAAGTATCGACCCTGCCGATCAACTTCATGGCTTGGTTCCTGTGCCTCCTAAGAGCAGACTTCTCTCTCCATATCTCCCTCATTCCTCCGACTTTCTTCAAGCCGTACTTTTCCTTGAGGGCATGCTCCTCTTCTATTCGTGCCTGCTTCCACGGGTGTGTAGGCGTCTGGGTCTTTGGTCTTGCAAACTTAGGATCTCCCATCTATTTCACCTCACTTCTTCCTCTCGACACCTAGTGCCGTACCCTTCCTTCCATTGCTTCGTAGCCTCTGTCCACGGACCTTGTGGCCGCTTCTGTGGCGTATTCCCCTGTAGGTCTTTATTCCCGCAAGTCTAGCAATGTCATCGTCGCGTGTCATCGAAACTTCCATCGCAACGATATGAGCGTCCTCATTGGACTCCAGGTCTCTTTGCCTGTTCATCAACCACCAGGGCATCTCAGTAGCGTAATCTCCAATTGCCTGTCTTAGGCGATCCTGTTCTTCATCGGTCAAGTGACCTCCAAGTTTGCTTCCGTCAATATCGGATAACCTGCATATCATTCCTGCAGTCCTCTTTCCAATGCCCCTTACTGAGCACAGTCCGACTGATATCTTTCTCAGTCCGTCTATATCCGTATCGGCTATCCTAATGATGTAAGAGAAGTCATCTCCCAGTTGGGTTTCATCTATTGCTGTCATGTTACGGTTCTCCCGTGTTCACCGGTCACCCAGTGGCCCAGTAGGCATCCGGGCGACCAACCCTCCCTATTTGAATCGATTGGACGCCCCGTAGGGGCGGAAATTATGCCTCTCGGCAGATAACGTAGACCGTGTGTCCGCTATCTCCCCTGACTAGCTGGATGTCCGCCATGAATGAACGAGCTCCTTCGATATCCCTCATCGCCTTATGCAACCTCCTCTGTAGGGTGGGATGTAATTCTGGATCGAGTGAGCACCTCAGAGTTATGCTACCAATGTCATTTCTAGCCAGAGATGCAGCAGTAAGGTCGATACTGTGCAGTTCCGGTGGAGAAAGCCTGTGTTGTACTACCTGTCCGGTAGCCACTACGAATCCCATAACATCGTCATCCCCGTCGATAGGCTCTGTATGTATCAGAATCGGCCTCCTTCCACTTACTCTTAGCCAGGTCCATCCGCCCCTATCGCCAAAGACCGACTCAATCCAATCACCCTGTAGCCCACTTTCAAGCAGAACCGGATCTAGAATCGTCATCCAGGACCCAAAAGGCGGCGGCTCACTAAGGCTGGAAGCAATCGCGGTTGAAGGCTTGCCTTCTATGGACGCCATTATTTTCTTCCTGCCCATTCTTACACACCTTCTCGGACTCTTGGAGGATAGGGATCCAGACCAAACAGAAAGGCGATCAACTCTACCTCCTCCCTGGCTGAGCCACTCCCAAGTCCTCCTGATTCCGGGGAATGAAGTCTCTATCGTGGCATCAACCATCGATCTCTGCCCATCGTCCAGCCGTGGTGACAAGTCTAGGAGAACACTAGGCCCATTTGGCCCGGGCTCCAAGTAATTCCTCCATGAACTGAGGAGCGGCCCAAGCGATGGCTCCATCTCATCTATGTCGTGATTCTGCGCATCCGTGGGCCTTGCAGGATCAAGATGTAACATTGCTACAGGGGGGTGAGCACGAGTCCCAGCCTCACGAAGGCTAGACCAGTACTCCGACATCACACCCTCAGCATCAGAACTGTCCCCGATCACGACTCTGTCCATGGATCTCTGGACATCATCCGAATCGGCCGCTACGAACATGTTGGCCGCACAAAGAACGGCAATACTCCCATCTATTTCGACACCCAAAGCGGGTCTCTTCAGAATCTTCGAATAGGCGATGAGCTGAATTCCCGAACCGGCTGCTACATCCGCTATGACTCCGGGGCCCAGTGATTTGGAATCTATTTGCCCGGCCCTCGCTAACGCTATTCCCCATGGAGTGGAAAGCCTGCGCATTTCATCGGTCATATGGAAAGACGGCTCATTTTTGCGAGCCGACTTAGCCGAGGCCCGCTTCCCAGCCTCCTTGACAACCCCAGCAGATGGCCTAACAGACGCGTAACTACTGTCCTCTGGCATCATTATCGTCTCCTAATCCTATATTTAGACCCCAACAAATGCTGTAACCTCTAGTTCAAATCGCAGCCACGAAGTCTGCAGCACATGACCATCTGAGCCACCATAAGCTATGCTGGGGGGCAGGAGGGTTATGTGGCTTGTACCTGTGTCCACTCCCGGGATAAGGCCCCTGTCAGAGTCTATGTCAAGTCCTATCGCAGACCATCCAAATCCTTCGATATAGTTCGGGTCATCACCAGCATTCACTGGAAGGTCCCCCTCGTCTAACAGCTCATCTGTATCGGCATCCCAAACTCTGTAATGGACCTGAAGGCTATCTCCATCTTGAGAATGAAGCTGACGTTCGTCAACTCCCTTGAATACCGTGACATCAAGCCTCACCTCAGAAGAAACGAGAGCAACGTGAGAAGCCACGACTGAGAAGCTACTCTCATCAATATCGTCAGTAATCTCAATCTCCACAATTATTGAATCATTGCCCGGGAATTCGTTAATCAGCATCTGAGTATCGTCAGAGTTTGAAAATAATACATCGGCCCCTTCGATCTCCAGTAGCAGATCTAGGGTTTGGTTCCCTCTGTTGTGTATAGCCACAGAAGCACGGTCACCGCTTCCTTGGTGCTCCCAGTCACAGCGTAACTCCCCTGGATATAGGAATACGTCATCCTGAGATGAAAGATTCTCAGGCCAATCCCAGTCTCCTTCCCTTGAGTCGCAGGTATCGAAAAGGAGGTCCACCTCCCATGCCCATCGTCCATCTACCTCTAGCATCGACTCGTCAACAGATCCGAAGGAATCCTCGAGATGATTCATGAATCTGTATGCGTCAATACCAATCCATATTGTAGAGAGCAATACTACCAATATCGTCGACAATGAGAGGAGAATGGCCGCCCTTGGAACGGCCATTTCGTTAATGCCAAGAGGCACGTGTGGATGCTCGACTTCGTCGGGCGTGTCCGATATCCACGTCCGCGTCATGACTCATTTGCCAACACCTTCTGCCATCAACGTTGGCCTGTTTGGTTATGTGAAACCATCAATTGACTAGAGTCATTTTTCAACGAATCAGTCCTTTAGAAGCTCTTTTTCGTATGTTATTCCCAACCAAGACACTATCCCAAGCTCGATTGCTACTATTGTTAGCCCAATCAGCATTATTTCCGGATTTACCAGCATTCCTCCGAAGAATACCAGTGCGGTCAATATGGCTAAGATAAGATCAATCAGGCCCCAAATTCTGAGGCTCCTTCTCAGCTGAAGTATCCCGATCACCCAAACCGCAGTGGACATTATGATCAGAGCTATTGGAAGAAGGCTGCCTACCCCTCCCCCAAGCAGTCCAATTATGATCAGAAGATGTCCGTTGGAAGCTAGTACGAACGCCCAATCGCCCTTCTTGGTAGGCACAGTCAGAACGCAAAGGAAAATCGCAACTGCTCCCAGTGTTACGCTGGCCTCAGTAATGGCCGACGAAATCCCATTGATCCAGTTGCTAGCAGCAACCATTACCAGGATAACCCCTGGAATAGCCAACCCAACAGAATTCTGTTGATCTTTCTTCACTCCTTGTATGAGCGCGCTGCAGATTGCCATGGCCCCAGCAGGTCCGAACGAGAGGATTACGATGGCAATGGCCCGTCCGCCTCTGCCAAACCCTCCCTTCGTATCGCCCCTCCCCTTCGATTCCCGGAGGCTGTCAATCCAGAAATCAGCAATCACTGCAATCACAAGCACGAACTCTAGAAGGAGCAGGGGGAGCTTCCATTCGAGTGACTCTCCAGTGAATGGATCGACCGTAAGAGGCCAAGGCAAAGATTCGTACAGCAGACTTCCGATTAGTCGATCAACGAATAGAGGCAAAATTAGCCAATCTATTGCAACTGGTATCCTATCAAGTAAGTTCTCTTGTTGGAATAAAGAAATAGCAACCAACTCAACTACGATTATCACTACTACGGCCAATCCTAATAGGTCCTGATTGCTACCTCCTGGGCCGAGTAATGAAGCGATGTGTGCAAGAACAATCCCGCCAATCGCGAGTGCAATTGGGGTCTCTATTCCCCCGATGTGAGGTAGTGGGAGATCCAGACCTCTAGTCCTGAATCTGGCCAACGCAACTAGAATCGAAATGAAAGCCCCGCAAGAAAGCAGAACTATCGGATTTGATCCAGTAGTCAAACCAATTAGCACATTTGCCCCCAATACAACTGCCATGACTGATATAACAATAACAGGCGTGTGACTGACATCCGTCGTGTAAAGATCCTCCAAATTTTCAGTTGGAGCCAACTCCCTCCTTTTCCTCCTAGCCTCTCTCATCTCAGAAACTCTGGGATTGAACCCAGAAACAGAACCAGATCCATCAGATACCGATGACGAACCACCCATGTCATCAGCAGCCATCTCTCTCCTTTCGCTCAGGAGACTCATGGTTCGCAACTCACTCCTAATCTCGCCCCTTGCCACAAGCCATAGTGAACTCAGGACAAAAATTGCTATCGATGCGTATTTTGGCCCCGGGTCGCCAATTTGCCAGGAAAGGGATACCACAATTATCATCAGCCACAAAGATGCAAGTGCCGGCCTCAACAGGTCCTCGATGGTACCGGCCTTGGGAAGATACGAACCGAGCATGGCGGCCGTGCACAACACCACTACGAATCCAGTATCCAAATCAGGAAGAGATTCTGTCCCTGCCAACAAATTAGAAGCATCATTTCCAGATAGGAAAATCAGGAAAGGTAGACTCATCATCCCCATCGCCATTGTGTAGTTTCTATTTTCGGAATCACGTTCCAAATGAATCAGTGATATGAGTAGAATACATAGCAGCACACTCAGAATCTCTCCCCCTCCGTGCCTCCACTGAATTATTACAGCACTAGCAAAGATGATGCCCAGCATCATATCCACTCCCCCAACTCTTACTTTTCTGACATGAGCAATGAGATGCAGTGCCCATATCGTCCCACATACCAGAATTAGCGTAGTGGCGCTGAAGCCCCCGAATTGGGCCATGAAAATCGTAGTAACCATGGGAATCCAGAGTCCCAGACTCCAAAGCTGCAGTGCCCCAGAATCTCTAATCGAAGCTGAAATCTCGGAAATTCCAAGGAATTTTGATGCGAGGTTCACGTTTGTAGATCCAAGCTTCTCATTAACCACGAACATAAGGATCGAACAGAGGATAAGATACCCTGCGAGAGGGATTACATCTACCTCAATGACACTCCCCGGATCTATGCGGTCATTGGCCACGAGAACAGTCCTAATCGCCTCTTCCAGGGCTTCCTCAAATAGAATCCAAATCCATGGTAGCAGAACAGTCACTCCGGCAAGCGAAGGCGACTCTCTCCTAACGGAGAGAAATGCAGTTCCTAGGTGTAATATCGAAAGAAGTGAGAGCAGAATTACCCCGCCGTCACCACCATTATCCACTGACTCAGACGGTACTAGAATTACCAGTAATACGAGTATAGCTACTGCCCCTCCCCATAATACTCTGTCAGTAACAATGTCTTGATCCCGTAGGACAACAAACCCAGTAATCGCTGTCCCAATGACGGTGAAAAGAACATATTCTGAAATCCCTATCTGCCCCTCTATCAAATTCCCATTGGCGAGCATCCCAATGAGGAGAATCGAGGATGAGGCAAGAGGAGTCACAACTCTTCCCGGCGAAACACCCCTTACAGTGAGGTATGAGCCACCAAAGGCACCCCCCAGTACGGTAACCATAGCTAATGCATAGCCCGCGTCATCCCTGTTCGCAGCCACTGCAAGAAGGGCCCCAATAAGTCCCATGGACACCGAGACCCCCCAAAGTCCCGGCTTACCCAAGCCCATTACATTCATTGCATCCGAGAACCAATTGGACTCCTTTGCAAATTTCGATGCCATAGTTGCATTCGCCGCGGTCACAGAAAGCATCAGCGTGAAAAGGAGGAGTGGCGAGTCAAGGGGAAGTATTCGCAACTCACCAAGTTGGAAACCACCGGTTGTAGCATGCATCCCAATCCACAGGTTGGAAGCTGCAATCCCCAAAGCAGCTAGATTTCCGGACATCCTCTGTAGTGCCAGTACATGTATCAGAATAGTTGAAAGAAGAATCATCAGAGCTATTCCTTCTTGTCCGAATAACGATCCAGCTGTGGACCCTATAGCAAGAAGAACAAGAGTAGACTGAGCTGCAATAGCATCATGATCATACCTGTACGCAACAGCTACGTTAAGTCCCACCAGGGCAATCAGTAGGACCCCCAGGCTCTCGACCCCAATTATCTCCCATCTTTGGAGCTCTATAGCCAGTCCATACAGCACTTTCATCGAAATAATAACCCATGTAACTCCGAGAATTTTCATGTTCTTCCTTGGAATCCATATTTCCCCTAAGCCGAACCCAACTAATGCTAGAACACCTAGAGAAAAACCAGCAGGAAGGGGGTCCATCACAGCCCCTATTTGTATGCCTATTGCACTGTAGACTAGAATCATGGATCCCATGAGTAGCCAATTTACCCTACGCTCTCCCTCAACTGCCATTTCTGTGACCATGTCAATGTCTGGAGCTGACTTGACGCTCCCATCGGAACCCACTAATCCCGGGGAGTTGGAGTCAGGCTCCGAGAAAGGATCAAAAATTTCACCAATAGCTTCGTCCCGCTCCTTTTCGATAGGTCCAGCATCTTCGCCATCAGACTTCTCCACACCCTGAATGAGGCCTTCTATCTCAATCCTGTCGCTTATCCTGAACGACCGCTCTCGGATGACCTCATCGTCAGGCTCACCCTCATTCATCGTCCCGCGGTGGGGCACTACGGGAATAACCGCATCCCCAGCACCGCCCAAACTGCCACTAATTTACATCGATTTTGATATGGCCCACAGCCGTAAGCCTTGAAGAGTAATTCCCATCGTCGCAGGCCATGGTGGGTCCTACCATGTCGGCCCCCCCCTCCAATCCATCGACACCTCTGAGCTCCCATGGGCTAGATCCAAGCGGCAAGGTTCACTGGAATTTAGGATGGGAGCAGTTGCATAGTATTGCGGTGGAGAGAGGCGAAGGTACACTGACTACTCACGGTGTCCTTCTAGCTACAACGGGGGACAGAACAGGAAGATCCCCAAATGACCGATTCATAGTGAAAGAGCCTGGAATGGCCGATGATGTCTGGTGGGGCGACGTAAACAAGTCAATCTCGCCATCCATATTCGAGAAGCTACTGAAGAAGACCAGAGAGCACTTAGATAATGCAAACCAGGTTTTCGTGAAAGACGCGTTTTGTGGTGCAGATCCTAGATACAGAATGCCAGTGAGACTCGTCACTGAGAAGGCATGGCACGCTGCATTCATGCACAACATGTTTGTCAGGCTTAATCCCGAGGAAGCGGAGTCTCACGAACCGCAATACACAATTCTCCATGCTCCCGAATTGCAAGCCTCTCCTTCCAGTGACGGAACAAACTCTGGGGTGTTTGTCATACTGGCACTGGATCGCGGCTTGGTAATCATTGGCGGAACCCACTACGCGGGCGAGATCAAGAAAGCTATTTTCACGATAATGAATCATATTCTTCCAGCCGATGGTCTACTTCCCATGCACTGTTCCGCGAATACAAACGAAGATGGATCCGCACTGTTCTTCGGTCTTTCCGGAACCGGTAAAACCACCCTTTCTGCGGATCCAAAAAGAGCTCTTGTCGGCGATGACGAACACGGGTGGTCCGACGAGGGAGTTTTCAATTTCGAAGGAGGGTGCTATGCTAAGCTGATCAATCTCTCGGAGGAAGACGAGCCAGCAATCTTCGCCACTACCAGGATGAAAGGAACAATTCTGGAAAACGTAGTGCTCAATGCGGACGGAACTCCGGATTTCGACAATGGCTCCCTAACTCAGAATACTAGGGGGTCATACTCAATTGAGTCAATAGACAACAGAACAATGGATTCCATGGCTGGAAATCCGAAGAATGTAGTTTTCCTAACTTGTGATGCATTCGGCGTTCTCCCACCCCTGTCTCGTTTGACTCCCGAGCAAGCAGCGTACCATTTCATGTCTGGCTACACGGCCAAAGTTGCAGGTACTGAGATGGGCATTACAGAGCCCCAAGCAACGTTTTCTACATGTTTTGGAGCACCATTCATGCCTCGCCACCCCTCGGTTTATGCAGACCTACTTTCAAGCAAGATACGCAAAAACAATGCAAAGTGCTGGCTAATCAACACGGGCTGGGTAGCAGGTGGATATGGGGCAAGTAGCCGAATCAAGATCAGATGGACAAGGGCCTTACTGAACTCCGCATTAGACGGCGATCTAGACGACGTAGTATTCGTTGAGGATGAAAGGTTCGGATTCACAGTGCCAACAACATGCGAGGGTGTTCCAGACTCGATACTACAACCTAGGGACACGTGGCACGACAAGAAGAAGTACGATGGGACTGCAAACGTCCTGGCTCAGATGTTCATCGAGAATTTCGAACAATACTCGGACGTTTGTAGCCAAGAAGTTCTGAATGCTGCACCAAAGAAACTCTGACTCAATCAGAGTTTTTGCCAGTGATGCCTCTGGGCATCAACAGCACAAATTGCCGCCATATGGACCACATCTCTCACACTATCTCCTCTTTGCAATACGTGTGCGGGCTTTGAAAGCCCCTCTAGAATTGGGCCAGTCATCTCTGCTCCTGCAACCCTCTGTAGTAGTTTGTAGGCTATGTTGGCCGATGCAAGGTTTGGGCAAATGAGAATATTAGCCGGTCCATCGAAGGACATGAACGGGTAGTCCTTTTGTATCTCAGGAACCAATGCAGTATCGGCTTGCATCGGCCCATCGATAATTAGTTCAGGATCAAGCTCTCGAGCAATCGAGATGGCCTCCTCTAACCTATCAGTCCTAAGCTCGGATGATGTTCCAAAGTTAGAGAAAGAAAGCATTGCGACCTTTGGTTTCACGCCGAACCTTCGTGCCACCTTGGCAGTCTGAACAGCTATCTCGGCTAGTGTCCTGGAGTCGGGGTATATGTTTATTGTAGCATCACCTATGAACATCAGCTCCCCATTGACTGTCATCATGTACATGCCCACGATTCTGTGTGATTCAGGCTCTGGTCCGATAATTTGGAGACAGGGCTTTACGATGTCTGGATAGTGATGAGAAACCCCTCCAAGATAACCGTCTGCATGCCCCATGTGAACCATCATCGGAGCGAAATAAGTCGTATTCTTCATCAGCCTCACAGCATCCTCCACGGTGACGCCCTTCCTCCCTCTCAGGTTGTACAACTCTTTGGCGTACTCGCCCCTTCTTCTGGGATCGTATCTAACATCTATTTCTTCACATTCGAAACTCAGGCCTAACTCTTCCTTCACAGCCTCAATCCTCTCGACGTTTCCAAGAAGAATGGGCTCACATATCCCTTCGGTGATGCACTGTGAGGCCGCCTTGATGATTGTAGGATCCTCTCCCTCGCAGAAAACGATCCTCTTTTTGTCCCTCTTGGCCCTATTGATCACCCTTCTCATGATTGACCTGGTTAGGCCGAGCCTGGCCTCGAGCTCCTCTCTGTATGTCTCGATATTGAAGTCTTCAGGTGAAACTCTTGACACACCTTCGTTCACAGCTGCTTCGGCAACAGCGCTAGCTTCCCAAATCAGAACACGTGCATCGAACGGTTTTGGAATAATGTACTCAGGTCCGAACTGAAGCTGCTCGCCATCATAAGCTGACATCACATCATCTGGAACAGGCTCCTTCGCCAACTGAGCAATGGCATGTGTCGCAGCCATCTTCATCCCCTCTGTGATTTCTGTGGAACGGACATCCAATGCCCCTCGGAATATGTATGGGAAACCAAGTACGTTGTTGATCTGATTTGGATAGTCGGAACGACCGGTGGCCATTATCGCATCGTCCCTAACTGCAATGACATCATCAGGTAGAATCTCAGGATCCGGATTTGCTAGAGCGAATATCAGAGGCCTTTTGGCCATTGAAGAAACCATTTCCTTGGTTACAATGCCGCCCTTTGATAGGCCGAGGAACACATCCGCTTCAACCATGGCGGAAGCTAAGTCACCATCAGAAATATCTCTGGTAAATTCCGATTTGTATTTGTTCAGTTCACCCGCATCTTCTCTACTTTTTGTGAGAATTCCAGATGAATCAACCATGATGATATTTTCATTCTTAACACCCAGTCTGACATAGTGCCTCGCGCAAGAAATGGCGGAAGCACCGGCTCCAGAGATTACCACCTTTACAGAACCAATCTCCTTGTCTACGACCTCCAGGCCATTGAGAAGAGCAGACCCTGAGATGATTGCAGTTCCATGTTGATCATCATGCATGACGGGAATATCAAGCTCCTCGACCAGTCGCTTCTCAATCTCGAAACACTCCGGGGCCTTGATATCCTCCAGATTAATCCCTCCAAAAGTAGGAGCTATTGCTTTCACGGCCTCCACGAATTCATCAACATCAGTCCTGTCAACCTCTATGTCGAATACGTCTATGTCTGCGAATGCCTTGAACAGAAGCCCCTTTCCTTCCATCACCGGCTTACCCGCTAGAGCACCTATGTCGCCCAAGCCAAGAACTGCGGTCCCGTTACTGATTACAGCAACCAAATTTCCCTTTGATGTGTACTTGTATGCATTGTCTGGGTCAAGCTCAATTTCCTTGCAAGGGTATGCGACACCAGGTGAATATGCCAGAGAAAGCTCGTGAGAGGTACCATGTGCCTTAGTGGGCACAACCGTGATCTTCCCGGCAGGCTTGGCTGCGTGATAATTGAGTGCCTCTTCGCGAAGCATATCCTCTGTCAAGTAACCACCCCGGAAATATCCGGCCCATACACCCCTCTTTGATGCTATCCTAACTCGTTAGATTTGATTATCAGCCCCGATACAAGCGTTTACAATCTTTTTATTTTGGCTGAAAAGACCCCTATTTCCACCTACGGTGGACTGAGCAAATGTCACTCAACGACCCACACCATTCAATATAGGAGTGGAATGCCGAGGGGGCGTGGATATCGATTTACGAGGCAGGGCCAACCTCGCTCAGAGGAAGGCGATACTCCTAGTCATGCTGATGGTCCTACTTCCATGGGCCGGATTTGACAGTACCGAACTAACTCCACAGAATGACGAATCTAGAACATCCGCCAGAACTTGGGGAGCCATGGGAAGTAATGACACCGGTTGGATAGATATCGTTGCAACAGGGGCCGACCCTAGGAACCAGACATTTGCCTATGGGGACTTAGTCATGGACTTCGCCCCCGGCGCGGAAATTTCCAATATGACATTCGAGGTTTCAGTCGATGGCTCGGACGGATATTGCATTGAAGAGCCACAACTGACTCTGATAGAGACGCAGACTCCGATTCTCGACTGGAGGGACCTAGGTGGACTGGGCTGTCAGGACTCGTTCGTCAACAACCCCCCAACTCTTGAAGACGGCACATTAAGCACGTGGCTGAAACCCAATACCGTCAGCGACGCAGCATGGACAATTCCTGCTGGGATCACGATATCAGATTTGGTTATAGAGGCCCTGACCCCATCCGATCCAAAGGTGTCTTTCTCAACCTTGGACGTAGCTATCCATGACAGCGCGGTAAACCCGATTGATGGGAGGCTCTACCTTCTCCTAGATGATGATCTCATCCATCTTGACAGCGAGATGTCTGAGACTTGTGGATGGAGATGTCCGGGAATTATCCATATCGATACTGATATCGGAGGGAGTAGCCTAGCCATAGACTCTTCAGGAAGCAGACTACTAATTGGCAAACAAGATGGCTCGATAGGCTCGCAGTCACTCGTAGACTCATCATTCAATCCAGACTTGCTCCAAGCCCCAGTCGTCCCAGCTTCGGTTTCTACGATGTCAGTGGACCAATACGGGAACGTCTGGGCAGCATCCGGATGCACCTTGATGTTCCTACCAACGAACACAGCTACATGGTCAGAGACAACATATTGCCCTGGCTCCCCTGAGATACCTGTTGACATGGAACTGCACGGCAACAAGGTCTTCCTCGCCACCCAGAGTACTGGAATACACCTAATTGAGTACACATACAACGCAACGAACTCCAACATCACAATTGCCGGAAGTACAGTATGGGACACTAACAATTTCCTATCAAGCAACTCCATCACCGATCTGGAGATAGCCTCTGATCAGCTACTCATCTCCACACTCAACGCGGGAATCAACCGTAGAGACCTGAGCACCTCATCATGGCTCTCAAGGTGGAACACAAACAATTGGCTCGCCTCTAACTCAATCGTAGGGGTGTCTCACACGAGTGGCTGGATTCATATCGTGGCAGGCACAACCCTCCACTCCTACGACACTACCGCCAACGTCTTCCGATCTCAGAGGCAGGTATCCCAGTTGGGCCTCCTCGGTCCGGCCACATCGATTTACTCTTGGCCGTCAGGGGTCGGACCCAGAAGCCCCACGGATGGCGTGGCGTTCCTGATAGACTCAACAGGCAGGGCTGGAATGCAACACGCAGAGACAGTCATCGGAGCCGAATCACTGGTTAGTAGCCCGGTCTCTAACCCAATGAGGGTAGCTGCCAGTATTGATGATGGCGAGTCAGGGCAGATTTGGGTGGCCGGTGACACCACGATAGATAGATTCGACGAAGGGGCTAGGATTTGGCAGCAACCCATAGATGTCAGCGACTACGCTCAGCAGCTCCAATCTATCACGTCCATCGTCCAAGACTCAAATGACAGGGTCTGGGTTGGAACTTCAAACTCTGGAATAATGAGATTTAGGGCAGACAACGGTGCATACATAGGCACAATCAACGGAATAGAGGACCAAGTTATCTCAATGGCCCACGATGACACCACGGAAACCCTCGTAGTGGGTCATCCATTCAATGGACTTTCTCTAGTCAACACATCCACGATGACGCTAATCGATGTTCTCGATACGACTGACGGGTTAGATTCTGACTTGGTCACTGACGTCGCGACCAGATACGGAATTGCATATGCCGCAACATCTGACAGCGGGCTGATGAGGATAGATCTGATGGCCCTGCAGATACTCGGATCCTGGCAGTCACTAGGAGCAGATAACCTAGAAGCCGCTCCCATAGCAGTCTATGATGACACGATCTACCTAGGCCTCCCTGACTTCGGGATACTCCTTCTTGACAGGATAAACGGTGACATCATCGACTACTGGGAACCAGGGGGCAGCAGCGGCCTTCCGGATGACGATGTATTGTCACTCCACATGCTGGGAAGCGAATTAGTAGTAGGATCTAGGGTATCCAACACAGGAGCCCAGTCCAACGGCGGATTGGCCATTTGGGATGGAGCCTCTTGGGAGCAACTGGAAACAAGCATACCTGGTTGGAACAACGACCCATATGTCTTCTACGACATCACAAGCGATGGTAGCGACGTCTATGCAGGGACGAACCGAGGAGCCTGTCGCTGGTCAGTAGACTCCAATGGAGCGTGGCAACTCGATGTCTGTGTCGACCAGGGCGATGGCATGCCCTCAAGACAGGTATACTCAGTTGAGCTAATTGGGTCAAACACACTCTATGCTGGAACCGATAACGGAGCAGCCGTCATCAACACCCTGAACGGATCGGTGATGGAGGTATGGAACGCTGGAGACGATACCCAGCGAGCGAGGACGGTGAAGATTGACGATATTCTATACCTAGGCTTCGAGAATACCGGAATAGCCAGATATGACTTGATCAATGACCAGTGGCTGACAACATGGGATGGTACACAGGGGTACATCGATGACGATGACGTCACCGCCCTGGTGGAGGGAACCGAGCCTGGCACAATGTGGGCAGGAGGGGACTTCGGACTTACTCTGATCGACGTAGCAAACGATCAGGTTCTCATTGACTGGAACAGGGGTGCCAACTCAGGCGGCCCTACCCTCTCAACTCAGATTCCAAGTGACATAGTGATAATGGGCGACGTCCTTCACTACTCCACACAGAGAAGCAATCAGTGGTGGGCTTCCAACGACGAGATAACCAGAATAGCTCTGAACAACAACACCTCACTAACCACCATCGATGCCGGGAATCAGCTAGGGTACGATGGCGTAGTCTATGGCATAGGAGAGGTCGGAGACGAGCTCTGGGTTGGGGTCAGACCGACTCAGTACTGGAACTATGGCGACGGTACAGTGGTGAGGTGGAACACAGTCAATGAGACTTGGGCCGACAATCTGGAGACCATAGGAAACGTCCTCAGAGTTAATGCAAGGCTCCTCGGTGACTGCTTCCCATTGAATGCCAGCTCCTGCGAGATGTGGGTAGCATATGGTGACAACATAATGCGTCGATTCAGCTTCTCAACCATGACCCTATTGAACGAGTGGACAGACATCGACGGACCAATAAGGGGGATGGTAGAATTTGGTGGCGAATATCTCTTCGCGAGCATGAACGGAATACTCAGGTGGAACCCCTCCAACGAGACCTGGATGGCCTCATGGACGGAGAACAGCGGCCTCCCTAACAACGCTGAGGAGGAGTTCTACTCGATGACAGTGATCGGCGATGATCTATGGGCTAGCTCAATGCAATCCCAGGGTTGGAACTCCAATGCGCAAATCTTCCGGAAGAACGGATCCACTGGAAACTGGACGTCATGGGACCTAGACTCGGGGGACATCCCCGATGGTTATGGTGCCGATATTGTACTCTGTGACGACATTGTACACGTCGCAATCGGGAGGAGATTCTGGTGGGGCAACCAAGGAGGCGTCGCTAGATTCGACTTCGCCGACCACGACTCAGACGGCCAGACTGATGAATGGATATCCCCGCTCACTGATGGGGGCTCCAACGGCCTAGCTAACGCGGATGCAAGAGCCCTAGCCTGTGATGAGTCAAACAGAATACTGTACGTTGGCTACGACGAGGAAGGCGTAGGATTCGACAGGATGAACTACAACACAGGGAACTTCCTGTCAACCCTCACATCGGCTGATGGCATTTCAGAAGACAGAATATTCCCTGGTGGCATGCTACACGACGGTAACGTTCTACTCGCTGCGCACCAATTCGACAATACGGGCGGGATTTCGAGAATCGTCACATCAGGAACATCTGCCTCCAGTGGGCAGATCATCGATCCAGGCATGGATGGCTGTTCAATCGTCAGGGTCCCCTCTAGCTCAACCCCAGTTTATGCCGTGGGCCGTTCTGGCCAGACAACGGGCCTGAACAGAGTCGACAGATTGGACAGTACGGGGCTAATCGCTGGAGGGTTTGACGAACTAGCGGGACTATCTAGCGGAAGGGTGGTGGAGTTCGCATCCAACTCGACCCATGTATGGGTATCATCGACACTGGATGAGGGATCATATTACGGCTCGTCAATCCTACAAGGGGAGATACTACAGAATGGCTCAGTAAGGTGGGAGGACGGGTACAGCCTACTTGGTCAGGACGTCGTCAACAGCATGACACTCCAAGATGAGACCATGTGGGTAACCACCGCTGGAAGGGGACTCTGGTCAGTCGACCTCGCCCAGAGATCATACTCGCCCACGCCATCCGCTCTACACGTCCAGATGGACGGCATGGTTCTCGAGGACGATGGTACGATGTACGTCGGCCTGATGGGATATCAGGGTTCAGCCGCAGGCTTCCAGGAGTTCGATACTTCAACAGGAGCATGGGGCTATGGTAGCCTTCTTGCAGGCCTCCCAAATGACAGGGTGAGGGACTTCGTAGGGATTGACGACAAGGTCCTAATTGCCACGTGGGGGGGAATAGGCGTAAGGAACACAACCACTTCCGAGTGGGAGGATCCAATAACCACAATCGACGGACTGCCAATGCAGATTTACGAGCATCTACTGGTTCTTGACGATCCAATTCAAGGCGATGGCAATATCCTCGCAGGAGGGCCAGCGGGCCTGACCGTGTTATCCACTAGCCTCTCTGTGATTAACACCCTAAATTCTGGGGACGGCCTCATGGGAGATACTGTTTCCGGGCTGGTTTATGCCCCCGGGACATCGAGGAACGTGGTAAATGACGACGGCACCACAACCACCCTCTATCACGATGCATCAGTATTCATCTCGCACAATGGTCAGGGAAGCACCAGGCCCGGCGTTGTTGCTTGGGACATAGCGACTGACATGGCCAATGGGACATATCAGATCGACAAGATCCCCAGTAATGACGTCAGAGCGATTGCCACCGACTACTGGGGGGTACACATTGCGACCGACGTAGCACCGATAGTACACTGGAACGCAACCACATTGAACATGGAATCCGGCTCACCCTCAAACACCCTGATTTCATGGCCCCCAACCGAACTTGTTTCCGATGGAACACACCTGGCTATGATCAGCCCCGGCGGAATCGATGTAATGGAAGTCTCCTCCAATCACGATGCGGTTGCATCTGCCCAAGTCGCAGGACCCAGGGGAGCGCACCTAGACTCAACTGGATTATACCTGGTCTCCGACGAGGGACTCCACCATTTCGATCCAGTCGGCTCCCTGGTGGAGAGGGAGTCAGAGGAACAGAGAGTGGCTCACCCCCTGAGTGCGATTTACTCGGGCCGCATATGGGAGAACATTCACGAGACAGCTAGGCCGGGAATGCAGACAGTCTTAGTCACTGACGAGGATCCCATGGATATCGACATGATCTCGGAGATGCCTCTTGCCGGGAGACTACCAATGCATACGGGCGCACTGACGTTGACCTCGCCACAATCTGGAGCTTGGATATGGGCTCAGTCGACATACCTGAACTACTCTGGAATATGGGACATGGCGGCCATGAATCCGGGGATTCAACCAGCATTCCAATCAGCAATTTCCAGCGTAGGCCCGGGATCTACAAGCGCCCAGACCACGATACAACTCCAAGCTCCGCAGAATGGGCAGATAAAGGTCAGAGTGACCTACGACTGGCAGAGAATCGAGGTCCCAACCACACTCACTAATCTGACTGACAGGCCAAATGATGGAGGAGGGGTCCTAGAGGCCACATGGCTACCTGCTGAAGACGCTGCATGGAGCGGATACAGGATTTACGTCTGGGACGCAACTGGAAAGGAACAGTGGAACCCAACGGCAGACGAACTGAGTGACTTTACGACCTACATGCAGATCCCATTCTGGTCCCAGACATCGGCCTTGGTCACAGAAGCCGATAACGACGGGACCCCAGAACCACTCTCGGACGATAGAGTCTACAGGGCTGCAATAGCGATAGAGTACCCAGATGGGTCACTTGGTGATGCCATGGCATGGCCAGGAAGCGTCTCGCCGTCCGATGAAGTACCAGCCCCTCCGGACTGGCTAGTAGCCGAGCCGATCTCAGGAGGGACCGCTGGAGCAATAGTTCTCGAATGGTCCGCATGCGATGAGCTAGACCCAGACAAAACCAGAATCTGGCCGGTTCAGCAGGAAGTAACTAGCGCGGTGGCACTTTCCGGTGAAATAGACATACCATTCTCATCAGGAAACACGACAGTACTAGACTTGGAGCCTGACTCTCTTTACTGGTTCGTCACCGCTTGCGTCGACGAAGCTGGCCAGTATGATCCGAATAACGTCACTATATTCGGCCCAGTAGTAACTGCCGGGGGGTTGAACGATGGAATCCCCCCCTCTCCCATCACAGATACTCTGGCCATGGACGTACCAGATGACGAAGGCGGCAGGATCCAAGTCACATGGACTCCCAATTCAGAAGAGGACTGCTCGTACCATACTGTGTATGCACTACCGGCATCGGGGTGGCAGCCACCTAGCACTGTCGATGGCTGGCCCGTTGCAGCCTACGTGGATGACTGCATCACGGGAGAGGCCGTGATAGACTCGCTAGGCTCTTCGCCACTCCAAGACGGAGTCACATACTGGATCGGCGTCGTCGCGTCGGATGACTGGGGCAATGAGAACCTGGATGCAGTTCTAGTGGTGGAGGCAACACCCTCGGCAGATACCGCGGGAGTAGGGAGCGCCCCCTCAAGAGTAGAGGGACTCAACTCATGGGACCATCCGGACGACGATGGAACCGCCATAGACATAGTATGGGACAGGTCCTCAGCACCCGACTTCAGCCACTACACAATCTGGGTCTCTGAGTACCCACTCAACGACCTCACAGAAATAAGTGCGCACTGCGATGATTCGTCCTGCAACTTGATTGAAGTCGATCAGAGGCAAATCGGAGGCTTCCTGCAACTGCAGATAACCGTCGAGGAGGCACTCTACGGGAGCACCGTCTCAACCCTTTCCTCAGAGCCAATCCAGCCGGACATCCCACTATATGTTACCATAACAATCCACGACATCAAGGGCAACGTCTTCCTAACTGATATGGACGATAACATGGTTCTCGTGTCTCCGGTTGACAATAGAGGGGACATCACCCCTCCTGAGAGGCTCGCAGCTCCCATCCTAGAAGACAGAGCCCCGGACGATGGTGACGGAATCATCGTGACATTCCCCGGGAGCACTGCTTCCGATACCACAGAGTATTGGATTTTCTCGGACGTAGTTCCCTTCAGCGACTCCACTTCTATGGCACCTGTGATGGTCGTAGATAGGAACGATCCTATGCCAGTGACAATCGAGACTCTATCGGATGGAAGACCCATTGCCCCTTCGATCATGACATGGGTCGCCGTCGCCCCAGTCGACTCAGCCGGAAACGCATGGCTGACAAACCTCAAGTCCTCTTCCATAGCACTCGTTGACGAGAACAGCCTAGATCCTGGCCTTCACCTAGATGAGATAACAGGAGTCCGAGGATATTGGGATAGTGCTGGTACGAAGGTCGATGTCACATGGGACCTCAGCACTGATCCACAAATCGCATCATATCGAGTCTTCGTAAGCATCGATCCATTCGAGGACACTAGAAACGCCACTCAGATAGGCGGAGAAATCGCAGGAACCCTACTAATAATGAATGACTTCAACGGAGAGCCCCTAGACAACAAACAGTCCTACTGGGTAGTGGTTGTAGGCTTCGACGGGGAAGTGCACAGGCTCGCTGTAGACCCACTCGAGATACTCCCTTGGTCCGAGAGCTCATTCGGCTCTGTCGGAGGGGACGAATCCGAGTCCGGCGCATCGTGGGTAGACCAACTCCTCAGTGGCGACATGAATCAGCTGATAGCCGTGGCCTCGGCACTGATGATACTAGCAGGTGCCCTGCTATTCATCAGGCCAAGGAGGGATGCAGCTCCACAGCCATGGGAGATGGGAGCTCTCGAGGTCGAACTCGAGGAGCAGATGATGAGGGAGGCTTCAGGCCTGACCGGAGACGAGGAGTTCGGAGTTGACGATGAGGAGCTTTCATCCGACTCCTTCGGGACCATGGCTGACGTACCGGCCAGCTCGTATGACGGTATGAGCGAGGGTCCGAATGCTCAGCCCATAGGCGGAGAGATCGACGAATCAGCCCCAGAAGCGGATGCAGAAGCCGTCGACGAGCTCCTTGGAGGGGAACCAGAGGACATCGACCTCGACGACCTCGACGACCTCGCAGACGACCTTGATATCGACGACCTCGACGACCTCGCAGACGACATGGGTGACGAAGACGTAGACACCTCGTTCCTCGATGACATGCTCTGAGCAATAGAAGGCCTTGAATCTCTAACCGTCTATCGCGAGCCATGCCCGTTCCGGCCGACCCCAACTCTGCGGTCTGGTCTGCTTTGGGCTGGGATGGCAATAATTCACTTGTATCAGCTGATTTGCATTTCGCGAGGATTCGTCGACATGCTGAGATCCTCGGGATCGATGTTCCGGAAGATCTCTCTGACATAGTGCACTCGAAGCTAGGGGATCTGGAGCATCCGGGAGAGCCCAATGATAGCCCCGATCAGTCAGAATTCCTACTTATCGTGGAGGTGGACAAGGAAGGGCAGATTCGCATGGAGCCACTTACAATACAGAAGTGGCCAAATCGATCACTATCTGCAATATCATTGGCCGCTCCAAAGTGGGAACAGCCAGTCAGAGGAACCAAGCATGGAGACTGGGAGCCACACAGGCAGGCTAGGAAAATAGCGATCGATAACGGTGCAGACATAGCCCTCCTCTTTGAGGATGAAGTTCTCATAGATGGCGACCGATGCGCGCCTCTGCTGTTGGACAGCGATGGAGTAGCCTACCACCCGAGAAGCTCCGATGGGGCCCTGGACTCGATTACCGTCCAATCCATCAAGCCAGGGCTCGAAGGGGCTGGAATCCCCGTCAGGACGGCAAAGATCACGCTAAGTTTGATTCTCAGGGCTTCAGAGATGATCGTCTGTGGAAGCGGCATGGGAATAAGGGCAATAGGGACGATAGATGGCAGGAAAATAGGCAGACCAAGAGGGCCTCTTTTCACCGCTGCCCGAAACTCTTGGATGGAGGTAATTTGATGTTCGGGGCAACCCAATTCTCGCTCGGAATAACTGAATTCAAAGACCCCCTAGTAGGGGCTCTTAGAAACCTCAGAGAATCGGGAAGTGGGACCGGGGATGAGATTCTTCTGAACTCTACGGGACCTGTGACCGATCTTTCGATGAAATCGCTTCTTCCATGCTTGGGAAGTATCCGAATCCTACTCATAGAGCCTGAAGTCATTGACGATTCGCCAGCGTCTTCTGCGCTAGATGGTGAAGTGAAAATCTCCAACCCGCCCCCGTTGCATCTAATGGTTCAGGAATTTGTCGACGATAGGTGGGTCACAGTCAAACAGCACAGGCCATCTAAACTCAGCGACGCGTTCAAGATAGCCGAAGATCTAGAGATTAAACCCTCATTTAATTCCCCATTACCAATTGTCCCTGGTGGTTTTACTGGAATAATTGGGTATGATCTTAATCGCTGGACGGTTCCAATATCCCTTCCAAATAACCCCCTTCCAGGAACTATTCTCGGAGTTCTCTGGCGAGCAGATGCATGGATGATACACGAAAGAAATACCGGAATGCTCAGCGTAGTTGCAATTGATGACCATGATTGGTGTAGAAACCCCCCTGAAATAGCCCAACTCGATTCAGTAGGGCCACTAGAATCCCCCGATTCCATTCCAGAGAGCGAATCAGACTCAGAACACGCCCGCAAGGTCTCCAAGGTCAGGCAGGGAATTACTCTCGGAAACCTATACCAGGTAAACTATGGCAGGAGGTGGAGAGGCGAACTGCCTGGAAATCCATGGCAATCATTCCTCAGACTAATCGACTCCAATCCAGCACCCTTCTCTTCTTGGATGATGGTCGGAGACTTGGGTTGGTCGGTTGCATCTTCAAGTCCCGAGAGACTAATCCAGATACAAGACGGCATGGTTAGTACTAGACCAATCAAGGGAACTAGGAAAAGGGGAAGGGACGATGAAACCGACTCTGAACTACGTCACCAGCTGGCTTCCTCGGAAAAAGAGGTAGCAGAACATCTGATGCTTGTTGATCTTGAGAGGCATGACTTGAGCAGAGTATGCCAGCCCGGTTCTATACGCTGGTCCGGCTGGAGGATAGAGGCACTCGCTAACGTCCAGCACCTGGTCAGTGGGGTTGAGGGAAAGCTATCCAAGAACGTCAGTGCTGGTCATGCCGTTTCGAAAATGTTCCCCGGGGGATCAATTACAGGATGCCCGAAAACGGTTACAATAGCCGCAATTAACGAATTAGAGGGAAACCCTAGAGGGGCATGGACCGGATCAATGGGGCATGTCCACAGTGGTGCTGGAATTGCAGATTGGAATATCCTAATTAGAACCCTGGAAGCACATTCAGGACCGAACCAATGGTACGGCACTGTCCAAGCAGGAGGAGGGATAGTGATCGACTCTTCCCCTTCCGAAGAGGTAGAGGAAGCCAGGTGGAAGGCTGCTGCCCTGACGGAGGCAGCATGGGGGTTCAGAACTGGATTCTCAAGCGAAGACCTGCCTGACAGAAAAGTCGAGATTCTACCAGTGCCTCAGGTCAGCGGCCCAATAGGAAAGATCTCCCCGCAAATCCCACAATCAGGTCCGTCAAAAGGATCGATATTTCGCAATCTGGTTAATGCACCCAAAGGAGCGACCCTTCTGGTGGATAATCTGGACTCATTCACGGAGAATATAGCACAGGAAATAGCAATACTGGGGTCGGATGTTGTCGTGTTGGAGGGTAGACCCGAAAACCATGAGGACCCAGTAAAGAAAGTTGACCTCTGGATAAATCAGCTGAAGCCATCAAGAATCATCCTCGGACCTGGTCCGGCAAGGCCAGAAGCTTCCCCCATTACAATGGAAATCGCCCGTAGGGGGATATCAGGTAGGTTAACTGACGGCTCTATGACTATCCCTCTGCTAGGACTATGCCTTGGCCACCAGGCAATAGGGAGGGCAGCTGGATGGAATCTAATCGAGTCGCCTTTAGGTGCGGTCCACGGAAAACCATCAGTTACAATCAATGATGGGACTGGCCTGTATTCGAATCTGGACAAAGAGATCGTGATGATGAGATACAACAGCTTGGTACTTTCTCCAGACCAAGACGGTGACCTGATTCCAAATTCATGGGACGCCACTGGCTCCCTCCTGATGGGCCTCAGACACAGAGTACTCCCGGTACATGGGATACAGTTCCACCCTGAATCGGTTGGGAGCCCACTAGGTCATGAGATCCTGAAGTCATTCCTCCAGTTAACCAAATCAAACATCGAAACTAGCATCGAAACCAAGCGTCTCGAACCGTAGTGTTGAAGGAGAAACCCCTGCTGGTAGTGCCAATGCCGACCTGCAGGATCTGCAACCAGACTTACGACAAGTCGCAGTTCATTGGTGGAATCGGCCCTCGACACCTAGTCTGCGCCCGATGTGCCGTAGAAATGGGACTAGTAGAGGCAAGCGAGGCACCCCAATTATTCAACGATGAAGTAGCTAGGGCCAGAGTCTCCCTCTTCAGCAAGAGATACAGGCTCCCAATGTTCACAGGCGCGGGCTGGATACTGTATCTCACATTGGGAAGGGGAATAGAACTCTGGTCGAGTATTTTCCTAGGCGCATTAGTGTTGGCAACACTGGCGTCCCCAGTCCTTCTTTTCCTAGGATCGACCCGCTTCAATGCTGAACTATCGAGACTTTCCCCCTGAAACTTCCACGGGAATCCTTGAAATAGCCTTCACGTCACTCAGAATTTAGAGGGAACAGTGGGTTCCCTATGAAAGCCCGTGAGACCGGATGATAGGAAAGGAGGAACGAGTTAGAGAAGAAAGCAGTATTAGGATTAAGAAATATTCGCTCAGTGTAGCGTTTATTGAGAGTCTAGGTACAGTTACTAAGTCGTCCCAAAATCCATTCCGCACCTCCCGGAACTATTGCAACGCGCAGAAATCAGCGCGAGCTTTGGCCGGAAAGAGAGAACAGCGGGTTCTCTAAACTGAATTTGGAGTATGATGAAAATGCAGAAGACAAAGAACGCGAGCATGCTAGTTGCACTTCTCCTTGTGCTAATGGCAGGTTCTGTCGGCGTGAGCGCTGACGGTTCCAACCCTCTGGACCCCTCTGATGGTGGTGCAGATTGGGATGGTGACGGCCTGACAAATGCAGAGGAGCAAGCTGCAGGGACTGATATGAATAACCCAGACACGGACAATGACGGTCTGCCTGATGGTTGGGAGTCTGCCTACGGGCTGAACCCCAACTCAGCCAGTGACGCCAATGCAGATCCTGATGGTGACGGTTTGTCGAACAGTCAGGAGTACGCCTCGGGTACCAACCCGAACTCGGCGGACACTGACGGCGACGGCGTCGCAGACGGATCAGATCCGTTCCCGAATGACCCCAACGACGGCTCGTCCTCAGACTCGGACGGCGACGGTATTCCCGACGCCTATGATCCGGACTTCGAGGGCAACCAAGAGGGTAATGGAGACGGTGGCACCAACGGCGGTGGCGAATCAGAGCAGGAAGGCCAGGGCGAAGGTCAGGGCCAAGGTCAAGGACAAGGTCAAGGACAAGGTCAAGGACAAGGTCAAGGACAAGGTCAAGGACAAGGTCAAGGACAAGGTCAAGGA
>PBGL02000024.1 GCA_002718995.2 Methanobacteriota archaeon
GGACGTCTACGGCGCACACAACGAGCAGAGGCTAACCGGGCTCCACGAGACGCAGTCTATCCACGAATTCTCTTATGGCGTATCGGACAGGGGAGCCTCCATCAGGATACCAATCGGCACGATTGAGGATGGTTGGAAGGGTAGGCTCGAGGACAGGAGGCCTTCCTCCAATGGCGACCCATACAAGATCGGGGCGGTCGTGATCACCACGACTAAGTCCTCATACTGAGTTTGACTAGCCTGACTACCTCTTCCGCACAACCCCAGGAGAGGGTGACGCCCGCCCCTCCGTGTCCGTAGTTGTGGACGACAGTCCTCCCGCTGACTCGCTCAGACTGGAGACGAACTTCATGTCTGGAGGGCCTCAGCCCTACTGCTACTCCAACTATCTTGGATCTATCCAGCTCGGGCCAAAGCGACTCGCACTTACCGAGAATGTATTCGGTGTCCTCCTCCCTGGCTCCCGTCTCCCAGTCTCCCTTTTGGGCAGTTCCCCCTAGTACCGTCACGTCCCTTCTCGGTATCGTGTAAGTCAAGGTCTCAGGCTGTTGATCGAACCTTCCGAAACCCGGGTCCTGCTCAATGTAAATGACTTGCCCCCTGACTGGAATCACCGACTCGTCACCACAAAAATCCCTGGCCCCGATTCCCGTGCAATTGACCACGATATCGCCATCTACCTCTCTGATGGAATCGACCTTCCTGATTTCGACAGTACCGCCTAAATCCTCGAACCTGGCCTTCAGCCATTTCATGTACAGTGGCATCTCAATTACAGGCGCCTCTATCTCCCAGCCGTACGAATAACCGTCTGCAACCTCCGAGCTATCGAGAATTCTGAAGTGAGTTATGTCGTCGCTCCAGCCGGGGGATTCGCACTCTTGCTCTAGATACTCCCTGCCCAGCCTCATGGTGATGCAATCCACTCCCTCGTCTTGCATCAGCCTGACAAGCTCGTCGAAAGTCTCGGCTGACCAGCGGTTCGTCTTCTCCACTGGCTCAGCCAGAAA
This sequence comes from Methanobacteriota archaeon, assembly GCA_002718995.2. GTDB lineage: Archaea > Thermoplasmatota > Poseidoniia > Poseidoniales > Thalassarchaeaceae > MGIIb-O5. The sequence goes on from PBGL02000024.1 coordinate 1,011, forward strand.
GGGGTACCACCAAGCCGCAGCGGTATCCGACACAGTATCCGGACTAGTCTTGTCAGTCAGAATATTGACTTCGAAACCTGCTTCAAGAAGCCTGATTCCAGTACTCAGGCCAGAGACCCCGGCCCCTATCACGGACACTTCCATGACATCTCATGCAGGTGAAGCAAATTATTCCGTCGGTAGCATAACCATCTTTAGCCAGTCACCAGTCCAAACATCGTTGGCATGCCCAAGATAAAGAGGCCCAGAAAGGGATGGTGGAGGCCCGAGCGCTACAAGAGAATATTCAGGGTCACAAAGGTAAAACCTAGCGAGAAGGGGCTCCCGCCTTGTCCTGCTTGCGGAGAATGGACTATGCAGAGGGACGGTGCAAGGAACGAACTTTTCTGCGGCCTCTGCGGTGCAGTACTGTGAATCGCCAACAACAATACGCAACTGCCTTCTCGGCCCCCTGTCGCTGTGATGAGGAACCGCACCGGGTGCCTTGGGCACCAAGAGTGATGGGCGATCTGAGCGACACTATAGATATGTCACAGACAGGGCAATAGAATTCCAAATTAAATGACTAACTAAAGAGGGCCAAAGACTCCCTGTCTTCACCTTTACAAAGCCGTAAATAACCCCTCCAATTGTTGCCATCCCAATCGTGAAAGGGTCGGGGAAATGCGCAATTCCGAATAGAATTGAACTAGCAAAAACGGCCACTACATCTCCATGCAACTTCTTTATCGACTCCAAAATGTATCCTCTGAACATCAACTCCTCAGCTATTGGGGCAAGTATGGCTATAGAGAAGAAAGTAATCCCTATGGCAACCAGGCTGGAATCCCAAGTAATCCCAATATCTGTGTTGGGACTGGGATCACCAAATGCAGCGTCATAAGAAAATCCGTAAAAAATAATCAGTATGAAGTCGATTAGGGTGACCGCAACGGGTATTGCAATCAGCAGGTACAGCGAGGATCTCGCAGAATTCAATCTCATTGAATCAATTGTCAGGTCAATACTGCCATCTGCATAAATCAATAATATGGTAAGAGGGATTATTGCTAGATATGAGACTAGTATCGCTGCATTAATTGACGCCGGCTCCGAAAAACCGACTAGCAAGAACGTAATAGTCACTAATATTCCTATTCCAATGGTTACGATAATCCACGAAACAAAGGATGAGAGAATAAAAGTCCAGGCCAGAACCCTACTCCGTTCCGGCTTATCAAAATCCGAGTCTCCAGATAACAACGTTCTCGCCCTGTTCCTTTGAGGAGAACTCCCCATTTTACTCCTGCCCCTTGTCGAAATGTGCCATAGAGAGCAATCATGAAACACAGAGGGGGAATCATTCATCACTGGAAATCAATTCGCCGGACATTAGTATGCAGGCGATAGAGCTGTCTAGTGACCAGACTATTTCTCTCGCATTGGTACTAACCTTGCTTATAGTGACTAGAGCCAGGGACATGTTAGATCCTAGTGGGATTTCGATGGCGGTTATTGTCGGACTAGTCGTCTCCTTGATGGGGCACTGGACGTGGCTCGTCATTCTCATGACTTTCTTGCTAATCGGGTCAACGGCGACCAAGTGGAGATTCGAGGAGAAGCTCGCCCTTTCAATCGCGGAGGAAAACGAGGGCACCAGGGGGTGGAGAAATGTTCTCGCAAACGGCGCTGCACCTATGGCTGTAGCAACAGCACATTGGCTCACTGGGGACACTAGCTGGGACTACCTTGCACTGTGCGCTTGCGTTTCCGTTGCTTGTTCGGATACATTGGCCTCAGAGATAGGGTCCTTGGACATGCGGACTAGGAGCATACTGAACCTCAAGGCCGTCCCCCCGGGGACAAACGGGGGAATGTCACCCACGGGAACGGTGGCAGCATTAGCCGGTGCATCCATAATCGCACTATTCTCAGTGGCACTTTCTTCCACGGCCGGTGATCAGACACCTACCCTCATGCTCTTCACGATTGTCGCAGTAATCGGGTGGCTCGGATGCCAGATTGACTCCCTCCTCGGGGCACTCCTTGAGAACGAGGGGTACATAGGAAAGCATACCGTCAATCTTCTTGCAACAATGTCCGGAGCGGCACTTGCATTATTGGCAAGTATACAGTTCCTATAGGAACTGGCAGCCGTTGGGTTTGAACATCACATCCCCTCACGGGTTGCCATGGGGCGCAGAGCCGCGGGCAGTCTCCCTGCGATTTTTCTAGTCTCTTTGTTGGTTTGCGTATTGCTTGTATCGCCATCTTCACTGGGTCAGTCTTCGGCCTCTCCCGAGGGTCCTGGGGAGGAATGGGAACTGCCAGAGCAGCACATGATTTTCCTAAAGGGGGACGAGCAAAGCCCATTCTTGGATAGGAATTGGTCTGTTCTGACGGGCGAGCCTCTCGGCAGAGCCGAGTTCACGAGGACCAGCTCCTCGCTGTCTCCAAACCTGATTGATATCCAGTCAGCGCCCCTTTCGGAGGCATTGAGGTTCGAGGGCAACATCACAGTCCAGCTCTTCGCCTCATTGGAGTCATCAAATGACGGCTGCAGAGTTTCCAACGTTCTTCCCGGAACAGCCGGCGCCGAGACCTCATTCACAGTTTCCCTGAGCCTGGGGACATCTGCTGTGCTGACAAATGCAGTTACTAATTCCATGGCCATGGAAGAGTCCTTCCTTCTCGCTCACTTATTCACGGTTCAGGCTTCTGACGTCAATGTCACTCTAGCTCCCGGGGATATGATTTCATTGAAAGTAGACGTCCAACACGATTGCCTTCAGAGCGGGGTTCTTTGGTGGGGGTCTTTTGATGCTAGGACTGGCATCGTCCTCGAGGGGGAAATCCTCGATCCTTCACTGGAGGTTGTGTTGGATTCCAATAGGATGGCTAGGGTTCAGTTCACTCCCCTCTCGCCTTGGGGCGCGGGTGACTTCGATTGGCAGGTCCTCCAAATTGTCGGGCCTATGGATTGGGACGAAATGATACATGAAAATGGCGACGAGGATCAGAGGGTCGACCATTTCGAGATCCCGCATAGCGTCATGATTGGGGATGCAAACCGCACTGTAAGAGTTTGGTCATCAGAAAAGCCATTAGAGCCCGGAAAATACATGATTGACGGCTGCTTTGTTCTCACAGATCAGAACCCCGGTGATACCTGCCACGTAGTTGGGGTATTGAGGTTCGAGGTCCAGGAGGACAAGGATCCTTTGCTAGGAGGTTTCTGGGCCGCCATTCTTGTACCACTTTCAATCATTGGATGGATAGGTTTCTCGGTCAGGGAAGCCACTCTCCCACTTCCCGCATATGCGGTCATTGTCTTGTTGGCCATAGCAGCCCTCGGTCCTGCCTCCCAACTCCCTGACATTGACACCGAGGCCAATGGGGGAAGGGGGGCTGCACCTGCATTCGTCCTAATCTCCCACGGAAGTGACGAAGTATCGATATCATTGAATGAACTTCTAGATGGATCCGATGCAGTGGTGATAGGCCTATTCCAAGCAGGATCGCCATATGCAGAGCATCAGAGAGGGGATTTTGAATCCGCCATGATCGTAATGGAGAGAGAAGTCAGTTTCGTTCAAATTGCCACTGGGAAGGATCTCAAGGCAGTGAACATCGATGGCCATGCAGAAGTAATCAACGAGTCTTGGCCATTGCTCCTGGATGAAGCAGACTCTAGCACTGGACTCGGCCTACCAAGTGGCCCGACAGATGCAGTGATTGTTGTGGATCCGGCTGGCTTCGTTACCTCCTGGAGTCCCGGTACTATGTCCTCCGAAGAGATCAAGCAAGCGGTGGAATCCGGAATAAGGGGCTCGGGAAACAGTCCTTTAGACTTGATTTCGATGTTGTTCTCCTTCACCTTGTTACCGCTCTTCATACTCTCCCTTCCCTCGGGCAGGGAGAAAGAACCCGAGGCAGACATGAATCCATTCGCTGGTTCGATAATGACCACATTAGCAGCTTCAACAGGGTTCTCTATTTGGGCCATCCCAGTATCACTCATGGCCTTCCTCGGCCTATCCCAGTCATGGCTGTTTGTCGAAATACTACTCTCCCTGGCTCTCACTTACCATGGAATCTCAGTCCTTACATCCGGAAAAATAGTGGAGATTGAATTTGCCTCGTCCTTCGTCCATTCCAAGATTCCCGACGAGTACGCCAATTGGAGGGGCGTTGGAGATTTCAACAAGGATGCCTACCTAGGACTCTGGCTCGCATGGCTTGCATGGATTGGAATGCCTTACTTGATCCCCCAGGGGGTCGGTGCAGTGTCCCTTTCCGGTACATTTGGCATGCTACTCTCCGTTTTCCTGATGTTAGCTTTCGTATTGTCGGCAGGACTTACGGTATCTTTGGCTAGAGCGATTTCCGCCATTCCCGGAGCCATCTCTGTCTCGCTTGGCCGGATTAGTATGGGTATACGCCCTAGGGCGTGGGGAATCGCCACAGCTGTTTTCGGCCTATGGATGACAGCGAGCCTACTTGTCCTCGCTTCGCAGACTGGCCTGTAGGGGGATTCCCGAACTTAACGACCGTGAGCATCATAAGAGTGAGTCCCTACCGAGTATCACTTCCTTACGGGGGTATAGTATAACCTGGTAGTACCGCGGGCTCCAGTTGCACGGGAATGACGACGAGTGGGTTTTCTGATGGATCTGATGACCAACTGGAGCACCGACCCGTCGCAACCCGAGAGCGTGCGCAGACCGGGTGCACGCTAAGCGGAAGATACCCGCTGATCTGGGTTCAAATCCCAGTGCCCCCACCATTATGCGACAACTAGCTTGCTTGTGCCGCCTGAATAGGTTGGTTTGAAGAAACACCCTACAGTCGCAAGACCATGGGCGATACTAGGGTTGGGCTGCTCTTGACCGTCATATTATTGGTGCCACTGGTCGGAAGTCTGAGTCCCCCTCAAAACGAAGGCGAAAGTTACGGATTCTCCGAAAGCGTACCGCCCCAAGCTCCCGTAACTTGGTCCGACCCAGGGCCATGGTGGTCATGGACAGCCATGGATTCTGATAGGAATGGGATCCATGATTCCATTCAGAGCTCCACCGGCCCTGTAAATGTCGGCCTCTCCTTCAGTCGCCCCATTACAGATCATGACCGCTCTTCTTTGGAGGCGTTAGGCTATAGTGTCGCAGTAGAGCTCCCTTCCATAGACGCGATCCTCATTGGTTCGGTGAATCCCGATGATGTAGGAGAACTATCGAAACTAGATGGTGTGGCGATGGTCGAGAGATATGGGTCAGTTGTATTCTACGGGGATGTCCAGACTCTAGCAGTGAAAGCCAGAAACTCCACAGAGTACCCCAATGGTGCTTGGGGCTTGGGTGTTAGCGGACATGGCGTCAACATCGCTCTGACCGACACTGGTGTGGATAATGAACACCCGGGACTATCGGGTAAGTTCGTCGCCGGATATGATGCTGTATGTTATGTTCATTCAGACCCACAGTGCATTCTTTCAGGCGGAAGGGAGGAAGATGGCTCATTCGATCCTGATGATGCTAATCAGCACGGTACTGCGTGCATGGGAATGGCTAGTGCTACAGGAATCGAGCCTGATGGGAGCCAGTCAGATTTCTATGGCTCAGCTCCAAATTCATCATTGGTTGATGTCAGGATCGGAACAGATGTTGGCGCGGGGCCATTTGAGAATTATGTGCTAGAGCAGGAATTCTATGAGTCGGCAATGAATGGCCTACAGTGGATAATCGACCACAGAGACGACGCCTGGCCGGGCGTGGACGAGGCAAATCATGGAATAGACATCATCTCACTATCCTGGGGAATTACTAGTCACGAGAGTGGGGAATCGGATGGGTCTGACATGCATAGCCGTATTTTGGACGACGCGATGGTAGCTGGAGTAACAGTCTCGAATGCAGCAGGCAACTCTGGCCCCGACAATGACGGGCTCTCTGGGATGAGCGCTTCTTCTCTATCCATCACAGTTGCAGCGACGGATGACCAGAATACCGTGAGTCGGGATGACGACACAATAGCTTCGTACTCGTCCAGAGGGCCCAGGAGGGACAATGGCGATGGCAATCCTGTCAACGAGCTGATTCCAGAGTTAAGTGCACCTGGAACCAATATTATCCAGGCAGAGGGGTGCGTCTCTAGCGGGGGGTGCAATAATTTCCTCGGCGGAGATGCATCTGATAATACGTACACGGGAAGGGGTAGTGGAACTTCGTACGCGACCCCAACTGTTACGGGCATCATAGCCCTGGTCATGGAGGCCAACGAGAACCTAACACCCCTGCAGATCAAGGAGGTCCTCAAGCAAACCTCCGAGAGGAGGGGCGAGCCCAGCGCACCAGAAGTAGATCCCTACTGGAATAGGGAGTTTGGTTATGGTATGGTAGATGCCTACGAGGCGGTCTCATTCGCATTGCGACTCAATGGCGCGGAGTATCTTGAGGACATCGATCCAACGATACAGAACCATCTCCTCAACCTGGTTGACTCCAATGGGACAATTAACGCAACGGGACACTCTTGGGCACAGATGGGGAGTATCGACAGGGTCGAGTACAGGGTAGACTCTGGAGAGTGGATAGAAACCGAATATTCCTCGACCCCTTCCGAGATAGGCCCCCTGGTTCCATTCCAGTGGCACGTGATTATGAATCCTCAGAAACTTGAATCAGGGCCTCATGCGATAGAGGTCAGGGCAGTTTCAGATTCAGGATATTCATTGCCTGTACTAGCAACGGTCCATGGCCTCGGAGATGAAAATGGCCCCATTTCCATACCGCCGGCCATTATCGCCGTAGTCGTCGGGGCATTCGTAATCTGGGTCGCAGCATTGTTCATCATTAGGCGTAAGTCGGATATCGAAATCGAGTCAATGATTTCGAAATTTTTCAAGAGGACAAACCCCCTGAAAGATGACGGAGTCTTGGTTGCAGAATTCGTCGATGAAACTGTTTCATAGCCCTATGGAGAGGCTCGCAAGCCGCCTTATTCAAATCCTAGACCGTCCCTCCGCAGGCCATGGTGCGATTCTCCGACCGTGCCAACAGCATCCGTCCAACTGGCGTCAGACGAATGTTCGATATGGCCGGAGACGATGCAATTCAGTTTGGCTTGGGGGAGCCGGATTTCCAGCCTCCACAATTGGCCATAGAGGCATTCAATCAAGCTATGAGGGAAGGTAGGAACAAGTATACAACCACTGCAGGACATCCCGAACTCAGAGCAAAAATTGCTACTTTGTGGCATCATTTATTGCCCGATCTAGATGAGTCAAATGTTTGCATGACCATGAGTGGGACCAACGGACTACTCGACATATTCCTGGCCTTGGTTAATCCCGGTGACAATGTTCTAATTCCGGAGCCCTACTTTCCACTATATCCTCCGGATGTCAGGATTTGTGGAGGGGAGCCGAACCTTTACCCTTGTAGATTCGAGAATGGTTTTGTACCCGCTGTCCAGGACTTAGAGGATAGGATCGATGAGAATACCGTAGCCATATTGTATAATTTCCCAAGCAATCCGACAGGGGGGAATGTAAATGTGGAGCAGAGGGATGAACTTGTTGCCTTTGCTAAAGAAAATGACCTCTGGATAATTACCGATGAGGTTTATGACAGGATAGTGTACGATGGGCCACATGTTTCCTTCATAGGTGCAGGCTATGACAAGGTAATCATGGTCCAGTCATTCTCCAAGACGTTCGCAATGACCGGATGGAGGATCGGGTACCTCCTCTCTCCCGACAGCGAGGCAATGGCGCAACTAACCAAGATGCAATACTATGTGACCGCATGCAGTAATGACGCGATGCAACACGCAGTACTTCAGGCACTGAAAGAGGCCCCCGATTATCCCGAGTCCATGTGTGTTGAGTTCAAGGCTAGGAGGGACCTGATATGCGAACGCCTCAATGCAATGCCCGGAGTGACCTGCCATATCCCTACCGGTGCATTCTATGTATTCCCCAAAATCGAAGTTCCCGGGATGACCAGTGAGGAGATTGCAATGGCCCTGTTAGAGGGTGGCGTACTATGCTCTCCAGGGACCGCATTCGGTTCCGCAGGAGAGGGCCACCTAAGGTTCGCATACACGATCTCCAGAGAAGACATCTCACGTGGAATGGATAGGGTCGAGAAGGTCCTTTCAGAATTGCGCGACGATTGAGGTCTGTCGATGATCGGTGCCTCAACTTCCTTCATTGCATCATTGGGCATTTCTTGGTATGCCTCATCATTCTGGAACGATGCCGGGGATTTGAGGGAGTTTGCCGCCCCCACTTCGATCATGCTCGCCGCTTCTGCTCTATTGTGGATTCTGGGCCCGAATCCTTTTGGCTTCGGGATGATAATTGGTTCTGGATGGTATTTCTTGAATAAATCAGTCGATAAAATCCTCCCAGATTAGTTACCACCAGACAATTCGAACGGGATGTCTATCATCCCCCCTCCATCCTCGTCCTCATGGTCCAATTCGTCCATGAAACCAGACTCACTCAGATCATGGGACTCCCGGTCCTGGTCATCATCGGGTGCCTCAAGCAAATCCATCTGTAGATTTTCCATCCTATCTTCAGCTGAATGCATCCAACTAGGAATTCCATTTGACCCCCCCAGTACCGAAATTGAGGTGAAAGTAGCTAGGGGCAGTACGGATATGGCTATCAGGAAATCAATGATTGCATTGGGCGGGACCTCAGCATTAGGGGCTACTGTATCCAGTATCAAGGACTCAATCTGAATATCATTCCACTTCGACAGGTCAACTTCTAGCCATCCCAAAGATGCCTCCAGGAGGAATCTGGCGGTGAACCAGAAAATAATGATGGGGAGTATCCAAGAGAATCTTGAGACTCTCCAAATAACAGTCCTGAACATAGCCGCGAAAACAACGAGGTGCTGAGAAATGAATGGCTGCAGCCTTACTGCCAGCCAAAGTGAAAGGAGGTAGCCGGCCATACCCAGCTCAAAAGCCCTCTCGGGCCTCATCACAGATTCAGGAACCCCTTCCATGATTGCCAGGGGGATTGCAATTAGCATTACTTGTAATGGTACAGCAATTAGCTGCAGACCCCCGTGTACCGATATCAGGTCAATCCCCTCATCCCTGACCTTCTTGTCAACCAGTCTAGTCATCCTCCCGTAGGGACTTTCATGCAAGGAAAGTCTCGAAAGATCCACTAGCTCGGGATCGCCCTTCCTTCTGCTTAGTCCAAGTACTGGCATCCAGCCACCCCTCCTGACTACCGAGAGAGGCTTGTATCCGCCTAGCAATAGTGCTAGGGTCAGTGAGAATACCCCATATAGGAGGCCTGCTACCACTATCCACTCAATTAGCTCAGTCCTTACTGAGACAGAGAATGCCCCCCTGTCAATCTTGAGGAGGTATGTCGCAGAGAATCCGAAGATTGGTACGAGGGTTACTTGGAGAAAAACCAGTACCGATATTGCGACCCTGTGCCTAAGGGAATCTGTATCGCTCACGTGCGCACGCAAACTGATACAATCATAAGTCCTTCATTGAGGGATGCTAGTTATCTTGTAATTATACATGGAATTTGATAGTAGCGGGATTTACTCTCCTACTGGCATGAACTTGGTGTCCCAACCTTCATACAGGTAGTTAAGGCCCCAAAACCGTTCATCATGCGTAATCAATATCCGCTCTTGTTGTGCTTCCTACTTGTTGTGACCAGTATGTCGCCTGCTTTGGCCGGTAATTCTCTTGAATTTGATTCGGCAGAAAGAGCAGTTCAACCACGCGCTCTGATAGACTTCGAGGTGACTTCAATTGAAATTGGGAACTCGTCCAGAGATGCAATGCAATGGGAGCAACCCGATGGAGAAATCGCGGAGTACATTATCCGAGATGAGACCATCCAAATCAACGTCACTTTCACCCAGGCTGGAACCTCAAGTCAACCAGCAACTGCTGATGGCCTGCTCCAGATTTGGCACCCGGTTGGCTTCATGATTACTCAATTCCAGGTAAATATGACTCTATCCGGACTGCAATCTGTTAGGGAGGAATTCATCTGGACTCCTTCAGCAGCCCATAGCGCTGTGGATGAAAATGGATTCCTGTATGGGGGAATTTCTCTTATTGGAATTATTGACGGCGGATTGGCTGACGATAACGAACAGAATAATGAACTTTCCAGAGATATTCCTGTAGCAGTTTGGCAGGATCCAATGGAAAATGGATTTTGCGGGGATGTAGATGGCGATAATGTGAATGACTGCCCAAATATTCCCTATGCTAACACGCCAATCTGGGTCGGTGCAGGATATGAGTCGGATAATACAATCTCGTCCGATCCTGACACATATGGGCACTGGAGGATGACAAACGGCACATCTAGTGAAGGTGAAAATCATTGGAGGGTCTCGAGACCAGGGGCCGATTACGCCAGCAATCGCCATGATAGATTGTGGTGGGGATGGTTCACTCCCTTCGAGAGTTGTGATGATCCCGGGCACGGTCTCGGTTATGGGACCATGGATTCCGAGGTGACCACTGCATACGGCTCCAGGTTTTGCAAGATCAAGATAAGGGGATTCGATTTCATCTCGATGCACCTCGTCACTTCTGCATGGGGTCAGATGTCCCTAAATGACACTGTAAAGATAGAGGCCGATGCGGTATCCTCTGTCGAGTACTTCGACTATTCATCACTCAACCTTTCCACGACGGAGTCGGACTGGACCAGGCAGATATGGAATATGACCGGCCTCCATGAATCCGGCGAATTCACGATGGCATTCAAATTCGATTCAGACGGATCATCAGCTTCAGAAGGAATCCATGTCGACTCCTTCCTCATGTTCGCTATTCAGAGAGTCCCCGAGTACACAATTGAGGCCGATTGCGATGATCCACTCCCGAATGCATATCTCGTAATACCGGCTGATCCTCACCCCCCCTCCCTCCATTGCAGGATACGGAATAATGGATATGTGGATGTCACATTGAGACTTTACACAGAGGTTTCCAACACTTCTTGGATGTACGGTTACCCACTAAGGATAGATTCCAACAACAATGTCGACCACGATAACTACGTTGTGACTGACATCATCAAGGCACTAACGGTAATGGATGCATGGTTCAACCTCTCTATTCCGGATGGTGCAGAGGTCCAAGAGATGGAATGGTACGTAGATATCAATGATGGCACCACTAATTTCTCAAAGGCGGCACTAACTATTCCGGTTTCCGTCCAAGCATCGTATTCTTGTAAACTCGAGCCCATTACTATCACCAATCCAGCCGCTACTCTCGAACCTGGCGCAAATGGCACGATCCCCATGATTTTCAAGAATACCGGAAACCAAGTTGCTACTTGGAATCTCGGAGCTTCATTCGCCGATACGACGTGGGGAATTGAGAATTTGGAGTGGTATGATTCATCCGGAGAGCTCGTAACAAGCCTCGAGCTCCAGGTAAATGAGGAAATATCTCTGAATGCAAAGGTCATAGCCCCTGAGCAAATTTCTCCTGGTATTTACGAGATAACACTGATTGCGAGCGGAAGGGCCCCTGCAAACTTCATGGCAGTTTGGAATATGAACATAGAGATTCCAGTCAGCTATGACATAGAGATTATACCATTCGTAACTCAATACGAAGCACCAGCAGACGGATTCTTCAGATCAATAGAGATACTCTTGGTAAATCACGGAAACTCAGAAGAGTCCTATGACTTGTATTTAGATTCAAACTGGCATTTGGACCTCTCCCTAAACACCCAACGCACTCTCGGAATCACTCCATTTGGAGGGGACACTACTGTATTCCTGCAACTTCCGATGCCATACGGGATAGAGCCCGAGACCTATGAGATTTCTATAAACGCAAAGAGTGTCAGTGACCCGAGTTACGAGGAGCAGAAGAAAGTCTACCTGACAGTCCCAGAAACTCATCTCGTGGATGTGGAAGATTTAGACATGCTCGAGGAAGTTTTCAGGGGGGGCGATCCTCCTCGATCAGTAAGTTGGGAAGTGACCAATGATGGAAACGTCGATGACGCTTTCTATATCGATTTCGATCATCTTTCCGACGTTTCTGTCGAAGCAACAAATCTAGTGGAAGATAGTAACGGGGTCAGAACGCCATTTATTCCGGCAGGTGGCTCATTCAACATCACCGTCCTGTATTCTTTCGGCGACGATGCATTCGGAGATCGCACAATCACTCTTACCGCCACAAGTAAGGAAGCCGCGGCGACCGGATCGCCCTCCTCTGGCTCGGGGATCGCCGAGTTCCATGTTGGGGACCAGGGTTGGATAGTGCTGCTGCCTCCTAATGACGTCATCATTACTGAGGAAGATAATGACATACAACTGACTTTCTCGGTAAAGAACAACCATCCGACAGACTCGCAGCTCGTGAGAACCGATGTCGACAGGGACTCGGATCTCTTCTTCAACATTGTAAATGCCAGGATAGAGCAGGAAGACAGGGACTTCGTCCTAGACACGGGGGCGACCCGTGAAGTAACTGTAACCCTTCATGTAACCCAGGAGAATCTAGACTCATTGGCGCAAGACCAGATGACATTCGAATTAACCTTGGACGTCGATTCTGACATCGATAAGATTTCCAGGACTGTGATGATTACCCTGGTCAGACCAGTCCCCATAGATGAAGGTCCAACCGTGGAAGAAGCCGCTTGGTTCGGTGGAAACGTCATTTTCATCTTAGTCGGTGTGGTCGTAATCCTCGGAGTTCTGCTAGTCGCATTCAGGACCATGAGGTCGGCAACTTCTCCGCTCGAGGAGATTTCCTCTCTGGACGACTACGAAATGTCCGTGTCCGGCAGCGGATGGTCAGAAGGTGGAGTCCCCCAGGCGCCATCCCTCCCTTCCTCCGATGAAGAGGCCAATTCAATGTATGGTGGCGCCAAGGAAATTTTCGATCAGCCCCCTCCGCCAATGCCCGAGCCTGAGCCAATGCCCGAGCCTGAGCCAATGCCAGAGCCTGAGCCAATGCCAGAGCCTGAGCCAATGCCAGAGCCTGAGCCTGAGTCCACAGAAACGCCTCCCGGCGCCCCTCCTCTTCCCGAAGGTGGGCTTCCAGAGGGCTGGACTATGGAGCAGTGGGCTCACTACGGTCAGAGGTGGATAGACCAGAATAAGTAGCCTATTTCTCTTTGACAACGACTGGAAATCATGTGCGAGTCCTTATGACCCCCCCTAAGGTGGCCCAGTCCCCGAATTCCGGAGCGTGAGTGCAGATGTACAGTGGACAACAACCGATTTTCATCCTAAAGGAAGGCACAGAGAGAACTAGCGGCAAGTCCGCACAGAGCAACAACATAGCAGCTGCAAAGGCCGTTGCCGATGCGGTCCGCTCAACTCTTGGGCCCAAGGGAATGGACAAGATGCTAGTCGACAGCATGGGTGATGTAGTAATCACAAATGACGGTGCGACGATCCTCAAGGAGATGGACATAGAGCACCCGGCCGCTAAGATGATCATCGAGATCGCCAAGACTCAAGAGCAGCATTGCTACGATGGAACCACCAGTGCTGTTGTAATTGCCGGAGAGCTACTCAAGAGGAGCGAAGACCTAATCGAGCAGAATGTACACCCAACGGTAATTTGCGAGGGCTTCAGACTCGCTGCAGAGAAAGCCTCCGATTTGATAGATTCCCACGCACTACAAGTCGACAAGGATATCCTGAAGGAGGTCGCCAAGACCGCGCTCACTGGAAAGAGCGCAGGGGCAGTAAAGGAATTCCTCGCAGACATCAGTGTTGACGCGGTAATGGCCGTGGCCCAGACGGGAGCCGATCAGACAGTCGTGGACGTGGATGACATCAAGATCCAGAAGAAGCAGGGCGGCTCCATCAGGGACAGTACCCTAGTCGATGGAATAGTCCTCGATAAGGAGAGGGTCCACAGCGGTATGCCGCGATCCGTATCCGGGGCCAAGATAGCCCTAGTCAATTCGGCAATAGAGGTCAAGAAGACCGAGGTCGATGCGAAGATACAGATCACGGACCCGAACATGCTCTCTCAGTTCCTGGATGAAGAGGAGCAGTACCTGAAGTCACTAGTCCAGAAGTTCGAGGAGGTCGGCGCCACTGCGGTAATTTGCCAGAAAGGGATTGACGACCTAGCTCAGCACTACATGGCCAAATCTGGTATATTCGCAATTAGGAGGGCCAAGAAGAGCGACATGGAGGCTCTCTCCAAGGCAACCGGGGGGAGGATAGTTACCAACATAGACGACCTTTCTTCCGATGACCTAGGTTCTGCGTCGAACGTGGAGGAGAGAAAAATCGGGGATTCAGATATGGTCTTCATCGAGGGCTGCCCAGAGGCCAAAAGCGTCTCAGTTTTGATTCGAGGAGGTACTGAGCATGTGGTCGACGAAATCAAGCGTGCTTTCGACGATGCAGTTGGCGTTGTCGCAGTGGCTCATGAGGACGGAGCGGTCCTGACAGGCGGCGGCTCGGTACTCGCGGCCATAAGCAGGGATCTACGATCATACGCGGAGGGAATCGGAGGCCGAGAGCAGATGGCCATAGAGGCATTCGCAGGTGCGCTTGAGGTGATACCCAGGACGCTTTCAGAGAATGCTGGACTAGATCCAGTTAACACCATTATTGACCTAAGGAAGGCACACTCAGAGGGCAAGTCCAACTTTGGAGTGAATGTGTACGAGGGAGGAGTTGCCGATATGTCGAAATCAAAGGTTCTTGAGCCAAGTAGGGTCGTTGAACAGGCCATTCAGAGCGCTTCTGAGACTGCCGTAATGATACTCAGAATCGATGACGTGATTTCCAGTAGGGGCGTTTCCCCAGAAGGTTCCGCGGACTTCGATGGACTAGAAATGTGATCGATTCAGTCAAAAGAATCCGCCTTCGATTAACTATTTGCACAGTATGACAGACACACATATTCAATAATCGGCATCCGCTGGAAACATTACCCAGCATTAGTCTGAGTAGGCGATAACATGTCTGAAGGACTTCCTCTTCTGATTCTATACGGGTCTCAGTCGGGCAATGCAGAGGACTTGGCTTCCAAGGCAGCGAAACAGAGTAACCAACTCGGCCTTTCACCCGTAGTCAAAGGAATGGATGAGATTCAACTATCGGAATTACCCGGATTTCAGCGTGTATTGATTTACTGCAGTACATGGGGCGAAGGGGAGCAGCCCGACAACGCGGAGGACCTATGGCAGACCGCCTCCGCAGATGGCGCCCCCTCGATGGCAGGATGCCACTTTGCCGTTTGCGCTCTCGGAGATACATCTTACGAATTCTTCTGCGAGTCGGGGAAAGAGTGGGACGGATGGTTCGAGAAGCAAGGCGCTACAAGATTAGTCACGCGTCTCGATTGTGATGTCGATTATGACAAGCCTGCAGCCGAGTTCACCACCGAGGCACTTTCACACTTTGCCGCCGTAGGTGCAGATGGCGTCTACATCGAAGCAAATGTCGGTAGTGCCACCAACGACTCTTCCACTGATGTGCCCCAGTCAATAGAAGAATCATCCGAGAGTCCTGAAGAGGTCGAGTTAGTTGGGGCGGGAGTCGAGGAGTTGCTAGTATCGGGAGACCGGTCATTGGACATATTATTCGGCTCTCAATCCGGAAATTCGGAGGCCTTAGCTGCCAAGATAGCTAAGCAGGCCAAGTCCTATGGGTTGGAAGGAACAGTACACGATATGGACGGTTTTGATTTCAATACCCTAGCTGCTAAGAAGAGGGTAATTATCGTCTGTTCAACATGGGGAGAGGGAGAGCAGCCAGACAATGCCGAGGACCTCTGGCAGTTTGCTAACTCTGATGCCGCCTCAAGGCTGGAGGGCGTCCACTTCGCAGTCTGCGCTCTCGGAGATACCAGTTACGAGTTCTTCTGCGAGTCGGGGAAAGAATGGGACGGGCTATTCGAGAAGCTCGGAGCTACCAGGATAGTAGAACGATTAGATTGTGACGTCGACTACGACTCGCCGGCCGCCGAGTGGACCCTGCAGGTTCTACCCAATCTTGCCGCCGTGGACAGCACTGGACTGTTTCATGAGGATATGGTTGATTCGATCAATCAGTTCGCCAGTGGTACTTCCGGGGCCGAGGGAGAAGACGGATTCACCGTCCCATCAATCGAAACTGAGTCTATACAGGTGGAGGTTTCAGTATTCCGTTACGACCCACAGACATCTTCAACCGGGACTGATACGTGGGCATGTGTTTTCCCCGGAGAAGCTTCCGTTCTTGAGGTTCTGAGGACCATCAAGTCCACTCACGACGGCTCACTAACATTCAGGGATGGGACTTGCGACGACCCCTCCACAGTCCTATCTGTAAATGGGCGACTGATTCTTCCCGGACGAGTTAGAATAGATTCAATCACGAGCACCAGGGACGATTCCTTCAAGATCAAGATCGACCCCATTCCCGGCTCAGAGGTAATACGGGATCTCGTAGTCGATCACTGGGCCCTAGAGAGAAAGAGGGAGTCATCCGATCCATGGATGGTGGCTTCAACCAGAGAGGGTTTCCAAACTTCGCAGGGAGTGATGGGTACAATGAAGCCAGCCGTTGCAACTAGGCTTCATTCACTAACTGACTATGACAGCGCCCCTCTACTTCATGCCAGCTCCGACGCAGTCCCATATGCAAATGGATTCTTAGGCCCAGCTGTGATAGCAAGCTCTTGGGCAAGAAGATGCGACCCTCGGACAGCCCCAGAGAAAAAAGAAAAGATTGAGGGTATCATCGGTTCCAAAAATGGAATCAAGGCGGAAACCGATCTAGCGCCAATTTCTAGGAGGGAAGGCTACTCTCCAGCAATCTCCGAGGGTCTCTTGGAGGCTCGAACAAGGGCCTTAGAGAATGACTCATTCAATGGCCTACATGGGAAGCATGTATGGTGGTACTGCTGGACAATCAAGAGCAGTGGTAAGGTCAACGACACGGTGCTATACAGGCAAGTCCTCGGACCTATTGGCCTCCTAGGCAACCTTTTCTCAGGCGTTACTGCAAGGATGGTCCTCGGCTTCACTAGGACGGGAGGAAGCATCCTCAATGATTTCCTGGGAATGGTTGCGCCACCTGCAGGTATCGGAAAGATGCCCAGGCAGTTCAATTCATCAGTCGACGACCATCACCAAGTCGTCGCTATATTCAACGAGATGGACGGTAGGTTCTGATGGCATTGAAGTATGCATATCACCCAGGGAATGTCGCTCACAGTGGCTCACCCGAGGTAGCTGAGACGATGACGCCTATAGCGCGGACACTCGGCTTGACCCTTACTCCCTTGGAGGGCGCTACGTCATGCGGGGCCGGCATCATCCGTCAAGCGAACAGGAAGCTGCAGATAACCCTGAACGCCCGCACCTTCGCAATGGCGGAGTCCTTGGGGCTGGAAATTCTCACTCCTTGTGCCGCCACTGCCGGAAATCTCCAGGAAGACCTAGACTCACTGAGGAATGACCCACTGCTTATGCAGGAGGTCAATGACATACTTTCGAGGACATGCGGCATGACATTCTCGGGCGATACCGAGGTGAATCATCTTCTCCACGTATTGGTGGACGAGATAGGCCTTGACAAGGTCGAGAAATTGGCAATTAACTCACTCAATATGAGGGTGGCCGGATATTACAGCCCCTACATCCAGAGGAAGGGTGCTTGCGGCGAAGACGACGTCCACGATCCAGAATATATGGAGAGGCTGATCTTTGCTATCGGTGGCACACCAGTGGACTGGGAGGGCAGAACTACCAGCGTAGGGACGCCCGGATTACTCTCTGAAGAAGGAACGGTGTTGAGGCAGGCCGCGGCCGTACTTTCCGAAGCAAAGGAGGAGGGCGCGCAGCTGGTGGTCAGCGCATGTAACCTGTCACACTCGGTACTAGATATCTACCAAGGCAAGGCAGGAAGGTCTTCGGGACTTAGTACCAACATCCCCGTCATACATTTGACCGAGATGCTCTCCTTTGCAATGGGCCATCACAATACCAGGTTCGCCCAACTCAGGACAAGAGTCGCGGTAATCGGCGATTAATTTAGAAATCTTCCAGACCAGATTGTCCGCGAGGCCTGAATGTACTGGGGTCCAGGGGTCCCGAACTAACCGCCTCTCCTCCTGGTAAATCAGTCCTGTCTTCATCGATCATCTCAGGGCGATTTCTCTCCCTCTCGGAGATAACGAAATCAGAGGCCAGAATTTTGCTTTCTCCGAGAATCGTGAATGAATCTAGATTGGATAAATCCGAATGATGGTCCCGAGGGAGGCTCCTTCTTACTCGATGGACAGCTCTCTGCATCCCCTTCTCCTTCCTCTTTGCAGCTGCCATCGAGCCTTCGTCACGAGTGTCTTCAGCGATAAGGACAACTACCTCTCCAAGCCTTCTACGGCCTGTCCGCCCTCTCCTCTGGATTGTCCTAATCTCGCTTGAGACTGGCTCATAGAATATCACCAAATCAGCTGCAGGAATATCCAATCCCTCTTCTCCTATTGACGTGGCAAGTAAGACATTTGACTCTCCCGACCTGAAACTGTCCAGTCTCTCAACCTGCCTCTTCGGGGATAGCCCCTCCCTCCCCCCTCTGCTGGATTGTCCAACGAACTGAACCGATCTAACCCCCTCTAATCCTTCAAGGGCCTCGTCGAGTGATGAGATTGTATCCCTGTAACTAGCGAAAACAATCACTCTAGATCCCTGCTCCCTCCTTATCCTCTCTCTCACTAGCCTCCTTACGGCCCCCATCTTAGAATGCGATTCGTCCATTTCGGAGATTGACTTCCTCAACTCCCTGATTCGAGGGTCCCGTAGAAATGCGAGAACCGACTTTTTGGTACCGTCCTCACCCTTCTCCATCCTGTCCAGGAATTCCCTAGAAGCCGAAATACCCTGGCTAAGCAGGCAGTTGATTAGGTGATGCAATCTCATTGCCATGGCAATTTGCGACATCGATTTGTATGCACTGGACTCTCCCCGGGAGATTGCAACCTGCGACCTATCCATGGCGTTCGAGAGTCCGGAATAACTTATCGCGCCCGTCATTACATACCTCCCTAGCCGTCTCTGTTGATCCACAATCCCAGTTTGCCACAACTTGAGGGGCTCTGCCAGATTTCTGATTTCTTGTGGGACTCTGACTGTAACTTCATCCACTTCCAAGTCAGAGAGGTACTCGCTCAGCATTGGCTCTTCGGAACCCCTAATGTGGATCCTCCCTGCTCCCATTCTAGAGCAAACCTCTCTGACGTCCTCAGACCTAAATCCCGGACTAGCTGTTGCCCCCAGCACAAGTGGCTCTTCACGCATTGACAAATACATATCAGAAACCTCTGCCATCGCATGGCTCCCTGAACAATGATGAACCTCGTCTAAAACTAACAAACAACATTCTGCAAGATCTAGAATCCCCCTATCCACATCATTACGTACTACTTGGGGAGTTGCCACCACCAATTTCGACGAGCCCCACATCCCCTCCCTCTTCGATGGAGGGTCCCTTCCGGTAATCGAAATTGGCACACCTCCATCTTGAAACTCAATTACTTCCACTATCCCCCTAAGGTGCTGCTGGACCAATGCTACAGTAGGGGCTATCATCAGAGCCCAACCTCCATTTCGATTCAGTGACTCAACTATTGTCATCCAGGCGACTGCGGTTTTACCTGCCGCGGTCGGTAAGACCAGCATCATCGAACTAGATAGGGCTTCATCGACCGCTTCAAGCTGGTAAGCACGAGCCTCAATCGCGCCCTTCGAGAGCATCGGATGGCACACAGTTGGTCGCACGGATATAGTAACTCAAATTCAGGGTTGAAAATTGTTTCACTAGATAATTCCTAGATTCCCACCCCTAAGGGGTGTACCGAACCCATCCCGATTCGTTCATATAGGGTATGTTAGTCGCAAGGCCGCTCACTACGTGAGGTACCAGACACCTGTAGGCTCTGCAAAAGCATCCTCGGAACCGGCCGACCACTCGGAAAGCCGGCGTGGTGTCACGGTGCCTCCCTGACGTATTGGGCCCGGTAAAGGCCGTTTACGGCCTTAATCGGTGATACAAGGAGGACAAGAAATGGCCGACAAGAGTAGACCCCGCCGTGGTAGCATGGGCTTTAGCCCACGCAAGAGGGCACTCAGAAAATACGGTAGGATACAGGCATGGCCCGAGACCTCCGACTCGGACATAAGGGTACTCGGATTCGCAGGATGGAAGGCTGGAATGACCCATGTCCTTCTCAGAGATACGAATAGCAACTCTACATCAGCAGGTCAGGAAGTTCGAAAGGCAGTCACGGTAGTGGAGTCGCCTCCAATGAAGGTTCTAGCAGTCAGGGGGTACAGGATGACCCCCTATGGAATGCAAACCGCCGGAGAGGTTTGGGCGGACATGAGCGAATCAGGTCCCGACGGACTCATGCCAAGGTTCGCAAACCAGACTCGCGGAGAGAGGGATGCAGAACAGGGCAGGAAGCCAGCAATGAGGGGCGGCAGGATACCCAACAGATCGGGGTCCCCGGACGAAGCAATGGACGCTCTCAGGCAGTCCGATTTGTGCGATGTAAGACTTATTGTCGCTACTCAGCCATCACTTGTGAAGAGCGTTCCCGGAAAGACTCCTGAGATTATGGAAGTCGGACTAACGGGTGGCGATAACGACTCAAAGATGGAGTGGGCCACTGAAAGGCTTGGAAGAGAGATCACCGTCGAGGATGTTTGGCAGGCAGGTCAGGATGTCGACGTTGTAGGGATAACAAAGGGCAAGGGTTGGCAGGGCGCTGTCAAGAGATGGGGCGTGAAACTCCTTAGTCACAAGAACAGCAAGCGCCGACGCCAGGCCGGAAACTTGGGTGACTTCGGTACTGGCTATGTGAGGAAGACAGTCCCCCAGGCAGGGCAGATGGGCTACCATCAGCGTACCGAGCTAAACAAGAGGATCCTGAGGATTTCCAACCCGGAGGAGTCAGACATAACTCCCGCTGGTGGTTTCCTTCACTACGGGGAAGTAACCAACCCGTACATTCTGATACAGGGAAGCCTCCCGGGGCCGGCGAAGCGAATGCTTAGGTTCAGAGACCCAATCCGCCCCAGAGGCGAACTCTCAGAAGTCGTACTTACCTACGTCAGTACATCGAGCAAGCAAGGAGTGTGATTTCATGAAGGCAAAGGCGTACAACTTGGTAAACTCCGTAGAGCAGGAGGAGATGGATGCAGGACTTCTGGCAGAGTCGTTCAGTGTTGAAGCCAAGCTAGGTAAGGCAGTCAAGCTGCCTGATGTTTTCTCTTCAAACATTAGAGAGGACCTAATACGCTCTGCAGTACATTCCTCAAGAGCCAACAGGCGTCAGCCATATGGGCACAGGGAGCACGATGGAAAGAAAGCGCCTCAGCCCGGGATGAAGCATTCCGTAGAATGGTGGGGCAAGGGACGTGGTGTTTCGAGAATTATGAGAAAGACCGGTCAGAAAACCGGTGCTCAGAACCCACACACAAGGGGAGGACGACGCGCACACGGTCCGATGGTTGACAAGGACTGGTCTCAGAAATTAAACTCAAAGCAAAGATCAGTTGCCAGGGACTCAGCAATCGCTGCAACAGCGAATCCAGAGATGGTCGCCTCCAGAGGGCACAGATTCGACGAAGATGTGAGCTTCCCAATTATTGTGGACGGATACTCAGAATCTAGGGATGGCTCCACCGAGAAGTATGATATTGAGTCCATACCCCTACAGTATTCCACACGAAAGTTCGTCGCCATGATGGAAGGCATTGGTCTCGGCGAAGACTTGAGGAGGGCCAAGGATGGCCGTTCTGTGAGAGCTGGAAAGGGCAAGATGAGAGGGCGAAGGAGAAGGACCCCAAAGTCCGTGCTTCTTGTTGTTGCTCAGAGAGATGGACTTCACAGAGCCGCAGGCAACGTTCCAGGAGTAGATGTGGTCGTCGCTAAAGACCTCTGTGCCGAGGATTTAGCCCCGGGAGGGGACCCTGGTAGGCTAACGGTCTGGACTAAGTCCGCTATAGAGGCAATGAGGTGAAAATTATGGTAGACCCGTTTGAAATAATCATCATGCCATGGATCACCGAGAAGACCCTGGAAGCCAGGAGAGTGGCTGATCCAGACATCGGATACGTCCAGAATAACAACAGGATAGAGTTCATCGTCCACAGGGAAGCGACAAAGAGGCAGATCAAGCAAGCGGTCGAGGAACTATTCGAAGTTAAGGTGGCCAAAGTAAATACTAGAATTACCATTACAGGTAAGCATGCCTCGGTGAGGCTTGCCGAGGGCTATGATGCAGAGGAGGCAGCACTCAAGCTGGGTGCTTTCTGATGAGGTGATAATATGGGTAAGAGGACACGTTCACAGCGCCGAGGTTCAAGTCCAAAGAACCGAGTTTCAAGCCACAGGTTCCCTGCGGCCAACAGACTGCCTCGCGTGAGCGAGGAGATAGGCGAAATCGTAGATCTCGTTCACAGTCCAGCCCATACGGCACCACTGGCAAAGATCAGGTTCGAAGATGGAACAGAAGGCCACATAGCAGCCCCAGAGGGAATTTCAATAGGCCAACCCATCTCCTTTGGGAGTAACGTTTCCCTCAAGCCCGGGAATGTAACAAGCCTGAGTGGAATCCCAGAGGGTACACCAGTCTGCAATGTGGAGGCCCGTCCAGGAGACGGAGGAAAATTCGCACGCTCAGGAGGCAACTCAGCAATAGTGGAGAGCCGTACTGGGGACAGGGTTAGAATCCGTTTGCCAAGCGGCAGAGTCAAGGAACTTCCAGCGAACTGCAGGGCGACCATAGGAGTCCTCAGCGGCCACGGTAGGACCGAGAAACCACTGATGAGGGCCGGTGCAGCTCATCACAGAGCAAAATCCCGTGGAAAGATGTACCCAACGGTTTCTGGTGTGGCAATGAATCCAGTGGACCACCCCCATGGCGGTGGAAACCATCAAGCTGTTCACGGGCCAAACTCTGTCAGCAGGAATACTCCGCCAGGTAAGAAGGTAGGAAACATAGCTCCTCGAAGAACCGGTAGGGGCAGAGTACGCCAACAGGAGGTCGAGTGAAATGGCACGCAGGTCAAAGAAGTCATTCCGTTCACCAAAGCTTGCCCGAAGGCAGGCCCGTAAGAGGAGATCCAAGATCAGCGAACGCAGGAAGAAGGAGTTCCTGTGGAGGGGATACACCCTCGACCAACTGCTCGAGATGCCACTTATGCCTCCCGAGGACGACTATGAGGCGATCAGTATCGCTTCATTGATGCCATCGAGGGCCAAGAGATCAATCGTTAGGATGTACGAGGGCCTTAACCCCGAATGCGAGAAACTTCTCGAGAAGATACGCTCAAACAAGAAAGGAAAGACTGTCAGGACACATTGCAGAAGTCTATACATTCTTCCAGAGATGGTTGGAACCACTGTGGGCGTGCATAATGGAAGGGACTTCGTCAACATCGAGATAGTCCCCGAGATGATAGGGCACGCTTTGGGGGAATTCGCAATCACAAGAAGGTCGGTAACCCATACCGGCCCAGGAGTAGGGGCAACAAGATCCTCTACGCACGTGGCATTGAAGTGAGGTGAGAAAAAATGAGCAGGAGATCCGGTACTTCGCAGAGCGGTTACACGCAACTTCTCGAAGGTTCTAACCTCGTAACTGCCAGAGCAGTGAATATCGATGTTCACCACAAGCACTGTTACCACATCGCAAAGGCACTCAGGGGAATGAATGCCGCTGCTGCGATAACATACCTCGAGGACGTAATCGACAAGAAGAGGGCAGTCCCCTATACTCGTAGATCCAGGAGAGGTCGTGGCGGGAATACTATGGCCGGCCATAGAAAGGGGAAAATGGGTCCCGGCAAGTACCCAAACAAGGCCTCCAAGGAATTCATCAAGCTAATCAACAGTGCAATGGAAAATGCCAGGCAGAGATTCGATACCATAGACCCAGAGGATATGACGATCACCCATCTCGCCGCTCATCGCGGCCAAATTCAGAGGCACTGGAGACCCAGGGCCCAGGGAAGAGCCACTCCAAAGAATCACTACCAAGTTAATCTTGAGATTTTCTTGGAGTTCTTCGGCGAAGAAGACGAGGAGGATGATTTCTGATGTCACAGAATACAGTTCGAACCTTCATCCACAGGAACGTTGAGAGGCAATTGGTCCGTGAGTATCTCCTGAGGGAGACCGAAAGGGCCGGATTCGGGGGTCTGCAGTTCCAGAGGACTCCGGAGGGCACCAAGGTAACATTGCATGCGGAGCAGGTCGGCAGGGTAATCGGCCGGAAAGGGAAGGTAATCAGGGAGCTCGAAACACGACTAAAGGAGGATTTCAAACTCCAAGAGCCCAAGCTCGAGGTCGAAGAGATAACAGAGCCCAGGCTCAATGCTCAAGTTATGGCTAGCAGAATGGCTAGTTCACTGGAAAGAGGCTGGTTCTTCAGGCGTGCAGGACACAGCACGGCACAGAGCATCATGGATGCTGGCGCCAGGGGATGCCTAGTTATTCTAAGTGGAAAAATAACTGGCGCTAGGCACAGGGTCGAGAAGTTCCAGCAGGGGCACATCAAGTTCTGTGGAGAGACCGCCCTACAATTCATGGATGTTGGCTACTCGGTAGCCGTGAAGAAGCTAGGAACCGTTGGCTGCACTGTGAGAATCATGAGGCCGGGAGTGAGGCTCCCGCATGAGGTTATGATCAAGGATAGGCACGAGTCAGGCCTCCCTCCGCTGGAGGAAGTTGCATACATCATTGCAGAAGAGGACGTAGACTCAGAGGAGCCAATCCAAGAAGAAGCTCCCGATGCAGAGGGCGTTATAGACTCCGCCATAGAAAAGATGGCCGAGATAGAAATCGACGAGTCAAAGGAGGAAGAGTGAATGACGCACGTTAGCCCAAGGGACATCGAAACGATGAATCCTGAGCAACGAGTGAGGACCCTCGAAGAGCTCCGGGACGAACTATTGCAACTAAGGGCACAACAGGCCCTTGGGGGTTCACTCTCAAACTCAGGATCATACAAGCAGACTAGGAGGAGCATAGCTAGGCTGCTGACTAAGATCAATCAGGAAACCAAGGGGGACGAGTAAATATCTGGTATGTGCAATACATGTGGGCTCCCTCAGGAGCTCTGCATATGCCAGGAAATCGCTAAGGAGCAGCAAAAAGCGGTAATTTCGGTCGTTAGAAGGAGGTATGGAAAGATGGTTACTATTGTTGAGGGGATAGACGATTCAGCCATCGATCTAGGAAAGCTCGCCAAGACACTCAAGGGGGCATGCGCTAGTGGCGGCACCGTAAAGGATCGAACGATAGAGCTACAGGGAGATCACAAGAAGAAAGCTGCGAGAGTTCTCGAGCAGAATGGATACAGGGTGGAGGTACGATAAATGTCTGATATCATCAATCTGCCTTGGCTCTCACATGAGATTTCAATTACCGACTCTAGCGACCCGGGACTCATCGGCATATCTGGCAAGGTCATCAATGAGACACGCAGAACAATCGAAGTAAGGACCCGATCCAGTGAGATCATCATCCCCAAGGATATCGTCACATTCACAATCAACTCAGAACGGGAGATTGTCGGTTCAAGCGTAACCCAACGTCCCGAGGACAGAATAGGAAGGAGGTACCACTAATGTCAGAAATAAGAGATATCGGCGTCGACGTAGCCAAACCCTCGGGTGAATGGGATGGAGACGAGAATTGCCCATTCTATGGCAGCCTCAGGCTACGTGGCCAGATTATTGAGGGCAAGGTCCGCTCCAATGGAATGTTAGCTTCAGTGGTTGTAGAGAGGGAGATTACTCGTTACATGAAGAAGTATGAGAGGTACGAGAAGCGTACTCGCACTTATGCAGCCCACCTGCCATCATGCATTGATGGAGTGGAGATCGGCGACAGCGTCCGCATAATGGAGTGCAGGCCCCTGTCCAAGACCGTCAAGTTCTGCGTGATTGAGAAGGGGGTGAATCAGTGAAGGGAATTCCAGGTAGGGTAACCAAGGCATTGCCTACGCATGCCAAGATGGAGTGTGCTGACAACACCGGTGCCAAGACAGTACAGCTAATCACCGTCCTAAAGAAGGGAGGCGTAGCTCGCAGATATCCAGCAGCTGGCGTAGGAGATATGGCAAAGGTCACTGTAAAGAGAGGAACTCCCGAGACTAGAAGGCAGATTTTCAATGCGGTCGTGATCAGACAAGCAAGACCCTTCAGGCGCGTGGACGGTACATGGGTCCAATTTGAGGACAATGCATGCGTACTAACAAACGAAAGAGGCGAAGTCCAGGGTTCTGATATCAAGGGACCAGTCAGCCGTGAAGCCGCCGAGAGGTGGCCAAGAATAGCAGCTACAGCAAAGCAGATTGTGTGAGGTGGAAATATGACGAGAAGCAGCAAACCAGGAAAGCAGCGCGTCGGACAGAGGGACGCGTCAATGCATGTCCGCAGGAAGAGAATGCGCGCCCGACTTATCTCAGAAGATCCAGAGCTCCAGTCCATACGCAGAGTCACGATAAGGGTCGGGGACGAAGTCGAAGTCATAAGAGGAGACTTCGGTCACCCCAACAGCGTCAAGTCAGACACTCGTGGGAAGAGGCTCGGACAATCCAGAGGCAGAGCAGGGGTTTCCGGAAAGATAGCGAAGGTCGACACCAATAGTGGCATGATTTTCGTTGACGGCGTCACTATCTCTACTTCCGATGGGAAGGAAGAAGCACTTCCAATCCACCCTTCCAACGTCATCGTTACCAAATTGTTCGAGGGAGATACACTCAGGCTCAAGAGGCTTCTTGAGAGGACTGGAGGTGAGATGGAATGAGTAGCAGCCACATGAAGAGGCTCACAATGCCCAGAAGCTGGCCTCTGCCAAGAAAATCCACAATCTGGATCCAGAAACCAAATCCATGCGGTCACACACTGGAGCATTGCATGCCTCTGGGGGTGGTCCTCAGAGATGTACTAGGTGTCGCACAGACTCGTCGCGAAGCCAAGAGGATCGTGCACTCGAAGCTGGTTAAGGTTGATGGAAATCTAGAATCAGATTCTGGAAGGGGAGTTGGCCTAATGGACGTTCTAACCGTTGGGGATGACAACTATCGATGCATCCTCGACACAAATGGTAAGCTAAGATACAGGCCAATACCGAAAAAGAGCGCCTCCACGAAGACCTGCAGAGTCACTGGAAGATCCACCATTAAGGGAGGAAAGACGCAAGTGCATCTCCATGATGGCAGGAACCTTCTGTTTGACGAATCACCGGATTACAAGACAGGAGACTCCCTGGTAATTTCACTGCCTGATCAGGACATAAAAGCACATCACAAGTTCGAGGAGGGCTCTATTGCCTACCTCACAGGTGGAAGCCACATAGGCGAGACTGCTATAGTCCGTGGTCACGAGATCAAGAGGTCATCCAAAGCAAACGAAGTCAAATTCGACGATTTTGGAACTATTTCCGACTATGTTTTCGTAATTGGGGACAAATCTGACATCCCATTGGAGGACGAATCATGAGTCAGTCCGCTAATCCAATGGTTTCCCCTAGGGTGACAAAGGTGACAGTTAACATCGGCGTTGGCGAGGGCGGTCAGAGGCTACAACTAGCTGAGCAGGCCCTAGAGATGGTCACGGGGATGACTCCTGTCAGAACTCTGGCAACCAGCACCAACAGGGATCTCGGGACAAGGAAGGGCTCCCCGATTGGATGCAAAGTCACGATAAGGGACCAGGAGTCTATCGGGGCATTCTTGAAGGATGCGTTCTGGGTCCGTCAGCACACCATCCCAACTTACAACTTCGACTTATCAGGAAACCTCTCCTTCGGAATAACTGACTACACTGACTTCCCTGGTCAGAAGTACGATCCTGACATCGGTATTTACGGAATGGACGTAAATGTCGTATTGGAAAGGCCCGGGCACAGAGTTTCCCGCAGAAGGAGACATGCCAGGAAGGTCTCCGTCAGCCATAGGGTTGGCCCAGATGAGTCTCGAGCATGGTTTGCTGAGCATTACAAACTCAAGATAGTCGGTTACGGGGAGGAGGAGTAGTCATGGCAAAGGATCACGGAGAGAGGATTGGACGCTCGGTGGGCTGCAGACGATGCGGCCGAAAGAGAGGCATGATCCGACGTCATGGCCTCAGGCTTTGCCGCCAGTGCTTTAGAGACACTGCCCCAGATATAGGATTCAAGAAGTACTCATGAGGTGAAAAATATGCAATTCGATCCACTAAGCGACGCCTTTACGCGAATATTCAATGCGGAGCAGGCGGGACACTACGAGGTCTCAGTAAGCCCAGCTAGTAAGTTACTTGGCAGTATGCTCAACATCATGCAGAAGTCAGGCTATGTCGGGGAATTTGAGAAAATCAACGATGGAAGAGCAGGATCCTACAGGATAGAGCTTATCGGCGCCATAAACCGATGCGGAGTGATAAAACCAAGGCACTCGGTTAGGCGTTCAGATTTCGACAAGTGGGAGTCGAGGTATCTTCCTGCAAGGGACTTCGGTCTACTGATAGTAACTACAAATCAAGGAATTATGGATCACTATGATGCCAAGAAGGAGCGTGTCGGAGGACGCCTTCTCGCATACATTTTCTAGGAGTTGAAAGAATGCCGAAGTTAGATCACGTTTCCCATGGGATAGGACTTGCAGAAGGTTCTAGCGCAAGCATAGCCGATAGCGTGGTCACAGTATCTAATGATGGCAAGTCATTGAGTAGGGAGTTCAGGCACCCCAAGGTAACTGTCAGGGAGGCCGACTCCGGTCTCGAAGTATTTTGCGACCTCCCAAGAAGGAAAGACAAGGCTATCGCTGGAACCTGGGCTGCTCACCTAAGGAACATGGTTAAGGGCGTAGAGGAAGGATTCGAATACAAACTTAGGGCCGTTTACAGTCACTTCCCGATGACTCTCAAAGTGGAGGGCAATAAGATGACAATAAGCAATCTCTTCGGAGAGAAGGTCCCGAGGGTCGCCAAGTTGCCTTGGTCTCCATCTGAGGTCGAAGTCAAGGTCGAAAATAAGACCGAGGTGACCGTGAAAGGATCCGATCGAGAAAAGGTAGGTCAGACTGCTGCTAACATCGAGAGGGCCTGCAAGATAAGGAACAGGGACAGAAGGGTATTCCAGGATGGAATTTACATTACATCGAAGGGGGCATAGAGATGAGTGACGAATTTGAGAACATGACTGTCGCCCAACTGAAGGACGTTCTGAGAGAAAGAGGACTTCCAGTTTCAGGAAAGAAGGCTGAGCTAGTAGCTCGCCTGATGGAAGAATCGGAAAGCCCCACTGTAGAAGATCAATCAATAGTTGAGGAGGATGACTACGTAGATGAATTCGATGACGAAGATGACTTCTTCGAGGACGATGATGACTGGGATGATCTGCATACTGCACGCCAGAAGCCCGTTCTAGACGAAGAAACATCGGATGCACTGAAGTTCAGGGCCTCGCAGAAGAAGCAGCAACCAGCATTCCGCCGACAGGAGTGGTACAGGTACCGAAGACTGGCAAGGTCCAGCTGGAGAAAACCAAAGGGAATGCACTCAAGCATGAGGCTCAACAGGAAGTATCGACCTCCTATGGCCCGTGTCGGGTACAGGAAGATAGCTTCTGCCAGAGACCTACATCCTTCTGGCTTCCAAGAAGTTCTAGTTCACAAGACATCCGACCTTGAAGGGCTTGACCCAGAGAGGCAAGCTATCAGGATAGGCGCTTCGGTCGGTAACAGGAAGAGACTCAACATTCACGACAGAGCCAATGATCTCGGACTCAGGGTCTTGAATAGAAGGCGAATAGAGAGAAGAGGTGACCTCTGATGATTATCACAAACCAGCGAAGAATGGCCGCGGCCATATTTTCTCAGAAAGAGGGGAGGGCAGTCGGAGTCCATAGGATTTGGATTGACCCTGATTACCTAGATGAGGTCGTTTCAGCTGTCCAGAAGGACGACGTTAGGAGACTAATCGAAGAAGGTCTGATCAAGGCACGCCCAATCAAGGGCACCAGCAGGGTGAGAGCTAAGAAGGCTGCCGAACAGAGGTCCAAGGGACGAAGAAAAGGACAGGGCTCTAGAAAGGGAAGTGCAAATGCAAGGACTCCCAAGAAAGGTAGATGGATGCAATTAATTAGGTCACAGAGAAGGGAACTCAAGGACATGAGGGAGGTTGGTGAACTCACTTCCTCGCAGTACAGGTACTACTATCGAAAGGCGAAGGGCGGTTCCTACAGGTCGATTTCTCACATGCGTACAAACATGGAGACGGATGGAGTCGATATCGGAGGCGATGAATGATGGCATATGGCAAGAGTCAGAGGCTCAGGATGAAACGCCGACGCAACGGGCAGACAGACTATCGTCGAAGGATGAAGCTCCTGAGGGGCGGCGCCCCAAGGGCTGTCGTCAGAGTTTCCAATACCCAGGTGACCTGCCAATTGGTCGAGTTCGGCACCGATGGCGACCGAATACTATCTTCGGTCACAGGAAAGACACTAGTCGACTTATATTCATGGCCCACTGACAAGTCCAGGAAAACGGTTCCTGCTTGCTATCTGGCTGGATATGCCATGGCAAAGGCCGCTACCTCCTCCGGGTATGACGAAGCCGTTCTGGACATTGGTCTGGCGGCCTCCTCGCCGGGAAGCAGGGTCTTCTCCGCTCTGAAAGGCATGGTGGACGCAGGCCTATCCATTCCCCATGGGGACTCAGTCTTGCCAGATGATGAGAGGATCAGTGGCATGCATATCGACGACTCCACAGCATCTGCAGTTGAGGCTACTAAGAAAGCGATAGAGGGGGCATACAAATGACCGATGATAGCACAGATGGAAATCCCGAACAGGAAATGCCCGTCTTGGCACCAGGGCTGGCAAAGGCCCTAGCACCGGTCGAGGAGACACATTCAGAGGTCCGCGGCAGGAAGCGCGGTGGCCCAGACCCTCTCGCAGCACTAAGGGCTTGGCAACCACGCACTAGATTGGGCAGAATGGTAATGTCTGGACAGATCCTAACCTATGAGGAAGCCCTAGCCTCAGGATTGCCAATAAGAGAGGTCGAGATAGTAGACGCTCTTCTCCCGGACATCACAGATGACGTTCTAGCAGTGAACATGATTCAGAGAATGACAGACTCCGGCCGAAGGGTCCGATTCAACGTTCTGTGCGCCGTAGGCAACGGCGACGGGTACGTCGGACTGTCTGTTTGCAAGGGTAAAGAGGTTGCAAGCACCATCCGTAAGGCGATAGACAAGGCGAAACTGAACATTATCCCGGTGATGAGGGGCAACGGGTCATGGGAGTCTTCGGAAGGGCCTGGAACAAGTGTCCCATTCATGGTCACCGGAAGGTCCGGCTCAACCAAAATTACTCTGATGCCAGCACCCGCTGGAAAGGGACTCGTGATTGGAGACTATGGAAGGAGAGTCCTGAACCTAGCAGGAGTGACCGATGTTTGGTCAAGGTCATCCGGGCAGACCAGGACAACAATTAACTTCGCCAAGGCCACATTCAATGCCCTTATCGAACTAAACAAGACAAGACTCACCGAAGCCGATCACCGAAGGTTGAACATCATTAGAGGGAGGGAGCTTAGTTGACATTTCTAGTAATTAGAGCGCGGAGTGACCGGGGCGTCACAAGGAAAATCAGGGACACTATGTCCATGCTGAACCTAACTCGAGTCAACCACGCCACAATTGTGATGGATAACCCATCCTACAGGGGAATGCTCCAGAAGTCGAAAGACTATGTCACATGGGGCGAGGTTGATGAGGAAACCATTGCCAAGCTAATAGGGGAGAGGGGAAGGATGTCAGGAGACAAGCCCGTAACCGATGCCTCGATCAAGGCTGGAAGTGATTTCAAGGGAATCAAGGACTTCTCTAAGGCATTGGCCTCAGGTGAGGCTTCCATGGGAGATGTCGATGGCCTGAAGCCAATTTTCAGACTCCATCCTCCAAGAGGGAGTAAGGGCTGGGGCGGAATCAAGCGCGCATATGTCGTAGGCGGAGCTCTCGGTTTCAGAGGAGACGCAATCGGCGAACTGGCCGACAGAATGATGTGAGGTGTGAAGAATGGTATCACGAACTAACAAGTTCCGCGGAAGGAGTCGCTATCATGGCAGAGGAAAGAAGGCCGGTAGAGGCGCAGGAAAGAGGGGCGGCCGGGGCAATGCCGGAATAGGCAAGCACAAGGTAATGTTCCGAAACAAGTACATGCCCGGACATTG
The DNA here is from genome assembly GCA_002718995.2 of Methanobacteriota archaeon. Classification (GTDB taxonomy): domain Archaea; phylum Thermoplasmatota; class Poseidoniia; order Poseidoniales; family Thalassarchaeaceae; genus MGIIb-O5. The sequence goes on from PBGL02000024.1 coordinate 33,228, forward strand.
GGGGATGCACGGTTTTAATCGCCATCCGGGACTAAGGAAAGTGAACGTTTCTATCAACGTTAGCGAAGTCGGCGAGTTGGCCGATGGCGATTCGATCAACCTCACTGAGATGGGTTACGACAAGCTCCTTGGAAAGGGCTCAATCAGTCGTGCAATAAACATCACAGTATCAGAAGCTAGCGCTGGCGCCGTGAAAAAGATCGAAGAAGCTGGCGGCACCGTTTCTACCGACGACGATGACGAGTTCGGAGAGTGGGAGGAAGAGTGAATACTCTGACGGGGCGATACGATGGTTGAGAGGACTCCCAGCGCTATCGGCCTCTTTGCAATGGTGTCTGTCTACTGGGGCGGGCTCTTCTACTGGCTTAGGGGCGATCTTCTCGACGGTGCAGAAGACGAACAGATGCGTGCAATCAGGATGCTCCTGGTATCCTTCCCATATGTGGGATTCGTGATATGGGGGACAATGTCCGACCTTCCCGAGAATATCAGGGAAATGCCATACGTAGGACGGGCCTTCAAACCGTTGACCTGGCTCATTTTCGTGATACTTCTCGCATATTGGGGGTGGATTGACCCAGCAACAGTAGGATTCCTGTTGGTAGGTGTGGCTCTGCTCGGTTTCGGTGCTGGCCTGGCAATTGCCTGCCTGCTTTATTCCGGCTCAGAGTCCAGTAGGCTATACGCCCTTTCCCGACTAGTCGACGTCTATCCTAGCATCACAAAGCCTGACGGCCACGTAAGATTCAATCAGAAGCTGTGGACGACAACACTGGTTCTGATAATTTACTTCATGATGACCAACGTCATGATCTACGGTCTTTCAGACTCAACTTTGGACATATTCTCTTCCTTCAGGTCGATAATGGCCGGAGCCTCTGGTTCCATAATGCACTTGGGAATAGGTCCGATAGTAACCGGCTCAATTATCATGCAACTGTTTGCTGGTGCGAAGATCATCCAACTCGACTTACAGGACTCGGCAGACAAGCAACTCTACCAGGGGATCCAGAAGCTTCTGGTTCTCTTCATGATCCCTGTCGAGTCAATTCCCCAGGTTTACGGATTCCTAGACCCTCATGAGACTCTAATCTACGACTATGGAATAGGCTGGGCAAACGTCATCATTGTTGCCCAGCTCTTCATTGGATCGTACTTGGTATTCCTGCTTGATGAGCTAGTCAGTAAGTGGGGAATAGGCTCCGGAATCTCACTCTTCATCGCCGCAGGCGTCGCCCAGTCCACATTCGTGGGTACGCTATCTCCCCTGCCAGTAGTGCAAGGTACTCCCTTGTCCTTCGACAATCCTCCATCAGGAACATTGCCCATGATTTTCTACACACTGAGGACTGCAACCAACTCCCAGTTGGTTTCACAGAATGGATTTGAGCTGATGTTACTCAATCACGCCAATCCAATAGCGGCTCTGATTTCTTCTGTCATAGTGTTCCTTGTCGTTGCCTATGCAGAGTCAAGTAAGCTAGAGCTCCCCCTAACTCACGGGAAGGTCAGAGGTCACAGAGGGCAATATCCGATTAGGCTAGTCTACGCAAGTAACATCCCAGTGATCCTCATGGCCGCCCTGCTGGCTAACATCAATATGTTCACCCTTCTGTTCTGGAGCCATCCGACGCTTTCCACAGTCCCGATTCTAGGTAGGAATGGTGCGATGAGCAAGGCACACTGGTTCGGATCATATGAGGTCGGAGCTACTACTCCTTCAGACGGCTTCGCTTGGTACTCGTCAATGGTAAATGGCGTAGGCGATTGGCTGATGCCTCTTCTGAACCAGACGGGCGATGCCTATGGCCATAGCCTAGGCCAGATCATGCTCCACGTCTTCACATACGTGTTTGTCATGACTGCGGGCTCTACCGTGTTCGCTAAGTTCTGGATCGAGACCACCAATATGGGTGCCAAGGACGTGGCCAAGCAGATAGAGAGGACGGGGATGCAGATTCCTGGATTTAGGAAGAACCCCGTTGTCCTTGAGAGGATCTTGGAGAGATACATTCCACCTGTCACTCTGTTCTCAGGTGCCTTCGTCGGACTTCTGGCGGCAGGGGCGGACCTGTTGGGAACTGTGGGGAACGCCACAGGCACCGGACTTCTACTCGCAGTGGGAATCATCCTTCGAACATATGAGCAAATTCAGAAGGAGCAGGCAATGGAGATGCACCCGGTGCTGAGAGAATTCTTCGGAGCCGAGTAATAGGCATAATCGACACACTGAGAGCCAACGCCAACATATGGCCACTCGTCATGTTGAAATACCGAATGTCGGTCGCCGGGATGCTGCGTTGAGCTGGCGTTGGAGATTGAGCACATAGTGCCATGACGTCTTCCTTCAGGTTCGACGTTTGCCGAGGACGTGCTGCCCCGAACCGAGTTCGGGGTTTAGAGGTGAACCACAAGAAACGACTTGACCCCCGACATAGGGGGTGCAAGAGCAGATATCACATTCATTTTGTTTGAATGGTGTTTCTGCGCCAACCAATAAGTGAAAGCCTAAATTGCGACATTAACTAACATAACTTCCGCTGGATCAGTGATTCCGCTTCACGCGAAATCCGGTTGATCCTGCCGGAGGCTACCGCTATTGGAGTTCGATTAAGCCATGCGAGTCTAGAGGCCTAGCCTCGGCGTACCGCTCAGTAACACGTGGGTAACCTACCCTATGCTGGGGAATAAGCTCGGGAAACTGAGAATAATACCCCATAGTCCACTACGCCTGGAACGGTGAGTGGATGAAAGCTCCGGCGGCATAGGATGGGCCTGCGGCGTATCAGGTTGTAGGGGGTGTAACGTACCCTCTAGCCATCCACGCGTACGGGTGTTGGGAGACATTGCCCGGAGATGGATTCTGAGACACGAATCCAGACCCTACGGGGTGCAGCAGGCGCGAAA
>PBGL02000012.1 GCA_002718995.2 Methanobacteriota archaeon
CTCGAGGAGGAGGTAATGCTCGAGTCAGCACCGCTCGAGGAGGAGGTAATGCTCGAGTCAGCACCGCTCGAGGAGGAGGTATTTGTTGAGTCGTCACCATCAATGCCCCTGGATGATCTTGTAGAAATTGCTAGAGAAATGTTACGTAATGGGGAAGCAGAGGGTGCTTTAGAACTAGTAAAACCCCGATTGAAGAATGACGGTTCCGATGATTCCATGCTATGGTCCATCTGTGGAACCTGTCTATCAATGGTGGGGAATGAGATAGAAGCGATTCAAGCGATGGAGTACTCGATTTCAATTGGGGAAGACTCTGCAAAAACCCATTACAACCTCGCGCAGTTACTGAGAAGGAACGGTAGGAAGATGGATGCTATGCAATCATTAGCTAATGCATTACTCTCGGAGCCAGAGCACGTCAATAGCCTAATTGCTCTTGGAGAAATGAGGTTGGAATCTGGTAATTCCGATGAGGCATTATCAATATGGAAGAGAGCCCTTGGATTTGATCCTGAAAACGGTATTTCAGGAAGGATATCCGAATTAGAGTCGGAAAGCATTGTTGAGGTTGAGGAAGAAGACGTTGTGGAAGAGAATCCAGAAGTAGAGTCGGACAATGGGCTGGTTTCCATTGTGGATACTATGGCTAACAGGGTATCCATAGCTAGAGAGCTATCCGAATCAGGTGACCACGTTAGTGCAGTGAATGCATGGAAGACGCTTCTTGAGGAAGATAGGCAATCATCAGAAATTTGGAATGGCATGGCTGATGCACTTTCCGCCGCAGGTCATGCGGATAGGGCATTCCAGTGTAGGCAGAGAGCTAAAGCGATAGAAGAAGCCATAGCTAACGAGGAAGAGATCGAGATTGAAGAGGGGGCTATCGATCTAATAACAGCTGGAGAAGAAGCCAAAGAGCGCCTCGACAGCATCGAGCCTGTTGAAAATGAGGATGTCAATATCTCCATCGAGTGGTACAACAGAGGTGTCAGCCTACTTGGTGAGGGTCAGGCAATAGAGGCGTTGAACTGCTTCGAGAAGGCCATAGGAGGGGCACCCAGAGAGGAGATGTCTCTCAGAGTCAAAGCTCAGGGAGGCAGGGGGCATGCACTATACCAGCTTGGCAGATACGGAGATAGTATCAGATCTTACCATACTGCAATTTCTATGGATCCTGGTGGTGTTACTGCCAGGATGCTTTACAATATGGGCTCGTCTTATGCTGCATTGGAATTATTTGAAGATGCAATCAAATGCTTTACTCAGTCAATGCAAAGAGGATTGGATGACGAAGATAATGAGCTTTGCAGAAAGCAGATTAGTAGATGTAAAATTCTTGCGAAAGAGCAATCGAGAAGAGCAGTTAACTAATTGACACCCTGCTCGGAGAACTGTAGATTGTCAACGACTCCCTCTTTGCGAATCCGACTAGTGTCAATCCATGTTCTCTCGCCATTTCAACTGCTAGGGAGCTTGGTGCACCAACTGCTATCAAAACTGTAAATCCGGCCCTTATGGCTTTGTGGACGAGTTCAAATGAAGCCCTTCCCGAAACAATGAGCATTAATTCGTCAGCAGGCAACTGTTCGTTGGATAATAGGTGCCCTACTAATTTGTCGAGGGCGTTGTGCCTACCTACATCCTCCTCAATGTGAACAATATCTCCATTTTTTGTTGCCACGGCCGAGGCATGAGATCCCCCCGTGGAATTGAATAATGGTTGTCTCTTCCTCAAATCATTCACAGAACTCTCTATTGAGTTCATAGATACTTGAGGTCCATTTTTCAATTTAGGTCCGTGTGTATGCAGCATGTTGGAAATGGAGTCCTTGCCACATATCCCGCATGACGAAGTGATTGTTGAAATCCTGTTGTAATCATTTAGAATTTCATGGTCAATACTACTACAAATGATCTCTATTGAATCAGTTGATGTTTTGATTTCAGAAACTTCCGAAAATTCACTTATGAGGCCCTCTGAATAGAGGAATCCTAAGGCAAGCTCCCTATCCCTACCAGGGGTACGCATTGTTATCCCCATAGATTTCGAAACATCCCCAGATGTGATGCGGATACTCAGTGGCAGCTCAACTGCTACAACGTCGTCAATTCTTGATACGCCATGGCCGCCCAGCTTGGAAACATCGAACTGCTTCTCTGTACTGGCCATGGTCCGACATTGTGTCTGAGTATTCATAGATGGCGGAGGGCCATTCAAAACCATTCAAATACCACCTATTGTAGGGAGTCATATGGCACACGATGGTTGTGAGGGCGTTTCTCTCCCTGTGGTCTCCTCGCTAAAGCGTGATAACATCACAGACATCGAAATTAATATCTCAGATGCAGCGATAACCGCTCTGAAGTCTTCCATGAAAGGTGACGAGGGGACACACGTACTGGTCGTTAGCGCACAGGATGGCGGATGCTCTGGATACATGTATGACATGGCGATAGTGGAAGAGCCTAAGGATCAGGCATATCAAAGAGTGGAAGTCAGTGGAATGGCCATACTCGTACACAACAGGGATAGCGCTCTATTGAATGGAATCATGATTGATTTCAAGGACTCTCTTATGGGCGGTGGTTTCCAAATAGAGAATCCGAATGCAGATAGATCATGTGGTTGCGGCCAGTCATTCGGTTAGATTCGTTTCGTTCGACTCGAAGTCTTGTGTAAATTCTATTTCCTCGCCGTTTTTAATCCAGTCATCGAGACTCATCAGCGGGGAAATTCTGAGTGTGCCTAGGTGTCTCGTGAATAGATACACCATTGGATCGTGCTCTTCAACGACTTGTTTCTGAAATGAGTTTCTCACAACGTCACTCCTTGAGACGAAGAATGCATACTCCACGGCCACACCGATAATTGTAGCTGTGTACAAAACAAGAAGTACGCTAGTGGAGAATACGACTGGATCACCTAGCAAATCGCCCGATCTAAGCTTACTGCCGTAAATCAATTGACGGGATAATAGGAAAATCAGACCTATGCCAACAGAAGGCCCCAGGGCATCGTCAACAAGGGAATGCATGGGGATCAGCCTCCTCTTTGTTGGATCGGCGAAAACCAGAGAGTTCAGTGTAGCAGCACGAATAACTGAAATCACAGATACGAGGAAAATGTAAAATCCGGCGCTCACTAGTAGTACTTCTGATGGGCTTAATGGCAAATATAGGACAATCAGGTAGGCGAAAATACCTAGAAAAACCGTGATAGGCATTCTATGAGCTGACTCGAGAACCTTATTCAATGTCCCAGTTCCATCATCCAAAGGTGGTATTCCAATAATCTCCCAGCGTGTAACCCTACGAATTATTCCGGCAACGAAGAGTAGTACTTTCTTGTCAATTAATATCCACTCTATAGGCCTGAATAGTAGGGATAAGACAACTGAAACGGGTAAGGCGAAGAAACCCAATAGAGGAGAGAAAACAAGGGCTGGAAGTAGTAAGAAATGTTGTGTGCCGAGCGGCCTCAATAGATCTGATTCGATCCTCGACTTTCTCTCATCGTCTATCAAGAGTCTTCTTGCTTCAGAGTCTAGTTCTGTTCTATATCTCCTGATCGGAATTCCCGAGTCGAGGACTCTTCTCACCTTCTCTCGATAGTGCTCGTGCTCTGGCTCCATCCCGACCCACCACTTCCACCCAAATCTAAGAGGGAGTGATAGTAGTAGAGGCAGAAATAGGATCAATACCCCCGTCGCTAATCCCTCAACAGGTTCAGTCACAAAGACTGCTTGTGCTAGGAGGATTAGAATGAACCGGTCACTATCGGTTCATAGGGGGTAAACTCGGGGTATCCACTAGTTTCCACTAGCCGCGGCATAGTAAGCAGAAACCTGTGGCCAGTCTACAACATTCCACCAAGAATCAATGTAGTTTGCTCTGCCTGGTCCGAACTTCTTGTAGTACGCGTGTTCCCAGACATCTAGCCCCAAAATTGGTTGGCCGCCGCAACCGCCTTCCATTAGCGGATTATCTTGGTTTGGAGATGAGCAGATGCACAACTTACCACCATCCTTCACACATAGCCAAGCCCAACCACTACCGAATCTCGTCATTGCAGCAGTAGCGAATGATTGCTGGAATGACTCGAACGAACCAAATTCCTCATCGATAGCGGAAGCAAGAACGCCTTCTGGTCTACCCCCTCCATTGGGGCACATTACAGTCCAGAAAAGCCTGTGATTCCAGAAGCCCCCGCCATTGTTTCTGATTGCATTATTGTCAGAGTGGTTACTGAGCAGTTCCTCGATGCCCAGTCCTTCCATGCTTGTTCCCTCTATGGCAGCATTAAGATTGGACGTGTATCCAGCGTGATGCTTACTATGGTGTATTTCCATAGTCAGCGCATCTATATGCGGCTCAAGTGCGTCGTATTCATATTCAAGTTCAGGTAGTTCGAATGCCATATTCATCCTCATACTGACCGAGATGTACGCGGGATATCAATTATGGCATTGGAATCTCGGAAAATATTCATCATATTCCTGACGATAGGGGGTTCATGGCGAGAATCGCTGTTACCGATGGCATTGACGAAAATGCAGCTGAATCACTTAGGGAATCTGGCCATCAGGTTACAATAGGACACCATGAAGCAGACTCATTGAGAAGCGGTTCACTATCGGATTTTGATATCGTAGTTATCAGAAGTGCAACAAAGATGGTTGAAGAAGTAATTTCTGCAAATTCTGGTGATAGCGGATCTTTGAAGTTGATTATTAGAGCAGGGGTGGGCGTTGATAATATCGATATTGATTCAGCGACATCGCATGGAGTTACCGTATGCAATACGCCTGGGGCCTCAACAAATGCAGTAGTGGAGCTCACGATAGGACATCTACTTTCATCCGTTAGAAATATCGTTCGTTCGGATAGAAAAATGAGGGACGGGGTTTGGGCCAAGAAAGAGATGAGAGGCAGCGAACTAAGAGGCAAGAAACTCGGCCTAATTGGCTATGGCAGAATTGCCAGAGGTGTTGCCGAAATAGCTAGTGGGCTAGGAATGGAAATCCATGCATATGACCCGTATATGAGTTCGGAACTAATGGATGGTGACTTTACATTACACGAGGAAGTTGACTCTGTTTTCAAAGAGTGTACGCACATTTCCGTTCATTGCTTTTTTTCGGATGAAACCGAGCATATGGTGAATCTCAGACGTGTATCTATGATGCCTAGCATAGGCGCGGATGGAATTGAATGTGGAAATCACATAGTGAACTGTGCAAGAGGCGGGATAGTGGATGAAGAGGGGATTCTGGAAGCTTTGAAGACTGGCAAACTATCGTCTGCAGCTCTTGACGTATTCGAAAGTGAACCGGCGACTGGTAATTCTTTACTGGGGCATGATAGGTTCTCATCTACACCTCATATTGGTGCATCAACAAGAGAAGCACAAGCAAGAATTGGGGATGAAATTATCTCTATAGTGGAAGAATTCGAACAGGGCATAATCCCTGGGTCAGCATTAAACAGACTACTCTAGACGATGCATGTCGGTGAGTGCTTGGGAGACTATTCCTAGACCTGTAGGAACCTCAATCCCTGAAATTGGTGATTTCAGTGACATTCCAGCTTCCTTCTTGGCCTTCCAAACCATGGAGTTGAATTCCATAACTTTCGCTGTAAGATCGGGAATATCGCCAAAGACATCAGTATTTACCAATTCCACGGAAGCTGGGAAGTCTCTTACGTCAACTGCACTGATCCCGTATATTTGTGTTGACAGGTAGTGTGTGAAGAAGGGACAAACAGGAGAGAATGCGGTTAGTAAGTCCCTGACGATTCTATGCAGCGTCCACTCAGCCGATTTATCTCCGTTATACAGTCTTGATTTTGCCATCTCTAGCCAATGGCCGGGGAAGACCCCAGTCCAAAAACCCTTGATTGCCTGGCTAGCGTTGTATATGTCTAACTCGGACCAGGCATTCGATACCCTACTCATAACCTGATTGAATTCTGATAGTATCCACAAATCCTCATTGTTCATATCTTCGGGGGTGTTTTCGAGATTCACTGGTACATCGAACTGGCTAGCAAATCTTGCTACATTGAACATCTTGGTCAGCACGCCATAGTATTTTGATTCGATTTCTTCAGGGTTAATGTGGAAGTCATCTCCGACCTGTGCATCGCAGGCTTTCCAGAGTCTGAAGCACTCACTTCCAATCTTGTTTGCCTTGAGGCTTACTTGCTTGCCTTCGGGACCTTTGATCTTCCATGAGCCGGTTCTTCCGCCTGCTCCGCACTCTAGAACGGAGTCAGCATCTATTCCATTACCGAGGGATTTGGACATCTTACGACCCCATGGATCCATTCCAAGGCCGTCTACCCAGATATTCTGAAATCCTGGCTTGTCAAGTAGAAGTGCGCTCTTCAGAAGGGTGTAGTAAAGCCATGTCCTTACAATTTCCTTACCTTGTGGCCTAATAGATGTTGGAAATGCCCTTTCAAACATTTCTGGGTCGCTGATATATCCTGAAACATACAGATTGGAGTTGGAAGAATCCATCCACGTATCGAAAACCTTTTCCTCGCCATGAATTGCTCCGAGTGAATCGGATAATTCGTTATAGCTGCCAATATGTTCCCTGGTAGATCTATCCAGAACTTCCGATCCAGCAGGAGGCGAATCTCGCCAAGGTTGGACATAGGTCCCATGTGGTGGGACCACCACCTTACTACCGTCATCGGAATACCAAATCGGAACTTCAGTATGATACCACCTCCTCCTACTGATAGGCCAATCAATCGAAATACCATCCATCCAGTCGTGAAGAAATTGTCTATTTCTTTCGGGGATGAAAACTGATTGGTCCGAGAGTTCCCTCAGTCTTTCAAGTATATGCGTCTGCCTGACATACCACTCCTTTAGCAGAATGATCTCGACCGGATTGCCTCCCCTCTCACTGACAGGGACCTCCTGCATCCTCTTATTGGATGATTCTAGACGGCCGGTTTCAGTAAGAATCTGTATTGCTGCGTCTCTTGCATCTTCGGATTTCATGCCTACAAGAGGTCCGGAAATCTCTGTTAGCCTACCCTCGAGATCAATGGCTACAAACGGCTTTAATCCCAATTCTCTGAAAACTGACACATCATTCTGATCTCCAAAAGAGCATACCATTAACACTCCACTACCGAAATCGGATTTAACAGAGGGGTGGGTCATAATCTCGACCATGTTCTCACGATCTTTGACTGGCAATGGAAGTGAAATTTTCTTTCCGACGAGATGCCTATACCTATCGTCATCTGGGTGTACGACGACAACTCCACAGGCACAAATGAGCTCTGGCCTAGTGGTTGAAATTATCACATCCTGACCATCTTCAGTGGTCCATCTTACATCGCATAGAAGAGTCTCCCTTGAAACTCTCTGAACTTCAGCGTCGGCAATTGTGGTACCCTCAATAGGATCGTAGATATTGGGCCTTAGATCTTCTACAATATCGCCCCTTCTGAATAAGTCTACGAAGATGGATTGTGTTACTGCACGGAAATCGGGAGCGTCTGTCAAGTATTCGTTGGCATAATCACAAGAAAGCCCCACTCGCTTGGCCGTCTTCCTCATTGCCTGGGTGTACTCCTCTATCGTTTCCGAGCATAACTCAAGAAACTCACCTCTCTCATAAGTTCTCATCTTTCTACCCGTCTTTTTTTCGACCGTGAATTCGATGTTGATGCCATTTCTATCGACGCCCCAAGGGAAGTACACCTCTTTACCCATCAATCTCTGACTCCTAGCAATGACATCTATCATGCTATACTGCGCGACTGCACCAATATGCCAAGTGCCACTAGGATATGGCGGTGGCGTGTCAATCACGAAGAGCTCCCTATTACTTCTTGGATCGAAGGAGTACCTTTCATTGAATGTAGGTCCGAAGTGATCCTCTTGGATCCTCTTCTCGAGGTCTATTGTCCACCTCTTGTCCCGTATAGTTGGGTCGCCCACGAAAACTCCTCGCGAACATTCCTGAGAACTCCCGTTCTTGACTGTTCCCGCCTACGGCGGGTATGTTCTAACTGCATTCGGCATGAATACAGCGGCGAGGGGTTGAAGTCCCCTCGTCTGTCAGCCAACTACGAATAGAATGGACGAAGGAAGGGATGGGCGTAGATTCAACGCCTCCACAATGGTCGAAAATATCCCCAATTACGTTCGAGAAAGAACAGGCGCCTTTCGGGATTCAATATCAAAAATTAACTCGGAATCCATTTCAAATTTTATTCGTAAGGCTCCAACCTCGATAAAGAGAAACCTACTAGATTCTACTGTAACTGACATCATTACCAAGGTACCTGCCGTCACCATAGTTCTATGCCTGGCTGTGACTGGTTTCTTCTCCATTCATTCCGGAGTAAATGATTGTAGGGACGGTTACAATCCAGATTGGTGTAGTGACGAAGGTGCTCTCAACGTTAACGGCGACATGGCAATATATCTCCCGCAAGGATCAGAGGTACAAGCTCAGATAGAAGATGTCGAAAAGGATTGGACAACTAACGTCATGGTGGTTTACGTCGAGTCCAATACGACGGGTGTTGACAAGCTACCCATCCTGTCGCAGTTGGACCTGGTTGAAAACACTCTAAATACACACAGGAACGATGCTGGGGAGCAGGACTTCGTGATTTACGTACTCTCAGTTTCCACAGTTGTCAAGGAAGTTAATTCCAGCGGTGGTAGAGTGATTAAGGCATTCTTCTCTGGCATAGCAGAGGCCACAGGAAGCAGTGATCTCTCGCAGGCAGTCAACGAAACAGTTGACGAACAAGCGAATCTCATAGGGGACTACTCAATTCCAGACGAGCAAGAAAGAGTCGACCAAATCTTGGACGAGATGCCCCAGAATGCACTTGATAAGCTAGTCAGGGACGTTGGTAAAAATCAGAACGAGACTGCCGGGTATTGGAATAGAGCTGTGATAATTATTGGTATAACCAGCATTGTAGACATGGATGGCGACGGCGAGGACGATACCAGTGATTACATTGAGTATGTTTCAAACGAAATTAATAGAATATCAATTGAGAATAATTGGGTCTGTAGGGATGAGGACGGGAAGGAGCTTAACCCAGAGAAGAGAGAGAATGAAGAATATTGTGAAGATCAGAATCCCCTAGACCTGCGGATGACCCTGACGGGCCCTGTTCCACTTACAAATGCGATAACAGAGGAGTCATTCAAGATGTTCTGGGGTGTTTTCCCAGTTGGAGTGGTCCTCGTAGCATTCGGCCTATTCATATTCCACTGTGATCTTCTTCAAACTGGTAGGATACGCCTAGTCCAGGGCATCAAAGTGGTGATAATCTCGGGTTTACCAACACTATGCTCAGTTTGGATTACTCTAGGCATGATTGGACTAACTGACTATGAGGTAACAATGACCGTCATAATTGTTGGACCTATTGTTCTAGCTCTGGGAGTCTCATATGGCCTGCATATTACAAACAGATATGCTGAGTCAAAGGGCTCCCCCAGGGAAAAAATGACAGAGGCACTAAGCTCAACTGGGCGGGCCGTTTTACTTTCTGCTCTAACCACCATAATCGGATTCATTTCACTGACATTAGTTCCAATGAAACCGATAGCGACGATTGGTTGGGCCCTCTCAGGAGGTATCGTGGTTGTCTACATAATGACAATGCTGATGGTTCCTAATCTTACAATGATGTTAGACCTGAAGAAGCCCTCTCACCCGCCACCTAAGATATTCCAGGTTGCTGTGGAGACTCCCATCAAATGGACAAGGGTGACTCTGGCTATTTTCATTATTGCCATGCTAGTTTCTGCAGGCATCAATAGGCCCAACGTGGAGGAGAATATCGATTTGTTAGAAATGGCTCCGGGCGGTGTCGATGCTGTAGACAAGATGGGGGTATACTCCGATGAATTCAATGCAGGTCAACCGGGATTCCTATTGATTCGTGGAGATATCTCCGCTGATCCAAATCCTCTACCTAACGCTGAGGCAGAGCAAAGCGACCCATATGCCAATCTGGAAGGTATTTCTCAGCTGGAAACTAAATGTAACTCCGTTGAGAATACGACAGCCGTTTCCATAGTTTTCCTCATGAAGGCGATAGGCGTGGGGGTGAACGTTACTGGTACGCCGATTTATGATTTGATAAATGGCACTGGCATACTGCCTGATCCGATCAATGACGTTGCTCAATTAATATTTGACAATGAGCAATCGGGGAATGTCTCTTTCTGGAGTGCTATGAACTATCTGGATCTACAGGACACAGGCGGAGTCCAAGCTCAGAATTTCTTGATTTATGTGTTCTACAACAGCATGACAGATGAAATGAGGGGACTTTTCATGTCTTCTGATTACAAGAGGAGCCTGATTTACATCGACATGCCATTCATGGACGTCAAGGCGACGTCGAAAGCAGTTGATTTGGTTGACGAATACGCATCACAGGAAACCGATGGAGCAATCGACTCGACCCCACTAATTGGAGTCGCCTCCATAACAATCGAAGTGAACAACCTAATTGTCGGATCTCAGTGGTCTTCACTAGGGTTTGCACTCCTATTCACAGTCTTGACCTTGGCTCTAGTATTCAGGGATGTTAGATACGCGATACTGACAACTATGCCTGTCGGCTTCACGGTGATGATGCAATGGCTAGCAATGGACAGCTTAGACGTCCCACTATCCCTTGTTACTGTCATGATTGGATCCATACTAGTTGGCGTGGGTGTCGACTTCTCCATACATATTGCGAATAGAATAAAGGAGCAAGGCGGGACTATAGAAGCCATACAGACTGCGTGCGCGAGTACGGGAATGAGCTTGTTTGAGGCGGTTACCGTAACCGCATTTGGAATGACTTGTGCATACTTGATACCAATAGCTGCGATCAAGCCATTTGTAACTACGATAATCATACTGCTTCTTGTAGCAGCCATATCTGCCTTGATCCTCCTACCTGCAATATTCACAGCAATGATCAAGGCTAATATCGGCCTTACTGGGGGAGTGAATACGATGGTGAAGACTGCTGGGCTACGCAGGGCAATAGCTAGAGACGAGGCTGATGTAATTGATGCAGCTATGGTTTTCGGCTCCTCCGATGATGCATGGTAAACGACACCTTGATTCACCTAGCATAGAGTCCAGAGGTATGACTGGGTTATGGCTAATGAAGAGCGAGCCCCATGTATATCCGTGGGAACAGCTCGAAGAAGATGAAACGACACACTGGGATGGTGTGAGAAACTACCAAGCTAGGAATACAATGAGGGACCTCATGAAGGTTGGAGACATGGTTCTTTTCTACCACTCTAATTGCAAGCCGCCGCATGTCGCAGGTGTAGCGAGAGTCTGCAAGGAAGGTTATCCCGACTTCACGGCCCAGGACCCTTCGTCGAAATATTTTGATCCGAAGGCTACACCTGAAAATCCAAGATGGATGATGGTCGACATAGAAGCGGTTGTTGCAATGTCTGAAATTGTTACACTTCCAGATATGAGGGCCAATCCAGCACTCGAGGAAATGCCTCTATTGATGAAGGGTCAGCGACTTTCTGTGCAGCCAGTACCACAAAACTGCTTTGAGATAGTATGTGAAATGGGTGGGCTGCAAGGCATCCCAACATAGTGGGCGCGTCCTCGGTGGACGTTCGTCACTGCTGGCGATTTTTCACCGATCTCCTCAGCCCCGTTATCCCAAGGCATCCAGCATCCCCGGTCGGGCTGCTCGCTTCCGCGCCTGACCTGGTTCCCGGGCATAGGATGGTCACAGCTCCCCTCCGGGAGCCGATTCCAACAACCTGCATCTCTTGGGGACGAGGCGTCGACGTCAACCGGCGGGTCGCCAGCGGCTCGTCTACGCCGCCCTCGGACTTCAGGTCACCATTATCGACGATTTGTGAATAACAGAGCACGTCAACACCCCCCCTAGCCCAATATGTGCGGGAAGCGCCCCCATTTCAAAGAATCGGGATGTGGACTATTGCGATGCTTCGTATTTCGAGGGGCATCCAGTCTGAATCTCATGTGCTTCTATAACCCATAATCCGTCAATAATCAGTAAATCTCCCTTGATTGCTATCATATTGCCCTCGTCGAACCCGTCGGGTATCACGGTACTGGAGTAATCCACATGCAGAACATGCTTTACACCCGAAATTGAAAACGAAAAATTATCAGTTTCCAGACTGCCAATTGAGACCTCTCCTCTTACGTGTAATTCACCTTCATATGCTGTAGGATCATCCATTACCTCATCTATTGAATACTGTACTTCCGGCTCCACAGATACGAACATTAGAACTAGCAGTAATGACATCGAACACCCAACAATGAGGAGTCTTCTTTTCCGGGTCAAGGGGAATCGAGGAGTGCGCGCCATAGCAATACCTGTGGAATGTGATTGATGATATTTCTTATCGGAAGCTCAGGTGTTATTGTAACCAACCGCTTCTTCGATACTAGAGAAGCCATTCTCTCTAACACTAGCTCTCAGCCCAGTAACGATGTCTGAAATTACCGATGGGCCCTTGAAAACCAATGCGGAATAAATCTGCAGAAGTGAGGCACCTGAAGTCAGAGAGTTCCATGCAGATTCGGTGGAGTCGATCCCCCCAACTCCTACTATCGGAACCTTTCCTCCAGTAGACTCGTATAGCATTGATACCACTTCTAAGGACCTCTCCTGAAGTGGCCTTCCGGAAACACCTCCATTCTGAGCAAAAGCATGACGGGATTTGGTATTCTTAGGAACAGGCCTCTTCAACGTTGTATTAGTTGCGACGAGTCCATCAATGCCATTCCTAAGAGCTTCTTCAGAGGAAGAGATGAGTTCCTCGTCTGAAGCATCGGGGGACAGCTTGAGAAGCATTGTCTTTCCACCGCCCTTCATTTCCTTGACCGAGTTGCATGCCTTGAGTACGGTATTAAGACTAGATTCCTCATGAAGATCTCTTAGCCCCGGAGTGTTGGGCGAAGAGATATTCAATACGAACATATCTGCATGGTCCCATAGTGCCTCGAGAGTGGCTGAGTAATCAGCGGGAGCCTGCTCATTGTCTACCTTCTTCGATCTCCCGATATTTGCAGCTACGGGGACATTAGGCCATTTTCCAGATGCTCTTCTCTGTATCAGCTGATCCCTGACCGATGAAGCCCCTGGATTATTGAATCCCATGCTATTGACGAGTGCCTGTTCGGCATCTGCCCTGAACATTCTAGGTTTAGGATTACCATCTTGAGGGAACCTAGTGATACCTCCGTATTCAACCCATGAAAACCCGAGAGCGGGCCAAGCGGAGAGGGCAGAGGCCCCCTTATCCATCCCAGCTGCGAGTCCCAATGGATGTCTGAAGAGTCTCCCGAAGACATGAGTTGGTAGTTCTGGGGGCTGGTATAAGGCGTTTAATGTCCTTAATCCGATTGACGACTGTCCGAATCCGGAAAGAGATCTTATGGCCATGCCATGAGCTCTCTCAGAGTCCATGCGTCTAATTACTGGACGAGCGAACATGCTCCATCCAATTCCCATAAACAGAGCCGTGATGCTATACCCTTCAAGAGTTACGTACCCCACGGCCCCATATGAGCGATTGGAACCCATCTATGTATGAGTCGGCAAGAAGGCTGCTCAGATCTACTGGAGGGGTGCTAAACGTCCCTAGTTCCTGTATTGATTCAGCAAAATTATTGATTCTCAGTATATCTGATGAGGTTCCATCGATGATATTGGAGCCAGAAATACATTCCTTGGGGGATAAAGAGGAATTATTCTTTGAAACTAATTCGGGAGTTAGCTTCAGTTTTTCTACTCTCGAGCCTAGAATGGAGACTTGCTGGGTGAAATCTGAAGATGGGGGAATCGAAGGAATATGGGAAAATTTTTGTGAAGTCACGCTCAAGTTGGCCAGAGCTGGATATCCTGGTTGCGTGGGATGCGGAGGCCCTGGATCGGATGAAGAGTGGGATGAGGTCAGCGCTAGATTGGCTTCTTGATCTGCCTTCTCCTCGCGCGCGCGCCACACACACCTGCACGCGCGCGCGTTGGAACGGACTATTGCCACTCATGTTTATACAGGTATCACTGAGCCCGGAAGAAACGTAGTACTCCATACTGATTGGGACTATGGTCGTGAAAACATGAAGCTGATGATACTCGAATCCGGTACCAAAGCTAAGACGGTCAAAAAGTATCTTGGCAAGGGTTGGATAGTAGAGGCTTGTAACGGTCATGTTCAGGACTTGCCTACTAGAAAAAGCGGCAAGCAGGGATCAAAGGCAATGTGGGCCTCTGATGGAACAAATCTCCCAGATCCACCTTGGGAATGGACAGATAGGGCAGAGAATATCATTTCTGGAATCATTAGGAAAGCAAATGGAAAGGGCGTTGAAGAAGTTTACATCGCTACAGACCCTGACAGGGAAGGCGAGTTCATTGCATGGAGGCTTAGCATCATTTTCTCGGATTTCCCAATTGTCAGAAGAGTGACATTCAATGAAATTACAGAGTCGGCTATCCAAGAGGCAATGGCTAATCATAGTGATGTAGACTCTAACTTGGTAGATGCCGCCAAGGTAAGGAGATTCATGGATCGTCTTGTGGGATACAGGTGCTCTAAATTTGCGAGGAGTTGGAACCTTAGGTCCATGGGAAGGGTTCAAACTCCTACACTCGGATTCATAGTTGAAAGGGAATTAGATAGGGAGGCCCATGTTCCAATTCCCTACCACAGTATTCGTGCAACTAGTGATGGATTCAATTTCAAGGTCAGATTCCATGAGAAAGACGAAGATGGCGCTTGGTTCGATGATGATGGTAAGCACTTCCCAGATAGGACATTTGATGGCGAGCTTGCTGAAGCAACTCATGAAGCGATTTCCAAAGCGGGGAAGCTGGCTATTTCTTCTATCAAAGAGGGGAAGAAAAAGAGAAAGGCTCCTGCGCCCTTCACTACTGATACATTACTGCAAGCGGCAAGCTCTTCTCTTGGATGGTCCATGGGTAAGACAAGCAAGATTGCCTCTGACCTCTACCAAGCAGGTCATATAACATACATCAGGACCGATTCAACTAGAACTAGTGAAACTTCTAGAAACGAAGTTAAGAGCTTCATCAAGGAGAAATATGGAGAAGAGTTTCTGGGCCCAGGTTCACTTGGTCCAGATGCCAAGAAGGACTCATCTAATGTTCAGGATGCTCATGAAGCAATCAGGCCAACGAACCCTGCATCAGAAGAAGTCAGTGGAATGGAAGCCGATCACAAAAGGCTTTACCGTCTAGTTTGGAGTAGGTTTACCTCGAGTCAGATGTCTGACTCTATTAGGGAAAGAAGGGATTTGCGGGCAACCATCGAGGGGTCTGGACTCTTAATGACGGGAACCGCGTCATGGCTAGTTCACTCGGGGTGGGAGGAAGCCTCCGCCGAGTTCTTGGCCCAGCCTCGCAAGAGTCAACCGAACTTCGATTTATCAGAGGGATCTGAATGGCCATTGGATAAGGACGAAGATAATCCCCTTCTCACGAGTGATGAAACCAAACCCCCGCGAAGGTTCTCAGAGAGTTCGATCGTCAAGCAAATGAAGAATGCTGGCATAGGTAGGCCTTCCACGTATGTTAGTATCGTACAACGTATTCAAGATAGGGGGTATGTGGAGAATGAGAATAGCTCATTGGTTCCAACGGAAAATGGTAGAACTCTCTGGATTGATGTGGCGCCAATCTATGGCTCCAAAGCTGGAGGGATGGACATCCTCTCCGCTTCATTTACATCTAAGATGGAAGATAGTTTGGACGGTATTGAATTAGGTGAAATGGACGCTGTTTCCATCTGGAGTTCTTTCTCGGAAGATTTCAAGGACGCACACAATAAGGCAATTGAATATCGTAGAAGGTCACCTACTCCTAAACAAAAATCATTTATTGAGAGCAGGATAGTTGGGTTGGAAGACGATGTAGTTAAGTCACTACTTGATGGTAGGGAAATAGACGATCTTAGTGGTGAAGAAGCCAGCGACCTCATTGGTTCACTGAACGAATTATCGAAAACCAATGGAGGGCCACCTGCTAGCGAGAAGCAGATCAGCTATCTTATGTCCCTTGTCGAAAAGTCTGGAATGGCTCTTGCTGATGCCTTGTCCCTAGTAGGTGTCGAGGATGTAGACGGACTTACTGGCGGTCGTGAGGGCAGTGCAAGTGAATTGATCGGGATGATGAGGAATGCGAATTCCTCACTTCCGGCCACTGAACCCCAAATGGAGCTAATCAGGAATATGTCTGAACAACTAGGGATATCGATGCCTGATGTCGTAGCTATTGCAGATGTTGCAACAGAAGATGAGATAACAAAATCAGACGCCAGTACCCTGATAAAAAAATTGAAGAGTATGCGGAGAAAGCAGGGCAAAGGCAAAAGAAAATAGGAGGGTTGTTGATAACATGGAGTTCCACTACGACGTGGCCATAGTCGGAGCTGGGCCAGTCGGTGGATACTTGGCCCTAAAACTAAGAGAGTCCGGCCATTCTGTTCTGCTAATTGAGGAGCATGAAGAAGTAGGTAGGCCATTCCAGTGCGCTGGTTTAGTCAATCCCGGTGCGATGGAGAAAGTATCACTTGAAGAAACTGCATTAAGCGTCATTTGGGGTGCGAGAATTCATGGCCCTTCCGGAATACCTGTAGAGATTGGAGATCCAAGAAGAGTCAGAACTTGGTCAGTCTGTAGAAAAAAATTCGACGAAAGAGTGGTGATGGGCTCGATTGATGCAGGAGCAGACATATGGCTATCCAGCTATCCAGTAGAGGCTGAGATCAGTACTGATTCGGCCTCATTGCGTGTCAACAGAGAGGGTGAAATTGTTGTGGTTAACTGTAAAGTGATATGTGGCTGCGACGGAGCTCATTCCTGGGTTAGGAGGAGATTCAAATTTGGGAGGCCTAAGGAGATGATGGTTGGTTTCCAAGTTGAAGTAACCGGTTATCCTGGTGTAGATGGCGTACTTGATATGTACACAGGTAATGATATTGCCCCGGGATTCTTTGCTTGGGCAATTCCGTCTGGAAGCACTACTAGGATTGGCATGTGGAGTAGGCCGGACTTACTCGGTGAATCGTCATGTGAATCACTCCTCAGTAAACTAATGAGTGACTCGATTTGGTCTGAGAGATTCTCACAATGCAGAATAGTTGGAAAATTTGGTGGGCCTGTGCCCAGTGGCATGTTGAAGAAAACAATCCGTCCAAGAGTAGCATTATTCGGTGATGCTGCTGGCTCATGTAAACCCACGACAGGAGGTGGTATCGGACCTGGATTTGAACAAGTGGACCTTCTCGTTCCTGAGATATCCCAGGCAATAATCTCGGACAATCATTCTGAGGAGAATATGATTAGAATTTCAAAAATGCTAGACCCCATGAGGAGGAAACATAGCAAAGCCAAGGCTCTCAGGGATGTATTTGTAACAGAGTCAACCGATGAAGAGCTCGATGAGATATTTTCGATTTGGTCCAAGAAGGAAGTCATTGAAATTATCAATGAGACTGGAGAGATAGACAATCCCATACCTCTGGGAATAAGACTATTGAAGGAAGTTCCAGAATTCCGTAGGGTGGCAAGTAAGGCTGCAAAGGCATTAATTTGGGGTTGAACTATGCACAGATCTGTACAGAGAGTGAGATACCCTCCTTTCGAGCACTATAACACGGAACCAGATAAAATCCCACTTGTGGAAGTGATGTTGGAGTCGGAAAATATGCCTCCGCCCGAATTCAAACTTGGTTCGGAGAATAGCTGGATGGTTGAATGGAAAAAGGAGGAAGATGGCAGTGAACAACTGCCAATTATTCGAACTGAAGTCACGAAAGATGTCCTTCCTTTCCTGATGAGGACGAGGAACGGGTGGTATATTGAGCCTGACCCCATTCACTCCCTGGCAAGACGGATGATTTTCCCCTCTGTGGTGATTTTGTCAGTTTCTCTTATCCTTCACGCACTCGAGCCTGCATTGATCGATTTACTCGGCGGGTTTGCTGAAATTATTTACTCCCCAATTAGGATAGGTCCGCTTGATTACCCCCTTCTAATTCTGGTCTCATTTCCTATCTTCATACTTCCCATAGTAGCTAGAATAGTTGCTAATCTAAGAGATATAAATAGACAGGAGGAATACATCTCCAGACCCCTTGGGAGTCCGCAAATGGCAATCGGGAAAATGAGTCCCGATTGCATAGAGATACTAGAGTTCATGACGCCAAATGGATTCACAGCCGAAAGATGTAGAATACAAGTTGGAGTTGCGGTACCAGAGAGGCGGGCCATACTCGAAGCTACGAATAGGAAGGAAAGTGGGCAACCTGCCCCGGGGATGTCAACTGCGCTTCCAGAGAGAAGAGTCTCGACAGCAGATGAGCATGGTACTGGAGTGGGGGAGTCATTGCCGATGACCGTAAGCAGGGGGCGTATACTTCTCTTAGAGCCAATGAGAGTACAAGATAGCGGGCCATGGAGTTCTGTGGATTCGGATAGAATGGTTCTGAAAGGACCAGATAATACGTGGCCAGGATCAATATATTCCGCGATGATTGCTGTCCACTGGGAACTTGTGATAGAAGGTGTGACAGACTCTGGCATGAGGATGAAGTGGGTCAGGCCGATCATTGTTGAAAACAGCGAATCAGTTTACCTGGACGATCTACCAGTCCGAAGTGGAAGGATAGAAGGATAGTTAATTCTGCAATGGAGGAGGGGCCCCCGCCTCAATTTCGAATAGTCTATCTGCCTCCAGTAGATTATACCTAGAGTCTCTCTTTCTTGGCGTGAATCCGGCCATGGAGATGATTCTCTGAAGTTCGAATTCTGAAGCTTCTGTTCTATCGGTACCAGATGCTGAGACAACATTCTCTTCCATCATAGTCGAACCCGCGTCGTCGGCTCCGCCCAAGAGGGCTATCTGAGCCACCTCAAGCCCCATGGTAGGCCATGATGCCTGTATGTGGCCAATATTATCAAAAAATAGTCGCGAAACTGCGAGATGCCGCAAATATTCGCTCGACGATGCACCTAGTTCGATTCTGTTTGATCCCCTATTCCTTTTTCCAAATGAGTTGTTCTCCAGTTGGACCGGCCAAGAGACGAAAGAGGTGAAGCCTGTTCTTCCCTCTGAAATCGCATCATCTTGCATTTTCCTTATCCTATCCATGTGTTCCACCCTGTTAGCGGGAGTCTCTCCGAAACCGAACACATTAGTGGCGGATGTAGTGAGCCCTAGTCTCTGTGCTTCGCCCATCACCCTGAGCCAATTATCAGCTGAGCCCTTCAATGGAGAAATATCCATCCTGACCTCATCTACTAGCATCTCGGCGCCACCCCCTGGCAATCCATCCATCCCAGATTCCTTCAGTTTGCTTAGTACCTCAAATGTGCTAAGTCCACAGACTTCCGCAATGCCTTCAATCTCTATCGGAGAGAAGCAGTCAAGGTCGATGTTGGGATGCCTGGAACTGAGTTCCGATAACAAATCAGTATACCATGAAAGTGGGAGCTCTGGATTAACTCCTCCTTGCATCAGAATTCTTGAGCCACCGATTTTCTCTAGCTCGGTAATCCTTTCGCTTATTTCTTCCACGGACTGGGTGTACACCTCTGGATGGCCAGGAGGCCTGTAGAATGAGCAGAATTGGCAATTGATAGTGCAGACGTTGGTGTAGTTTATGTTTCTGTCAACTAGATACGTCACCTCGTTATCAGGAAGGGTTTGTTTTCTCCTAAAGTGGGCTGCATGCAATAGGTCATTCAAGTCCGCTTCTTCGTATAACACAGTGGCTTCTTCAACAGATAGACGCGGTGGATTCGTGGAAATCTGCATTCCTATGATTTCCGACCACGACACAGATATCACCTTGATTTGCCGACAATGGATTCAATCTCGATGATCGATTTCGGACACCCCGAAGACAGTACTATGGGGCCCTCCTCTGTTATTAGTACGTCGTCTTCAATCCTAATACCAATCCCAGCATATCTCTCAGGAATTTCTACATCGTCCCTCCAACTTGCGAAATAGAGGCCGGGTTCGACTGTGACAACCATGCCTGGTTTTAGTACAGGCCCTGGATTTTTATCTCCCTTTCTGCCACCTCCGACATCATGAACATCTAATCCCAGCAGGTGACCAGTTCCGTGCATGAAGTAGTTCCTGTAAGGGCCGTCTAGATTCTTTCCTAGGGCCTCAGATTCACTGCAATCCAGAATCCCTAATTCAACCAGTCCTCTAGCTAAGACGGCTGACGATGCCTCGTGCATAGACCTCCATGGAGAGCCCGCCTTACAGGCTTCTATTCCAGCAATCTCAGCCTCAAGAACAAGATTGTATATTTCCTTCTGGGCTTCTGTGAACTTACCGCTGACTGGCCATGTTCTAGTTATATCGGATGCATAGCCATGAACCTCGCAACCGGCATCTACCAGAACCAAATCGCCTTCGCCGATAGTTTCTGAGTTACTGGAATAGTGAAGAATCGTCGCATTCTCACCACCTCCCACGATCGATGGATAGCTCCATTGACTCTCTGAATGAATGAAGTGGCCCTCGATGATGGCCTGAATCTGCCACTCTCCAATAGAAGGAAATGTTTTCTCCATTGCCTTCACATGGGCAGAGGAGGCTATATTGGCAGCTTGCTGCATGATCCCAATTTCAGATTCAGACTTAATCGTCCTCATGCTGTCTAGAATATTCCGTGGGTCTTGAATATCGGATAATTCGATTACCGGACCTTTGTCGGGATCCTGGTTTAGGACGATATCATCAATGCGATTATCCAATCCTTGGATTATTGATGGTTTGGAACCCAAGGACATAGCATTGAGGATATGTTCCTTCGCATCCTCTATGGGGAAAGATTGGTCGATTGGCCATCCTTTTTCGGCGCCCTCGGGGCCTATTCTCCTGCCCTCCCATATCTCGGAGTGAGTATCCCTGGGCCTTACGAATAGAGATGTCTTCCACTCTCCATCAAGAAATACTGCTGTGAAAACTGAGTCTGGCTCCTCCCAGCCACAGAGGTAAAGGACGTATGAATTAGCGCGATACCTATAGTGGGTATCGTTTGACCTTACTGATTTTGGATTATTTGGAATTATAACGACTGAGTCCTGGGGCATTTGTGATAGAAACTCTTCCTGCCTGCCACGATATTCAGACAGCTCGAAAGGTAATGCTCGCATGATTCTCAACCCTCCGTCGGTGCCCATGTTCTTGAAATGTGGTAAAATAAATCTCAATTCTGATCTTCTGGCTGCCACTTGGGTATGTCGCCCCCGGAATGGGACCTTCTCCTGAACATGATTGCAGAAGCAAGGAATGCTGCTGACACAACCAGTACTACCAGGCCTAAGGGGAGGTCTTCCGAATAGTCGGGATGGACTAGTTCTACGGAAATGAATGAGTATTCGTCATCATCGTCTATGACCTCAACTGTAAGAATCAGCTTCTGAGACTCGTTTTCCGGCCAGGTAAAGGACCTCTCGCAGCCCTCGTTAACAGGGCTATTATCAATTTTCCAGACGCACCTCAAACCATTGATGTCATTTGTACTATCCATGGACTCCGAGGCGTCAATATCCCAAGATGTCCCTGAGGAAAGCCTCACGCTATCGCCATGGGTGACTGATTTTCCATCTACAACTAATTTCACTGAAGGAATTACGTTAGCGATATTGATCGTCCTAGATGTTGTACTGTGCAGCCCACTCCCGTCTACAACCCTGAGTAGAATCTCGAACTCTCCGGATGAATGGGTATCAATTGAGAATGTGCTTTCACCCTGAGTTATAGAAATTGGCGCGGCACCCGGCCTTGATTTGTCCAATACGGTCCAAATATAGTACAGGTCTCCCTTCCCCCAGAATCCGTCATCAGAAGATCCGGCATCGAATAGTAGTGCTGAATCGCCCTCTTGTGCTTCAGAGGCCCCGGAAATAATGGATTCTGGAGGCGAGTTGTCAATTCTAATTGGCACACAGTAAGACAGTGATTCAGATTCTACGACAATAGTAGTCCGGGCAGAGTACCATCCATCATCAAGTTCAGAAACATCTACTGCTGAAGAGTAAAGGCCACTCGAATTGGTGGAATACAGGGAATCAGGTGAAGAATCTGAGATTCCTTGACAGGAATCTACCAAAGAGTATGCTGATATGATGGAGAAGGACAATATTGCTGATGAGGCATTTGAATCCGACCATCCCGAGAAGACAACCTCGTCCTTAACCCACGATTCGCCGACTGGACCCTGTGGGAGGAGTATTGCACCGGAAGGATTCCCTATAAATATCGCAATCTGATTAGAAATGCTGCTCTCATCGGCATGCGATACAGTGGCCTGAAGTACGCACGAGCAATCTCCGATGGCGTCAGGTTCCATACTTATTTCCCAATTCCATTTCAATAAGTTCCCATAGTTTACGGGTTCTCCGAATGAAATGATCCCACTCCCGATGACAAGGTTTTCTCCTGATGTCTGATCGAAAATAGACCACGAAGATTCTGTAGTGGGTTCCAGTGAGGAAACGAGTGAGCCGCTAATGATCGTTGG
This sequence comes from Methanobacteriota archaeon, assembly GCA_002718995.2. Taxonomy (GTDB): domain Archaea; phylum Thermoplasmatota; class Poseidoniia; order Poseidoniales; family Thalassarchaeaceae; genus MGIIb-O5. Next base: position 22,592 of record PBGL02000012.1, read on the forward strand.
TTCGGAAATACGGATTCCGTTTTCTACATCAAACCCCAAGAATGATGCCTCTTCCTCGTCCGCCGCTACAGTCTGAGCGGATGAGACAAGTGCCAATGCCATCAGCAAAGCGAGGAACAGAGCCTGTCGTGCCACGTTCTTGGCCCTATAGGACATGTCTTGAACCCGTTGGGTTGGTGATCCTCATCTATCTGAAATCTGTAGCTTCCAAGACAGTTCTTCCAACCATACGCCCAGAGTATCTCTGTTAACGAATTCGTGGCTGGATTCAGCTGTAAGTACGCATTCACAGGCAGCAGCAGCAAGGGAGGCGGCATCAAAAATATCTAGGCCGTTTCCGAGGGCAGCTGCCAATGCTGTAGCGGCTGCATCATGGAGGCCTATCTGTTGCCTCGGGGCATTGGAGCGGCAAGGTATCGATAATTCGTCTCCGTCACGAGGATAGAGGGTGATTCCATCGACCCCTCCCAGTACTAGTATCGCCCCCCAGTCATAGGTGGAAATTAGTTCGGATGCTGCATCGGAAGCATTCTCCAGCATAAGCCTCCTCCTCTGAAGCTCCAGACCTCGCATGCCAAAAATCACAGCATCGGCACCCTTGCTTCTAGATAGTCCAGTTAATTTTGGATCGACGATGCAGGGAAGTTTCAACTCCTTGGCCTTGGAAATTAGCTTGGATGCTCCAGATTCGGTAATCACCCCCTTGTGATAGTCGGACAGCACTATCGCCCTACTATGGGGCATTGATTCCAAAGCGGCACTGATTAGATCGTCACTCACCGATTTACTCAATTCATCTAGGGGACCTCTATCAGCCTGAAGTAAAACCTGACTCTGGTCTAACAGGCTCTCTCTACTCCCATAAAATCTAATTTTTGTGAGGGTCTTTCTATTGGGGACAACTGAGATCCCATCTGTCGAAATTCCATCTCCCGAAATCATCTCAATAATTTTACTTCCCTCGTCGTCATCACCCACGCATGAGAAGAAGTCGACATCCATCCCAAGTGAATTGAGCCCCCTGGCAATGTGAGCAGCGGCGCCCGGAGATTCCTCTGACCTAATTATCCTCAATGCTGGCACCGGAGCAGTGGAGTTGAGGTTGTTGGCATAACCATGATGGTACCTATCAAGCATCACATCCCCTATCAGAGTCACTCTTGTTCCCTCGACATCTTCGAGCAAAGAGCCTAGCCTACGTAGTATCTCGGCCTCTGTTCCAACATCGTCTCCTGATTCCATGACCGATGCGCGGGGGTCAAGGCGAATGATACTTACTAGACCGACGGAATCAAGTTTGAGATGCCATCGTAAAGCCATGGAACGTGTCGAGGGGGGGTGGATTTACGACGGGGCTGCAGCGGATAGGTTGTGGCATAAGTCGGCCATTGGCAAGCCGATACCCAGTGGAGGGCTAGTTCTCGCGGCGTGTGAACTGATATTCTGCAGGGACCATAGACATATTGAGTTGCCCAGCGATGACTGGATACTCAGTGTAACTAATGAGGACTCTGGGGCAATACCCGAGGGTGCTATTATGGAGGCTCTTAGGGTGCCAGGAAACAAGATCGTCCTGAAGAGTAACCTCGAAAGCATGGGACTTGAACACTCCGATGAGACATGGGGCCTTAGGTGGGATTCAGATAAGCATCCGAGAAATGACTTGCCGATTGCAGAGATCAGATGGTTCACATCTGAAGAGGGTTTTGAGGAAAATGACCTTTACGAATGGACGAAAGAAGTAGAGAAAAGAGGGAGGGTAGCTGAGTCCTTAGTTATCGATGAAGAGTTGTCAGTAGTCACATATCGCCTGTCGATAGCAGAACCTGCTGGAGAGCTTGACCCGCCCACCGAAGAAGATTTCAACAAAATCTCATGCATTGAATACGCTGAAACGCTCACGGGTGGTGCGTTTTTCTCGAATATCGAAGTTTGGCCATCTGAAACAATCGGAGTTCCTGTGCACGACGGTCGGCAGTTGGACTGGGTAGAGAGAGAGCTAGTACATATCCTGGGCCATCCATCAATCGACTTCTCCCTTGAGGGCATCTCAACTGGTTTGCCAGACCCTCATCTTGGGATGACTAGGACAGCTAGCCTGTTGAAGGAACTATGGGATAGGGGCCTCAATACTAGGCCTGGATTCAAATTTGGTACCACTTGGAGGTGTTACACCGGGTCTGTTGGAGAGGACCATGCCCCCTGGCTGATCAACGACCCTAACGATAGAGACAAACAAGCGCACGACTGGGGGAGGGCGTGTCTGACATCCAGGCTTGCCTCTGGGGTCAACAAGCATTGGATCTGTCCGATATATGTGAATGGTGGAAAATGGGCGTTCCTTGAGATTTCGAGGCCACCGTCGGATTCTAGGTGGAGTAACCCCGGGAAAAGATGATCACTCCTTCCTTGACCCAGTAACTACAGATATTGCCATAAGAATACACACTAATGGAAGTCCATTAGATGGGGTCGAAATCCACGCTAGCCATCCTTCGCCAGTGAATGGTGATTCAGCAATAAGAAGGATGTCAATTCTTTGCTCTAAGCCAAATTCATCCTGGAATACGACCTGCCCTCTGGCATACATCCCTGATTCCATTAGGCCCATTGGCTCAATATCGACAATCAATGGATCACCGGGAGATAGTTCTCCCTGTGTGGAGATTGATGCTATCCTACTAGCTGCACCCTCTATAGCGACATCATATACTCTCGGGCCTTCTCCCTCATACTCCATTTCAAGTGATATTGACGATGGCTCATCCCACTTAATTACGGACTCGAGTGCCTGTGATGGAATCCTATTGCCAATCTTCTGCCAACTCGATCTTATCGAGACTGGATTATCTCCCTCACAGCCAATAGTTCCGGTTAATGTTCCCACTTGAAGGGAGGAGTCCGAATGACGTAGTATTGGGACATCTGATGTTCCTGCGGGTATGTCAATCTCGACTTCTGTGGGAGTTCCCAAATCTGCACTTATATTGAGAATTAACTTACACTGAACTGGGGTGTAGACGGTAGCGAGCGATTTCTCCCCTTCAAGAAGCTGTAGCGGTGTCCTCTGGGTAAGGACTGATGTTGTTTGTGAATTAGGCATAGTTAGCTCTATGATTGCAGACTCTTCGTTAATCTGGGAGACGGTGGCTGTCCAGTGTACAAGCCTCCCCCTATTGTCCCTAATCTTGATTCCTGTAGAGCCGAATGTTTCGTTGATGGAGAAAGTATCACCTTCGCTTCCCGAGTCTCTATTTCTGATCAATGCATCATCCCCATCTGCTTCGATAATCCTAGCCCATGCATTATTTGGATCATGATTGACGGTATTATCCTCGGAGTTGCCATTATTCAGATCTTGATACTCGACTAAAATTCCATATCCTGGCAACGCTGAATCGAAACCACTGTCAGAACGGAATGAGATCAGCACTCTTTCACCAGGGGCTGTGTCAAGAGAAAGGACCCTGTTTCCACCGGATTTACTTACCATAGATTCGATTTCGTAAGTTCCATCTTGCGTGATGTCTACGTCAAAAACCCCAGAAGCGCCGATAATATCGAGAGATGCAGATCCGGGCATAGAAGGAGTTCTGCCATTATCATTCCAATTACCGCTGGCCATAATATCCCAGTCACCGAGGCCTTTCCATGTACTAGATGGGAGATCTGAATGGACATCGTAGAGGTCGAGTGCACCCATCTGATGAAGCATCTCATGGACGACAGTCCCGATTCCCGAATATAGGGATGAGATTGTGTAATGGCTGATTGTCCACTCGCCCAACTCTACCGGATTCTGGAGTTCGGAGAAATGACTCCATATGGTTTCAGAGGAGGCTCCTGATTCTTGAGCGGCACCCGAATGAAGAATAAGTATCCTATCGACGAAGCCATCATCGTTGTAATCCCATCTTGACAGGTTTACTCCAGATAGAAGGGCACTGACGGAGTCTTCAACTAGCCCTTCCACGCCCCTCCCATCTGCACCAGAGTCTCTCATTTCGGGTGAGTCCTCGCCCCAGTATCCCTCATCCATGGGGGAGATCCAAATATCCTCCGATAGTGTAACTTCCAGTGACGAGGCGCCTCCTGACATTTGACTGACATATTCTGATGCAGACAGCTGTGGAGAGCCATCTTCGTCTATGTCAAAGATGGAGTCAATTTTTTCATCTGAGTGTGGCTTTCCGGGAAATCCGACCCTTAGGACCAGCCATTCCTCTTCATCTTGAAGTCCGATTAGATTCGAGTCTTCTGAATGGAAGTCATTAGAGGAGTCGGCTGTCTGATTTACAATATCCGGGTTTAGATTGATTAGTGCACCTAGGAGGAGGAAGACAAATGCCGCAGCATATCTTACTGACTTCACAGTATTCCGGCATCAGGGATGGCTTTCAAGTAAGTGTAGATTTGATTGGTTTAGCGCAACAAATGTCAGTATCGGCTATCGGCGAACTGGTACGATCTTTGAGGACATGTCTGCAAAAAGCACTGCAGCTACTGATAATGCTATTCTTAGGCCGTCGTAAACTACTGGAAGAGTCAGTATCAGAACCCCAGTAGAAATTAGTAATATTCTGATTCTGAACCTAGTATTGTCGCTCTCTGAGCCTAGCATTAATCGTGACATTGAGAGCGATATTGCTGTAATAGAAGACACTAGAAAAATCCAGGTTATTCCGATTGATAGGGAGACTATCTGGGTAATGTCATACCTATTTTCCACTCCACTTATCGTGCCAAATGATTCAGCAAGAGAGAATGCGGTTGATACTCCGACCGTCCAAATAGCGATGCTCGCAAGAGGTGCAATGACCGAGAAACAAGACAGTACTGTGAAAATCCACTTTCTCTCTTCCCTGAATAGTCCGGGCCTCATAAATCTGTATAGTAATATGGAGAAAATCGGTAGAGCGGAAAGAGCTGAGAGGAGCAGGACCAGTGTCCACCTAACCTCTACCCAATCCATTGGGGAGTAAATTGCCATCCCTGAGCCCGAGTTGGCATAAGAAAGTGAAGAAGCCCATTCATTAATCATCGATGTGGAGGTTGTTGTCCACATCGCTGCGAATAGAATCAGCAGTACTGAGGTTTTCCTCAGAACTGAATGCAGTTCGGAAAAATGAGAGTGAAGATGGTATTCGGACATGTCACAAGCGATCCTTGACTGTCTGTTCGGCCCTTGCAGCAAGTATTGTTCTGTAGACGCCGTAGGCGAATAATGCGCTGGTGAAAAATGCGCAGCCTATCAAGAAGCCAGTGAGATCTGTAACATTTGTGCCCTCTTCGACGACGGCTTTTGGTGGGAAGTAAATGGCGGAATCTGATGCTGTCCAGTTAACGGCGACCATGAATGATGCGATGCTCAATATCGATCTAGTAATGGCCTGGGGGTATGCTAACTCCATCGCGAGGAACTCTGGCCCATCACCATATCTCCTCTCTAGAATCTCTCGTTGAAGGAGTGCTCCGAAAATTAGAGCTACCAGGCTTGTCCAGAAAAACATGTTACCCTGTAAGAAGACTGCATGTGAAAGGGCGTCTTGCCTTTCTGCCTCTCTCTGGGCCTCCGTTTCTTCTATCACGAATAGAGTGTCGTAATCGCCTACAGAAATTGTTCTAGTGTCCAATGTGGCTCCAGATTCATCCGAAGAAACGGTACCAGGGGGGTTGATGGAGAATGAGAGGATATTCCAGTAATCCGTCTCATCTGGAAGGCCTCCGCCATCTACAGAATTACCTACTAACCAGAAATAAATTGGTCCTGTATCTTCGGATGGGGCAGTCCAAACTACATCCCAGATGCCGTCTGAATCTGGTTCTGAGTGGGAGATATCGTCAGGAGCTCCATCGGCTTGTCTGATATCCTGATCATCAGACCAACTGAAGTTCCCATTGGATTCTGAGGTCATCAGGAAACCTGCTTTTTTGTTGCCATCTCCGCCAGAGAGCGTGAGTGCATCTGCCACAGTGATTGTGAAATCGTAGGACGCTCCTGGCTCGTACATTACTGGAACTCCTGTGACCATGACTACCGCTCTATCTGAGGTCGCGCCATTGTTGTGGCATGAGCATCCGTACTTAACCGTAGGATCGCCGTCGCCGTTTTCGTAACTAGGACCGGAGCTCATGCCCATCGCAGGAACTGCTAGTAGCGCGAGTACTGCAAGTACCGCGACGAGTCTTTTCACGGGCGAATTCATGGCAACTATCGTACTATGTTCGGCAGTGAAGGACTCATAACCGTTGCTTGGGTTCATTGTGTTAATCTCCACTTATAGGTCCTTGATTGACGAGTTGAGGTCATTCATCATCTTCTTACCGTCACCGAAAAGCATCATTGTCTTGTCCATGTAGAATAGATCATTATCAACACCTGCATATCCAACGGAAAGGCTCCTCTTGATGATGACCACTACGTTTGCCTTATCGGCATCGAGTATTGGCATTCCTGCGAGAGGGCCCTCACCTGTTCTGGCGACTGGATTAGTGGTATCATTTGCCCCGATTACCAATGCCACATCGCAATCGGGGAATTCGGAATTAATATCGTCCATTTCAATGAGCTTCTCATATGGAACGTTAGCCTCCGCTAGAAGGACGTTCATGTGACCTGGCATTCTACCTGCCACAGGATGAATGGCATAGAGGACCTCGCAACCCTCAGACTCCATCAAATCCGCGAACTCCTTGACAGCGTGTTGGCTCTGACTAACGGCCATACCGTATCCAGGCACTACAATCACCTTCTGGGCACCATCTAGCACCATTGCGACCTCCTCGGGATCACTGCCTACCTTGGTCCTAGTGAGCTGGTCCTTCTCCCCGGAGCCGCCGAAAGCCTTGAACAGTACATCGAAAAGCTCCCTATTCATTGCCTTGCACATTATGAAAGTTAGAATCAGTCCCGCGGCACCCACCATTGAGCCGGCGATTATGAGGACGTTGTTCCCAATAACGAAACCAGTGAAAGCGGCAGCGATTCCGGATAGAGAATTCAGTAGGCTGACGACAACAGGCATATCCGCGCCGCCAATGGGGAGGACGAATAGGACTCCCAGTAGGCCCGATGACAACGCCAATGCATATATCCACGATTCATCTGATGGTTCCTGAATTGTCATCCATATTAGTGCAAAGGAGACGACTAGTAGAATGGCCTTTACAGCGTTGAGCCATGGTGGCCCCCATGTCGGGAATCTTACCCATTTATCTGTGAGGGGGACAGTGAATCCCCCTTTGAGTTTGAACATTGCAACGAGGCTGCCCGTTAGGGTTATCCAACCCACAATTCCGGACAGTCCTATGGCAATCCATATCGCATAGAGCTCAACACCTGGATCGGGGATATTGGACTCTTGAATTCTCTTCATCGCCTCAGAAAGTCCCACTAAAGCCGATGCTCCTCCACCGAATCCATTGAAGAGTGCGACTAATTCTGGCATTCCAGTCATCTCAACTCTAGTCGCCATTAGGTATCCAATGACTGAGCCCAATAGCAGCCCTCCAACAATAAGCTCCCATCCTATGATTCCCTCGGTCTGCAGTTTTGCTAATGTGACTAGGACTGCCAGTAACATGCCCATTGCACCGAGACTGTTGCCCTCGGGAGCAGTCTTGGGGCTTGACAGTCTCTTTATGCCAATGATGAACAATGAAGCGGATATTAGATATCCAATGTCCCAAACTACTGGATCGACCATCTAATCACCACCCTTCCTTCGTCGGCCGGCAATCATTCCAAGCATCTTATTGGTCACCATAAAGCCCCCTACTACGTTGATTGTTGCCATCACCAATGCAATGAAAGCCAGTAATGCGGCTACGTCCGTATTCACTCCTTCGAAAGTTGAGTTAGACAATATCAGAGCGCCGACTATGGTAATTCCGGAAATCGCATTTGCACCCGACATCAGAGGAGTGTGGAGGGTTGGTGGCACCTTGCTGATGAGCTCGAATCCGAGGAATATTGCCAGTACGAAAACGGTGATGCTGCCCACTAAGGCTCCAATGGTTAGGCTCATCCGACCACCTCCCCTAGTCTTGATTGCTTAGGATGGATTTCTCCTCCAGAGCATATCAGAACTCCGCCCATTCCGGGTATATGGAAGTCAGAGCCCTCAGGAGCGCCCACCAATATGTCATCCTCCATGTCTATCTCCAGATTTCCCTCCTTGACCATGCCCGAGACAAAGTTAGTGAGATTATTCGAGAACAGCATACTTGCAGTCGCTGGTATAGTTCCGGCGAGATTCTCAATGCCAACAATGGTTACGCCGTGCTTTCTTGTTATCTCTCCAGGTACAGTGAGTTCGCAATTGCCTCCGACGTCAGCATTCATATCGATTATCACAGCACCTTCCTTGAATGACTCGACGGCAATTGAAGGGACAGTAATTGGGGCGGGTCTACCGAAAATTCTAGCAGTAGTCACGATAACATCAGCGTCACTGGCAACCTCACAAACTGTATCATTGACTTTTTGAATAAATTCTGGAGTTAATGGTTTAGCATAACCGGATTCATCCTCAAAGTCATCCATCCCATCAACCTCGATGAACCTGCCTCCGACAGACTCTATTTGCTCGGCCGCGGACTTCCTGACATCTGATGCGTACACTACCGCGCCGAGGCGCTTAGCTGTAGCAATGGCCTGTAAGCCTGCAACTCCGCTGCCCATGATCACGAATTTAGCTGGCTTTACTGTTCCAGCGCTAGTAGTCATCATTGGAATGCCCTTGGGGACATGTGCAGCGCCAAGTAGTACAGCCTTGTAACCAGACAGGTTATCCTGGCTTGAGTTGACGTCCATTGCCTGCGCCCTCGAAAGCCTTCTTGGGATCATATCCATACTCATCAGCGTGATACCTGCATCCACCGCCTCCCTGACTCTTTCTGGGTTTCGGAATGGATCAGCTACGCAAGCAAGAATTTTACCTGGCTTCATCGTTGATATCTCGGGCATCCTGATTGAAATAACGATGTCCGATGACATGGCATCCTGCCTAGATACAATCTTAGCTCCCTTTGAGATGTACTCATCATCTGAGTGGTTAGCATTACTCCCTGAACCCGTCTCTACGGATACTTCGAATCCAAGCTTCGCCAACTTAGTGACAGAATTGGGGACTATGGAAACTCTGTTTTCTCCTTCTGGCTCCTTAACTACTCCCAAGCGCATGGTATCGACTCCAATTGGGCCGTAGGCCCAAACAGATAGCCATTCGAAAAGAAGACGCTTATTGAAGCCGTCGGCGCGGGGACTTCAGAGATAGTGGCGAGAAAATTCATCTCTGTGGGAGATAGGTTTTCACAAAGTGCTAAGTCCCCGTCCTATTGCCGAACAATGAGGGAGACCGTGGGAAGAGGGGCTCGAAAAATTATAGACAATGATGCCGGGGATTATGAGATGAAAGAGCCGATTCGTGTTGCTGTTACTGGGGCCGCGGGCAATATTGGATATGCCCTACTATGGCGAATTGCGAGTGGTGATTGTTTTGGAACAAATCAGCCAGTCACCCTACAGCTACTGGAGATACCAGCTGGTATGCAACGTTTAGATGGAGTGATAATGGAATTGAGGGATTCCGCATTTCCTCTAGTTCATGACATGGTCGGTACGGATGACCCCCGTGTGGCATTCGAAGGGGCCGACGCGATTTTTCTGGTTGGTTCACGGCCTAGGACAAAGGACATGGACAGATCGGATCTAGTAGCCGCAAATGGTCCGATTTTCGTTGGTCAGGGTAAGGCGATCGATGCGGTGGCATCACCTGATGTGAAGGTCATTACTGTGGGTAACCCTTGCAACACCAATGCACTGATTGCCAATGCAAATGCACCGGGCATCCCCTCACGTCAATTTACCGCCATGACTCGCCTGGACCAGAATCGGGCAGTAGGGCAAATGGCTGAGCGTGCAGGAGTGACTGCTTCAGAGATTCGTGATGTATTCATCTGGGGCAACCACGCTAACACAATGTACCCGGATCCACGTTTCGCGACAGTTGATGGTAAAATAGCAACTGAAATATTCGATACAGGATGGTTACAAGGGCCATTCCTAGAAACTGTGGCAACGAGGGGGAAAGCAATTATCGTAGCAAGGGGAGCGTCCTCCGCAGCTTCAGCGTCCTCCGCAGCTATCGATCACATGCGTGACTGGTGGCAAGGTTCGAATGGGCGCATCGTTTCAATGGCTCTTCCTTCAGAAGGTTGGTATGGAGTGCCTGAGGGACTGGTGTTCAGTTTTCCATGTCGGTGTGAGAATGGTGATGTGATTGTGGTGGAAGACCTTCCTATAGACTCATTTGCGCAATCAAAAATAGATGAAAATATCACTATGCTTTTGGAAGAGCGGGAAGCAGTTAGCGAACTTTTGGGATAATAGTTAGGTGTACCAATGGGAGAACACGTTTATCTCGAATCTGACGGTAAATTGCTACTGGTATATGATGATGGGACGGGGCCTGCAATACCGCAATCTGGCAGAATAGATTACGATGTAGATTCTGAGATAATTCGTCTTCCAACCAAAGATGAAGTTGACAATTTTGGAATTACATGGGATGCGATAAGAACTAACAAGTTCAGGCTCGGACAAGAGGAACATACTGTCACTCACGGAAAACCTGTGATTGACTGGCCTGGAGAGTGGGCTTGGAAGGACTCCGTTATCAGTGATAATGCAGTGGACCCTGTTGCTAGAGAGTCAGTTTACAGAACCATTCACAGAGTCGTCAGTAAGGTAATGGTCATTAATTCCCGTAATCAAGTACTGATGGCCAAGGTTTCTCGCGGATTCTTCTCCGGATGCTGGACCCTACCAGGGGGTTTCGTAGACTATGGGGAACACCCCAGGGAGGCTGCTGTCAGAGAAGCCATGGAGGAATTGGGGATTGAGATTTCAATAGATGATCCGAAGGGAGAAGTTGGTGGTGCATTTGGGAGCGATGATGGTGCGATAATCAGGGAAGAGATCTTCAATGAAGACGGGATTAACTGGGTTTCATTCACGTACAGATGTAGTGGGGAATTCGAGGAGAGGGAGATAATCCCCAAGGATGATGAGATAGAGGAGGCGAGATGGTTTAGCAAAAATGATGCTCTCGGAGTGGCAGTCTCAATTTTCGATATAGAAGCGATTTCCACAATTGATTAGTGGTGGGCCCGCCTGGATTTGAACCAGGGTCAAATGCTCCCAAAGCATCTAGCATAGACCAGACTAACCCACGGGCCCCTTGCTCTCGGGGACAGCGCATATGGGATGAAGGTTACTGGACCCATCCCCACATCTCATCACCGGCACGATACAGTATTCCCTCCCTCTCTGCATCGTTGATTAGCTCCCAAACGTCTATCCCGGCAAGTTCGTTCTCTGCGAACGAGTCGCTTACTGATCCAAGGGTGATGATTCCATTGGTCCCCGTAGCATCCCTCATTGCCGAGATTACCGAATCAAAATTCTGTGACTCCCTTCTTCTGGCCTTCATATGCCTGGACTCTGCCTTGGATAGTTTCTCGGTTACCTCCGCTGAAAGCTCGTCCGGCAGGTTTGACCTTGATACTGCCTTCGCCAGCTTCTCCGGCGACTGGTACGAAGAGACGGTAATGATGTCAGCACTATTGGAGCACCTAGTGCATGATGTCCCACTCCCAAGTGATGAGCCGAAGAAATTCCCACAGGGGCATCTTAGAAGCAGCCAATTATCGCCCATGTAACTAGGCGTAGTTCAGGGTTCAAGAGGTTGACTGATGTAGGTAATGCCGATTCGGCAACATGGGAGGCGCTCGGGTAGCATTCGGTCAGCTGTCCTCGATAGTGCTAGTTTCTTTGTCTATTGCTTCTTTCATGACCGAGGGTTACGTAACTACTGAGACATGGGGTTTCCTACTATTGACTCCTTTGACTCTGGCCTTGGCGCTTGCACCGGGAAAAGATAGGGTATCCGAAGAAGGGAGTTTACCAAATGACTATTGGGACAAAGAAGACGAGGGGATAGCTCCTGTCGGCGATACAGACTTCGACAGCCCAATACTCTGACTAAAGAAGTCTGAGTGTCTCGAGGTTATCTGGGGCATATGTCTGTACTTTGAACTTCTCTCGGAGTCCCTTTCTGAATGCGTTGCATGTCTGTGGATCTCCGTGGTGGCATAGTATCTTCCTTGGAGTCGGGTTCAATGCCGAAACATAGTCCATTAGTTGGTTCCTATCTGAATGGCCACTGAATCCGTCAATGATCACCATATTACACCTGACATCCACCATTAGAGTCTGTCCTCTGTCGACTAGTGGGACTTGTGAATGGCCGTCTTGGAGTCTTCTTCCAAGGGTGCCAGATGCCTGATAGCCGACGAAGCATAACGTATTTCCAGGCTCGGGTGCCCAGTTCTTCAAGTACTCAATGATTGGTCCGCCGGTCATCATCCCACTTGTTGCTAGGACAATGCATGGGTTCGGATCGAGAATGATTGATTCCCTCTGCTCTCTTGATTCGACCTGCTTGAACCAAGTAGAGTTGAAGGGGTTCTCCGTTCCACCCCTTAACATCTTACTCCTGAGGTCCCTATTCAGATAGTTGGGATGGCTAGTGTGGATTGCTGTGGCCTCAGATATCATACCGTCGAGCCATACTGTGACCGGTGAAATCTTGCCAGACTTGAATAGTTCGTCAATTGCCATCATCACCTCCTGAGAACGCCCTACTGCGAATACAGGGCAGAAAATCTTGCCCTTCCTTCCTAGGGTATCGACAATTAGATCCTGTAGATCCTGTGTCGCCTGCTGCCTAGTTGGTTGAATACTTTGAGGTCCGCCATAAGTAGACTCAATTACCAGTGTGTCTACCTTGTTGAATCGGACTGTCGCTGCGTCGAACAACCATGATTTCTCGTATTTGATATCGCCTGAGAAGAGTAATCTATGTTCGTCACGACCCTCGCCAATCTGCATATACACACTCGACGAGCCGAGGATATGGCCGGCGTTTTCCATGGTCATCTTGACATCTGGCGCTATGTCCGTTTTATCCCCCCAATTGATATCCACGACGTGCTTAATGCATTCTTGGATATCTGCCTTGGAGTATGGGGGCTCGTTTCCCTCTGCCTTGGCGACTTTGATGTAGTCCACCTGTAGTAGAGTCATGAGGTCCCTCGTAGGAGGTGTACAGTATACGGGGCCCTTGTATCCATACTTGAAAAGCACAGGGAGCATTCCTATGTGATCTACGTGTGCGTGAGTGATAACCACAGCGTCTATGTTGTCCAGAGGGAGCATCTCGGGAGCCGCGAAAAACGGTTGGACCTCGCTCCTGTTGTTGGTTGGCTTTGCACCGCAGTCGACCAATACCTTCGATTCATTCGTGGTTACCAAGTGCATCGCCCTTCCGACTTCACGGTAAGACCCCAGAGCAGTTACTCGGACCCATTTCTCACCTGGCCTCTGAGGCCTGTAAATCCTAGTTCCAAATTTTCTGAGTAATGATTTCCTATCCTCAGCCAGTTCCTTCCTGAACCTCCTGATGTCAGTCTGGGTCCTGCTCTCCCTGGCAGGCGCTCTGACCACATTGACTAGCCACCCTATTTCATCTCTGAGAGACTGTACTACAGAACCTCTTGGGCCCACGGCAGCTTGTGGGTCGTCTACTTCAAGTGTTACTTCAGAAAGTGCGGGATCGAGCCAGATTCTCCTGACTTCGGCCTCGGGAGGGATAATCCTGTTTACGGCGTCATTGACCTCCTGCTCATCGGAAAGCATATTTGGATCGGGTCTGATCACGACCCTTCTCCTGATGCTCTTGGCAATCTTTACAGTAAGATTTTCCCCACCTGCGCCTCCAAATGATTCAGGCTGTGTGGTTATGATTGCAATGGAACCCGCTTCGATATCTACATCATAGTCGATGCCACTGGGAACTATCTTCCCGATCTTACTTTTGATTTCAGAGAATGTTAGCCTCATTATTTCAATTCCTTATTTTGCTCGCGCAGAGAATGGCTCTGCCATGAAGGCAGGTGGCACTTTGCGGGAGTGTCATAGTGTTTGGAGGAGGTTTGCGACCTCTTCCTCTGATAGTAGGCGGAAGCCCGCCTCTGGAGTGATTACTGCGAGGTCCATTCCATTGCCACTTGCTGCATCCCTCTGAGCGGATGCTAGTAGGGCCTTAGCGGCCACCCTCAAGGCGTCCTTCTCGGACATCCCGTCTTTGAATTGATCTTCAAGAACACCATACATGTAAGGACTCCCGGAGCCAGTTGCGCAGTATACATCAGGAATCGACCCCCCAGCTGAGTCAATGCTGTAAACGCTGGATCCTGATTCATCGACGCCTACAATTAGTAGTTGGACATAATGGGGCCTTCCCGATAGGATGTTTGCCGTCAGAGTAGCCGCGCCCTTGACTGTCATTGGTTTTCCATGCTTTAACTCATACAGCCTGAGTTCCGCCGATAGCGTCCTGGAGAGAGACTGTGCGTGACCTACGAGTCCTGCAGTCGTTAGAGCGACGTAGTCAGAGATTCCAAATAGCTTCTGAACGCTCTTATTTGCAATGAAGTGGCCCATTGTAGCTCTGTGATCAGCCCCAACCACCACTCCATTGTCGAAAGTGATGCCTAGAGTACTTGTCCCGGTCTTTACCGCATCTGTGGTCGCGTCCATTTGATACACCCGCCGGAAGAACTCCCCGACGGCTCCCTCTTGTGACGACCCCTTATGAATCCGACGGGGATGAGGCTTGGGTGGGGTCAATAGTCCTAGCAATTGCCTTCTGCTGTTGGGAAGAACCGTATAACTCAAGGATTACCTGCCACGACGAGGGCCATGGCGAGGCGGAAAAGGTCTGAACCCAAGTGGATAGAAGTGCCTGAATTCGATAGTCCTGAGGGAGTCATAGAACCGGGTCAAGACTATCATGACCTTGGAAAGGGGTTTCCAGATGCCCCTGTTCCAAGAGCACCGGGTGACGCCATAGTTCATAGGGCAGATTTGGATGACCTTACTGGAATCAACCCATTGATGGACTGGGTCTCTGAGGGGGACATCGTCATAGTAAAGATGAGCGAGATCCTCCACAGGGAGTTAGAGCTTAGAGTAGCTGTTGATAAGATTCAGAGGTTTGTGGAGGGAGATATGTCCGGCGAAGTTGTCAGGCTGGGCGAGAGGAGGCTGCTCCTGCTTCCTCCAACGTTCGCCAGTGGAATTGCATCCTGAGGTGTTATGGTGGAGAGTAGGCTTGAGCAAGATTGCCCAATTTGCTTCTCGGAAGGAACTCTGAAAATGATTGCACATAGTTCCGAAATTCCCTACTTTGGTGAACATACCCAAATTACAATGGTTTGCGAGGAATGTGGCTGGAAGGTTACAGACTTCATACCTGCAGATGGGAAAAAGCCTGGGGCTTGGAGCCTAGTAGTTAATTCAGAGCGGCATATGAGCACCAGAGTTGTTCGTTCATCGTCGTGCACGATTAGAATCGGTGAGCTTGGGCTCGAAGTTTCTCCGGGAGGGAGCTCTACAGGCTACGTCTCCAATATTGAAGGGGTTCTGAATAGGTTTGAAGATGCTGTGGGAACAATAAGGAGGCAGGCAGAACGAGATGATGAGGGTACTGAAATATTGACCCAATGCGATGATATGATCGATAGCATCGACGCGGTGAGGAAAGGCGATGAGTCAGTAACATTGGAGCTTCTAGACCCTGTTGGGCATAGTCAAATATTACACGAAGATGCAGTCTCTAGAGAGATTGGGAGAGAGGAGGCCGAGTCTCTAGACCCGGGTCCAGTATACCCTGTTTTTGATGCCAGTGAGATTTAATGATCACCTGGCATCGGGAGCTAGGAATTCACCTAGCCTGTCCGACCATGCATCTCTCTTCTCGGAAATATCAGACAGCCACTCTCCTGCCTTGTCTATACATAGCTGCTTCATCTCCCCAGCAAGCATCCTTCCACTCTCATACTCTTTCCTAACCTCCAAGATTGCTGAGTCGTCGTGCTCGAAGAAGAACTGCAGGTACTGGAACGGTATATCCTTAGAGCAGTCGCCTCCGAGTCGCCTATGCTCCTCAACAGTGGACTGTCCTCCGCTTATTGCCCTCTTTACTTTCCTAGACATATCCTCGACTGTGTCATCCATGAAAATTGTAGTCTCAGGCTTTGATGACGACATCTTGCCCCCGGTCATTCCCGATGCGAACCTGTGGTAGGTTGAGCAAGGGGGCATCAGACCCATGCCCCCGAGCTCCCTTTCGAGAGAAAGAAGGTGCATTCTAATTTGGGATCTGTCATCCAGTGTGGCCCCTGGTACTTCCAATGTCCCATGCTTAGGGTTAGTCTTGATATCAGCAAAACCCAATGGGGAAATTGCCTCTATGATACGTGAGAAGATAGTCTCCCTTGTTTCCCGGTCCACCTTACCCCCTGGGCCAATTCCGAATACTGAAGAGTTTTCTTCTTGGACAGAAAGGGCGATAGTGAGGCCTCCTGACTTCCTAGTATTGATATTGAACCAGTGAGTCTTTCCTACTATGTCTCGAGTTAGCCTCAGATGAGGATCCTGATCAATTCCAACGGGGACAACCACGGGCCTCAGACCTCCGTATTCCTCCAACTGTGGATGGACGATGTCCCCGACTTGTACGAGAGGTGCTTGCACATGGGCAAGGTTAGTATCTCCAGAGAATCCGTAAATTGACTCGAATTCTGAGAGGTTTGTCCTTCTGCCCAGAGTGAATCCGAGCCTCTGAACATCGGGTCTTGAGCTCTGGAAGTAGACGCTAGTCGAGTCTGGATCCAAACCTAGAGCGGCATAGTTGTGCACATATTCATTGATTGCTGCCTCTCTACCCCTGGTAAGAGAAGTGCCCCTTGTTGCTAGCGCCTCGAGGTCCGCAACTGCGACTGTGATATCCGCCCCATTCTCCTGGAACCATCTAACCTGCTCAATTACCATGCTGTGCCCTAGGTGCATCCTGCCACTCGGCATAAGTCCAGTAAGGACGCCGAGAGGCGCTTCGTCACGGATGCACCTAAGTGCGACATCTAAGTCCCTGTGTGCGAAAACTATCCCCCTCCTGTGTAGCATACCCGGATTCGGAAGTGCCGAGGGGTCTACCATGTCAAGGCCGAATTTATCCACGATACGTGAGTAGTCCGTCTCATCGTCCGAGGACCATGGATCGATGAGTCCATCGCCTGCCATGTAACGTGGCCTGTGGGCCACTCAATCAAGTCATCGCTGAAAATTACCTCGAAACTGTCAACCGAAGGGGCAATAGCAATAGACGACTAGGGTGACTTATGGGAGTCATACACTGCTTCGGTGCCGGACTCGTCGGTTCGTATGTCGCAAGGACCCTAGCGGACAGAGGCCATGATGTACACGTACACGATATTGACCCCTACAATGGCAAAATAGTGGGGCATCCTAACATCACCATCCACGAAGGCGATGCATTGGAAACGGACTTGTCGGATTTCGGAGAGATAGACATTGTTGTGAATATGCTACCTGGTGACATTGGTCATGCCCTTACCACTAATTTAGCAGAAGAGAGCTATCCAACTGTGGATCTGAGCTTCAGCGAACATACCCCGGAACGTGATGATGAGAAGGCGAGGGACTGGGGCGGCAGGATACTCTGGGATGTAGGAATAGCTCCTGGACTCTCCAACATGCTGTTGGCTGAAGCATATAGGGTCATGGGGCCTTTGAAGAAGGCGGAAGTAAGGGTTGGAGGGAATCCGACCGGGCCCACCGGAGGATGGAACTACATGGCACCATTTTCCCCCAGAGACGTGATCGCAGAATACACCCGTCCGGCAAGAGTCGTGAGGGATGGAGAAGTTGTCGCCCTTCCTGCGCTGTCCGAGAGACATGTCATAGATGTCTCCGAAAGAGGGGAGATGGAGGCCTTCCTGACAGATGGGTTACGATCCGTGCTGAATTCGATACCGGCAGTAGATATGTCGGAGTACACAGTCAGATGGCCTGGACATATTCAGAAATTCATAGATGAGAGGAATGCGGGTACTCTGGACGAGGATGAGTTGCTCCGGGAATGGTGGTTCAACCCCAAAACGCCCGAGTTTACATGGTTGGAGGTCGTAGCGGCCAGTCATGACGGGGATGTCATGAGATGGGAAGTTAGTGACTATGGAGGGGACGATGGCTCATCGATGGCACGAACGACGGGACTAGTTACGGTTGGATGCATAGAGGCCTGGCTCAATGATCCTGAGATGCTACCTCCCGGAGTTCACGCACCAGAGAGCCTCTCTCCCCGAGTGGTAAGTAGGATTGTCGACATGATGAAGGTCAACAGGGTTGAAATTTCTGGTCCTGAAATCGGTAAATAGTTCTACTAATCGCCTGCTTCTACAGAATGTGACTCTTTAGAGATTGAATCTGTATTGTCCATTTCAACAATCTTCCTGATTGCTATAGGTACTGCTGCTAAAACTCCTAGGGCTATGACAGGAAGGGCCCAATTGATTGGTTCCTCAGAAGGCCTTTCTATCAGCCACGTGAATGTCAGGACGGACTCTTGGAAGTCGGATGACCACTGAAATAGGTTCGTGGTATGATGGCCTACAACAGTTACAGCGTGGTGTAGATCATTGAATGTAACCAGGGGAGATAGTGAAAACGTGGCGTTCTCCTGATTCAGCGTCATGCTAACGGATGTTCCCGGCGATATGGTGATGATGGCCCCAGAATCAGTTGTTCTCCAGCCCTCCCTCAACTTTCTATCGTCCTCCGAAATCTCTGGGAAGGCTTCTCCTGAGTCGTACGCCACGCCTAATACAGTACTGTCGAATTCGACATGAACGGATCCTGGTACTGTCCATTGTGCGTCACTGGAATCAAGTGAAACGAGAATGGATTCGCCCTCCATATAAGCTTCTATCTGGAGGCTGGAATCCTGATGGAAGTGCCATTCCCCCCATGTCGTTAGCCAGACGTCCTGCTCCTCAAGCCACGACATTGCCTCTTTGTCCTCCCTCAGCTTTAGGTCATCGATCCTTGCCCTCCACCATATGCTGACGAGCGAGTCTTCCTCTGCTGATCCAAGGAGCTCCAAATCTGCCGAGTTCTTCTCGATGCTACCACCGTTCCTATTGACAACTGATAGCTCATCGGGGGCATCCGTAACCATATCCCCTACAATTGTGAATCCGGACTCAAGAAGGGAATCCGATGTCGACTGATCGACCTTCGGACCTTGGATACCGAATGAAACTGGGTCGCTACCCCATCTGGATGAGTCGGACAATCCCGTGAGGTAGTCCTTACATGCCTCGATTACCCAGTTCTCCTCGACAGTTGAAACCCCTTCGAAGCCATGACAACCGAACTCATCTCCATTTTCTAGCCTCTCCGGACCAATCAAGTTCTTCAGCCAGCCATCGTCTTCCCATTCTCCGACTGCACTAGGTGCAGAAACAGGGAATAAGAGGATGGCAGCCATCAGAAAGGCCGCAGTGCCACGCCTCCGCATGCACCGTGGACTGTGAAGAAAGCAATGAACGCTTTCATACGTTCGTAACAGTCAAACGCTCGTGGTCGACGCCGGTACGTGCCTAAACTCTCCGATGAGTCCGTGATATCATTTTCACAGAGTGTCGACCTTCGAGGAAGCGGTGAGCCGTTCAGGGTACCCCTGCTGTACCGATTCCTGGTTGGTTTTCTATGTCCACTAGTTAGGACATTCTTCAACGTACACATATATGGGATTGAGAGGCTCCCTTCCTCTGGCCCTATGATTTTAGCTGGAAATCATATATCCAACCTTGATCCTATCTTCAAAATTCTAGCAGCTAGAAGACAGGTTTTCTATCTGGCGAAGGAGGAGCATTTTCAGAAGCAGCCGAATAGATTCATTATGAGGAGCAATGGGATGATAGAAACCTTCAGAGAGGCAGGAGGGAGGGATGCTCTTGCCCGTGCTTCTGATGTCCTTTCGGCGGGCCTCCCCATAGGAGTATTTCCAGAAGGGACCAGATCTAGGAGGGATAGTCCGCCATTCCTGCAACCCGGGAAGACTGGTGTAGCCAGATTGTCTGCCCGGTTCCCAGAAGTTCCAGTTTTCCCAATTTGTGTAATCGGGTCTAGGGAGGTGATGCCTCCGGGGAGTAATGGAATCAAATTCTGGAAGAGAGTTGACGTTCATATCGGTAGTCCGATAAAGTTCTCACAATGGCTATCAATGGACGAAGGTGGCTCTTTCGATGACGAGGAGATCGCAAGCCTATTGGAAATAGATGAGCATGGACAGCGTTCAATCAAAAAGGCGTTGTTCAGGAAGTACACCGATCAACTAATGACGACATTGGAGCTCATGGGTGCTCCTTAGGTTCCTCCGCATCCTTGATGTACTTCCCTACCAACGAAGGGTGGAGATGCAGCAATACCTCGACTTCCTCAGTAGGATATTGGAAGAGGGTGTTGACAAAGAAGATAGGACTGGTACGGGTACCAAGTCAATCTTCGGACATCAAATGAGATTCGATCTTTCTGATGGGTTCCCTGCTGTGACGACCAAGAAGGTACACTGGCCTAGCATTATCCATGAGTTACTTTGGTTCCTATCCGGTGATACCAACGTTGGCTATCTCCAAGAAAATAAAGTTAGGATATGGAATGAATGGGCGGATCAGGACGGTAACCTCGGGCCCGTGTACGGAAAGCAATGGAGGAAGTGGGAAGCAACAGATGGCAGAGTAATTGACCAGATAGAGGGCGCCATAGAGATGATAAAAGAAAATCCTGACAGTAGGAGAATAATCGTCTCTGCATGGAACGTGGGTGAGCTTGATGAGATGGCTCTTATGCCGTGCCATGCATTCTTCCAGTTCTATGTCAACGATGGTAAGTTGTCTTGCCAGCTTTATCAGAGAAGTGCGGATGCATTCCTTGGTGTTCCATTCAATATTTCCTCATACAGCCTCCTCACATGTATGATGGCCAAGGTATGTGGACTTGAGGCGGGGGAATTTGTTTGGACTGGCGGAGATTGTCATTTGTACCTCAATCACTTGGATCAGGCCAGAGAGCAAATCACAAGGAAGCCAAAGAGACTCCCGAAACTGGTTCTAGAAGCGTCCATAACGGGAATTGACGATTTTAGATATGAGCATATCAAGATCGAGGGGTATGAGCACCACCCTCACATCCCTGCCCCAATATCGGTATGAGGTGAATGAATGAAGATTGCAATGATAGTGGCGATGGACGAAGATGGATACATAGGCAAGGGAGGAGGCCTTCCCTGGAGGATACCCACAGATATGGCTAGATTCAGGGATCTGACCATTGGAGACGGATTCAATTCAGTGGTTATGGGTCGGAAGACTTGGGATTCTCTCCCGGATTCGTATCGTCCGCTTCCCGAGAGAGTGAATATTGTCATGTCGAGGGACACGTCATGGGCAGGAGAGGGAGCTGAGGCTGCACTGTACATTGGCAGGGCTATCGAGCTTGCATTCGCCGAGGGCAGTGAGGCGCTATGGGTAATAGGGGGTGCTGAGATTTACTCGATGTTCATGGACAGAGTAGACGAAATTCACGTAACTACAGTTCATACCAGTGGCAGCGGCGAGGTTTCTTTCCCTGATTGGGAAAGGGACGAATGGGAGGCTAACATTGTCCCTCAAGAGTTTGGGCCGAATGACGAGTTTACCACTACTTACACGGTATGGAAGCGGGTATGAATGGATCTTCGCACAGCTCTTCGTGTAATCTCCTCGACGGCTGGGGGGGTCTTCTTTGTGTATGTTGGAATCATGCATTTCACAGATACTACGTGGTTCGAGCCAATCGTCCCTCCGATACTAGGTTCGGCTAGATTCTGGGTTTTAGCTAGCGGAGTAGCGGAAGTTGCAGTCGGGATTTGCCTAATCTTGCCGAAAACAAGGAAGAAGGCGGGATATGCCAGTGCTGCACTCCTTGTTGCACTGTATCCAGCTAATCTGTACATGTGGATTTTCGATGTGGAGCTAGGTGACGGCGCATCACTATCTCCTACTGGTCATGTGATCAGGCTGATTCTACAAATAGGTGGAATTTTACTGAGCCTCTGGATAGCCGAATTCTTTGATCGACACGTTGACTCGGTCAATGAATAGGTTCGATCTCGCTGAAAGGAAACAGGGTCCCCTGAGATTCGAATAGGCTGGGGCCGCTTCCTAGGTAGTAGACAGAACCTCTGCCATCTCTGGAGTCCTCGGCGGTGGAATTATTATTCGCTGCACACGTGCCAGTGCAACCATCTGCAAAGGCAACATAAACGCGTCCTTCTCTGTCGATATGAAGGTCATTGAAATCCAAAAGGTTCCTATTTGAGCCGCCGATATCACGACAATCCCCACTATTGAGACAGATGCTACCCATCTGTACCGGATCGTCAGTGACCCTCATGGTGTGGAACACGGGATTGGAGTCCAAAGCATTGAGGCTGAAGGTGATGTAGAGGTGGTAGGTAACATTGTTCGGTGCATAGTGAGCATTGCCGTCCCATGGGTTACCATCGATATCTGATTGATTTAGCATCTCAGAATTCTCACTTCCAAGGTACATTATTGCAATTCTCCCTGGGTCGCCAGCATCGGTTTGGGGGAATACCGATGAGATGACTTCAACCGGAGATATTCGGATACTCTCTTGTTCCCAGGTTTCGCCTGAATCGGTTGAGCGAGCCATGTAGACTCCCTCATCAGCACCTGTCCAAACGTGATATGCATTTGAGGCAGAGTCTGTCGAGACTTCTGAATTCTTACGAGGATAGGGTGTAGAAACATCTTCCCCCATCGTTCTCTGAAACCAGGAGAATCCATTATCCTTGGAAACGATGACTGTTGGAGTCTCTACTCTGGGGGTGACGTATACCGTACCATCAGGAGCTGTGGAAATCGCCCCATGCAGGCCCCCGTTAGTGGTTGCGAGACCGATTATCTGGCCTCCAGCATCAAAGGTTGCTCCCCCATCAAAACTTGTGAAGCAGAATATCCCGACTAATTTATTGTAGCAATAATACACCGCAGTTTCGTAGAAGCTGGATGTAAATTGTCCCAACGCACCATATCCTTCACTGGTCCAAGGTCCGCTTGCCAATTTGATATGATCATTGATTGGTGTAGTTCCTGAATCATGTGGATTTCCTAGCCAAGAGTTGCCATCATCATCACTCCAGCATATCCATGATGTCTCAAGACCAATCATCTGTACGTTGAAGATTCGATCCGTGATTGGATCAACCCACCCATAGGGGTCGCTGGTAGTAGGCGAACACTGCACGGGATCCTGTGTCTCTTCCCATGATTGGCCGTGATCGCAAGATCTCATCACTTTCTCCATGGCGATGAAGAAGATACAACCGCTCGAAGTTATGCCAATACTGGGTTCCTTGCCGGTCTCTCCCACATCACTGAATACGAAACTTAGTGGCAAGGGAGGGACATCAACAGGGAGGCCGCTAGGGCCCGTGACGAAGAATCGTGGTTCGGGAACATCTTCATCGCCCACCTCAGAGGTCCCTTCATCCAGATGGATACATCCCGAAATAGTAGTGGTGACCATCAGGAGCGCCATGACTACAGCACCTGTGCGCATAGTGCTTCGACTTGGATATAGGGCATTTATCTTGCCATAGGGTGAGCCAATGGGCTAATCTTCGGATTCATACTCAGTAACTCTAATTCCTAAATTACCCCTTCTGGCCTTTCTCAGCATTATCTTATCCATCTTCTTATGAAATTCTGATTCCAAGTCAACTTTCATTGCTAGGGAATGTCCCAATATGAGAATCAACAGATCGGCTAACTCTTCGGCTGCCTCGGAATGGGGCTTACCTTTGGTAATTGCAGCGGATAGCTCTCCCAGTTCCTCCACCGTCAAAGCTATTCTGTAACCCATGTCATGACCATGGTTGTCTTCCGATGAAAAGGAGTGCTTGTGATGAAATGTGGCAACTCTTGACATCATGGTCATCCAAGATCCATCTGGTGTCGATGACGGGTGTGTCGATATCCATTCTTCTACTGTGGTCTTTCTTTCCATAATTGTCCGAATGAAAGAAGCCACATCAACATAGTTCAAGATTGGGTTCTAAAATGGTCAATCGATTGATCTCAGAATCTCCATTAAGCATAGCGATATGCTGCCTCTCATAGACGAAGCCATGGAATCTACAGCATGATGGTCAATCTTGGCAGAAGGATCACCCGGTTCCCTGCCTGCGGCCCAATTAGAAGAGCAGGCTAGTGCAACATGGCGTATTCCTGTCTCCGACATTAGCCTTGACTCCGGGCCCAGTGTCATCCCGACAGCATGAGCACCCAACATCTCCAATGCGTCAATCTCAGCTGGACTCTCGAATTGTGGGCCTACGCACTGGGCTACTATGAGATCATTAGGAACGTGTTGCTGAGTCGAGGCTAGGACACCCTTGCAAATCTGCGAGGCATCCATATCGAAGGGGGATGTCCTGTCTGCATGTATGGCATCTGCATCATGAAATGTCCACGGTCTGACCGCGAGATCCAGTACATTGGAGGAAATGCCAATTGTGCCAGGCTCGAAATTATCGACCATTGATCCAACGGAATTTATGCTCATGACAATATCGGGATGGCACTTCACTACTGCTTGCACATTCGCTCTATGTTCGATTTTATGGGGAGGGGTTCTGTTCTCGCCTTCGGAATGGTGCCTGTCGATAAACACGATATCTCCCAAATCAGTAGAGACAATTGATGAGGGAACGCTTTTCCAGTCAGTGTCTATCTTCACTCTAGATATTCCAAGATTTTCGGAATTGGACATCTCATCCGCTAGAGCGCTCATTCCTGTGCCGCATAGCACCGCAACGCGGGCCATTTGATTACTCCCGAAGACGCGCTATTAGGTCCGCCTTCTTCCCTGAAACTGGCTTTCCAGCAGCCTTGAGTAGTTCCTTTAGTTCGGGGACTTTCATGGAGTCATAATCCACTTCCCCCTCGGACCCCTCTTCTTCGGACTGGACATCTTCCTCAATCTCATCATCCTCTGAAGGTTCCGAAATATCGGCTGAGGCCTCTGCAGCAGCCAGAACATCGGATTCTTCGTCCTGTTCAGAGGAAGCCACTTCTTCCGCCTTCTCCTGGGCATGAATCTCCTCAAGAGTTGGTCCTTCTTCCACAACTACTCCAGACTGGATCAACTGGGTTCTCCTGATCATTACTGCCCTGATTGGAGTAATCTTTGATACGCCTTCCTTGATTATAGCTTCGAGTTCCCCGTCCATTACTGACTTCTGCATGCCCACCCATGTCGAGGATGCGCCCGTCTTCAGGATAATGTTCCTTGCAATTGCCCTTATCTCATTCTTCTGGCTTGACTTTGCCCTTTCTCTAGTGAGTATTAGTGGCTTGAATCTGACATAGAATCCATCTTCTGTGACTATGTCTACAGTGTCATCGATTTTGCCCCTATCCCGGCGTATCTGCCTTCTGATATGGTCCTGCATCATCTGATGTCCAATGAACTCGGTTAGGGCGTCAGCCCCCAGTACATCAATAACTCTGAATCTTATTTTGACGTGCATCTTGGAGAAATCGCCATCGAGTTCATTCTGCATGATCTCAAAGTTTCGACCAATCAACATTTCTGGCTCTTCTGCCAATGTCTCTCCGATTACCCTGAATGACCATGGGTTTCTGGGGGCCCTGATGGAGTACCAGCGCTTTGACTTCCACTTGTCCCTCTGCCTACGTGCCGCTGCCCTTGCCTTTGCGCCTTTTGCCATGACAACAACCTCGTACCTCGGGGGCTTCCCCGCTCGCTGGCCGTGCGACCTGCCCTTACTATTTGAAACAAAGCCCCTCAGGGAGATGTGGTTTTCCCTACGAGCCTTCAAGATATAGTGACCCTTGGACCTAGTGTGGGCCTACTCAGTGCTACTTGGAGAGTCCATGCAAGTGGCGTAGATGATTTGGAAATGATCGAAAGTGGACTTCACTGGCTAACGGGAGAATGCTGTGAAGTCACCTGGACAAGAGAGAAGTCGTTTCATGGGCCACCCCAACATGTGGCTGTGGCGAGGACAGAAAAAAAGAGAGAGGCGCGCAGTTGTTTCAGTAGACTTGGGGCGGATGTAATGGCTCAACTTTACGAGGAAGGAATCAAGAAGAGAGTGGATGACGAGAAAAATATTCACGTAAGGATTTCTCTGTCCGAACTATGCAGGGGAAGAGTCAAACTGATCGAATCCGGAAGTCGCGGTTCTACGGTCAAGGGGACATTCAAGATTGAGTCTTACCCGGGAGATGACCCAATTGATGTGGCTTCGCGGCTATTGAACGAATTGTCTCCTGAATGACGATTGTAAGCTATGAGGCGAGCAAGAGTTCAAATGCCCCAATCTACAGCATGTGACGAAGGAATATGACTCACGTAGTTACGAGTGCTTGTGTTGATCACAAATACCAAGACTGCGTCGCAGTTTGCCCTGTTGAGGCATTTAGAGAGGCTGACACCTACTTGGTTATCGATCCTGATGAGTGCATTGATTGTGCAGCTTGTGTGACAGAGTGTCCTGTTGAGGCTATTTTTGCCGATACCGACCTTCCTGATGAATTCGAGGAATGGTTAGACAGGAACGAGGATGAGTCCGTAGATCTCCCTATTGCTGAGGGCGACTCTCCAGTTCTAGCCTAGGTTTTTTGTCTTCATTGGCAGGACATAGGTTCATGAAGAAATAACTGGGAGAGGTTAGCATGGCACGCACAGTGGACCTAGGTGGAATGCGGCATGGGACTGAGCTCCTGAAGAGGGGTTTTGCAAAAATGCAACAGGGTGGCGTCGTTATGGATGTCGTCACACCGGAGCAAGCGCACGTTGCTGAAGATGCCGGTGCGGTTTCTGTGATGGCCCTAGAGAGAGTACCCGCTGACATTCGATCTATGGGGGGAGTGGCGAGGATGAGTCATCCCGATATGATTAGCGAGATAATCGAAACCACCAGCATTCCAGTAATGGCAAAGGCTAGAATTGGTCACGATGAAGAGGCCAGGGTCCTGGAAAGCATGGGGGTGGACATGATTGACGAATCGGAGGTCCTGACGCCCGCAGATCCTTTCTTCCATATTGCCAAGAGCGGTTTCACAATACCATTCGTATGCGGGTGTACGAATCTCGGGGAAGCCGTCCGAAGGATCGCAGAGGGGGCAGCCATGATTCGAACCAAGGGTGAAGCTGGGACTGGTAATGTCGTTAGTGCAGTACAGCATGCTAGGCTCGTAAAAACAGAAATTGATCATGCCATCCAATCGGTTGATGTCAGAAGAGAAGATATGATCGATAAAATCATGGAAGGCTATCGAAGAATGGAGTCTTCCTCGGAGTTCCGAATAATTACCAGAGAGACTCCTTTTGGTTCAATGACTGAACTCAAAGAAGAAGTATCCTCGGTGCTTGGGGATGTCATAGAATTGGGTAGACTTCCTGTGGTGACATTCTCTGCGGGAGGCATTGCCACACCTGCTGATGCAGCGCTTATGATGAGTCATGGAATGGATGGTATTTTCGTAGGATCTGGAATCTTCAAGAGTTCTGATCCAACAAACACTGCAGAGGCCATAGTTATGGCAACACACCACTTTGATGATCCATCAATCGTCAGGGATGCATGCAAGATGGTCGGAGAGGCGATGCCTGGACTTGAGATAGATGATCTAGAGGTCAGGCTTGAAGAACGCGGATGGTAATCATTTCCCGCGACCCCTGAATGACTTGGGCTTGCGTAGTCTCTTACGTGTCGATGACTTTTCCCCTATAGCAGCAGGAGATCCTTGGGCGTCACCAGACATTGAGCCACCCAATGTTAGACTACCTTGACTCAGTAGCTGTTCGGTCAAGGAATCAGCCAATTCCTCATCCTGATCCGGGGTCTTCAGTGCATCCTTGACTGATTGATTATGATCCCTAATGACCCTCTCCCTCTCTTCCTTTCTGGCCCTCATTTCGTCTCGGGCCTCGTTGACCTCCTTCAGTAGAATCTCAATTTCGGAATGTATGCTGTTTGCTGATTCCCGTGACTCTACAAAAATTGAGTGTAGCCTATCTCCTTCGGATCTGAGGAAGTCTCTCTCCTCCAACATTGGCTTGACCTCCTCCCAAATCGCATCTGCCTCCTTGTGAGCATCCGTCATAGCTTTGTGCTGTGCATCGGCCTCTGCCTTCAAAGACTGAATTGTACTTTCGAGATCCCCCAAATCTATCTTGATATTCTCGAACTCTGCTGCTGCAGGTAGTAACTCATCCCTCCTGGCAATTAGTGACTTTAGCTCCCTAAGGATTCTGTTCTCGGCCTTTAGAGTGAGGCTCCCATCGGTCATTATTCTATTCTCAATACTGCTGATCTTTGCTATTGTCTCTGAAAGTGCGACCACTCCGGTCTTCGCCTTTCCTTCATCGCCCTTCTTGCCCCTCTTGTTCGAAATGATTTCCCTGATCCTAGACTGGATAGCGTCCCTCTGATTCTGATGGGCCTTGGCTCTCGCCCTGACCTCTTTTTGCTCATTGAGCTTCTCTTCGATGGAAGACCTGAGTTCCTTCCCTTGGTCCTGAACTGAATTCCTCGAGTCTGCGGCCCTTCTAGCAGATTCATTGTGGGATGCCCTCTGGTCCCTCATTCTCCTTAGACGTGTCTCCATAGCGTGTAGCCTTGTCCTAAGGTCATCATCAGGACTGCTCTCATCGCTTTGCATGATGCGTCGAGATGGGCCTCACTATTGAATGGAACTATGCGTCAAAGACCCAATAAAGAGCTGGCGAATGGCACTATTGGAGATAGTACGACAATTGCGGCACCGGCCATGAACATAGCGCCGACCGCTCTCCTAAGTCTCGTGGTCAGATCGTTCCCGACCTGGACATTGAGAACCCTTCCAGATATCAGATTTCCAGAGTCGTCCTCCAATCTTACAGTCACTGTTGCTTCACCCTTGATTGAGGGGAGCAGGCTTTGCCAAACTATTCCAGTGTGGTTAGTCATTTCCTGCATCTCCGAAGAGAGAGACGTGGACGACATTGGATCAAAGGATGAGTCCAGGGGTAGTGACCTCAGTTTATACACGCACTCATTGGGTTTGAAATCCGGAGTCTGTATCTTCAGGAAGAGGTCTTTTGGACCTCCACTCCTATTGAGTACGAATGCGAATAGGTTAGCCTGGCCTACAACTAAGTTCTCCATGTCGACATCGAACCAAAAGCCCCCGTCTGACTTACTGACGCCCCTCCTCATCCTCATCCGGTCATAGAGCCTGAAGAATGGTTTACATTCACTTCTAGCATGCATCAACAGCCTGTCCCATGTCTCCTCGCCAAGCTCGGGATGATTGAATAGTCCGTCAATTGCGGGACTCTCGACAAACATTTCCAGCGAGTCTTTGAATTCCGACTCGGAAATCAATGATGATCTTCTGAGGTGCAGGAGGTGTAGAAGCGATTCTTGAAGCTCAGAAATTCCGACTCCCTCCTTCAGCCCGCCCCTAACCGTTTTGATGTACTCGGAAATCCTGATTGTCAGAAGAGGGTCGATATGTGCCTTGATGACGTCATTGAATGGGCGGTTCAGTAGAGCGGGATGAATGGGGGGTGAGAATGCCTCAAGCATACCCCACGGCTCCGAGGCATTGAATCTAGCCCGGTGAGATATCAGGTGAACTCCCTGTCCTGCCAGTAGGGATCCCGTAGAAAATGAGATCAGTATCGGCATCCCAGTGTCATTGTTAGAGAGCCACAGACTCGTTGCCAGAAGTAATGCAGAAATTATCATCAATGAAGAGGTTGCAGTTATCTGTCTGATTGAGCCGTCTATAGTAGCTCTCATCTCAGCATAACCATGGGAACTTCGAAAGGTGATTCCAGAGGATGTCAATGACTCTGCCTCCAGGTGAAAGATAGAGCGCGAGTATGACATCATTCTGAGGAGAGAAGAGAGCAGGGCGATATCTGCAATTATGATTAGTAGTGTTAACGCATATGTAGCGGTGACAAGGCTCAGTCCACCCGATGCATCCCTGAGATGGCTGTCCCACCACTGATTGTCGGTCTCCCCGTAGGACTGGGCCACGCCAAACAACACGATTGCGAAGAGCGGGAGCAGCAGGACCAACCTAGCACCGCCACTTATCAGAACTCTATCCAATGTAATCAGTGATCCTTCCCTTTGTCTCAATGCGACCTCTTTCCAATCGCCACTGCCTCCACTACTGGTGGTTAATATGGCCGACTCTAACTTAGGCGCAGGTGGTGTGAAATCGGAGATCTCGTCGGCTAAGTCCTCCAGGCTATCTCCGTCGATCAAATTAATCCCCTCCCACTCTTACCAATATCTTTCTTGAAATGGGGTCGGAAATCTCAACCCTATTTCCATCGCAAAATGTTTCTGATTCGCTCTTTAGGATCACTGAACCGATAGAAATCCCGAGTGATTGGAGTGTTTTGGCGTCTGTGGAACCCAATGCTATGACCTCCACTATTGACTCCACTCCATCGGGTACGCTTTTGATTGGAAGGAGTAAGCCCGATAGGTCGAAATCAACTGATCTTTCGATTACCGGTATCTTATTGCCCGAAGGAGTGGTCTCGGGATAGCCCAGCATCCTATCTAATGCAGCTTCTAGTTCGGAATTCATGTCGTGCTCCATCTTACATGCAGCCTCACTGACATCCCCAGAATATCCTATCACATCGGAAAGGAGTATTTCGAGCAATCCCTCTCTTCTCTTGATTCTGGCCGAAATTTGAAAACCGGAAGGTGTCAATCTACAACCTCTGTAGGGGATATGGGTTACTAGATCCCTGCTTGCCAACCTCTGGACCATCTCCGTAGCAGATGCTGGGCTAACACCCATCGAACTTGCTAATTGGGTTGTTTTTAGGATGGAGCCTGGTTTTTTGTCGTGGAACTCAAACATCCTCTTGAGATACATTTCCTCAAATTCACTTAGATCATTCAACCGGGCACCCCCTCATTCAATGCCATAAATTCGGCCCTGCATGCAGGGCAACGTGACATCACTGGTCTTCTATCCATTGGTACCTTTAATCTCTGTTCACACGAAGGGCAACTAAGGATTTCTTCCGAGGAGCTAGAGCTTAGAATTTTCAGAGGGTCTGGATTTTGGTTAGTTTGTTCCTGTTCGTCCTCCGTAGTCTCTTCCTCTAATTCTTCGCTTGCAGAATCTGGGACCCCTACCTGGAACTGATTAGTGCAAGACGGACATTTAACCGCACCAACGTGGGATTTAGGGACACTTAGCCTCTGCTCACATGAGGGGCATATGACCTCCATTTTCTGCACCTCGGCCCTCCTCTCAATTCTTGACTCCCTCCTAAGCTTGAAGGATCCCTCTTCAGTGGATGGGGTCTTCTCAGAAATTACCCTCCAAACCGCCAGAACGACCATTACGACAACTAGGCCAATCACTGAACCAAGAAGCGCCGCTGATGTATCGAATGGTAGTTTGAAACCCTCTGCTGGAGGGTCACGAGTCTGTATCTGAATACTCTGCATAGCAGAGCTATCTCCTGAAATCCAGACTATTTCGACTATCGCATCGCCCTCATCTGGCCACACCGGTACAATGAGAGGATAGTTGGATTCTGTACCTGGAGACATTGGGAGTGTATCAGAATTAGACAGGATTAGCCCGTCCGACTGTCTGAAGGCGGAAATGGTTCCAGGAAGGGTTTCCGAAATGCCGGAGTTTGCAATTACGCATTCTATAACAAGGGAATCTCCGGGGATGGCGATCTCTGGTGTTGTGGAGCAAGAAGAAACAGAAGTAGAGATGGTTGGTGGTGTAAGTTGATGTACGACGCTAATATGTTCGGATGGCATCCATCCCACTGGCAAAATGGAGAAAGATATTGAGTCGACATCAGGATTCCCAAAGTCGAATGACATGTCCCTAATACCTGGCGATAACACAGCACTATGGACTTGTGATGCCTTTAACACGCCCATGTTGTTCAAATCAGCAATGATCTCGACGTCCCTTGAGTGACCATCTGAGAGTAGTACTGAGATTCCGATTTGAAGTCCGTCTGAAAGAGTCCAGCTCTCACTTTCAACTATCAGTCCTAGGGCCTGAGGAGGGAGCGATTCCACTACTATCGTCCCTGATAGATCATCACTGACGCTATCTGAGGGGCTTACTATGGCCCACTGAATCTCAATTTGCCCTGTTGTGTTTAGGGAGAATGTAGCAGATACGTCTCGACTAGATCCAGGACTGATGTTAACGGCCTCGCCAGAGAGATTTGAAGACCAATTCTCCGAAAACAAATTCATAGACACCTCTCCGGAAGAGTTTCCTTGATTGTGTACCAGAATCGATGCTGTCAAGAGATCTCCCAAGTGAGCTGGCTCACCGACTATTGCAACCTCGTTAGAGCCAGCAGGGACGAAGGAGTGGCCGGAAGAGTTGCTTGAGAGTCCTGAATAAAAATCGAGTGTGTCAGAGAATAGCTCTTCATCATGTGAAATCGGATCGTGAATTGGGGCAGCTAGGGATGCTGAGAATGCTAACATAGCGGCCAATAATGGCCCAATGGAACTCAATATGTGGTTCTCTGGGCCCTCGCTCATGTTATTCGCTCAGAAAAGGGGCCGTATCAATCAAACCCCTATCAAGGTCACATAGTGACCTTTAACCGAGTGTTCCGGGTGGGCCGGATGGTTATGGACGCAGAAGGGCTACTAAGGGTCAAACCCGAGGAGTTGGCCGAGGGGCTTCTGACCAGATGGAGGGTTCTAGACGAACAGCTTCCGGGGGTGATCAGGAACCTCGAGGCGGAAGAAGATGCCCTTTCGCCCAAGGTAGAGAAAGCTGTAGAGTCTCACAGATTAGCCAATGAGGCGGTTTCTAGCTTGAAGGATGAAAGGAATGAGTCTCAAAATTTGGCTAGAGCCTTATTGTCCAAAGTAAGGAAGATTGGCGATAGTTTATCTGAAACTGGCGGAATGGTGAATCTCGATCCGGGTTGGAAAAAGGAGAAGCTACTAGAAGAACTGGAAGGGATTGAGTCGGAAATAGAGACTTCGGCCCTTGATCACAAATCCGAAGGTAGGCTAATTACCCGGAGGAAGAAGCTGATTGGAGAGAACGAGAAGTGGCTCAAAGAAAGGAAAGACGCTAATCCCGAGATGGCCGAATATGTTGGGACGCGAAGAGAGATGGTGGCCAACTTCAGGAGGTCTGAGAAGGCCCATACAAAAATGATAGGTGGGGTAAAAAAGGCACAGCCGCTGTATGAGAAGAAGAATGCCCTACAGGATGAAATTAGAGATGTCCGCAGGCAGTTGGATAGGGCAAAGGAATTGTTATCCCAGTCATCAAGGGCGATTGAGCATTGGGAAAGGCGCCTCAAGGACGGATTTGGGGACATTGGTTCGGGACATGACGACCTATTAGCGGACATGCATAGGGTAATGTCTGGAGGGGCATCCTCATTTTCCAAGAAAGGAAGGAGGAATATACGAAAGGCGGGTGAGGAGGAATGAGCAAATCACCAGAGTCTTCATTCGAGGATTTGGAGGATTTAGATGGTCATGAATTGCAAGAAATTTATGGGGGCCTCGAGAGGCAAATTAGATCCCTAGAGAGTCAGAAAAGAGAGCTGAGGGAAGAGAGGGGGGATTTAGTCAGTCAAGTCAAGATTCTTCGTGGTGCAGTTGGACAAATCGAGGGAGCTAATTCTGAGAGGAGGGGGTTACTGAGAGAATTCCACGAAATCAGAAAGGCTGCCGACAAATCAAGGTCAAAGAGGGATCGGGTGAATGTCCTCATACCTCCTCCCGTCGATGTTCTCAACGAATGGTTGTCAGAAACATATAGGAGATTGACCACGATTGACAATGACCTTACGGCCGTACCTACCCTCCCAAGGGAGCTTGATGCTTTTCGTAGGTTCTTCGAAATTCAAGCTGCAATTTTCATGAAGGCGGAGTCTGAAACGGCCCACTCCGATTATGTCAGCAACGTTAAGAAAATGAAGGAAATTACCTCGAAACTGGATCAGGGGAAAAAGGAGAACGAGGGGGTAACTAGCAAGGCTCAGGAGGAATCGGGGGTCGAGTCTGAGAATATTTCTAGATCTGAAATCAGAAAGACTAGCAATAGAATATCCAAAATCGACAAGAGGCTAGAGAAAATTGATTCCGAAAGAAGGGAGCTGAGGAAGGAGCTCGGAAGGGTAAAGGCATATCGAAGAATCACGGGCGGCAGAAATAGGAAGATTCGCTTCTCGGAGATAAAGGATAAGGCAAAGACTGGAGGTAAGTTGAGCACTGTTGAACTGGATGCTTTATTGGGTTCAGGGAGTCTGTCTGATCTTGCTTCCTCTAAATCTGAACCATCTGGGACAAAGGTGGACGAGGCCCCTACTGGTCGCCGAAGAAGGCGTCTGGGAGTCTCTAGAAGGGGTCCGAGAAAGGGAAATCTCGCCAGTAAGAGGGAAGACTAGAGTTCATTGTCCTGCTATGCCCTTATATGGAATTTCAAACTCGCAATCAAGGAGGAAATACTGTGGAATACTCAGAAGTTCGTGAGTTGTTTCGACCGGTGTGCCAATCGATTGAGTCCGATCTAGATGGGAGGAAGGAAGACAGGGACGAGTTTAACGCCAAAGTAAGAACCTACTTGGATAGCAGAAATGAAGTGAATAGGCAGGTTAAGGAATTGATTTCCGAAGTTAGGAGCCAGAAGGAAATCAGGGATTTGGCAAATTCTAAAGTAAAGGATTTGAAGATAGTAAGATCGGAGAAATCTGATGAGCTGAAAGTAATTAGAACGGAGCTCAGATCTAAGTTGGCTGAAGAAGATCATGATGATAAGAGGGGGAGGAGGCCATCTGGTCCGCCACCGTCAAAAATTAGGTCAAAAATGGACGCATTGGAGAGGAAGTACGAAAGAGGCGGATTCACGGGAGCAAGTGAGAAGAAGTTCTTCAGGGAAATGAAGAAGCTGAAGCAGGAGCTTACTGAAGCGATTGAGAGGAATAAGTCAAGCGGTGGCCTAGGCGAATTGAAGACCAAAGTGAGGGAAGCTGAAAGGTTACAAGAAGATGCTCATAATCGAGTAGAAAGGGCGGTAATGGAGGCGCAAGAGGCGCACGACTTGATGGTGGAATTGTCGGACGAGGTAGATAGGCTTAGGGAGCGCGCTAATTCAGCGCACTCAGGCCTTACAAAGTCGAAAAGGGAGGCTGACGCGCTTCACAATCTTTACATCGTTTCACTGAGGTGCATACACTCTATGCAGGACCTTATGAAAGCCATAGACGCAAGAGAAGGGGGAGAGGTCGATGGAGAGAGCAAGACCGAGGTTACTGACCTGATGTCGAGACTGATGTCTGGAGATACACTTTCTACGGACGAACTGATGTCTCTTCAGAGGAACTAGTCATCGATTGGAAAGGTCCTGCCGTTCACACCATGCAGGATTACCCCCTCCCTCCCTTGAGTGTCGATGGCCCACCCAGGTATTCCGAGCATCCTTTTGGATACAGATAATGAGTCGGTATCCACTCTCCACCATTCAAGCATTATGCTCCTTACTGGACCTTCATCTGCTTCACTTCCACCTTGCATCTTCTTGTCTAGGATGGATGGTAATCTGTCCAACAAGGCGCCTTCTGACAACCACTTACTAATTGGCGGTTCAACCATCCTAATCATGACATTTGCATTTTCCGATATCTCTTCACGGAGCCCTAGTGATGAAGCCCATGGATCCTCAATTACTTCCCAACTTGAGGGTAGCCTATCTCCCTCTGGACCAGTCAGAAACCCCTCAATCTTCCAAATCCTGGCTTTGAGTAAAATCGGCGACGTTAGAGACCCTTCCCTGCCTGATTGGATTAACCATGAGTCAACATCCACGATTGCTGGGGTGATTGGAATCATCCCTTTGTCCTCTGGCAAATGTTCAGCTATGGGCTCTAAATCATCAACTTCACTGACCATAGGCCTTCCAGCAACTAATTCTCCTGAAATTACGGCATCCCCTATCCACCTGGAGAGTTTCTCGGGAGGCCATACTACTAATTCAATTCCAGATGGAACATTTTCCTGGAATCCTTCTGGTAAATCGCGTTCACATAGTATCCAATTTCTTCCAAGGGGTGCGTCGACACACCACCTTTCGAAATCGGCACCAGAAATTGGCACCATCCCAGACTCGACGTGCCAAACGAAAACTGCTGATTCGTTTGAGATACCGATCTCGGGGACCTTCTCTGCAATACCCAAAAATCTGAATTCGGGGATTTCAAGTACCTCTGAGGGGAGCTCCATCCTTACCCCTCTTGACGAGAGAAGGGCGCGAACCGCTTCTTCCATAATGCCTAGGGAGGGGTATTACGCTTGAATGGTATTGGCCATTAGGCCCCTCAGAACAGCGAATCTGCATACTAGTGGTGCTAGAGGTTCGACTGAAGGGACAGTAATTCACTCTGCCCGGGGTCGATTACACAAAGAGCGCTTACCGGGAAAGGCTTAGCACATGCGGCCCCTAGTTGTCTATTCACCATGCCAACCCTGTGGACGATTATATTCGGATGGCTATCGGACATACTGCCGATAAATTCCTCAGGACAGTTAGCGGCCACTATGACCAGCCTAGCCTCGCCCTTGTCGCAGGCACCCATAGTCTCCCTCTGCCCGAATAGTATCTTCCCTGTATTCAGGCACTGCTTCAGATTCCTACCTAGGTCCATCTTGATTCCACCTCTTCCTTATGCCTCTTCGGGAATGTAGTACAGATCTACACTGCCGGTACCAAGTGCTATTGGTTGTCCGACAACAATGTTCTCCGTTACTCCCTTGAGTTGGTCCCTCTCTCCAATTATCCCAGCCCTCAATAGGTGAGTAACCGTGACTTCGAAGGCCGACCTAGCCAATATGCTATGCTTGGTACCGCTGACACCGTGCCTGCCGATTGCTCTTACTTCGCCCTCGCTAGTCATGACATCAGCGACCATCAGGAGATGTCTGACGTCAACATCTAGTCCGGCCCCTTCTAATGTGTCACTCATCTCGTTAATGATGGCCTGTCTGGCGGCCTCTATACCGAGGTAAGAATGGATCTCGTTGATGTTATTGGTGTATGTCCTACCACGGTCTATGCCTGCAAACTCGCTGACTTTGGCCAGGTTAGATCCGATAGTGGAGATGTAATACTCATCATTTTCACCAGCCTGCACATTCGCACGCTCGATGCCCCTGATTCCCTTCAGTTGTAGTTTCTTTATCTTGTCCTCCAACTGCAGAAGATCAGTGTATGTTGGAGGGTCCGTTGCAAGAGTTTCAAGATCGTCCTCCTTTGAAACACCGGGAATAATCTTGAGTTCCTTTGGTTTGTCGTCGGAGTCGGCCTGGATGAAAAGCCTCAGTGCTCTTTGCAACTTGTCCCTTACCTCAGCTCCGTTCATGTTTTTCAATCTCATATTTGAGTTGTTCAATTTGAGACTCAGATATCGCTGGGCGACCTCGACGTCTATGTTCGCAATATCGCTTGTAGTAGTGGCCTCCAGCCCTGCGGCAATACCTCTGACGAGCTTCTCATTGGTCCTCAGTGGCTTACCCTTGCTATTGAATTCTTCAAGGAATATTCGCATCGTAGGGGTGTTTGGAGTTTTTCGGGCGTCAACGATCTCGATGATTCTTGGCAGACCCTGTGTGACGTTGACAGTGGCCACACCTGCGTAGTGGAAGGTCCTCATCGTCATCTGTGTCCCTGGCTCTCCGATGGACTGGGCTGTTGTTATTCCGACTGCCTCATGGGGATCGGCACTCGATCTAAGCAGTGAGTTACTTGCCGATTGGACGACCTTTCTGGCCTTGGCAGGGGTAATCTTTGATTTGCCGCGCGACCTGATTCCCTCGGTTAAATCCATGATCATCCTCGGCGTGAGGACGATGTTGTCCTTCTCGCATGCAGTTTGGAGTTGCACATATATCTCATCATGAATGTCAACATCCCTCATGACCTGATCCATCTTGTCCTCGGAGTCGTAGGTCTGAAGTGGCATCATTGACTTGCGCCTTCGGCGAGAAGCCGCTGACTTTCTGCGTACCATCGTCTTCTCGGTGGATGCTGCAGCAGCTCTAGCAGATTTCGAAGAGGATGCCATGAGGTCATGGATTCTCTGAGCAGTACCTGAGTCGATGCCACAAATCTGGGCAATCTGGCCTGCTGTCAGAATCTTCACGTCATCCCACTTTCTGTCGTCTGCAAGCTTGTGAGCGTACTCTTCATCAATCTGAAGATCCATCAGTTTCTTCTTTGTTGCACTCTTGACGACCATCAGTTTTCACCCCCTAGGGCATCGTCTAGAACCTTGGAAACGTCGAATGGCATGCCTCCACGGCTTCTTGCTGGGTCTACGCCATCCTCTCCGTATTCGAACTGTATGATTCTGTCAGCCGTATTTCTTACTGATCCCATTCCGTCGTTTGCAACCTTCAGATCGTCCATTGCGTTAATCAGTCTTCTCTGCATGTATCCGGACTTTGCCGTTCTGACGGCGGTATCGACTAGCGACTCCCTTCCTGAAACGGACAGCATGAAGAATTCTGTGGGCTCTAAGCCCCTCTTGAATGAGGAGCCAACGAATCCCTTAGCTTGGGCTCCCTTCTCGTTACGCGGGAAATGTGCCAAAACTCGATCCTGGTAGCCGCGCTCTAGTCTCTTACCCCTTACCTTGGGCTGACCTATTGATCCGGCCATCATTGCGAGGTTGTCCATAGAACCCCTAGCACCCGATGTTGCCATCATTACAGCGGCGTTATCCGATCCGAGAGAATCCTTAGCTATGTTTCCTGATTCGGTCTTGGCCTCGTCTAGGATCATCAATATGTTCTCCTCCAAGGTCTCCATCGGAGTCCTGCCAGGTCTTGACTCATATCTTCTGCCGTCCTTTCCGAACTTTGCTAATTCTTCGTTGACAGCATCGCTTCCCTTCTTGTTGATCTTGGCGATCTCTTTCTTTGCCTCTGGAGGTAGGTCTTCATCGTCTATACCGGTGGTGAACCCCATGGATGTGCATATGGAGATAGTCATCCTAGTCATCCTATCCAAGAACTCTGCACCAGCCTCTGAACCATGAGTATGAACTACAGCGTCCAGTAGCCTGCCGTCCTCGGCACCGATTCCTCTCTTGTCTATGGTACCTGAAACGTCGCCTTTGGTCACCTTCACATTGTCGCCGATTCTACTTATGTAATCCAAATTGAATCCTTCGGGAACAATGAGGCTGAGCACATCGCTGCCGCGATATCCAATTACACCATCTTCTTCAACTTCGGGAGGTAGTTCTCCATCCCAGTTAGTATCGCCCAGAACCTGCATTACCAGATTCTTCGGTAGCACCCTGTCTCCATGAGTTAGGAGATATGCCCCTGAAATGTGGTCGTGAATACCTCCAATAACGCTTCCACCGTACCTTGGAGTGATTATGTGCTCTTGCACGCGCATTAGTATCTTAGCCTCGGCCCTAGCTTCCTCACTCTGAATCACGTGAAGGTTCATCTCGTCGCCATCAAAGTCCGCGTTGTAAGGCGTGCAATCGGCTAGATTGAATCTGAAAGTCTTGCCTGGCATTACCCTGACCTCATGAACCATCATCGACATGCGGTGGAGAGACGGTTGCCTGTTGAACAGGGCCACATCTCCGTCGATCAAGTGACGTTCTACAACTACCCCAGGCCTGGGATTTCCATCCAGGTCATGAGTGCTCAGTCTGTCCTCGACATCGGTACTGTAGGTATTGCCATATTCATCTTCGATTTCTGGACTCCCACAATGAGGGCACTTGCACTCTAGGTGTTCCGGCAAGTATTCCCCTGGGTTTTCCATTTCCCACTTCCATCTGTAATGAATTGCAGCCCTTGGATCGTTATCAGGGAGTGTTAGACCCCTTTCATCCTCGGCTCTGAGGTTACGGAGAGTTGTCTCGAGGTCGACTCCCCATTCCTCCTCAAGGTCTCCTATCGAGTTTCTTCTCATCTGCCTCATCAACTCCAGGCCCGGCAAGAAGTTAGGGGCAGGTAGAACTTCATTGAGGTCAGGCCTGTAACCAGTATAAGGCTCATCTTCGCTACCCGAGTGGCACTCCGGATTCAGACACCTGAAACCGGACCATATGAATTTAGTTCGGTCAGTTATCCTGACTCTGAACTTATCTCCCCTGATGATGTAGTTTACACCGGGGTGTACATCGGGACCTCGTAGAATCATTTGCCTTAGTTGCTCCCTGTTCCTGCCGGTAACCCGTATTGGGACTGTTAGTTCCTTGGCAGTTTGAGTTGGGATACCAACCTCGTTAATTCCGAGATTGGGGTCCGGGCTGATTACCGTTCTGGCACAGAAGTTGACCCTCTTTCCAGAGAGGTTGCTTCTGAATCTGCCTTCCTTCCCCTTGAGTCTCTGTGCGAGAGTCTTCAGAGGCCTTCCTGAACGGTGCCTGGCAGGTGGAATTCCGCTCGTCTGATTATCGAAATATGTTGTGCAGTGATACTGCAGGAGTTCCCATAGGTCCTCGACTATCAACTGAGGTGCGCCCGCATCTCGATTTTCCCTGAGACGCTGGTTAATCCTGAGGACATCGACTAGCTTGTGTGTCAGGTCATCCTCCGATCTATCTCCACTGTCCAGTGTGATTGAAGGCCTGACTGTAATCGGCGGCACTGGTAGAACTTTCATTATTGTCCACTCGGGCCTTGCTGCATCCTTGTCCATCCCAAGGAAGATAAGGTGCTCGTCTGGAATTCTCTCGAGCCACTCTCTGATGTCACGAGCATTGAGCTTGTGCTCGCCCTTGTTGTCTTTCTTCTCCTTGAAGGTCGAGGGCTTGTCCAATATGATCTTGCCCTGCTCGGCCCCACAGTGCATGCAAATAGTCCTCTTCTTACTGGAGCACTCCTTCTCTATGTCCTTGATCACGTTCTTGAATTCGGATGAACCGACTCCGTGCTTGATCATGACGTCCTTTACCTTCTCCTCGTAGTAGTCCTGCTCGGACTTTTCTGGATCCACTGGGTGGGTATCGGGTTTGTCATGGAGGAGTATCTTGCTGCATGTGTTGCATGTCGACTTTAGGCATGTCTTGATCAGATTGGTGAAGCCGATATGCATTACTGGCAACTCCAGTGCTATGTGGCCGAAGTGGCTAGGGCACTCATCGTGCTTGTTGCCGCAGGTCTCACACCTTACGCCGGGATCAATCACGCCCATCTTGGGGTCCATTAGGCCCTGCTTGTATGGGTGTCCATCGTCTTTGTATGTATCAGCGGTCTTGACCTCTACCGAGGACATCTTTCTGATCTCATTCGGGTCCATCAGTGTGAACTTAATTGCCTCTATCCTCTTCGGGATCTTCGCTGCATTTCTAGCACTCATCTTCGGTCCTCCAGTTCAAGTCTCATGGCGACTCCCAAGCTCTTCATTTCATCCAGAAGTAGTTTGAATGCATATGAAGTCTGCACGGAGTGTACATCGGCTCGATCACCGCAAGAAGGGCAGACTGTAGTCCGCCTCTTCCAGTCATAGTAGGCGATGTGTCCACACCTAGGGGTATTGCACACCATTAGTGGCCAGCCGTCCGATTCATCCAGGAGCCTGTCCTTGATCACCATTGACGCTCCGTGAGAGATAAGGCAATCTCTTTCCATTTCACCGAACCTTAGGCCGCCTTGCCTGGCCCTACCCTCGGTAGGTTGCCTGGTAAGTATCTGAACCCTGCCTCTGCTTCTTGCGTGAAGTTTGCTGCTGACCAAGTGGTGGAGTCTCTGATAGTAGATGACTCCTACGAAAACCTCTGCTGGGTATTCTTCCCCTGTCTCCCCGCTGATCATCTTCTCTCTGCCTGTATGGTTGAAGCCATTTCGTAGTAGTCCTGACCTCAGTGACTCCTCCTTCTCCCCGGTGAATGCAGTACCGTCTATCCTCCTTGCCTCCATTGCTCCGACCTTGCCCCCAATCATCTCAAGAACGTGGGCAACTGTCATGCGAGAAGGTATGGCATGTGGATTTATGATTAAGTCTGGAACTATTCCTTCAGATGTGAATGGCATATCGTTTTCCTCGACAATTCTACCAATAATCCCCTTCTGCCCGTGCCTGCTTGCGAATTTATCTCCAAGCTCGGGTATCTTATTGGTCCTCAGGGTTATTCTTACTAGTCGTCCCGAATCCAGTGATTCGGTGACGAAGACATTGTCGACCCATCCATGCTCGCCATGGCGAACCATCATGGATGACTCCCTCCTTTCCTGCGCTTGCAGGAATGCTCCATGAGCTTCCTCAAGGAATCTCGGTGGGCTTGTCTTGCCGACTAGTACTGCAGAGTCCGAGCCCCCACTTGTGAGGTACTCCTCCGGTACGGGGAGGCCGTCTCTCTCTAGATGCGAGTAACTGTCGAAGGACTTCATGCCCTTGATCTCATCGAGGCCGGTTCCAGGGACTTCTATCCTTTCTTCCTGCCCTCCGGGGAATCTTCGATTCTCAGCATTGTATGTTCGGATGAATGTGGATCTTCCCAAAGCTCTCTCAATGGAGGCCTTGTTCATCACCACAGCGTCCTGCATATTGTATCCGTGATGGCTCATTATTGCAACAACCAAATTCTGACCCCCGGGCCTACTGTTGAAATTGGTAGTATCCATTGCTCGGGTGCCGACGAGAGACTTCTGCGGGTAATGCATGATGTGCGCCCTTGTGTCGGGCCTTAGACGGTAGTTTGCACTGGGAAGTCCGAGGCTTTGTTTGACCATCGCAGTACCTCCAGTAACTCTTGGTGTGGAGTTGTGCTCCGGATAAGGTACAAGCGCAGCGCAGACTCCGAGGATTAGCTGCGGATCTATTTCCACGTGAGTGTAAACCAAAACCGTGTGGCCTTTCTTCTCTTTCTTCCTTAGGACATCTGTGTCTTCTTGGTGATAATTGAGCGGGACCGAGAACCTCTCAGTTACAGTTGAGCCGTCAGGCATTTTCACGTCGACGGATAGCCTAGCCTTGGAAATCTCCTCGTCCCCCAGGTTTAGCCAAGTTACCATAGAAGGATCGATGGGGCGCTTGTTCTTTGGGGAAACTTCAGGGAGATCGAATGGTCTTGGAGCCACTAAGAGGTCTTCCTCCTCTTCAGCGTCTACCCACTCAATGACACCAGAAGAAACTAGATCAGAGAAGTTAATCTCACCGGATCTGAGTCCCTCTAGATGGAACTTGGAAAGCGTCAATGTACCGTCCTCGAGAACTAGAAGGGGGCGCATTATCCTCCCTCTGTCTGTGTTGATGAAGACATCCCTGTTCTCTGTATCGTGCCTAATACTGACCTCGGGCCTTATCCTTCCGGAGCGACGTCGGCGCTTGAACTGGGAGACGAGCTTGTTCGGCCTCTTGTGGAGTCCGAAGATATCTCCATTGACGTGTATCCTAGAACCGTCTGCCCAGCCCTCTGGACTAGGGTCGACGCCTGCCTCGACCAAGAGTTCCTTGACATCCCCCTCGGCTACCTCCTCTGATACGTCAATCATCTGGGCGGCATTCTTTACGAGGCCGCAATTCTGCCCCTCTGGAGTTTCGTTGGGACAGAGTCTGCCCCAGTGAGTTGGGTGGAGGTCCCTTGCCTCGAAGTGAGGTTGGCTTCTGACGAGTGGGCTTGTGACTCTGCGCATGTGGGAAAGAGATGCAAGATATGTTGTCCTGTCTAGAAGCTGACTGACTCCGGACCTTCCTCCGACCCAGTTACCCGTGGCAAGGGCGTGCATGATCTTGGAAGTCAGGACGTCGGGCCTTAGGCAGGAATTTATCTTGAGCTCTCTCTTCCTATTGTGGTGCCTTTCGAGTTGATATTTGAGATCTCTCGCTAGACCCTGGACACCCACTCTGAAGAGGTCTTCCATCAGGTCTCCTGCTAGACGGACCCTCTTGTTGGCGTAGTGATCCTTATCGTTGGGGTCCCTGTTAGTGATTGCCATCTCAAGAACCTGACGGACTATTCTGCCAAGGAATATCGCCTTCTTGGTCCTAACTTCATCATCGGAACCAAGGTGAGGGAGTAGTTCCTTATCGAGGAGGTTCTGGATACGGGACTCCCTGTATTCCTTCTGTTGTCCTGCTGCGAATTTCTTCTCCAACCAAGCCATTGCTTCCTCGGTGTTATCAACGCCGTATTCGGGATTGTCCTTGACGTCATTCAAGTTGGCGACGGTGTACTTCATCGCCTCTACTGGCCCGGCTATTGCAGAGAAAATATCCCTGTCATTCTCCATGCCCAGAGCTCTCATTAGTAGTACCACAGGTATTGCGGTCGTACCAGCGCTTGGAATTTTTACCATCAGCATTCCATCTCTTCTCTTCTCGACGTTGATTGGCTTTCTTACACCGTCCTTCTGCGAGAATATCTTTGCTACTTCGGTCTCATGAGCATACTTCTTGTTCTTCTCAACGGTGACTCTGTTCGGTGCTAGATCCTCCATGGAAATTAGGACTCTCTCAGTACCATTGATTATGAAGTAGCCTCCTGGATCTAGGGGGTCCTCGCCAGCCTTCCTCAGAAGTTTCTTCAGAGTATCGGCATCCTCGGGTATTGTTGTCGGGGACAGTTTTCTGGACTTCTCCTGAGTACCTGCAATGTGATCGGGATGAAGATTGCATCTGGCGGATCGAACCATGATTGGCAGGTTTCCGATATGCACGCCTTCCTCCTCGATGAATCCTAGGTCAGCACCGTCAGTCGTTGGAAGGTCATCCCTGTAAATCTTGAAGTCCATGTATATGGGGGAGAAGTAGGTTAGCTTCCTGAGTCTGCATTCTAG
Source organism: Methanobacteriota archaeon (assembly GCA_002718995.2). Taxonomy (GTDB): domain Archaea; phylum Thermoplasmatota; class Poseidoniia; order Poseidoniales; family Thalassarchaeaceae; genus MGIIb-O5. The sequence continues at coordinate 67,465 of PBGL02000012.1, forward strand.
CGGGGTAGCTGGATGCTCCGCACCATTAGCCTCGCGGACTGTGGGTGCTCCGAGCCTAATGCCCTTCATCCTGATGTAAATTTCCTTGTCGAGGACGTCGAGCTTGATCATTCCACCCCCTTCTTCACCCCCGGGGACCTCCGCAAGAGGGTCATCACTACCTATCCTTATCCCTCTGACTATTTTCTCCATTCTACTGGTCCTGCCATCGCCAGGGACACAGTCGTTGTACGATGCCAATTGGTGGTTCACCATGCTTCTATGCGCGAAATAACTCTCTACTATCTCCTTCATTCATTCCACCTCAGTTGCTCTCCACGATTAGTCGATAAGCAGTACTAGCGCCTGCCGACCTGCTGTATCTTACTACCTTCACGACCCTGTTCCTGAGCCAACCTGCAGGGTAGTCGTCTTCCCTTGTACCCTCTTCGATCTCATTCCGCCTCTTTTCTTCCTCGATCTCCTTTATCGCCTGGACGGCTGGATCCGTGATGAGTATCTTTGGAAGTAGTTCCTTGGCTAGACGGGTGTTTCCGAGACCATCACTCTCTAGCATCCCCCAAGGTGAAAGTATCTTCTCCTCATCCTCTTCGTGAACTAGTTGGTGGTGGGGGACTAAGTGGTGATTTAGTACGTTGAATCTGTTTTCCCCCAAAGGGATGTCCTCATCCAGAAGGGCGCTTCTGGAAATCGTAACCCTCCCGGTCCTGCTCCTTCTCCTAGATGCAGCCTGCTCCCTGATAATGCCCATTATGTTGTCAATCTCGGGGGAGCCAGTCTCCAAATCTGTCTTCTTGGCGACTTCTTCAACTGTCATCCTCTTGATGGCATCCATGTTTGCATCATCAGCGAGTTTGTGAGCGTGCTCTTCAGAGACGCCCAATTCTATTAGTCTCTTTTTTGTTGAGCTTTTTACTGCCACGCGCGTCTCCCCCTGTCCAGCAAAATCGGGGGCCAGTGCTACGTTCAGGAGAGGGCCCGGGGGGATTCGAACCCCCGGCCACCGGGTTAAAAGCCCGGTGCTCTACCTGACTAAGCTACAGGCCCATGGCTGATGCTGGGCTATTGGCGGACCGTAGGGGTATTTTTGAACCTACCGGCAAAGGCACTGCTAGCCCGTGACCGGCTGAGCCACCCTAGGGGGGTTGGGAGGCAGACGCTAGTTCGGGCTTACGGGCATAAAGGTTTGTGGAAATTAGGTGAGAGAGGTGGAAAATTCGGGCCCATTTGATGATTCTATAATTCCTCACAGAACTCTTGATTTTTCTGTCTGTGGGCTTGGCCCTTGGAGCCTGGTCGTTCCTGCGACTGTATATCCTCCCAGAGAGGATACCAGAATACTGGCAGATGCCATTTTGGCTCTAGATTTAGAGCCCTCTACAGCAGTTGAGGTAGGATGTGGATCGGGTGCCCTCTCCATACTTCTTGCTGAGAACGGATGGGACGTATTCGCCTTTGACGTGAATCCATACGCAGTTGCGGCTTCGAGATCGAATGTCGAAGAATCTGGACACTCGAACAGAGTTACAGTTAACGAGGGAGGAGTGGGTGAGCCTGGTTGGAAAATTCCCAAGGGGACAGGGCTAATCGTTTGGAACCTTCCTTATCTGAATCCCCTTGACGACGAAGCCCTACAGCTTGAGCCGATTGAAGAGGCCTCGATGACTGATATACCGAATGGCGGTTGGTCGGCCGAACTTATGAGTAATGTTTGCAGTTGTGATGAAGATGGGTTAATTGTTTTACTATTAATGAGGTCCGACCCGAAAAGTCCCAGCAATAAGGAAGATTGGATGAGGGAAGGTTGGTCATCCAGGGTGATCAAGAGCCTAAGGATGGGTGATGAGAAAATTGAGGCTGTTGCATTCTGGAAACCAGGTTTGGGCTTATCCCCTGTTATTGTTGATGAATGCAATTCTACGATGACGGAATCCCAGTCGCTGCCGGAGGACGGTTGGCAGAGGATTAGATCGAGGAGGCAGTACTCTGGGCGAGGAAGGGGTGAGTCGAAGTGGGAGTCACAAGATGGCGACATTACGGCAACTTGGAGAGTGGCGGTTGAAGACGAGGGGGGTGTTTTTCCCGGGCTAATCCAGACATCTGTGGGGGCCGCTGTAGCAAACATTATCGGTTGCAGGACGAAGTGGCCGAACGATCTCATTGACAAGCAGGGAATGAAATTGGGAGGAATAATGGTGGAGTCTTCCAGTAATGAGTTGGGCATTCGAGTAGGCGTCGGGATTAACTCGTCCCCTCGGATTATTTCCGGAGACCTGGTTTCGGGATGGTCAGAAACTCTAGGGCCTGTGTCCGCGGATGTTGTATTCGGTAGCGTTGATTCTTCCATTTCGGGAATATTGGAAGTAGTTCCGGGTCTGCCGAGCGTCAGCTCAGAGGCCCTACTTGACCTCTCCTGGAGGGGGATTTCATTATCTCTTTCGGAAGGGGCCTTTCCCTCCTTCTCAGGGAACGAGGCACGAGTCGTGGGGCTGGACAGAGGTGGCGGATTAATTCTTGAACGAGAGGGGGATTTGTCAATCGTTACTGATTTGGATACGGTAGAGTGGTTCTTCCCTAACGGTTCCTAGTGGGCTTTTCAATCTCTAGCCTTTTCCTGACGAGACGAATTTTCCCAGACTTTGTCAGTGTAGAGATTTGATTGGATGAATTCAGAATAGATACGGCTTCATCGCAATCTGACAAACTTACCCTCAGTATGCAGAGTGTAATTTTTTCTGAAGTTACAGAGTCGAAGAGCCTCCATCTCATCCTCCCAAGCAAGTCCTCTAGAAGCGACTCGACCGACTTCCTTTGTGGATGAGGGGTTTCGATTTGGAAACCTACCCACCTATGTTTGCCCCTGGAGGCCTTGCCTTGCTTACTCACGTTTGCCGGAAGAGGTATTCACTTAACGATTGATGGGGTGTTACTGTTCATCCTAGTCCACTAACAACGGCAACTAGCCTTAGTCTGCCGACCATGTCGTCACTAGTTCTTGCCCCCATTATCACTTGGCAGTCTGGGTCCATAGAGGAAACGAATGCGTCTGTAATCTGATCCAGGTGTGAAAGTGTCATATCGGGACCTCCTTCTAATTGTACGAGACAGCCCTTGGCACCTTGTATTTCCAACTCCGATAGTGGTGAGTTACGTGCCATTTCGACTACTGATCCGGGGATTTCTGTAGTGCCTGTGCCGACTATTAGGGTTGCATTTCCTGGCTTCTCGATTATAGAGCGCATATCCATCAAATCGAGATTTATCGTACCAACTTCCGCGATTGTAGTGACCAGCCCTTCTATCAGTTCCTCGATCCACCCCGAGCCCGTGATCCAATCCGTCTTGCGCTGCCTGGCCTGCCAAGCAAGTCTTTCCATGCTCACCCTAATGCACACATGGGAATTGGAGTCCAAACTGGATATTGCCTCGTTGGCGATTGAGCACCTTAGTGGCTGTTCGGCGAATGGCAACCCTGCTATCGATAGAACCAGACAGCCCCTATTTTTTGCGACAGATGCGATTTCAGAAGAAGCCCCAGACCCCATTCCCCCGCCCAATCCAGTTAGTATCAACATAATTTCTGCTTTCTCGATGAGTGGCATGACTGAATCGAGGCCTTCCCTGAGCCTATGCGTTGCCATCATAGGGAGCGCAGCAGAACCCTTGCCCTCCCCTCCTGCGTCTAGAAAAAGACAGTTAGCGGTACTTGCTCCTTCGAATGAGGATTCGTCTGCATCGATCAGGAGGAGTTCTGATAGTTCTTGACAGCGTGAGTGTGCCTGTGTGGCCCAAATGCAACCAACGCCGCCCACACCGACGATCAGAATTGCGCCCTCTTCCATGGTCATGCCATGTATGTCTAGTGTTTAGTGTGTACTAGTCATAAGACAAATATCTCTGATATCTTCTTCTCTCGTCTCTAGCCCAGGCGTTATCGGGCTCTATCTCTAGTACCTTGTCATAGTATCCAATAGCCGCCTCGAAGTCGGAAAGGTGCCTTCCATTCATGTGCCCCAGAATATTGAGAACGGGTACGCACCTTGGATCCTCATCAAGCATGCTGAGTAGTATTTCTTCTGCACCGGAGATATCCATCATCTCCATCTTATCCTCGGCCGAATCAAGATTTGAGATTTGGGCATCCGAGAGTCGGTAGAGGTTACGCCAACTGGGGTTCGCCATGGCCCTGCTGTACTACCTTTGCGTATTAGTTTGGCGAGTATCCGAGATGTCATGAAACACGAGTTTCGACAGTGACTTGCAAGTCTCCAGTATGGAACTTTAATAGCCTCGTTTAAGGTGGCACAACACGTCCTTTGGGGGTTCAACATGAGGTCCGCTCTGACAAGCTCCCGAAGGCTGTTCGTAATGGGCATCGTCGGTCTCCTCTTGGCAGGTGGAGTACAGGCCTTCCACACAGGCGTTGGAGGGGATGCAAACAATGACGGAGATGTGGCGATAGCGGGTTGCACATGCCATGCTGCAGAACCTGATAACTCTGTCACGCTAATCCTTACTGATGTCCCTTACAGGTATGAGCCGGGGGAAAGATATGACATGAAGATCCAGATAGTCGGGGGCCCGGATATTGACCCTGATTCGGGCACTGGTGGATTTGCGATGAGGGTATCAGATGGATCCCTAAGCGGCTCCGAGGGATTTGAGAACTTGGTACAGAACTGGGAAGATGACCTGCAGTCACTCACCCATACCGACCCTGGATCCCAAACCCCTGATAGAACATGGTACATCTCATGGACGGCCCCTTCCGCGGATACCGGGGTTGTTTCCTTGTGGTTGTCAGGCAACTCAGTCAATGGCGACGGCGTTCCTTCAGAACTAGACAGGTGGAATAGACTCAGCACTATGATTGACGAGGGCGAAGACGGAGGGGTAAGAACTGTGTTCGCTGGGAATGGGGACATTGAGCCACCCGCCCCTGCTGAGGAAAGTATCGACCTACACCACATGGGAGCAGGATTGAGGGCCCACTGGCTGGGACTTCTTGGATTCGCGGCTGTCGTGATTGTGATTGTCTTCTGTGGACTTATGCTGAGGTACGGATTCTCCAGACATTATGAGGGCAGGAGCAATCTTCTCAGACTGAGATTGAAGCACCAGAGAAGGGGGGACCAGTAATGAAGGATGATGTCGTTCTGAAGATGCTAAGGCAGGTTGCTTCCGGAGAGGTAAGCGTAGAAGATGCTCGGGATGCCCTCGAAGGGGTGAGCCTTAGTGAGGAGGCTTATGACACGGCTGTAAACCACGGGGTATTCAACGAAGCGTCGACTGGTTCGATTGTCAGAGCTAGCGTTTCACCATCAGGCGACTCATGGCTAGTAATCCTGATTGGGCTTTGGGGAATTGTCTGGTCCCTATACTGGGCGGGTTCGTTGTCATATGGCCTCTACAACCATTGGGATCAGCAACTATTGTCCTTTTTCTTGGCGATGCTACTCCTAACTGTAATCATATTGGGAATGGTATACATGAAGTACGTCATGCCTGACATACTCATAGTGAAGCATCGTAGGGGGAAGTACATAACTCCAAAAGACCCTGATTCTTGGAAGGAGTATAAGGTGTGAACATGGCTCGAAAATTCAAGCTTAGACCTGTCGGAGATAGCGACTCCGGGTCTGTTGATGAAGCGCCTTTCATCGATAGGAGGGAATTCATGAGGCATTCGTTCAACACCGCAGCTGGGGTGATCACGGTAGCTAGCCTGGGCAGTGTCGGATTCGCGTCCCTACTGATGGGGCAGTCAGAATCATCGGGGGGCGACTCAGCCGTCAGATATTGGGTACCTACTGGCGCGGAGGATACTGTCTGGTACGGGGATAGCCATCTGGAGCAGATGACCTACCAGTCATTCGTGGATGCTGCAGCGAGCTCTTCGACTGGCATGGCAGCCGCACAAGGGGTGTGGTCGGGGCTACCAATAAATGCCATCTATGTCCCTCATGAAGAGAACAAGACCTCGCCCCTCGTGGAAAACAAGCCCCGATTCCAGTTCCTTGATGGCTACGCTGTGGACGGCGGATATGTGGGATCGGGATACGAGATGGATGACGATCCCCAGTTCGAGCCCCTCCGCATCCATGACAATCTGATCATCGTATTCTCGAGGTGCCCGCATCTTTGCTGCATCCCCGGGTGGCAACTTGTGCAGAATGAGTTCACAGCGGATCAGTGGTTCCCCAATGGGACTGACTCCGGCGGTAACAAGCTATTCTGCATCTGCCATTCATCTAGATTCGATCCGACTGTGATTGAGAAGAATCGTAACACAAATCGTTCGGATGGTGCTCAATTCGAATACTTCGGAATAAAAAGGGCCGGTGGGCCGACACCTGTTGGGATGCCACTGGTTCCATTCGTGCTGAATGGGGATATGATCGAGGCCCTTCCTGACTTCAAAGACTGGTATGCATATTGTGACTGAGGTGAAAAAATGATTCAATTCTGGTTCTTGTGGCTATTCATTGCTATAGTAGTGGTTATTGTAGCCTTGACCTTGAGGAAGGAAAGAGAAGAAATGCCAAGAAAGGATATACTGAGGGCAGTTGAGACGAGTGCGGGAAGCATGGGGCTTGCTGAGAAGACTTTTCTGTGGGCATTTTCTTGGCTAGACACCAGGTTCAGGATTCAGGATTATTGGGGGATGAGCAGGGACGCATATTACGGGATGCACAGGCAAATGCCCATGACGCATGCTGAGAAATACAAACTCAGGATCATCTGGTATTGGTATCCATTGTATTGCCTTGGTGGAATTTCATTCCTAGCGTTCGTGATATTGGTCATCACAGGCACTGTGCTTGGGCTGTATTACGTCCCCGGCGGAGAAGGGGATCCAACCCCTGCTTACAGCAGCATGGAATTCATAATGACCCAGCTGCCGTTTGGATACATCATCCGTTCCATTCACCATTGGACTACGCATTTCATGGTTGCAGCTGTATTCCTCCACATGTGTAGAGTCTACTTTACTGGCGCATACAGAAACCCAAGAGAGTTGAATTGGCTTATTGGAGTGGCACTGATGTTCTTCACCATATTCTTTGGTTACTCTGGATACCTCTTGCCATGGGACAGTTTGGCCTTCGGAGCTGCTACAATTGGAATTAACATGGCTATGAGCACTCCACTTATCGGCGAGTGGGTTTCGAACGCCATGTTTGCTGGGACATCACTTTCAGGGCAGACTGTAACCAGGATGTACTTCCTTCACGTCTTCATTTTGCCAGTAGTGGTGACTGCCCTCATTCTGGCTCATCTGTTCATAGTTTGGGCACAGGGGATCGCTGAGCCGCACTGAGGTATAACTATGGGAATTGTAGAGAGGTTTGGAAGGATTGCTGATACGTACATCAGCGAACGTGATAAGCTACTTGAGGCCGAGACTGAAAGAACGAGGACTTTCATCGGGCACCCGTTCTGGCCGACCGAGGTCCTCAGGGACACGATAATCCTCGCTTCCATTGTAATGGTCATAGCTTTCTACTCGTGGTTGATACCCCCGCCACTCCATAGTGCGGCAGATCCGTTCGCCCAAGCTGGGTTCGTTTTCCCGGACTGGTATGTTCTCTTCTCCTACGGGTACCTAAGGTGGGGCGAATATCTTCCGCAGTTCGTTATCCCGGCCGGACCGATTGGTGAATTCTTCGGATCCCCCGTAATCAACTGGAACTCAGCATGGTGGGGTGCAGCCATCACTGGATTGCCCGTTGGGATTCTAGCACTCCCTCCATTCCTGCCAGGCAGGGAGAAGAGAGGTGTCGAGGATCCTTGGTTCGCCACTGCTGGAGCGGTTTACCTCGCTCACGTTTGGTTCATCTCAGTGTTCTCCATCAACATCTTCCTCGACCTCTATGCGAAGGATCGTTCCGACTGGTGTTTCGTTGGAACCCATGGGGAATTCCTCTGCGGCAGGCAATCGCCCTGGTCAGCAGAGGTGTTCAATGCGATACCGTGGATACTTACTGGAATTTTCTTATTCGCGATAATTTTCTTCCCACTAAGGAGATCGCTCCTAAACTCAGTCGGCTCAAGAGTCACTCCTCAAATTGGGAGGCAGGTCGCCATAGGGTCCCTAATCGCAGCGGTATTGATCTCTGTTGTAACTTGGCCGATTTATGAGGGTGGCTTCTGGGACTATGGTGGCCTAGGGGCAATGGACGATGTGGAGGATCTTGACGAGATGAGGGGTCAACCGTCCGACACCCTGGTCCATATCGATCAAGGCAACGTCTGGGAGGTTTGGGAGGACGAATGCCTACTGTATGGACAAAGTTCCTACCTGGCTGCATGGTCCGGGTTAAGTAGTGACGAAGACCCTGCCGACTGGTGTGTGATACCAGCTGATAATTGGGTGGATTGGGGACTCTATCAGCCTACGAAGCTGTATTTGATTGATTTTTCAGGAGCGAATGGGCATGCTGATTCCGAGACAGGTAGGAACTCAGGAGAAGGGGGGGCGACATATACGGGAAATTCTGCCATGGATGAAGTTGGCTATGATGATTCGGTGACTTTCGAAGTGGAAGACCTAGGGGTATCATCTGTGCCTTTGGACGTAGGTTGCCTGTTCAGGACCACTGAGAGAGGCATTGGAGAACACTCACAAGACCTAGTACTCACTGATTCGAGTGGCAGTGTAGTTTGGCAGAATGACGGTGGCTCTTGCGAGTCTGCAACGGTTTACGTTGATTCTGGATCCACTTACACGATCTCATTCGCCACAACGACAACGGGTATGAACGGAAGTGTTGATGTTATCACCAGCTTCTCTGCTGTTGCTTTCCAACCACTTATTCTAGATGATGATGGGACGGCCCTAGTTCGATCCCAGAGTAGCTTGGATTCGACTCAGCTTTCGGATATGTCAGTAAAGAATCCAACTTATCACAAGAACCCAAAGAGCCTGGATGCAAAGCTGATCTATTCCCTATTCATACCGTGCCTGGGAGTTGGTGCAATTGTGTTCATGCTTATGCGCAGCATGGCTAGAGGATACGAATATGAGATGAATAAGTGCTACGGATGCGACCTTTGTGACGATGCATGCCCAGTTAGGCTATTCAATGCTGGAGACAAATTGAACATTATCTACAACACATGGAATAACGAGGACGACGGTGTTCCACTCTATTCGTGCCTAACGTGTTCTGCTTGCACAAATGCTTGCCCTCAGCTGGTCGACTACGACTCTTATGTCGATATCAGGAGGAATATGATTGTAGGGGGACCTCCTGCTTCGGAGATACCCCATACCGTACTCCAAGCAGTCCTTGCTGCAGAGGCAGAAGAGGATGCTGATGCGGACTTTGTGTCCGTCGAGGACTACCCAATAGACTCCAATATCGGGTATTACCCTGGATGTGTTGACTATCTTGACCAGGAAATGGTGTTCAGCCATGTTAACGAAGGATCGATGAACCTAGGGGATGCGACAACCTCGGCCTTCACACTATTCGAAGAAATGGGAGAGGAAGTAACATACCTAGGCAGGGACTTCCTGAAGTGCTGCGGGCATGACCAGAAGTGGCAAGGCATGACAGAAGTCTTCGAGAAACTCAAAGCCTACAATCAGAAGAAGCTCGGAGAGAGTGGCGTGGACACGCTTGTAACCTCCTGTGCAGAATGTTTCAGGACATTCGCCCTAGACTACGAACTCGATGAAATGAAGGTCATGCACACTACTGAATTCCTGATTGAAAATGGGTTCGATATGAATCTCAAGACAGAGGATGACGTCACAGTGACTTTCCACGACCCCTGCAGATTGGGCAGGCAGATGAATATCTATGACCAACCAAGGGATCTAATCTCGAGTGTGGAGGGTGTGGACCTAGTTGAGATGGAACATCATGGTGAGGACGCCTTGTGCTGCGGCGTTTCTAGTATGATGAGTTGCAACGAGAACAGTCGTGCACTTAGAGTTCAGAGATTCGACGAAGTGAACGCTGTCGGAGCTGACATAATGCTCACTTCCTGTCCCAAGTGCGTATCTCACTTCGAATGCCTGAAATTCGAAGGGGACCCTAGGCATGATTTCGAGATACTTGATGTTGTGAGCTTCCTAGCAAGGCAGGTTGAATCGGGCAAGGCCAATTAGATCCCACACAGCAATTAGAGGTCACAAAGGTTTCAGATTTCCAGAGTGCTTGACCGCAGAATTGAGAAATAGTGGCCTACAGGGAGGGGCGTGACAGGCATTCCGGACCTAGAGGCCAGAAGGGCTTCACAGCAGAAAAGGATTCGAATAATGCTCGATGCCATGAGGGCTGAAGACCAAGCTAAGCTCAAGGGTGGAGAAACAGCTGTAGCATGGGTCAAGGAAGAGCAGTGTATAGGTTGTGATCAATGCACCATAGTCTGTGACGATGATGCAATAGAGCTGTATGATACTCCTTTGGCTAGTCCGATAATGGAAATAGACGTGAACAGGAAGGCCAGAATTATCAGAGACGAATGTACTGGCTGCCAACTATGCGTTCTAGCTTGTCCCACAGATGCGATATTGATGATAGATAGGTGAACATATGGCTAAAGATGATCCAATTAGATTCGGTGCAGAATTCGGCCCCAAGAGGACAGACAGGACGAAGGGGGTTTCGCTCTCTACATTCAAGAGTCTGGTCTGGGTGTCAAATCTTGGCGGCCTAATCCTTTGTGCTATTGCACTGGAACTAATGATTACCGGGCAATTCCTTCTTGGCCTTGGTTCGATGATCGCTGGTGTTGTAATCGCACTTTTCCCTTCGAACTACGAAATTGTCGGGATGGAAGAATCCTTGGGCCAGAGTGATGGGGCGGAACTGGAAGATGCCGAATAATAAATTCGATAGTTTCTCGATTGGTACCGAATTCCAGAAATTGGTCTGGAGAGAGTTGATAGAAATCCCTTACGGGGAGACTAGGTCATACAAGGAAATAGCCGAGTTGATAGGGAGGCCCAACTCTTCAAGGGCTGTTGCTAGCGCATGTTCCAGTAATCCTTACGCGCCGGAAATACCATGTCATAGGGTAATTCGTTCTGATGGAAAGATAGGCGGATATAGTGGCCCAGGAGGGGTCTTTGGTAAGATAAAATTACTAGAGTCAGAGGGCGTAAATCTAGATTCGCGAAGGAATCAGAAGTAGATAATGAAGATGGCAAGGGATGCAACCGATGCGATGACCCATGCCATCACGTATGTAGACTGATTGAGCTCATTACTACCTGATTGGGTTATGCTGGGCGTTGTACTTTCCTGTTTTCTACTGGTTTCATCGAGTAGCCCATATCTTCTAAGATCGCCAATTCTGTTACGAAGAGTTTTTTCTGACATGCCCATATCGCTGGCTATTTTTGTTCTTGCTTGCTTCGATCCTAGGATTTCTGGATTTTGTTTGATTAGATCAAAAACCCTACTTTCGTGTTCTGTCAAATCAACCATTGTTATTCCCAAAACGACCCCTGATGTAAACATAACCCGGGCGATCATAGGAAAGGGGACATGATTACCAGTGCCGCCAAGGGTATGAGTACCATGGTTGCATTATCATCGATGTACTTCAGGGAAGGAAGTTCACCGAGAACCGTAAGAGGTGCTAGAACCAGAGCAGCAACTAGTGGGGTTCCCAACCAAAAGTGGCAACCTACCCAAATGGAGAAAGAAACTACTGAGCCAGCCACAATAGCGGAGTTGAGATTCTTCTTGATTCGCTTGACCTCACCCATCACTGGATCGACGAAGGTCAAACCGAAGATTAGCGGTATTCCGTAAAGCCCTCTTTCAAGGCCGCTTCCATCCCCCTCGGGAGATATCAAGAGGGCGAGAGAGACGGCGATCCCGCCCCATGCAAATGCGGAAATCTGTGATGCCTCATACTCTCTCTGACCAATCACGACAATTCCCCACCTGAGCCTTATGAACTCAATTATTAGTATCGAAATAACGATCATACTCACGAGTTCCCTGGGAGTTGCTGAGAAATATTCGCCCAATTCCTGCCCCCTTGCGTAATAGGCCAGTGGAATTATCGACATCGCAATGTGAGTGAACCTCCTGAAAGCATGACCGCCGAATCCCCCGACCGAGTGGCCGACATGATCTATGTCAAATGGAACTTCGGAATCAGACAAAACATCGCCCCTTGTGAATCTACAATCTGTCCAGTGCCTCATCGAGTGTTATACTTCCGGTTTCTAACTCGTCCAGAGCCCCATCTAGGCCCTCTGATAGAATGAGTCTTGAATCCCATTTGGAAATCAGTCTCTCAGTAATCCTGAGTCTATTCCTCCAAGGGGGGGAAGAGCATTTCTCTATCGCAGAAACGAGTTCTTCGATTCCAATGGAATTCTGTGCTGAGACCAAGTGGACCTCTGGAACGCTGTCACCGCTAACCAGATCTAAAGATGCGCGGATAGATTCAGCCGCCCTCGAAGCACCTGGCTTATCTGACTTGTTTATTGCGATTATATCAGCTAACTCGATGATTCCGGCCTTTTCAGCCTGAATTATGTCCCCCCTATCTGGCCCATCCACCATCATGACCCTATCAGCGAAGGCTATGACCCTGGTCTCTGCCTGGCCTGAGCCGACGGTCTCGATTACTATTCTGGACCAGCCGCATAATGATAACAAATCTATCATTGGCGAGAGAAGGTATGAGACCCCCCCTGGATGGCCTCTGGTTGCTAGTGATCTGAAATAGACGGAATCTCCTGAGTCGGTTGATTCCATCCTCATCCTGTCAGCAAGGAGGGCCCCTCCGCTCCTAGGAGACGATGGGTCTACGGCTAAAACGGCAACTTTCTCGCCACTATCCTTCCAATGGCTCACCAAGCGGCCAATTAGGGTGGACTTTCCAACCCCAGGGGGGCCGGTAACCCCCAGTGTCCAGGGGTTGACGCTCGGAAGATCGAAATCTTCGCCTTCTTCGATCAGTGTTAGTAGCCTTGCAAGCGAACGACGGTCTCCAGATTTGGCGGATTCCAGAAGCTCGGTGGAAGATTTCACTCCCAACGCCATCCTGATTCTTGTCCGACACCCACTGCTTCTTCATTGACGATTCTTTCAGAGCATTCTTGAAGGAATTCTAGTATCTCATCAGTCCTAGTTCCCGGCCCAAAAATTGCCCTTACTCCCTGTTCGTAAACGGACTCTCTATCCCTATCCGGAATTATACCTCCAGCGAAAACCACAACATCTCCTAATCCCTCATCACGAAGACCGGCACAAATCCTCGGTATTAGGACATCATGGGCGCCAGATAGGGTGGAGAGGCCGAGAGCTGTGGCATCCTCATCAGTAACGATTCTGATAATCTCAGAGGGAGTCCTACGAAGACCCGTGTAGACCACTTCATGGCCCCCATCCCTCAGGGCTCGAGCAATCACCTTCGCGCCTCTGTCATGACCATCGAGACCTGGTTTTGCGACGACTATTCGCATACTATCTCCGCATATGCGAGTTGGTGACACGTCTTCAAGCAACCGCAGTATCGATATTTCGTCCTACTTCAATCAGGAAGGCATATTGACGTCCTTCTCCGTAGTGACTCTGTAATGTCATCCGACGAAGCTCGTATCGAAGACCTCAGGCGGAGGAAAGCTCAGGCGGAAGCGGGCGGTGGGCAGGCTAGAATCGCTGCTCAGCACTCAAAAGGCAAGATGACTGCTAGGGAGAGGATTACTCAGCTACTCGATGAAGGTTCATTCATGGAAGTCGACCCATTGGTAGAACATAGGTGCAGGGACTTTGATATGGATAGAAACGTGATTCCGGGGGACGGGGTTGTATGCGGGCATGGAACCATAGATGGAAGGACCGTTTACTGCTTTGCTCAGGATTTTACTGTTTATGGTGGATCTCTTGGCGAAATGCATGGGTTGAAGATTTGTAAAATACTCGATATGGCCCTCAAAACCGGCTCTCCGATAATTGGCTTGAATGATAGTGGAGGAGCTAGGATTCAGGAAGGCGTTGCGAGTCTTGGCTCGTATGCGGAGATTTTCTTCAGAAATGTTCGAGCCAGTGGTGTTATTCCTCAAATTTCTGTAATTATGGGCCCATGTGCAGGTGGTGCAGTATATTCTCCAGCAATAACCGACTTTGTAGTAATGGTGGACAAGACTTCGCACATGTTCATCACTGGTCCAGAGGTAATCAAAACGGTGACCAATGAGGAAGTTAGTTTCGAGGATTTGGGAGGTGCGAACACGCATGCAAGTAGGTCTGGAGTGACTCACTTCACCACTGAGGATGATCAAGAGGCTATTGATTTGGTCAGGGAACTGGTCGGCTTCCTTCCATCAAATAATCTGGAGAAACCTGTGCCTGCACCCACTTCTGATCCGATAGATAGGGAGAGTGATGTATTACAGTCTCTGGTCCCCGAAGATCCCAAAAAGCCGTATGACATAATGTCTGCAATCACCGAGGTTGTGGATGATGGTGCTTTCTTGGAGGTCCAACAGGACTTTGCAAGAAATATCGTGGTTGGATTTGGGAGGCTAGGGGGCCATACGATTGGAATCGTAGCGAATCAGCCTGAAATCCTAGCTGGCTGTTTGGATATCGATGCCTCGGTTAAGGCTGCTCGATTCGTAAGATTCTGCGATGCGTTCAATATCCCGCTACTGACATTTGTTGATGTCCCTGGTTTCCTTCCCGGGGCCAGTCAGGAGTGGGGCGGAATAATCAGGCATGGAGCTAAGTTACTATACGCGTATGCAGAAGCCACGGTTCCCAAATTGACTGTGATAACGCGAAAAGCGTATGGTGGGGCGTATGACGTGATGTCATCAAAGCACATACGCGGAGATTACAACGTTGGCTGGCCAACTGCCCAATTGGCGGTAATGGGGGCCGATGGAGCAGTTCAGATAATTCACCGAAGGAGGATAGCATCCTCTGGAAATCCCGAGCAGGAGAGGGAGAGGTTAGTTGATGACTACACAGACACTTTTGCCAATCCCTACAGGGCAGCAGCTCTGGGATATCTTGATGACGTTATTCAACCGAAAGAGACTAGGACAGTAATGGCAAAGGCACTTGGGGCACTACTAGAGAAGGAAGAGATTCGTCCCGCTCGTAAGCACGGAAATATACCACTTTGAGGTCGAACAATGAAAAAGGAGGATGAGAAGCTTCTCGCTATCGCAATAGTAGCGGTTTTATCGACAATAAGTGAGGGGGAAATTATCGCCTCATCTTCGTCAAGAGATAGGGGCGATTCTTGGTCGATGGATCACCGCAGAGTTCTGATCGGCAGGAGGAATCTCTTCCGGGCCAAAAGTAGGAGAAGCACTACGAGGTGAACATGATGTCTGAGAAGAGGAAAGTCACTGTGGACGGGGATGATTACGAAGTCAAGATAGAGAGGGAGGGGGACCTCTGGAAGGTCGAAGTCGGAGGCAAGGAGTTCTCAATTACTTTAGAGGGGGATTCGGGTCAGGGCACGACTCCAAGGAAACCCCGAGGGAGTAGGAAGGGGGTTGTCTCGGGAGTTGTTTCTTCGCCCATACCTGGAAAAATCGTTTCGATCAGCCAAGCTGTCGGAGAGGTTGTAGACGAGGGGGATGTACTGATGGTACTAGAAGCAATGAAAATGCAAAATGAGATTCAAGCCCCCATAAGTGGCAGGATAGTTGAATTGAATTGCTCTCCGGGAGAGACGATAGAGGCCAATGCACCCCTGATTGTGATAGATCCTGTGGCCGAGGGCAGTTAGCAGAGAGTTTCAATAATGAGAGGGGGGAGGGAGTATCGTGCCGAACTGTGACTATCCTGGTTGTAAGGAAGAGGGAGAGACAATCAGTAGGTTGTCGCCCGAAGGTTTCCTTGTCGCCACGGGTAACAAAGCATATTCTTTCAGGGAGGCTTACAAGAGGTTTCACTATTGTGCGGGGTGTCATGATGAATTGATGAAGTCGGTTTGGAATAGAGTTAGATCGACAGATGGTAAAGACGATGATCACGTCGCCCCAACTGCAATATGACTAGATTAGTCCTAGAGCGTCTTCAATCCTGTTCAATTCCGGCCCGGTTGATCCTTCTCCCACCATGGCATGATTATCACTAGCTGTACATCCAGCACCTACAAATGGAGAGCCAAAGCTTACGGTACCTACCATCAGTGGAACGCCTAAAGCATCCTGAATTACGCTGGCCTCATCAGAGGAAATATCAGGATGTGCCAGAACACCCTTTGAATTTGCAACTAACATGCTACCAACCGTGTCATGGCCTGCCACCTTACTCCTGACCGCATTGACACCCAACACCTCTCCTATCATCTCCAAACCATTAGGCCCGGGAGGGATAACAGGGCTGACCACTGCACCAACATCGTTGCATTCAACTAAATTTCCTGCGGCATTGACTCCACTCTGCATGACGACTACGTCTCCGAAGCTGGTTAGTTCATCTAGTTCATCCTCTGTAGCTATATCAGCAACAGCGATTCCCTTTCTATTCCCCTTCAGCAAGCTTCCTATCAATGAGGACCCCCCTACCATGAATGGGTGCATTTCCAATTCAAATGTGGATTCTAGCTCATGAATAGCTTCGTTACTGAGAGAATGGGGATGAAACAAAATGTCACCAACTACCGAGAGGTAAACGCCCACTTGACTGTGGCCCAGAATGTCTCCTGTAGAGATTCCCATAATGATCCCTCAAATTCCTGACCACTCTAGGACTTGTGATTGTTACTGATGTTTTGCGGGGCCCAGGGCGCCTCGCTGGGCGAGACGCCCTGGGGTGAAAGAAGAAGGCACAGCGACGAACGTTCCCGTGGGCTCTCGCACCACAGTACAGGAATCGACGCAGATGGGCTTGACTTCCGGGTTCGAAATGGGACCGGGTATTTCCCCATCGCTATGGCCGTGCACAACTTTCTTTCGAATGTGAATTGATATGCTTGATTGAACAGAGGCCCATACAGGGCTTAGTATGTGAATTCTTGATGCTCGGGGGATTAGTGCAGCTGGGCTGAACACCTCGGTCGAAACCTCGGTGCTTACACCCGCTGTCTATCAATCTCGTCTTTTACGAGTCCCCTGAGGTGCCTCGTCTTTCGGGCGACTTCGAGCTTAGATGCTTTCAGCTCTTATCCGCTAGGGCGTGGCTGCCCAGCATTGCCTTATCAGACAACTGGTAAACTAGTGGCCCCGAGCCCTCGTTCCTCTCGTACTGAAGGACCCCTTCCATCAAGCAA